>NZ_DASYAF010000161.1:0-7540 GCF_036501465.1 Phenylobacterium sp.
CGCCTTCAGCTTGCCGACCTTGGCCTTGGCGTCGGCCCACAGCGGCGAGTCCGCACCGCTCGCCGTGAACGGCTGGCCGGTGATCATCACCTTTGAGCCCTCGATCACCCGCTCGATCTCGAACTTGGGCGCATTGATTCCCGCCGCGGTCGCCTTGCGGCTTTCGGCGATGCCGACGTCCAGCACGCCGCCCAGGGTCTTCAGGCGGGTGTTGTAGCCCTTCATGTCCGCCGCGTCGGTGACCGCCTGGGTGTTGATCAGGAAGTTCGGCAGCTCGGAGTGGATGGAGTAGAGGAACGAATAGAACGGCGGCTGGTAGCGGCGGTACTTGTAGGTCAGCTCGGCGCGGTCCAGCTCCAGCGCCCACATGTCGTAGCTGGCGCGCGCCGCCGGGGGCAGCTTCGCGCGGTCGAATTGGGCCTTCATGCGCCCCACGCTGCCGCGCCGCCACTCCAGCAGCTTCAGCTGGCCGGCGTCGCTGATGTCATCCCACTTGTCGTTGTCCTGCTTTCGGCCGAGCGCGGTGGCGCGCTGGGGCCGCAGCTTCAGCTCCTGCTCGAACTCGTTGTCGATAAAGGCGGTGAACCGCGCCGCCTCGGCCGCCTGAGCCGCCGTCTCGCCGGCCTGCGCGGCGGCCGGCGTCGGCGCCGCCCAGACCATCGCCGCCGGCGCCGCGGTCAGCATCAGCGCGACCGCCAGCGAAAACCCCTTCAACTGACCCACCCGAATTCCCCCAGCCAATGAAATCAGACCACTCGCTCGACCATCATCTTCTTCACCTCGGCGATCGCCTTGGCGGGGTTCAGACCCTTCGGGCAGACCTGGGCGCAGTTCATGATCGTGTGGCAGCGATAGAGCTTGAAGGGGTCTTCGAGTGCGTCCAGCCGCTCGCCGGTGGCCTCGTCGCGGCTGTCGACCAGCCAGCGGTAGGCGTGCAGCAGGGCCGCCGGGCCCAGGTACTTGTCGCCGTTCCACCAGTAGCTGGGGCACGACGTCGTGCAGCAGGCGCACAGGATGCACTCGTAGAGGCCGTCCAGCTTCTCGCGGTCCTCCGGCGACTGGATCCACTCCTTCTGCGGCTCCGGCGTCTCGGTGTGCAGCCACGGCTCGATCGAGGCGTACTGGGCGTAGAACATGGTGAGGTCGGGCACGAGGTCCTTCATCACCGGCATGTGCGGCAGCGGGCTGATCTGAACGTCGCGGCCGGGGACGTCCGCCCAGCCATGCGTGCAGGCCAGGGTGTTACGGCCGCCGATGTTCATGGCGCAGGAGCCGCAGACCCCCTCGCGGCACGAGCGGCGGA
The DNA here is from genome assembly GCF_036501465.1 of Phenylobacterium sp. Classification (GTDB taxonomy): domain Bacteria; phylum Pseudomonadota; class Alphaproteobacteria; order Caulobacterales; family Caulobacteraceae; genus Phenylobacterium. Next base: position 1,304 of record NZ_DASYAF010000161.1, read on the forward strand.
AGGCCAGCGTCGGGTCCATGGTGTTCTTGATGTAGATCAGGGCGTCCAGGACCATCGGGCCGCAGGCGCCGACATCGACGTCATAGCTGTCCCAGCGGGGGTTCTCGGTCCCTTCCGGATCGTAGCGGTAGACCCTGAAGGTCTTCACCTTCTTGGCCCCTTCCGGCGCCGGGTGATGCTTGCCGCGGACGACACGGGAGTTCTTTGGCAGCGCGAGTTCGACCATGGTCGGAGTCCCTAGCAGAAACGGTTGACTTGCGAGTGCTGCGGCGCGGCCTTGCGGCCGAGGATGGAGACGCCGTGGTGACCGCTATGGTTGGTGGACATCAGGCGCAGGTCGAGAATGTCCGCCTCGTTGAGGATGCGGATCACGGCGGACAGGTCGTAGTCGAACATATGGATGTGGCCCGCCGGCAACCGCCGGGCGCTCCGCCACCGGCGCAGCGCCAGCAGCAAGCCCTTCACGCCCTTCGCCGCGCCGGGCTCGAGCCGCGGATCGCGCCAGGCGGTGACGTGCAGGCTGATCATCCCGTCCGCGGACAGGCGCTCCATGAGTTGCCGCAGCAACGCCAGGCCCCGCTCCGGCGGGATGTGCTGGAAGACGATGAAGCTGTTGATCCAGTCGAACGGGCCGTCGGGCAGCTCATCCACGTAGGTGACGCCGCCACCGCGCGCCCGGGCCAGCTCCAACATGGCGGGCGAGATGTCGTAGCCGATCACCGGGTCGGCGAAGCGGGTCATCGCCTCGGTCAGTCGCCCGAGGCCGCAGCCGAAGTCCAGGGCGCGTCCCGAGGGCGTACGGCCCGCCAGCCAGCCCAAGTCCCTGGCGATCTCGTCGATCTGGTCGCGGCCGGTCTTGTAGAAGTCCTCGACGGCCTCGGCGGTCAGGCTGTCCTTCTCGAACTGCGGCTGACTGATGACCCCCCAATAGGGATTGCTGGCGCCGATCTCGCGCCAGTCCGCGTCGGTGTCCCGACGGGCGAAGGCCGCCTCAGCGCCAGGCATGCATGAACACCCGGTTGTGCAGCCAGTAGAGCTCCGGCCGGCGCCAGTGCGGGCGCGTGGCCGGATGGCCGGTCATCTCGATCCGCCGGAAGCCGAGCTCGCGGGCCATGGCTTCCAGGCAGGCGCGGTTGGGGGCCCAGAAGTTGGTCGGGTCGTCGTTGAATTCGCGCCCGCGGAAGAAGCGCATCACCGGCCAGGGCAGGACGTCCAGCGCGGTCACCGTCTCCACCACCAGGCATTCGCCGGCCACCGAGGCGGCCCGCTCCAGGCAGGAGAATGGGTCCTTCACGTGGTAGAGCACGCCCAGCATCAGGACGACGTCGAACGTCCCCACGGTCTCGGGCCCGATCCGCGGCACGTCGATGTCGAGGCTGGCGACCTTCGAGCCCAGTCGGGCGTGGGCGTGGTCGAAGCCCGCCTTGCTCCCCCAGCCCGGCCCGGACCAGCAGAAGTGGTCGGTGGCCAGCACCTGGGCGGCCCCGCGCCGCTCGGCCTCGAAGCTGAAGAAGCCGTCCCAGGCGCCGATATCCAGCACCCGCTTGCCGGCCACGCCGTGCCGGAAGACGACCTCGGCCTCGCTCGCCAGCACCACCGCCGGTTTCTCGCCGGCCGTCACCTCGCCGCCCGGCAGGGTCAGCGAATGGAACCAGCCGATGGGCGGCCCATCCTGGCGAGGGGAAACGTCCACAACGGGCTGCGACCCGTCCATCGCCGCCTAGTAGACCCGCGCCTTGGGCGGGATCGGGGCGATGTCGTTGGTCATGGTGTAGTCGTGCACCGGGCGGTAATCGATCTTCACCTTGCCGGTCTTGTCGTCGAACCAGGTGAGGGTGTGCTTCATCCAGACCTTGTCGTCGCGGTTCGGGAAGTCCTCGCGGGCGTGGGCCCCGCGGCTTTCGATGCGGTTGTTGGCGCCCACCACCGTCACCACCGCCTGGCCGATCAGGTTGTCGAGCTCCAGCGTCTCCATCAGGTCGGTGTTCCAGATCAGGCCCCGGTCGGCGACCGAGAGGTCCGCGCGCTTCTTGGCCACCGACTCCAGCCGCTTGACCCCGCTCTTCAGGCTGTCGCCGGCGCGGAACACCGCGGCGTCCTCCTGCATGGCCTGCTGCATTTCCAGCCGCAGTTCGGCGGTGGAGGTCTTGCCGGAGGCGTTGCGGAAGCGGTCGAAACGGGCGAGGTGCGGCTCGGTCATCGCTGGCCGCAGTTCCACCTGGGTGGCGCCGGCCTTGATGGTCTCGGCGCAGCGCAGCGCGGCCGAGCGGCCGAACACGACCAGGTCGATCAGCGAGTTGGAGCCCAGCCGGTTCGCGCCGTGGACGCTGACGCAGGCCGCCTCGCCCACCGCCATCAGACCGGGCACCACCGTGTCGGCGGCCTTGCCGGCCTTGGTCACCACCTCGGAGTAGAAGTTCGTCGGCACCCCGCCCATGTTGTAGTGGACGGTGGGCAGCACCGGGATCGGCTCCTTGGTCACGTCGACGCCGGCGAAGATGCGCGCGCTCTCCGAGATGCCGGGCAGGCGCTCGTGCAGCACCTTCGGATCCAGGTGGTCGAGGTGCAGGTTGATGTGGTCCTTCTTCTGGCCCACGCCGCGGCCTTCGCGGATCTCGATGGTCATGGCGCGGCTGACCATGTCGCGCGGGGCCAGGTCCTTCACGGTCGGCGCATAGCGCTCCATGAACCGCTCGCCCTCGGAATTGGTGAGATACCCACCTTCACCTCTGGCGCCTTCGGTGATCAGGCAGCCGGAGCCGTAGATTCCGGTGGGGTGGAACTGCACGAACTCCATGTCCTGCAGCGGCAGGCCGGCGCGAAGCGTCATGCCGCCACCGTCGCCGGTGCAGGTGTGGGCCGACGTGCAGGAGAAGTAGGCGCGGCCGTAGCCGCCGGTGGCCAGGATCACCATCTGCGCCTGAAAGCGGTGCAGGGTGCCGTCGTCCAGCTTCCAGGCGGTGACGCCGCGGCAGACGCCTTCGTCCATGATCAGGTCGAGGGCGAAGTACTCAATGAAGAACTCGGTCTTCTTGGCCACCGCCTGGCCGTACATGGTGTGCAGCATGGCGTGGCCGGTGCGGTCGGCCGCCGCGCAGGTGCGCTGGATCGGCGCCTCGCCGTAGTTCCTGGTCATGCCGCCGAAGGCGCGCTGGTAGATCTTGCCCTCGGGCGTCCGCGAGAACGGCACGCCCCAGTGCTCCAGCTCGTAGACCGCGGCCGGGGCGTTGCGGACCAGGTATTCGATGGCGTCCTGGTCGCCCAGCCAGTCCGAGCCCTTGACGGTGTCGTACATGTGCCAGCGCCAGTCATCCTCGCCCATGTTGCCGAGGCTGGCGGAGATGCCGCCCTGGGCGGCGACGGTGTGCGAGCGGGTGGGGAAGACCTTGGAGATGCAGGCTGTCTTCAGCCCCGCCGCCGCGCAACCCAGGGCCGCGCGCAGGCCGGAACCGCCGGCGCCCACGACGACGACGTCATAGCGGTGGTCGGTGAAGTTGTAGGTCGCCATGGAGCCTCACACGCCTCCCAGGCTGGCGGCGCCGAGCGCGACCTTGAGGATCGAGAAGATCGCCAGCGCGCCGGCCAGGCCGCAGACGAAGAGGTTGAGGATCAGCAGCGCCGACTTGCTGAGCGCCTTGTGGATGTAGTCCTCGACCACCACCCGCATGCCGGCGTGCATGTGCGAAAACGCGATGGCGAAGGTGAGCACGCACAGCGTGGCGTTCAGCGGATCGTGGACCCACTCCACCGCGAAGCCATAGTCGCCGGCGGCCAGGCGGATCACACCGTAGACCAGCCAGATGACCAGCGGGATCAGGGCGATGGACGAGACCCGCTCGCTCACCCAGGTCAAGGCGCCGTGCTTGGCCGAGCCCAGGCCGCGGGCGCGGCCGAGCGGGGTGCGATAGCTGACCATCAAACGGCTCCCGTCATGGCGGCCAGGCCCCAGATCGCCAGGGTCGCGGCGGCGGCGAAGGCGAAGACCACCACGGCCGAGGCATTGGCCGACTTCACGTCCAGTCCGTGACCGGTGTCCCAGACCAGGTGCCGGACGCCGTTGGCCAGGTGGTAGAAGATGCAGAGCGTCAGGCCGAACATCACCACCTTGCCCGGCAGCGAGCCCATCAGCGCCTTGAAGTCGGCGTAGCGCTCGGGCCCGGCGGCCAGCGCCACCGCCCAGACCGCCGCGATCAAGCCGCCAACATAGAGCGCCACGCCGGTGGCCCGGTGCAGGATCGAGGTCCACATGGTGATGTGCCACCGCCAGAGCAGCGGCGAGCCGAACCCCCCGGTCATCAGATGCGGCGAAACCGGCGGTTCGCGTGGCGCTTTTGGGGTGTCTGTCATGGCTCTCCCCCGCTCATGTCCTGACCCGATGTCCGTCCGCTTTTAAGCGCCATGGGGGGTGTGTCAACGCGCCGCGCCCGGCGGACGGACCGAACCCTGCGGCGCGGCGAAATATGGCCCGATGGCGCGCACCACCCGGCGCACGGCGATTTGGTCCGGCCCGATGTTCAGCGATCGGGCGTAGCGGCCGAGGTCGTCCTCGGCTTCGGCGCTCACCAGGCCGCACATTCCCGTCTCGGTGATCACCCCGCCATGCCAGAAGGCGCCCAGGGCCTTGTAGGCGTCGGTCGCCCAGCGGGCATGCAGGGCCAGCACCGCCGGATCCTCGTAGCGGAAGGCCGCCGGAATGGTCCGCTCTACCAGGAAGGTCTGCATCGGAACGATCTCCTTCGGGTTATACGAAGTTTTGTTTCTTCGACGCTCCTACACAATGCGCAATTGCTGTAGGATTCCTTCGCGAAAGGCGAAGGATGCGGTTCGACCTCACGGATCTGCGGCTGTTCTGCGATGTGGCGGACGCCGGTTCGATCACCGGCGGCGCCGAGAAAAGCGCGCTGGCGCTGGCGGCGGCCTCGACGCGGATCCGCGGCATGGAGGAGGCGCTGGGCGCGCCGCTGCTCACCCGCTCGCGCGCCGGAGTCACGCCCACCGAGGCCGGGCGCACCCTGCTGAAGCACGCCCGCGGCATCCTCGCCGACGCGCAGCGCATGCGCGAGGACCTCAGCGTCTTTTCCGGCGGCCTCATCGGCCAGGTGCGCCTGCTCGCCAACACCAACGCGCTCACCGAATTCCTGCCGGAGGCCCTGTCGTCCTTCCTGGCCGACCATCCGCAGGTGAGCGTCGACCTGGAGGAGCGGCTCTCCGACGAGATCGTGGGTCTGGTGGCCGAAGGCGCCGCCGACGCGGGCATCGTCGCCGGCACGGTGGATGTGGGGGCGCTCGCCACCTATCCCTTCCGGTCGGACCGCTTTGTGATCGTCGCGCCGCCGGGCCACCCGCTCGCCGCCCAAGCCAGCGTCCGCTTCGCCCAGGTGCTGGATTACGACCTGGTGGGGCTCGACCGGGCGAGTTCCCTGCAGCGGTTCCTGGCCGGCAAGGCGGCGCGCGAGGGCAAGCCGCTGCGCCTGCGCGTGCAGCTGCGCAGCTTCGACGCCGTCTGCCGGCTGGTGGAGTGCGGCGTGGGCGTCGGCGTCGTGCCCGCCACCACCGCGGCCCGGGCGGCGAAGACCATGGCGCTCGCGCGGGTGGAGCTGGCCGACGACTGGGCGGTCCGCGAACTCAAGATCGTGGTCCGCGCCGACGAGGAACTGCGGCCCCATGCGAAGGCGCTGGTGGAAAGCCTGAAGGCCTAGGCTTTCTTCGGCCGCGTCGTCGGTTTCGGCCGCAGGGTCTGGGCATAGGCGAAGCTCTTGGCGACATAGGGCGTCATCGCCGCGGTGTCGGCCAGCAGGGCGTCGGGCACCGCGACATACTCCGGCATCACCGCCCCGTGGCTTTCGTAGAGCTTCGCCGCATGATCCCGCAGGAAGGCCTCGCGGTCGGCCTTGGCGAGGCGCAGGCCCATGACCCCCGTGGTCGAGAGGATCGAGAACATGTTCCCGTTCAGCGAGGTGTAGGGGAACTTCGCCCCCTTGCGCTCCACGCCGGGCAGGCCGGCGATCAGCGCCTCATAGAGGCGGACCTTGTCGGCGGGCGCTCCAGGGGCGGGCTTGGCCATGCGCCCGAGCCTAGCCGTGCGGGCGGCGGCGCGCTAGGTGTCGAAGCTATGAAGGTTGTTCACTCGGGGCTGGGCTGAGAGGCTGGGGTTGCGAAGCTCCAACCCTTGGTCCCGAGGCCCCGAATGAACGTGCATAAGAATGCTCGGCTGACGCCGTTTGGTCGAGCGGTGAT
>NZ_DASYAF010000162.1:0-35204 GCF_036501465.1 Phenylobacterium sp.
ATGGCCACGACCTTGCAGCCCAGCGAATCCAGCGCGCCCACCCCGCGGACTCCCGCGTGATAGAGCGTCGCCTTGAGGTTGAAGACCGGGCCGGTCGGAAGCGTGCCGGTGACCACCGACATAATCAGGTCGCCCACGGGATCGCTGTTCGCGGCGTGCGCGTTCGACCCGATAGCGAGGAGAGGAATTGCGGCCAGTGCGGCGAGGCGACGTCGCAAGACGGCGGCTCCTTCGTCGTTGATCTGGTGTGCGGGAGTCGTACCCGCGGGAGCCTTCCGGGGCAACCCCTGAGGGCTGCGGCGCGCTGCCTTGTTAGATTTCCTAACTCACGTTGCGAGACAGCATGGCTTGCAAACCTTAAGGAAATTGGCACATCCAGGCCCAGGGCGTGGGAGGGCGGCGGATGAGAATTTATGGGGACTCGATTTCCGGAAATTGCCTGAAGGTGAAGTGGACGGCGGACTTCCTGGGCCGTTCCTACGAGTGGATCGAGACCGATATCCTCAAGGGGGAATCGCGGACCGAGGCCTTCCTGGCGATGAATCCGGCCGGCCAGGTGCCGGCGGTGATCCTCGACGACGGACGCCCGCTCGCCCAGTCCAACGCCATCATCCTGCACCTGGCCGAAGGCTCGGCCCTGATTCCACCCGACGCCTACGACCGGGCCAAGATGCTCGAGTGGCTGTTCTGGGAGCAGTACAGCCACGAGCCCTACATCGCCGTCGCCCGGTTCCAGGTGCGCTATCTGGGCAAGCCGGTGAGGGACCTGGAGCCCAGGATCGTCGAACGAGGTAAGGCCGCCCTTCAGCGGTTGGAGGATGGCCTGGCGGCCTCGCCCTTCCTGGTGGGCGGGGCCGTCACGCTCGCCGATGTGGCCCTGGTCGCCTACACCCGCTGGGCGCATGAGGGCGGCTTCGACCTGGCCGGCTATCCCCGGGTGCGGGCCTGGATCGCCCGCGTCGAACAGGCCCTCAGGATCGCCGACTGAATCCCCCAACGCGCGGCTTGCCTTCCGCCGCCGGAGCCGACAAACCGGGGGCATGAAACGCCCTTCCGTTCGCGCCGCCGGCGCCGCCCTGGCCCTCGCCGCCGCCTTCGCCACGGCGCTGGCCCCCGCCACTGTCCTCGCCTGGGGATCCACAGGCCACCGGTTCGTAGGCGAGCTGGCCATGCGCGCCCTGCCGGCGGATCTGCCGGGCTTCCTGCACACGCCCCAGGCGGCGCTGGATGTGGGCGAGTTCAGCCGCGAGCCGGACCGGGTCAAGGGCGCCGGCCGCACCTATGACAACGACCTCGACCCCGGCCACTTCCTCGACCTCAGCGACGACGGCACGGTGCTGGGCGGCCCGACCCTGGCCGGCCTGCCCAACACGCGCGCCGAATTCGAGACCCAGCTTCGGGCGGTGAACCAGAACAGCTGGAAGTCCGGCTACCTGCCGTACTCGATCCTGGAGAACTATCAGAAGCTGGCCCGCGACTTCGCCTACTGGCGTGTGCTCGACGCTGCGGAGAAGAACCCCGCCTGGAGCGTCCACAAGACCTTCTTCGCCAACGACCGCCGCCGGCGCGAGGCGCAGATCCTCCAGACCATCGGCATGCTCTCCCACTTCGTGGGCGACGGCAGCCAGCCGCTGCACATGACGGTCCATTTCAACGGCTGGGGCGACTTCCCCAACCCGCAGGGCTTCACCACCGCGCGCATCCACGCGCCCTTCGAGAGCGACATGGTCCTGGCCAGCGTCACCGAACCCATGGTGCAGGCCAAGATGGCGCCGCCCAAGGACTGCCATTGCGCGATCCAGAAGCGCATCGCCGACTATCTTGCGGCCACCGGAACCCAGGTGATCCCCCTCTACCAGTTGGAGAAGGCCGGCGGCATGGCCTCGGGCGATCCGCGCGGGCCGGCCTTCGCCGCCCAGCTGATCGCGGTCGGCGCCTCGGAGCTGCGCGACATGATCGCCGAGGCCTGGAAGCTCAGCGCCACGGAATCCCTCGGCTACAAGCCGGCGATCTCGGTGGCCGACGTCCTGGCCGGCAAGTCCGATCCCTATCCGGCGCTCTACGGCATCGACTGACGGACGTGGCGCGATGAACGTCCCGCAGTTCGGCGAGCCGCAGCCTGGGCGATCCTATCCAGACCGGCCGGCGGCCTTCGTGGCGATCGAGCGGGACGGGATGATCGCGGTGGTGCGGGTCAGCCTCCCGGGCGGCGGCTTCCGGGTCGACCTGCCGGGCGGCGGGATCGATCCGGGCGAGATGGCCGAGCAGGCCGCCGCGCGGGAATGCGGCGAGGAGGCCGGCCTGGCGGTCGAGGTCGGGGCCGCGCTCGGCCGCGCCGACCACTTCTTCGTCAACCAGGACGGCGAGACCCACAACACCCGCGGCCGGTTCTTCGAGGGCCGGGTGATCGCCGAGGCCCCGCAGCTGAAGATCGAGCCCGATCACGCCCTGGAATGGATGACGCCGCACGAGGCCCTGGCGGCGCTCACCCGCCCGTCGCACGCCTGGGCCATGGCGCTCTGGCTGCGCCGGGATCGCCGGACGGGCCGCTAGGCCGAGGTCCTGGCCGCCGCCTTCTCCGATTTGGTCAGCGGCTTGGCCGCGGCGCGAGCCGCTTTGCGCTGCGCCGTGCGCATCTCGCGTTTTTCCCCCGCGGTGGCGGCGGCGCGCACGCGTTTCACATCGTCCGGCCGATGCTTTTCGCAAAGCTCCAGCATCTCGCCGATCTCCGTGTCGGTCAGGTGCTCGATGCCGATGAACTCGTTGCGCGCCTTGGAGGTGAGGATCAGCTCGTCCAGCTTGGCCTGGATGGCGGCGTTGTCGCGGTTCTGGGTGTTCTGGATCAGGAACACCATCAGGAAGGTCACGATGGTGGTGCCGGTGTTGATGATCAGCTGCCAGGTATCGGAGTAGTGGGCCATCGGCCCGGTCGCCGCCCAGACGATCACGATCAGGCAGCACAGCAGGAAGGCGCTGGGCCGTCCCGTCCAGGTGGAAACCGCGCCCGCCATGGCGGTGAACGCTCTTGAAGCCTTGTCCATGTGGGCGGCCGCCCCTCCGGGTTTGCGAAGCCCATTTGCTTGGCTTGGCCTGAACGGCTAGTGCGAGGCCCAGTTCCGGAGGATTCCATGGCGCAAGCCCAGCTGATCGACGGCAAGGTCTATGCCGAGCGCGTTCGCGCCGAGGTGGCCGCCGAGGTGGCTGAACTGAAGGCCAACCACGGCCTGCAGCCGGGCCTGGCGGTGGTGCTGGTGGGCGACGATCCGGCCAGCCAGATCTATGTCCGCTCCAAGGGCGAGCAGTCGCTGGCGGCGGGCATGCATTCGGTGACCCACCGGCTGCCCGAGGACACCACCCAGGCGGAACTGGAACGGCTGGTCGCCGAGCTGAACGTCGATCCCCTGATCCACGGCATCCTGGTCCAGTTGCCGCTGCCCAAGCCTTTGGACGAGAAGCCGGTGCTGGCCATGCTCACCCCGGACAAGGACGTCGACGGCCTGACCGTGGCCAACGCCGGGCGCCTGGCCAATGGCCTGCCGGCGCTGGTGCCCTGCACGCCCATGGGCTGCATGATCATGCTGCGCGAGACCATGGGCTCCCTGGCCGGCAAGCGCGCGGTGGTGGTGGGCCGCTCGGTGCTGGTGGGCCGCCCGATCGCCCAGCTCCTGCTGCAGGCCGACTGCACCGTGACCATCGCCCATTCGCGCACCGCCGACCTGCCGGGCGTCTGCCGCGAGGCCGACATCCTGGTCGCCGCGGTGGGCCGCCCGCGGATGATCCGCGGCGACTGGATCAAGCCTGGCGCGGCGGTGATCGACGTCGGCATCAACCGCGTGCCGTTCGACGATCCGGTGAAGGCCGCCGAGGGCCGCACCAAGGTGGTGGGCGACGTCGCCTTCAAGGAGGCGAGCGAGGTGGCCGGCTGGATCACGCCGGTCCCCGGCGGCGTCGGCCTGATGACCGTGGCGGTCCTGCTGCAGAACACCGTCAAGGCCGCCCGGATGCAGGCGGGTTTGGCTTAGGCCCTCGCCCTCAGGCCGTCGGCTGGGTCGCGTTCGCCTCGGTCCAGGTCACCAGCTTGCCGATCGCCTCGTCGGTGGCCTTGCGGAAGGCGGCCACAATGGCGGTGACGCGGTTGTCCGACGCCGGCGCCGACGCCTCGAAGTCCTGCTCGCCGACGCCGGTCTGGTCGGCCTTGGTCAGGGCGGCGTGGATGTGCACCACCACCGTGGGCGGGGCCTTGGCGCCGTGGTCGTAGCGGGCCTCGAAACTCCTCACGTCGATCCTCAGCGCATAGCCGAATCGCCCCTGCTGGCCGCGGGCGATCAGGCGGATGGGGCTGGCGTCGAAGGCGTTGGCCACCGCCTCGTTGAACAGGGTCTCGGCCGGAGCGACCCAACGGGTGTCAGCGATATAGGCCGCCTTGCCGCCGATCACCGTGAGGATTCTGTCGTCGGAGGCCTCTTCCTGGAATTGGCCGTTCGAGCGGAACACCGCCACCCCGCCGGGCGCCGGGGCGGCCACCTTCGCCGCCGGGGCCGGGGCGAAGCTGTAGAGCTGGGCCGGCTTGGTCTTCGGCAGCAGCGAGATGCAGCCGCTGAGCGCGAGCGCGGTGAGGCCGAGCGTGGCCAGGCGCAGAGGGGCCCAAGAGGCGTTCCTGGTCATGGCTTCACCTTCACTTCCTCGGCCGGAGCCTTTCCGAGCGCGCCTGTCGGGCTCTTCTGGATCTCGTTGACCAGCCGCTCCAGCGACTGGGCGGCGCGCTGCAGCTCGAACAGCGCTGAGGTGATCTGCGGCAGGCCGTTGTTGGCGAAGTCGCTGGTCGGGCCCTGCAGCTTGTCGACCATGACCCGCAGCGAGGTCGCCGCCTTCTTCGCCTCGTCGGCGGCGTCGGCGATGTTCTTCAGGCTGCGCTTGCCGTCGCTGTCGAACGCACCCTGGGCGTCCGTCAGGATGCCGTCGGCGTGGCGGGTGGCCTGATCCAGGTCCTGGATCAGTTTCTGGGCGTCATCGACGATCGCCTTCTTCTCCTTCAGCTCGTCACCCACCGCCTGGGCGTCGGCCAGGGTGGCGGAGAAGCTCTGGATGTTCTTGTCGGAGAGCACCCGGTTGACGCGGTCCAGCGCCTCGATGGTGCGGGTCAGCACCGTGCCGCCGCCTTCCAGCAGGTCGCTGAGCGCGCTCCTCTGGCTCTTCAGGATCGGGATGCAGGCGTTCAAGCCGAGGGACTGGCACTTGGCCTTCTGCACGTCCTTCAACAGCGGCTTGGATGGCGTGCCGGCGGTGATCTGCACATAGTTCACCCCGGTGATGCCCTGCGGTTCCAGGGTGGCGTAGCTGTCGATGCGGATCGGTACGTCGGAGGTGACCCGGGCGCGGGCGATCACCCGGCTGGGGTTGGTGCGGTCGAGAGCGATCTTGGTGACCTCGCCCACCTTGATGCCGTTGAAGTGGACTTCGCCGCCCTGGTTCAGGCCCCGCACCGGCCCGTCGAAGACGATGTCGTAGAGGTCGTACTCCTGGGAGAACGACACCCGCGCCAGCCAGACGACGAAGATCACCAATCCCACGAACAGGATCAGCGAGGAGAGGCCCACCAGGGCGTAGTTGGCGTTCTTTTCCATCAGGCTTCCGTCTTCACCTTAGCCGCGGCCCGGCCGCGGGGCCCCAGGAAATACTCGCGGATCCAGGGGTGGTTGGCATGCTCCAGCTCCCGCACGGGCGCGGTGGCGACCACCTTCCTGTCGGCGATCACCGCCACGCGGTCGGTGATCTCGTAGAGGGTGTCGAGATCGTGGGTGATCATGAACACCGTCAGGTCCAGGCTGTCGGAGAGGTCCTTGATCAGCTCATCGAAGGCCGCGGCGCTGATCGGGTCGAGGCCGGCGGTGGGCTCGTCGAGGAACAGCAGCTCCGGGTCCAGGGCCAGCGCGCGCGCCAGGCCCACACGTTTCCTCATGCCGCCCGACAGCTCCGAGGGCTTCAGGTCGCCGGCGTTGGGCGGCAGGCCCACCAGGGCGATCTTCAGGTCGGAAAGCTCGTAGACCTCTTTCTTCCCCAGGCTGGTGTGCTCGAACATCGGGGCGGCGACGTTGTCGCGGACCGTCAGGTTGGAGAACAGCGCGCCCTGCTGGAACAGCACGCCCCATTTGCGCTCAATCGCGCTCCAGCGCCGGCGCGAGGCCCGCTCGATGTCCTGGCCGAACACCTTGACGGTCCCGGCCTGGGGGATGCGCAGGCCGATGATGGTGTTCAGCAGCACCGACTTGCCGGCGCCGGAGCCCCCGACCACGCCCAGCACCTCGCCCCGCTGGGCGGTGATATCCAGGCCGTCGTGGACCAGGTTGTCGCCGAACGCGGAGACCAGGCCGCGCACCTCCACGGCCGGACCGTCATTGTCCAGCAGTTCGTCGTCGCTGAGGTCGTCCTCGTTGACGATGGGGGCGGCGGCTTCGGTCACAGGTTCAGCTTCATGAACAGCAGCGCGAAGGCCGCGTCGATCATGATGATCGCGAAGATGGCGTGCACCACCGCGGCCGTCACCCGGCGGCCCAGGGATTCCACGTCGCCACCGACCTCAAGGCCCTGGCGGCAGCCGATGCCGGCGATCACCGCGGCCATCACCGGCGCCTTGGACATGCCCACCCAGAAGTGAACCGCGCCCACGTTGTCGACGATCCGCTGCAGGAAGAAGGTCGGGCCTAGGTCCAGGGCCGTCCAGACCACCACCAGGCCGCCGAACAGCCCGGCCAGTGTGGCCACGAAAGTCAGCAGCGGGATGATCGCCAGCAGGGCTATGAACCTGGGCAGCACCAGGGCCTCGAACGGGTCGACGCCCATCACCTGCATGGCGTCGATCTCCTGGTTCATCTTCATCGCCCCGAGTTCGGCGGCGAACGCCGAGGCCGAGCGGCCGGCCAGCAGCACGGCGGTGATGATGATGTTGAACTCGCGCAGCACCGCGATGCCGATCAGCTCCACGGCGAACACCTGCGCCCCGAACTGGCTCAGCATGTTGGCGCCCAAGAGGCCCACCACCGCGCCGATGAAGAACGAGGTCACCGCCACGATCGGGATGGCGTCCAGCCCGGCGCGCTCGGCCAGGGAGAAGATCGCCGCCCAGCGGATGCGTTTGGGGTTGGTCACCAGGTAGACCGCCGCCCGGGCGATCGCCACCAGGAGGTGGCCAAGGAAGGCCAGGGTGTCGATCCACTCGTAGCCGATGTTCACCACGCCCTTGCCCAGGCGCACGGTCATCTCGTGGAAGCCGCGCGGCGCGCGCTGGGTGACCGGCTTCACGTGGACAGCCGCGCCCACCAGCTCCAGCAGCCGCACGCTTTCCGGCCGCGCGCGGATCGCCTTGGGGTCGAACTGGCCGCCCACCGCGCGGATCAGGGCGTAGGCGCCGGCGGTGTCCAGCCGGCGCACGCGGCGCATGTCGATCGGGGTGGCGCCGCGCGAGCGCAGGGTCTGGGCCAGTCGCGCCGGCGCATCGCCCAGGCTGGGCGCGGTCCAGTCGCCGCTGAGCGCGACCGTGGGCCGCTCGCCCCCGTCCTTGGCGCCCACCTCGCGTACGCTGAAATCGGCCTGGGTCTCCACCTTTAGTCGCTGGCTCCGGTGTCCGATCGACAGTGGACGGATCGCATTTCGAGTCACGCCGTCCCTAAACCGCCCGGGACCCTAGCAGAGGCCGTGCTAGGCCCGAACGTCTTACAGTTGAGGTTGTTCCGCTAGTCCGCCGTCAATCCGCCTTTTTCGACGCCGCAGGTGCTTCGGAACCTCATGGCCAAGCTCAGCCCAGATTTGGCCAAGGCCGCATTCCAGCATTGCAGATGGGTCGGCAGAGGGGCCGGCGCCAGGCTATTCAGGGTGGAGCGTAGCGTTGAGTCGCCAATATGAATTCGCCGGCAAGTCCGGCGCCCGCTATCGATACACGGCCATGGAGGAGGAGCGTTTCCTGCCGCCGGCCGGGGCCAACTACGTCATCGCCAGGGTGACCAAGGACGGGGCCACGGTGGTCTTCGCCGGCGAGACCGACAACCTGGCCAACCAGACCTGGCGCAAGGAACTGGACAAGGCGCGCGAGACCTACCGCGATGCGCGCATGCTGACCCGGCTGAACGTCACCCGCGCCGTGCGCGAGGCCGAGCGCACCGACCTCGTCCAGCAGCACGTCCCGCCGATGAACCTCTGATCTCCTCTCCACCAGCGAAGCCGAGAGGGAGGGGTGAATGTTCGCGGGCGCGGCTATGCTCGCGCCATGCAGCACCCGGCCATCGTGATCTTTGGCGCCGCGGTGATGGCGGACGGGCGGCCTTCGCCCTCGCTCAGCCGCCGGATCCGATATGGCGCGCGAGCCGCCGCCGCGTGGCCCGATGCGGCGGTGTTCTGCTCCGGCGGGTTGGGCGCGGTCCCGCCGTCGGAGGCCTCGATCATGCGCGACCGGCTGGTCGCCGGCGGGGTCGATCCCGCCCGTATCGTGCTGGACGAGGCCAGCCTCGATACCCTGCAAAGCGTGGTGGCCGCCGCGCGGTTCGTCCGCCGCCAAGGGCTGGACGGCTGCGTCGTCTGCACCGACAGCTATCATCAGCCGCGTTGCCGCCTGCTGCTGGCGCTGCTGGGGATCCATGCCGAGGCCGGGCCGCTCGAGCGCGGTCCCTCCGGCACGCGGCGGCGCTACTGGGTGAAGATGCATCTGCGCGAGGCGCTCGCCTTGCCCTATGACACGGCGATCGTGCTCGCTCGCCTGCGCCGTTTCCGGCGCCTCAGCCGCTAGAACTGCCCGAAGCGGATCTCGGGGCTCATCGCCGGCAGCTCGATGGTCATGCCGTCCTTCGACAGCCGCCAGTCCAACGGCCCGCCGTCGTTCATGCCCCTGGTGAAGGCTTCGGGATTGTAGAACGGCAGGCCCGCCTGGGTCAGGTGATAGAGCACCAGCCGCTTCACCCCCGCGGCGCGGGCGATGTCGGCGGCCTCGACCGGGGTGGTGTGGTAGCTCACCGTGTCGGCCATCACCGAGGCCATCCGCGGATTGCCCAGCAGCTTTAGGCCTTGGACCATCTGGGCGGTCATGGCGGCGTTCTGCGCCTCGTGGATCAGGACGTCGGCGCCCTTGGACGCGATCGCCAGCGGCGGCCACTTGATGGTGTCGCCGCTCACCACCACCGCGCGGCCCTTGTAGTCGAAACGATAGGCGTAGGCCGGCGTCACCGGGTTGTGATGCACGACGATGGCGGTGACCGTGAGCCCGTCCTTGCGCCAGACCACCGCGGTCCCGGCGGCCGGCGGCTGCACCACCTGCGGCTTCAACAGGCCGGCGGCGATCGGCAGCTTCACCGCACCGTGCTCGTGGTGGGCGTTGCGGAAGACGTGGTCTTGGGAATAGGCCTCGTTGAAGCCGGCGGCCACGTGCTCGGTCCCCGGCGGGCCAACCAGCACCAGCGGGGCCGGGCGGCCGGCCACCCAGCTCTGCATGTTGAACTCACCCACCTCGCCGATGTGGTCGGAATGCAGGTGGGTCAGGAACACCGCCTTGGCTTCCGCCACCGGCATGCGCCAGGCCTGCAGGTTCTCGGTGGACTCCGGCCCCACGTCGACGAGGTAGAGGTCGCCGCCGGCCTGGATGGCCACGCAGGCCTTGGCCCGGTCACGCACGGGCAGGGGCCCGGAGGTGCCGCACATCACCACCTTCAGCCCGTCGTAGGTCGCCGCCGGCGCCGCCGGGATCAGGCCCTGGGCCGCCGCGGGGCCTATCCCGGATAGGGCAAGCACACCCGCCGCCAGCAGGCCCGCCGTCACCCCGATCTTCCGCCAGTCCATGCTGTTCCCTCGCGCGATGTGTGCTAGATTATGGCATACATAGTGTCACTATATCCAGTCCCCACGGATCGGGGCGGCGGGGAAAGGGAAGACGATGACGCTCAGCTACGACCTCTACTGGTCGTTCCGCTCACCCTATTCCTACCTGGTGACGCCGAGGCTCGCGACGCTGGAGCGAGATCACGATGTGACCTGCAAGGTGCGGCCCGTCTATCCCCTGGCGGTGCGCACGCCGGAGTTCTTCGAGCAGCAGGACCCGCTCTGGGTGCGCTACTTCATGGTCGACATCTTCCGCGAGGCGGCCTTCCGCCAGATGCCGTTCCGCTGGCCCAGGCCCGATCCGGTTCAGCGGTCGCCGGAAGAAGGCTATCGGATGCAGCAACCCTGGATCCATCGCCTGACCCACCTGGGCGTCGCGGCGGCGGAGCGCGGCCGCGGCCTGCCGTTTCTCAAGGAGGTCAGCCACACGATCTGGAGCGGCGAGACTGACGGCTGGCACGAGGGCGACCACCTGGCCCGCGCCGCCGCGCGCGCCGGCCTGGACCTCGCCGAACTGGACGACGCCGTCGCCGCCGACCCGGATCGCTATGTCGCCATCGTCGAGGAAAACCAGGTCGCCCAGCGCGCCGCCGGCCACTGGGGCGTGCCGATGATGGTGTTCAACGGCGAGGCCTTCTTCGGCCAGGATCGCGTCGACCAGCTCAAGTGGCGGATGGAGCAGCAGGGGCTAGGGCGGCGCTGAGGCGTCCGCGCGCGACTTGCGATAGAGCCGCCACAGCAGGACCAGCAGGCCGGCGAAAACCGGGAAGGCGACAAGGCTGCCTTCCGGGCCGTCGGCGCCGCCGGTCAGCCAGACCGGTCCGACGAACTGGCTGTCGAGCAGGTGGCCGGTATAGGTCATGCCGCTGTCGGGGACCGAGAACAGGAAGTCCTCGGCGAAGACCGCGCCCGCGTGGATGCCCACCGACAGCCAGAGGTCGCCGGTCAGCCAGATCGTCACGGCCAGCAGGACGGCGATCAGGAAGACCGACGCCAGGCCCAAGGGGTTCTCGCCCGGATTGCCCAGATGGGCGGCGGCGAACAGCACGCCGACCAGCAAGATCGCCGGGACCGGGCCCGTCACCCTGGCCGTGCGCAGGAACGGATAGCCCAGGACCGCGAGGTTCTCGGCCATGCCGTTGATCGCCGATGCGACGATCCACGAGGCGGCGAAATAGACCAGGCCGGCGCCGGAAAGTGTCACGGCATGGACGCGATAGCTGCCGAGCGCTGCGATGCCGCCCACCGTGACCCCGACGCCGAGCACGCCCCAGAAAAGTCCCTGGGCGAAGTGCGGCGCGGAGCCGGGACGACGCGGCAGTAGCCGCGGCGCCTCGCCCCGGTCGGTCAGGCTCAGGACCAGCGTCGCCAGGCCGGCCGCCACCAGGACGACCAGCTGGGACAGGATCAGTTGCTCCACCGCGCGCACGCCCGGCGGATGGCTGAAGCGGACGCCCAGGTGGTGCAGCAAAAAACTGAGGCCCCGGGAAAACCCGATAACGGCGCCGACCAGGATCGCGGCATAGAGCGCCAGTCGCCACAGGAGCCCCAGGGCCGCGCTGAGTTTCGCTGGAAGCTTGGTCATTGGTCGGTCTCCGGGATGGGCCCCTCGGTGACGATCAGCAGCACCCGGCTTTGCGCCTCGACGCCCAGGGCCTGGGCGCGATCCGAACCGGGCAGGGCGCGGACGAGGCCCGCCAGCCCCGCCGCGCCGGAGGGCGTCGTCGCCGGGCCGCCATGGGCCGCCAGTTGCGCAGGCGCGGCGATCAGGGTCGCCTCGTCCACGCCGATGGCGAGCGCGCCGCGATCGCGCAGCACGGCAAGCGCCGGCGCCGAGGCCCGGCCGCACGACAGCATCTCGGCCGCCGTCAGCAGATCGCCCTCCAACTGTGGCAACCCGCCTGACGCCAGCGCCGCGGCGACGCAGGCCGCGCTCTCGGGCTCGACCGCCACGATCTTCGGCGCCCGCTCGAGCCGGCGGCTCAGCCCCTCGGCCAGGGCCGCGGCCAGGCCGCCAACGCCGGCCTGGACGAAAAGATGTGTCGGCGCGGCGTCCCCCAATTGCGCCGCAAGTTCCTCGGCGATCAGGTCATAGCCCGCCATCACCCCGGCCACGACCGGGTTGGCGGGATCGTCCGAGGTGTCGGGGACCAGCAGGCCCGCGCCGGTCGCAGCCGCGGCCACGGCCGCCTCGACCGCGTCGTCGTAGGTCCCTGGCGTGAAGACCACCTCGGCGCCCCGCGCCCGGATGCGCCGCACGCGGGCCTCCGGCACGCCTGCGTGCAGGTAGATCCGCGCCGGCGCGCCCACCCGCTCGGCGGCCGCGGCCACGCCCAGGCCGTGGTTGCCATCGCTGGCGCAGATCAATCTGGGCAGGGGTCCGCTCGACCGGTCGGCGGCGAGCAAGGCGGCCAGGCTCGGGCTCGAAGTCGCCCGGGCCAACGCGGTCAGCACACCACAGGCGCCGCCCAGCGACTTGAAGTTGCCGAGCGGGCGGGCGCTCTCGTCCTTCACCCCGATCCAGCCGACGCCGCAGTGTTCGGCCAGAGCCGGCAGCGTCAGGAGCGGCGTCGCCCCGTGCTCCGGCCAAAGCGCCCGGAACAGGTCGGGGAATTCGGAAGCCGCGCTCGTCATGGGCCAAGGCTAGCCGAACCGGTCGACGGCGGGCGTCTTTTTCCGCTACTGATACGGCGGTTTCCGCCGCCAGAGATGATGTCGTGCCGAATTCCGCCTTGGATGCCTTTGACCTCGCCCTGCTGGACCGCGTCCGGCGCAACAACCTGACGCCGGCCCGCATCCTGGCCGAACAGGTGGGGCTCTCCGAAAGCGCCGTTCTGCGCCGGCTTCGGCAGATGCGCGCCACCGGCGTGATCGCCGCCGACGTCTCGGTCGTGCGCCCCGCGAGCCTCGGGCGGCCGCTCACCGCCATCGTCCTGGTCAATATGGTGCGCGAGGGCCTGGCGCAGATCGAGGCCTTCAAGGCGCGACTGCGCGAGCGGCCGCAGGTGGTCAACAGCTGGTACGTCACCGGCGCCGTCGACTTCGTCCTGGTGCTCAACCTCGTTGACCTGGCGGAGTATGAGGCCTTCTCCCGCGAGGTCTTCCTGTCCGATCCCAACATCGGCAAGTTCGAGACCCTGCTCTCGCTGCGCGAACTGATCCCCGGCGCCGGCTAGGCGAGGCGTTTCGGACCCTTGTCTGGTCCGTCGACGGATGGGACAAAGCTCCCCAAGGGGAGCGAAACGAAATGAACCGTACCGAGTCTTCGACCTGGACCCGCCGCCTGGTGACCACCGCGGCCGTGCTGTCGCTGGCCATGGGCCCGGCCCTGGCCCAGACGACCGCCAGCAAGGCGCCGGCCTCCAAGCCTGCCGCCAGCCACCCCAAGGGCGCCGCCGCCGTCGACAGCGCCCGCCTGCTGGCCGCCGACAGCGAGCCCGGGACCTGGATGGCGACCGGACGCACCTATTCCGAGCAGCGCTACAGCCCGCTCACCGGCATCAACAAGGCCAATGTCGGCAAGCTGGGCCTGGCCTGGTACGCCGACGTGGACACCGAGCGCGGCCAGGAATCGACGCCGGTCGTGGTCGATGGCGTGCTCTACTTCACCACCGCCTGGTCCAAGGTCTTCGCCTACGACGCCAAGACCGGCCAGAAGCTGTGGGCCTACGACCCCAAGGTCGATCCGTCGAACGGCGCTGTCGCCTGCTGCGATGTGGTCAATCGCGGGGTCGCAGCCTGGAAAGGCAAGATCTATCTGGGCGCGCTGGACGGCCGGCTGATCGCGCTCGACGCCAAGACCGGCAAGGTCGACTGGTCGGTGCAGACCACCGACCCCAAGCAGCCCTACACCATCACCCAGGTCCCACGGATCGTGAAGGGCATGGTGATCGTCGGCAACGCCGGCGCCGAATACACCTGCCGTGGCTATGTCTCGGCCTATGACGCGGCGAGCGGCAAGCTGAAGTGGCGCTTCTATACCGTGCCCGGCAAGCCGGGCGATCCCACCAACACCCCGGAGCTCAAGAAGGCCCTGGCCGGCTGGGACGGCGATTTCTGGAAGTACGGCGGCGGCGCCACGGCCTGGGACACCATCCTCTACGATCCCAAGACCGACCTTGTGTACTTCGGCACCGGCAACGGCCTTTCCTGGAGCCAGGAGGTCCGCAGCCCGAAGGGCGGCGACAACCTGTTCGTCTCCTCGATCATCGCCGTCCACGCCTCGACGGGCAAATACGCCTGGCACTTCCAGGAGGTCCCCGGCGACGAGTGGGACTACGACGTCACCAACCCGCTGATGACCGCGGACATCAAGATCAAGGGCCAGGTCCGCCACGTCCTGATGCAGGCGCCCAAGACCGGCTTCTTCTATGTCTGGGACGCGGCGACCGGGAAGCTGATCAGCGCCGACAAGTTCGCGCCGCTGAACTGGGCCTCGAAGATCGACCTTGCGACGGGCCGCCCGGTGGAGAACCCCGAGGTCCGCTATACCGACACCAAGGCCGCCATCGTCCAGCCCGCGCCGCTGGGCGCCCACAACTGGCACCCGATGGCCTATAGCCCCAAGACCGGCCTGGTCTACATCCCGGTCACCGAGAGCTCGACCGGCTTCCAGAGCGCCGATCCCAAGACCTTCGCGGTGAAGGACCGGGTCTACAACACTGCCACGGTCTCCTTCTCCGACAAGATCACCGAGCTCTACGGCAAGCCCGGCGCGCCGCAGCGGGGGAATATCCGCAGCTATCTGGAGGCCTACGACCCGGCGACGCAGAAGATCGTCTGGAAGGCGCCCGACAAAGATTACGGCGCGCACGGCGCCATGACCACGGCCTCCAACCTGGTGTTCTCCGGCGACTGGAGCGGCCATTTCAACGCCTTCGACGCCAGGACCGGCGAGAAGGTATGGTCGGCGCCCACCCAGGCCGACGTCGTCGCCGCGCCCTCCACCTACGTCATCGACGGGGAACAGTACGTGGCGCTGCTGGTCGGCGCCCGAGGCCTGCCGCCGGGCCAGGCCCGCACCAGCCCCTCCAGCGCCAACAACTCGCGCCTGCTGGTCTTCAAGCTGAACGCCAGCGAGACGCTGCCCCAGACGCCGATCGCCGGCGCCCTGCCGGGCAAGGTGCTGGATCCGCCCCTGCTCACCGGCACCAACGAGCAGGTGATCGACGGGGAGGGCGCCTATGGCCGCTACTGCTCCGGCTGCCATGGCGCGGGGGGCGTCGCCGACAAGTCGATCCCCGACCTGCGCTATTCGCCGGCGCTGCGGAACCTGCGGAACTGGAACGCCATCGTCATCGACGGCGAGCGCGCCAGCAAGGGCATGGTCAGCTTCAAGACCGTGCTCGCCGAGGGCCAAGCCGAGGCGATCTACCACTACATCGTCAGCCAGGCGAACAAGGCCAAGGCGGCGCAGAACGCGGCGAAATAGGCGGCCTCAGATAGGCGGCGGCCGGTATGACACCTTGGCGAAGCCAGTCACGCCCCAAGATCGGGCGCGAGCGCCGCCAGGAAGTCGCGGGCGTCGAACAGCGCCCCCGGCGCGAACACCCCGCCGGGACCATCGCGGCGCAGCACCCGCTCGGCGGCCTCCGCCACCAGGGGTCCGGTGACGGCGTAGATGTCGCGGCCCTGCGCCGCCGCCCGGCGGATCTGGCCGCCCTGGCGGACTTCCACCTCGACGCGGAAGGTCTGGGCGGAGCGGCCGGAGGTGTCGGCGGGCGCTGGCGGCGGCGTCTTCGGGTCGCGCAGATCGGCGAGTGGGGCGGTCGCCAGGTAGGCGCGCAGTTCGCGTACCTGCAGGTGGCGGCCGATCAGGATCGTCTCGGTGAACGGCAGCTCGACGACGTCCTGGTCGCCGAACGGCGCGGCGAAGGGCCAGACGGCGTGCGGGGCCGGATCGGCGAGGGGCTGCAGCCGGCCATCCGAGATCGTCAGCCGGCGCGCGGTGTTGCGCCGTCCCGTTGCGCGCGTGCCCTCGGTCGGCTTCCAGCTGTCGAGGGCGATGGCGATGCGCGCCTCGTCAGCGCGGGGCCAGTCGCCCAGGGCCGCCGTGACCAGGAGGTCGCCGAGGCCGCCATAGAAGCCCATGGCCGGGACGATCGCCACGCCGGCGGCCTCGGCGGCTGCGCCATAGCGGTCGAAGGCCGCCTGGGCGCTCGCCTGTTCGGCCGTCACGTCGAGGTAGGGGACGCCAGCCCGCAGCGCCGCCTCGATCAGCGGCTCCGCGGTGTCGAGGAACGGCCCGGCGCAGTTGATCAGCGCCGAGGCGCCACGCAGCGTGCGGTCGAGCGCGCCGGGATCGTCCAGCCCGGCGACCGCGCGCCGGACGCCTGAGGGAAGGTCCGCCGCCGCCAGCCTGTCCGCGTCGCGGCCGATGGCGATGGCCGGGAAGCCCCGCTGCGACAGCTCCCGGACCACGAAGCGGCCCGTATGCCCGGCGCCGCCATAGACCGCGATCGTCGGCCGGGGGACGCCTGCCTTCGAAGCTGGATTTCCCATTGATCCCTCACGATACAGACCTGTCTGTTTGAATAGCTACAGACCTTTCTGTATCTAGTCAAACCCGCACCTGCTATGGTGGCCGTTCGAGGAGCATGGCGGATGAGCGAACAGTCAGGCCCGGTCGAGGTGCGCGACCGCATCCTCGAGACCGCCTCGGACCTCTTCTATCGCCAGGGCGTTCGCGCAGTCGGCGTCGATCTGATCATCGCGGCGGCCGGCGTCGCCAAGACCAGCCTCTATCGTCATTTCCGCACCAAGGACGACCTCATCGCCGCCTTCCTGACGCGGGAGGATGAGGACTTCTGGGCGGTCTGGGACCGCGTGGCCGCGGCTCACGCCGGCAATGCGGCGGCCGAGCTGGAGGCCCATCTGGCCTGGATCGGCGAGCGGGTCGGCCGGCCCCGCTATCGCGGCTGCCCGCAGCTCAACGTCGCCGCGGAGTTCCCCGACGAAGGTCACCCGGCCCGGGTCGTGGCGCGCGCGCACAAGCTGGAATTGCGCCGCCGCCTGCGCGGTATCGCCGAGCGGCTGGCGGTCGCCGATCCTGACGGCCTCGCCGCCCAGCTTTCGGTGATGGTCAACGGCGCCTTCGTCTCCGCCCAGGTCCTGGCCGGCGACGACGCCCCGGCGGTCTTGACGCGGATGGCGCACGCGCTGGTCAGCGCTTGCGGTTCGCCTCCGCCGCGGCCTTCACCAGCGCCGTGAAGGCCGCCTCGTCGATCTTGTCACCCTCGGTGAAGTCGATGGCGCGCCGCACATTGCCCTCCAGGCTGGAGTTGAACAGGCCCTTGGGGTCGGGGAGTTGCGCGCCCTTGGCGAAGGTGGTTTTGACCACCGCCTTATAGGTCTCGCCCGTGCAGATGATGCCGCCGTTCGCGTACCAGGTCGGCACGCCGCGCCACTTCCATTCCTCGACCACGTCGGGGACCGCCTGCTTGATCAGGGCGCGGACCTTGGCCAGGGTCTCGCCGCGCCAGTCGCCCAGGTCGGCGATCCGCCCGTCGATCAGCTTGGACGGGGAAAGGCCCGTGGCCGTCGCGGTCTTTTCCATGGTTCTCAGCTCCTGCGTCCGTCCACTCATCGCCCCTGGATCATCTTCCAGCCGTTGCCCGACGGATCGCGGAAGCTGGCGTCCACGGCGCCATAGCGGTCCATGGGCTCCTGGGTGAACTCCACGCCCTTGGCGGCCAGGGCGCCGTAGGCGGCGCGGCAATCGTCCACCACCAGCACCAGCGGCGGCATGGCGCCCTTGGCCACCACCTCTTCGACGGCCTGGGCGGTCGTCGCGTCCATGGTCGGCGGCTGCGGCTTGAACAGGCCAAGCTGGAACGACGGCTGGTCGGGATGCTGTACGGTCAGCCAGCGGTAGTCGCCGTTCTTGGCGTCGGTGTGGATCTTGAACCCGAGCTTGCCGACATAGAAATCAACGGCCTCGTCCTGATCGCGGACATAGAGACCAACAACTCCGACACCCTGTGTCATGGGACCCTCTTGCTGTTTGGCGTTGCGTCTTCGGCGCTGTTCATAGGGCCGGCTTCCTGCCGCCGCTTCTCCGAAACTGCGTTTCTGAGATCGGGACGATAGGCGGCGGCGACGAAGCAGTGCGGCGCCTGTTCGAGCGCATGGATCGCCGCCTGCTCGCGGGCGCGCAGTTCGCTGGGGCTCTCGCCCAGCACGTCGCGGAACACCCGGCCGAAGGTGCCCAGGCTGTTCCAACCGGTCTCCAGGGCGATCTCGATGATCGGCGTATCGGTGTCGCGCAACAGCGCCTTGGCCCGCTCCAGCCGTCGGGTCAGCAGGTAGCGGTGCGGCGGGACGCCGAACGCCTCTTTGAACGAGCGCGCGAAGTGGGCTTGGGAAACCCCGCTCACCTCCGCCAGCCGCTCCACCGGCCAGGCCTCGTGGCTGGCGGCGTCCATCCGGTCCTTGGCGCGCAGCAGGCGGCGCAACAGCCGCAGATCCTGGCCGGGGCGGTCCTGTCGCGGCGGGCTTGCGGGCCTTGGTCCCATGGCTAGGGTTCGAACCTGACCACATCGCCCTCCAGCGGAATCTCTATGCGGTGGATGACCGCCGGTTCGATGCTGATGCCGGCGTCTCCCGCGTGGCCGTCGACTGCGTAGCGGCGGAAAACGAAAGGCAGACCCTCGCAGCCCAGGGCCGAGTTGCTGTCGCAGATGTGGAAGTGCAGGTGCGGCCCGCTCGAATTTCCGGAGTTGCCAAGGCGGCCGATCACCTGGCCGCGGCGGACCTTGTCGCCGGGCTTCAGGTGGATAGAGGCGCCTTGCATGTGGCCGTAGAGCGCGAAGAGCTTCGGGCCGATCCGTTCGGAGATCATGTTGCCGGCGAAGTCGTTGGCGGTCTTGAAACTCTTGGGACCGTCCGGGGGCGTGTTCTCTGGCAGGTCGGCGCGCACCGTGGTGACGATCCCGTCGGCGACGGCGTAGATCGGAACGCCATAGCCCGGGTAGTTGGCGTTGACGTGCTCGTCGCCATGGAACATGTCGCCGTTCGAGTCGATCTTGCCCCAGTCCGTCGCGAACCGCTGTGCGATCGTCTCGCGCCCATCGACCATGATGAAGCTGCGGCGATGGTTCGAGGTGTTCGAAGGGCCGTTGAAGGCGCCCCATCGGCCGCCCCGCAGCGGCGGATCGATGACGACCGGTGGGCGGCGGTCCACGACCGGGCCGGGCGCGGTGAAGATTTCCGGCCTCGGCTCGCCCTGTTCCTGCACCGTCAGTCGGTGGGCCAGCGCCGCAGGAACCGGCGCGGCGCGGTCCAAGGTCAGCCAGAGATAGACGAGGGCCGTCCCGCCGCCGGGAATGTCCAGGACGTCGTCGGCGGATTTGGAGCCGCGACGCAGCGTCATGCCCTTCAATTCGGCCGCCGTCAGGTGCGCCAGGACCCGTTGCGGCTTGTCCGCGGCGATCACGTCGAGGCCCTGCAGCGTCACCGCGCGGCGTTCGAAATTGGCGAGGCGCAGTTCATAGACCAGATGCCGTTTGCCGTTCGCCGGGACAGGCTGAGGCTGCGTCATCACCCGTGCGTCAAGCGGGGAGATGGCGTTGGCGGGAAAGGTCACATCCGCGGGCATCGCCGGGCGTGGCGGCCGCGCCGCCGCCGACAGACAGACGGCGAGCAGGGCGAGGGCGGCGACCCGGGCCAGGGGTGAAGCGTTTCTCATGACCGCGCCCACAACGTCCTGGCCAGCACGCCCACCTTCGCCTCGATGGCGGCGGCGGCGTCCAGCGCCAGGTCCTCGCGATAGCGGCTGGCGATCAGCTGCACCCCGACCGGATGGCCCTTGGCGGTCAGCCCGGCGGGCGTGGTCGCCACCGGCAGGCCCAGCACGCTGATCGCGCCCACGAACCGCAGGTCGTTGTGGAAGAACCGGTAGACCGCCGCATCGCCCTTCAGGTCGGCGTCGAAGGCCGGCGTCGGCTGCACCGAGACCGGCGCCAGGATCACCGGATAGTCCTCCAGCATCAGCAGCCACTCGCGCAGCCTCCGCGCCCGGAAGGCCATGGCCTGGATGTAGCCTGCATGGTCGAAGATGTTCGCCATGCCGAGGAGGCCGGTGATCGCCCCCAGGGTATCGGAGCTGCCCAGCGCCTTCATGGCCTCGAGCTGGACGGTGACGATCTCGGTGGAGATCAGGTCGCTCCACAGCTGCCAGGTCCCGGTGACGTCGGGGACCTCGACCTCGCTGACCGCATAGCCGGCGTCGGCCAGGTGGTCGGCTGCCCGGCGCACCAGGCCCATCACCTCCGCATCGGCCTCCAGGTCGTCGGGCAGCTTGGCCAGCGCGACCCTGATCGGCCGGGGCGGCGGCGGGCCTTCCAGCGGGGCTGGGACCCACCAGGGGTCGCGCGGGTCGCGCTGCGCTAAAGCGGCCAGCCCCAGGCGCACGTCAGCCACCTCGCGGGCGATCGGACCCTGGACGCTCATCAGCTGGGCCATCGGCGGCCGCTCGCTGGCGGCGGATTCGTTGTAGGCCGGCGTGCGCCCGAGCGTCGGCTTGACCGTCGCCACGCCGCAGCAGGCGGCGGGCCAGCGCAGCGAGCCGCCGATGTCGTTGCCGTGGGCGATGCAGCCGATCCCGGCGGCGATGGAAGACGCCGCCCCGCCTGACGAGCCGCCGCAGGTGATCTCCGGGTCCCACGGGTTTTTGGTCAGGCCGTGCAGGGCGTTGCTGGTGAAGGCCCTGAGCGAGAACTCCGGCGTGTTGGTTAGGCCCACGACGATCGCGCCGGCCTTGCGGAAATTGGCCGTCACCGGCGAGTCCGACGGCGCGATCAGGTTCGCCAACCCCACCACACCGTTCGAATTGGCCTGGCCCGCCGTATCGACGTTGATCTTCACCGTCACCGGCACGCCGTGCAGCGGGCCGAGCGTCGCACCGGCGGCCTGGGCCGCATCGGCGGCGCGGGCGGCGGCCAGCGCCTGGTCGGACAGGTCGACGACCACGGCGTTCAGCGCCGGGTTCGCCTGCGCCTTGCGCGCCAGGCAGGCGGCCGTGACCTCTTCGGCGCTGACCTTCCGCTCAGCGATCGCCCGCGCCGTCTCCGCCGCCGACCACCGCCAGATTTCGCGCTCCGCCATGCTCATCTCCCGTGACGGGAGAACCTAGCCTTTCCGGCTGTCCCGGCGAAAGCCGGGACCCAAGCTGAATCGCTTGGATTGCATGAACCCAGGGTTCGGCGGAGACACCACTTGGATCCCGGCTTTCGCTGGGACGAGCGGAGCGGGGATCAGCTCTTCTTCTTCGCGGGCGCCTTCTTGCCCTTCGCCGCTTTCTGGCCCGGCCAAGCCGTGTCGATGGGGATTCTCGGGTTGGCGGTGATCTTCAGGTCGGCGCAGTGGTGATAGGTGAAGCGGCCGTCCGGATTGACCGGATGGTTCTCCATGAACTGGATCACCTGCAGCGAGCAGTGGTCGCAGTTGATGTTGGGGATTTTGACATAGGTGTCGAACTCCTGGCCCGGCACGCGGGTGTGGTGGTCCCACAGGCCGTCCACCAGCACCGGCGGCTTCGGGTTCGGGTCGACCTTGCCCTTGTCCGACCACGGCTTGCCGTTCACGTCCTTGGTCGTGTCCTCGGGGTCGGCCGGCAGCTCCGAGCGGTCCTTCACCGCCAGCGCGATGCGGAAGAAGCCGGGGTGGTAGACGGTCTCCTTGACCTTCACCCGCAGCAGCTCGCCGCCGGCGACCTCGGTGACCGCATTTGTGGGCGTGCCGGGATTGGCGCTGGTGCCGCCGCAGGGGCCCAGCTTCTGCGGGTCGCCCAACCGGGGGTCTTCCTGGATCCAACCCTTCGGCGTTTCCAGGATGAAGTGGGCCGAGACCATGGCCGGCGCGGTGAGGGCGAAAAGGCCGGCGGCGCAGGCCAGCGCGATGCGAAGCTTCATGTGGCGACTCCCCTGATTTCGTGACGCCTGCGTCACCTATCATTGATCACTCAGGCGTGGAATTTCACAGCGGTACTATACGCTGGAAATCGATAGGAGCGCGGGACGGAAGCTGCCGGCCTACTGCTCGATGTCGGTTTCCGCCAGCCGCTTGGCCACGCCGCGCGTGAGGTTGGCCACGGCCAGCTCATGCAGGTCGAGGCCGCCGTCGTGGTTCAGGTCGAGCTCCGCGAACCGGCTCTTGAGCGCCGCGTAGGGCCCCCGCAGCTCGGTGATCTGCAGCTTGCCGTCCGCATTGTCGTCCAGGAAGCCGATGATCCGGGATTCCATCAGCTTGGCCTGCAGGTCGTTGCGGACGTGATGGCTGGTCTCGTCCACCCAGCGGTAGTTGACCCGGAAGTACATCATCTCGTTCCAGGTCTGCTCGCCCCAGGTGACGTTGAGCTTCGGGTCGGGGTTGGCCGGATTGTGCATGGAGTTGTCGTAGATCCACTTCACCCGCAGCTTCGTGCCCTTCTTGACCAGCAGCGGCTGGGCCAGGTCGTAGTCGAGCTGCCAGTTGAAGTCGTACTTCGGCACCGACAGGATCGGCGTCTCCTTGCCGTCGGGCGTGATCTCAGTCAGCTCGACCGCATAGCCGCGGTAGTGGGCGTGCGGGTGGACGCTGTAGAGCAGGGCGTCCGCCGGGAATTCGAGGTAGGCGACTTCCGCGTGGCGCGGATCGCCGGCCGGAATGCGCATGATCGGATTGGAGATCACCGCCGCGCGCCGGATGATCTCCGGCGGCGTCTTCAAGAGGTAATAGCCGATCTGGGTCGCATCGGTCATCGGCCGGCCGTTGGTGGTGTAGTGCATCGAGAAGCTGAGCTTGCCGCCGGCCGGCACCGGCGCGCCGGTGCCTTCGTTGTAGAGCTGGACGCCCGCGCCCGGCACGTAAGAGCCTACCGAGCTGCCCGGCAGGTCGGCCGGCGGCAGCGACTTGTCGGCCATGTAGCCCGAGGTGATGTGGTGCAGCACCGGGCGCGCACCCGGTTTGAAGGCCACCGCGCGCAGCCAGGCGTCGCCCTTGAACGGGTTGTCGACCACCATGTGCTGGTACTCAATGACGCCGCTGGCCGGCACGTTGAAGGACGGTAGCTGGACGACCACGTCCGGCTTGCCGAGCGCCGTGGGCCATTCCGGCGCCTCGCCGGCCTGGGTCTTCAGGATGTCCTCACCCGTCCCGCGCGGCGCGCCGGCCTCGATCCAGTGGACCAGGGTCCGGGTCTCTTCCGGCGTCAGCGAGGTGTCGTTCGACCACTTGCCCACATGCGGGTCGGCGAAGAACGGCGGCATGCGCCGGGTCATCACCGTCTCGCGCATCATCGGCGCGAAGCCTTTGACGATCTCATAGCTGTTCATCTGGAACGGGCCGATGCCGCCCTTCTGGTGACAGCTCACGCACTTCTTCTGCAGGATCGGGGCGACGGTCTTCGAATAGGAGATCTCTTCGTAGGCCGCGACCGGCTTGCGTTCGGGGAAGGCGAGCGCCTGTCCGGCCTTCATCTCGACGCGGGGGTTGGCCACCGGCTGGCGGGCCAGCACCGCGTCGATCGCCTGGGCGGCGTAGGCGGTCGCGGGCCTGGCGTTGATGTCGGGGCTCGCCCGGTTGAAGCGGTCGTCCAGCGGGCCGTGGTAGGCGACCTTGAAGTCGGCCCTCGGGTCCAGCACGAAGACCTCGCCCTCGCGGCGTATGTTCATCTGCTCGCCGACCAGCTGCAGGTCGTCCATCAGCACCGGCACGGCGAATTTGTTCGACGCCGCCTCGGCCGCCGCCGCCTCGCGGGTGTCGGCGGGGTTGATCATGTAGAACAGGACGCCCTTGTCCTTGTAGGCGGCCTGCAGCTTGGCGAGCTCCGCAGCGGCCGCCCGCGACAGCGGCGAGCCGTCCTTCTGCGACATCAGCACGATGGCCGGCGCGTACTGGTAGTAGGACAGCTTATGCGCGACCCGCGTCGTGTCGGTGAGCTGGAAGTCGCCCACCCGGTCCGGCGTCACGGACGAGGCGTCGCCCTTGGACGCCGAAGCGGCCCCGACCGTTGCGATGACGATGGCGCTCACAGCCGCGGCGCCCAGAACAGCCTTCATCCCCAGCTCTCCCAGCCTGGTTCGTTCCAACCAGGATAACATAGTTCGGGAGTCGGTGGTCAGCGAAGCTCGGAAATGCGCGGAAGCCCCGGGCGATGGTGGATGCGACAGGGATTGAACCTGTGACCCCCTCGGTGTGAACGAGGTGCTCTCCCGCTGAGCTACGCATCCGCTATCCGCGAGGAGGTGGGCGTATAGCGTGGGCCTTTACGGCTCGCAAGCGGTGAGCAGTTGCAGGCAGGCCCCCGGCAGCTGGTCGTAGTGGTCGATCAGGACGTCAGGGTGAAGCTCGGCCGCAGGCGTCTCGGTATAGCCGAAGCTGACCAGGATCAGGCCGACCTTCGCCGCCCGCGCCGCGCCCGCGTCGGTGGCCGCATCGCCCACCATCAGTGCGCGGGGCAGGGCGCCGCCGGCGGCGGCGACGGCCGCCTCCAGGTGGCGCGGGTCGGGCTTGGCAGCCGGGGCGGCGTCGGGGCCGACGACGGCGTCGAACAGCCGGTCCATGTCCAACGCCCGCAGCAGGGCGTTCGACAGCGCCGTCGGCTTGTTCGTGCAGACCGCCAGGCGCGCGCCTTGGGCCCGCAGCGCCTCCAGGGCCGCGACGCACCCCGGAAACGGCTGGCTCTCGTCGGCGATGTGGGCACTGTAGCGGGCGATGAAACGGTCGAACAGGCCGGCCATCCGCTCGGCCGCCAGCGGCTCGCCGGCGGCCTGGAAGCCGCGCTCGATCAGCCGGCGCGCGCCGTGGCCGATCAGGTCGCGGGCGTGCTCCAGGCCGAGCGGCTGCAGGCCCTCCTCCGCCAGGATGACGTTCAGCGTGCCGACCAGGTCCGGCGCGGTGTCGACCAGGGTGCCGTCCAGGTCGAAGGCGATGACCGCGCCCCCCAAGACAGTGGAGGGCGCCGCCATCCCGCTGCGATCAGCCGCCATTTACGACCGCGGTCGCCTTGTCGAGTTCGGCGGCGTAGGCGTCGAGCGCCTGCGCCGTGATCCCGATGTACTTCCTCGCATCGTCGAAGCGGCGCTCCTCGATGGCCTCGCGCACACCCGGCAGGGTCTTGGCGCCATAGCCGGTGAAGCGGCCGGGGGCGTAGACCATGTTCATGTACCAGGGCCGTCCCGGCAGGCCTTCAGGGCGCAGCATCGACTGGTCGAGCGGGCGCACCACATTGTCCAGCTTGACCTTCTGCGCCTTGGAAAGCCCCGCGCCCTTGGACGCCAGCGCGCCGTCGAAGGCCGCCGCGCTGGTCTTCAGCTTGGCCACCGCCGCCTCCAGCGGCTTGAAGTCGTAGGTCGGCGATTGCGCCAGCGCCACCGGATTGACGTGGGTCTTGGTGGGGTCCGACGCCAGGGCGTAGGCGTTGCCGGCCAGCAGGCGCGCCTGGGTCCTGGCCTCGTCGCGCGTGGTGTCGGCCAGCTTCTTCACCTCGTCGAGGTAGGTCGAAACCGTGTCGGCGAAGTCGGCGTAGCGCTGCACCGGCAGGTCGGCGTCGGCCAGGCGCATCACCGCGCGGCCCACGGTCCTGGCCAGGGTGGCGTCATAGACAAAGCCCGGGTCCACGAAGCGGCTGTGATGCTGGAAGTCGTCGTAGAGCGAGTGGTAGACGCCGCCGCTCTCGCCCTCGCCGCCGTAGCCGAAGTCGATCGACGGCAGGCCCAGGTGCTGCAGGAAGGTGGAGTAGTCGGAGCCGGAGCCCAATGGCCCAAGCGGGATATCCTTGCTGGGATCGTTGGCGGCGGCCTTGGCCTGGGGCGACTGGTTGGCGCCGCGGTTTCCACCCCCGCCGCCACCGCCTTCGCTCATCCCCACGGCCAGGCGGGCGCGGGCGCGATCGCGCACCGAAACCCCGGTCTCAGGATCCTTCACGTCAGCGCTGACTTCGTTGACGAAATGCTGGAAGGCGTGGCTGCCCTCGGCGCGGAAGAAGCCGCGGCCGTTGCCGTCGGAGTTGATGTAGACCACCGCCTTGGCCTTCAGCTCCTCGGCGTGGGTCTCGGCCCATTCGGTGGAGCCCAGCAGCCCCGGCTCCTCGCCGTCCCAGCTGGCGTAGACGATGGTGCGCTTGGGCTTCCAGCCGCTCTTGACCAGCGCGCCCATGGCCTTGGCCTCGGCCAGTTCGGCGATCATGCCGCTGAGCGGGTCCGACGCGCCCATCACCCAGCCGTCGTGGTGGTTGCCGCGCACGATCCAGTCGTTGGGCTCGTCGCTGCCCTTCAAGGTGGCGATCACGTCGTAGAGCGGCTTCAGCGACCAGTCGGACTTCACCGCCAGGTGGATCTTCGCCGCCTCGCCGCCGCCGACATGATAGGTGATCGGCAGGGAGCCGCGGAAGTTGGCCGGCGCCACCGGGCCGTCCAGCGCCGCCAGCAGCACCTGGGCGTCGCCGTAGCCGATCGGCAGGCAGGGGATCTTCAGGATCACCTTGGCGTCCTTGCGGTCGAGCCGTTTGGCGTCCTTGGTCGCGCCGACGCCCGGGGTCAGCGGGTCGCCCGGATAGA
This sequence comes from Phenylobacterium sp., assembly GCF_036501465.1. GTDB lineage: Bacteria > Pseudomonadota > Alphaproteobacteria > Caulobacterales > Caulobacteraceae > Phenylobacterium. Next base: position 26,394 of record NZ_DASYAF010000162.1, read on the forward strand.
TCGGCATGTCGGCCACCGAGCCGCGCTGGAAGCCCTGCGGCGGGCGCTGCGGGCCCTTCGGATAGACCTCGTCGGTGGCGTAGCCGTCATCCTTGGGGTCGGAATAGATGATCGCGCCCACCGCCCCGTGCATCTGGGCCAGCAGCGGCTTCAGGCCCCGCCAGCCGCCGCCGTAGCGGGCGATGACGATCTTGCCCTTCACCGAGACGCCCATCTTCTCCAGCGCCAGGTAGTCCTCGGGCATGCCGTAGTTGGCGTAGACCACCGGCGCGGTCACATCGCCGTCGCCCTGATAGGCCACGTAGGCCGGCAGGGCGTCCTTGGTGTAGGTCGGCTGGTCGCCGGGGATCGGCGCCTCGGTCAGCGTCGCCTTGTGCGGCGCGCCCGGGCCGGCGACCAGCTCGAGGCTCTCGCTGATCGGCGTGGGATAGAGGGCGTAGAAGGTCTCGATCTTCGTGTCCCAGCCGAAGGCCTTGAACTGCGCGGCCATCCAGTCCGCATTGGCCTTGTCGTGGGGAGAGCCGACGTGGTTCGGCTCGGACGCCAGCTGTTGCAGCCAGCGGCCCATCTCGGCCGGGTCGACCGCCGCGTCGAGCTTCGCTTCGAGCCCCTTCTCATTCATCGGCGTGGGCGGTGGGGCGGCCCAGGCCGACGCAGCCGCGCCGACGGCGCAAGAGGACAGAAGAGCGACAACACCGGTACGCGATTTCATGAAGGATTCCCCCGAGAAGGCGGGCGGACGCTAGCGCCTTCTCGCCCCGGACCACAAGGCTTGGTAAGGCTCCAATCGAACCGATGACTCGTCAGGCCGGAGGCCTTCGCTCCATGACTGCGCGCGCCGCCGTGATCCTTGCCGCCGGACAGGGCACACGGATGAAGTCCGCCACGCCCAAGGTGCTGCACAAGGTGGGCGGCCGCACCATGCTCGACCGCATGATCGACACGGTCCAGACCCTGGGCTGCGAGCAGGTGGTGGTGGTGGTCGGCAAGGCCAATGCCGAGGTCGGCGCCGCGGCCGAAGCCCGCCTCGGCCCCGGCGCGACGGCCGTGCAGGATCCGCCGCTGGGCACCGCCCACGCGGTGCTGGCGGCCAAGGACGCGCTCTCCGGTTTCGAGGGCGACGTGGTCATCACCTATGCCGACGCCCCGCTGCTGGGCCCCGACGACCTCGGCCCGCTGTTCGCGCTGCGCGAGGCCGGCGCCGACATCGCCATGATGGCCTTCGAACCCGCTGATTCCCTGCTGTACGGCCGGGTGATCACCGGCGCCGGCGGCGAGGTGCTGAAGATCGTGGAGGCGCGCGACGCCTCGGAAGCCGAGAAAGCCGTGCGGCTGTGCAACGCCGGCATGATGGTCGCCGACCGTGCGGCCCTGTTCGGCTGGCTGGCCCGCGTCGACAACAAGAACGTCAAGGCCGAGTACTACCTGACCGATGTGGTCGGCCTGGCGGTGGGCGACGGCAAGGCGGTGCGGGCGCACAGCGCGCCGGAGGCCGCGGTCATGGGCTGCGACACGCCCGCCCAGCTCGCCCAGGCCGAGCGCATCTTCCAGGACCGCCAGCGCGCCCGCTTCCTGGCCGAGGGTGTGGCCCTGGTGGCCCCGGAGACGGTGCACTTCGCCTATGACACGGAGATCGAGCCCGGCGCCACGGTCGAGCAGTTCGTGGTCTTCGCCCCGGGCGTTCGCGTCGAGACCCGCGCCGTCATCCGCGCCTTCAGCCACCTGGAGGGCGCCGTCGTGAAGGAAGGCGCGTTGATCGGCCCCTACGCCAGACTGCGGCCGGGCGCCGACATCGGCGAGGAGGCCCACATCGGCAACTTCGTCGAGGTGAAGAAGGTCGCGGTCGGCAAGGGCGCCAAGGCCAACCACCTGACCTATCTCGGCGACGGTTCGGTGGGCGCAGGCGCGAACATCGGGGCCGGCACGATCTTCTGCAACTACGACGGCTTCGACAAATACGAGACCCACGTGGGCGAGGGCGCCTTCATCGGCTCCAACACCGCGCTGGTGGCGCCGGTGACGGTGGGGCCGGGCGCCTACACCGGCTCCGGCTCGGTGATCACCAAGGATGTCGCCGCCGACGCGCTGGCGGTCGAGCGCGGTCAGCAGGCGGAGCGCCCCGGCTGGGCCGCCAAGTTCCGCGCCCGCAAGCTCGCGGCGCGGGCCGCCAAGGGGACCAAATGAGCGCGGACGATCAGAAACGCATCGCGGGCGCGGCCGCCGCCGACCTGGTGGAAGACGGCATGGTGGTGGGCCTGGGCACGGGCTCGACCGCCGTCTGGTTCGTGAAGGCGCTGGGCGCCAGAATCTTGGCTTCCGGGGGCCTGAACCTCACCTGCGTCTCCACGTCGAAGGCCACCGCTGACCTGGCCATGAGCCTGGGCATGAAGATCGCTGAACTGGGTGAGACCCGGACCATCGATCTCACCGTCGACGGCGCCGACGAGATCGGTCCCGGCCTGTCGCTCATCAAGGGCGCCGGCGCGGCCCTGCTGCGCGAGAAGCTGGTCTGGGAGGCGTCTGCGCGCTGCGTGGTCATCGCCGACGCCAGCAAGCAAATGCAGGTCCTCGGTACGAAGTATCCGCTGCCCATCGAGGTGGAGACTTACGGACACAAGACCACCGCCAACCGCATCTGCGACGTGCTGGCCGAGTTCGATATCGGTACGGCGCCGCGCCTGCGGGTAACCGACGGGATCCCCGTGCGAACTGACGGCGGCAACCTCATCTATGACGCAGTTTGCGGCCGGATCGAGGAGCCGGCGGCGCTCGGCGCGGCGCTGAAGAGCCTGACCGGCGTCGTCGAGCACGGCCTGTTCCTCGACCTGGCCGACCGGGCGCTGATCGGGACCGACGACGGCGTCATCACTGTTGAGCCCTGAAGGCAGGGCGGAAGGAGGCCGCGCTTGGCCAAATACGACTACGACCTCTTCGTCATCGGCGCAGGGTCCGGCGGGGTGCGCGCGGCGCGCCTGGCCGCCATCTCCGGCGCCCGGGTGGCGGTGGCCGAGGAGCACCGCGTCGGCGGCACCTGTGTGATCCGCGGCTGCGTGCCCAAGAAGTTCATGGTCTACGCTTCGGAGGTCTCGCACCACCTGAAGACCGCGAAGTCCTACGGCTGGAGCATCGGAGAGGCGAAATTCGACTGGGAGGCCTTCCTGGCCGAGAAGGACCAGGAGATCGCCCGGCTGTCCGGCGTCTATGTCCGCAATCTGCAGAACGCCGGCGCCGAGCTCGCCCACGGCAAGGCGCGCCTCACCGACGCCCACACCGTCGAGATCGAAGGCGTCGGCGCCAAGACCGCGGACAAGATCCTGATCGCCACCGGCGGGCGGCCCTGGATGCCCAAGGACCTGCCGGGGATCGAGCACGCCATCACCTCCAACGAGGCCTTCCACCTGCCGAAGCTGCCGAAGTCCATCGTGATCGCCGGCGGCGGTTATATCGCCGTGGAGTTCGCCGGCATCTTCAACGGCCTGGGCGTCGAGGTGACCCTGGTCCACCGCGGCCCAAACGTCCTGCGCGGCTTCGACGACGACGTGCGCAGCCACCTCACCGAGGAGATGGAGAAACGCGGGATCAAGGTGATGCTGGCCTGCCAGCACAAGTCCATCGAGAAGACCGCGAGCGGCCTGGTTAGCCACTTCACCGAGGGCCACCACTGCGAGAGCGAGGCGGTGATGATGTGCGTCGGCCGCGAGCCCTACGTCGAGGGCCTGGGCGTGGAGAGCGCCGGCGTGGCGCTCACCGAGCGCGGCGCGGTGAAGGTCGATGAATATTCGCGCACCAACGTCAAGAACATCTGGGCGGTGGGCGACGTCACCGACCGCATCAACCTGACGCCGGTGGCGATCCGCGAGGGCGCCGCCTTCGCCGAGACCGAGTTCAGCGGCAATCCCACCGCCTTCGACCACGAAACGGTCGCCTCCGCCGTCTTCTCCCAGCCGCCGATCGGATCGCTGGGCCTGTCGGAGGCCGACGCGCGCAGGCAATACGGCAAGGTCGACATCTACCTGGCCCGATTGAAGCCGATGAAATACGCCTTCGGCGGCGACGAGCGCTCGCTGCTGAAGCTGGTCGTGGAGGCCGAGACCGAGCGGATCCTCGGCTGCCACGTCGTTGGGCCCGATGCGCCGGAGATCATCCAGATGGCCGCCATCGCCCTGAAGATGGGCGTGACCAAGCCGCAGTGGGACGCCACCTGCGCCGTCCACCCGACGCTGGCCGAAGAGCTGGTCACCATGCGTGAGAAGCACGTCCCCATGGCCATGGGCCAGGTGGCGTGATCCTGTTTCGCCCAACGCTTCGGAGGGCCGGTCCTTGAGCGGAGGAGCCGACGCGCCCGCGCTGCGAAACCCCGCCAGGGGTTTGGCGGTATGGGTAGGCTGGGTGCTCGTCGTGGCCCTGGCCATGACGCCGATCCTGGCCTGGCTGTGGCCGCGCGACTTCTGGGCGCCGGCGGCGATCGTCGGCCTCTTCGCCCTGCCGGCGGCGCGGCTGCGCGAGCAGGACCGGCCGGCCGCGATCGTCCTGTTCGCGGCGCTGATCTGGGCGGCGGTCTCGACGCTCTGGAGCCCCTACCATCCGGCCAAGCCCGGCGAGACCACCATCCTGAAGATGGCCTTCGAGCTGCCGCTCTACGGCGCCGCCGTGCTGGCGGCCCGCCGCGCCGACCCGGTGCTGGCGCGCAGGGCCCTGCAGATCGTCGCCTGGGGCTGCGCGATCTACGGCCTGATCCTGCTGGCCGAGGCCCTGACCCAGGGCGCGCTCTACAAGGGCCTGCGCGGCGTCTGGGGGCCGATGCGCGACGACATCGCCGAGGCGCGGATCGGGCATTCGACCTACGTCCTGGGCGCGCTCTGGCCCATCGCCGCAGTGGGCGCGTCCAAGGCGGCGCGGCCGTGGCTGGCCCTGGCCATGGCGGCCGGCGTGGGCGCCGCGGCCCTGGCGTTCGGCGACGACGCCCCGGTGCTGGCGCTGGTCGTGGCGCCGCTGGCCGCCCTGATCGTCTGGCGCTGGCCGAGCGGGGGCCCGCGCCTGCTGGCGGGCGTCGCCGCAACCCTCTTCCTGACCATGCCGGCGATCGTCTGGGCGGTGCGCCACTTCGGCGACTATGCGGCCATCGAGGCGCGGGTCCCGCAGACCGACGCCATGCGCCTGGGCTACTGGAGCCACGCCATCGACTGGATCCGCCTGCGCCCCCTGCAGGGCTGGGGCCTGGACGCCAGCCGCAGCTTCGGCCCGGGCATCCGGCTGCACCCGCATAACCAGCCGCTGCAGGTCTGGATGGAGCTGGGCGCGGTGGGCGCGGTCCTGGCCGCCGCCTTCTGGGGCGTGACCCTGATGGGCTTGGCCCGTCCGAAAACCAGCCTCATCGCCATGGCCGCCGCCGCCAGCGCCGCGGTCTACCTGCTGTTCGGCGTCAACTTCGGCGTCTGGCAGGAGTGGTGGCTGGGCCTGGGCGCCCTGATCGCCGTCCTGACGGTCCTCAATTTTTCATCCGCTCATCCCGGCGAAAGCCGGGACCCAAGCTGAGGCTCGAGGTCAGGCGCCGCGCTCTCCGAGCCCTGGGTCCCTTGGAGCCCGGCTTTCGCCGGGAAGCGCGGGGCAGGGGGATAAGCGCGACCGCAATTGGACCTCAACCCCCACTTTGGAGTAGAACGCCCGGCTTCCCCGTCGGGCGAATAGCTTGCCGGGGCGTGGAGTTGGATCGATGAGCGAACAGTGGACGCCCGCCGCCTGGAGGTCGAAACCCGGCAAGCACATGCCAGGCGACTATCCGGACCTGGCCGCCCTGACCAAGGTTGAGCAGACCCTGCGCGGCATGCCGCCGCTGGTTTTTGCAGGTGAGGCCCGCCGCCTGAAAAGCCTGCTCGCCGACGTCTCCGAAGGCCGCGCCTTCCTGCTGCAGGGCGGCGACTGCGCTGAGAGTTTCAAGGAATTCGCCGCCGACAACATCCGCGACACCTTCCGCCTGATCCTGCAGATGGCCGTGGTGCTCACCTTCGCCGGCGGCAAGCCGGTGGTGAAGGTGGGCCGCATGGCCGGCCAGTTCGCCAAGCCGCGCTCGGCGCCCACCGAGACGCAGGGGTCGGTCACCCTGCCGTCCTATCGCGGCGACATCATCAACGGCATGGAGTTCGAGGCGGAGACCCGCACGCCCGACCCGCAGCGCCTGATCCAGGCCTACAGCCAGTCGGCGGCGACGCTGAACCTGCTGCGCGCCTTCGCCGGCGGCGGCTACGCCGACCTGCACAACGTCCACCGCTGGACGCTGGGCTTCGTGGCGGACAGCCCGCAGGGCGCCCGCTACCGCGAGATGGCCGAGAAGATCAGCGAGACGCTGGAGTTCATGGAGGCCATCGGCGTCACGCCCGAGAGCCAGCCCGCCCTGCACCAGGTGGAGTTCTTCACCAGCCACGAGGGCCTGCTGCTCAACCTCGAAGAGGCGATGACCCGGATCGATAGCACCTCGGGCCAATGGTACGACACCTCCGCCCACCTGCTGTGGATCGGCGAGCGCACGCGCGAGCTCGACGGCGCCCATGTGGAGTTCTTCAAGGGCATCAGAAACCCGATCGGCGTGAAGTGCGGCCCGACCATCGAGCCGGATGACCTCCTGCGCCTGGCCGAGGCCCTCTCACCGGCCAACGAGCCCGGCCGCCTGACGCTGTACGGCCGCTTTGGCTACGACAAGATCGACAAGCGCCTGCCGGCCCTGCTCCGCGCCACCAAGGCCGCGGGCCTTAAGGTGGTCTGGGCCATCGACCCGATGCACGGCAACACGCTCACCGCCAACAACGGCTACAAGACCCGGCCCTTCGACCGCATCCTGTCGGAGGTGAAGTCCTTCGTGGAGATCTGCAAGGCCGAGGGCGTCCACCCCGGCGGCGTCCACCTGGAGATGACCGGCCAGAATGTCACCGAATGCACCGGTGGCGCCCGTGCGCTGACCGAAGGCGACCTCGTCGACCGCTACCACACCCACTGCGACCCGCGGCTCAACAGCGAACAGGCCCTGGAACTGGCGTTCCTGGTCGCCGAGAAGCTGAAGGAAGAGCGGGTCGGCGAGGCCCGGCGCGCGGCGGCGGGCGCCTGAGCGCCACGCGCCTGGCGATCAGGGGCAATCGCCCGCCTTGGAAGTGGGCGGGTCGCACCGGCCGCCGGTGACGAACGCCAGGGCCGGGCCCCACCATCCGGCCTGCGGCTTCTGATAGAGGGCGTTGTGGCCGTAGCCCTTCAGGATGGCCAGCCGCTTCGGCTCCCGAGCGGCCTCGAACACGCGTTGGCCTTCGGCGACCGGATTGACCTTGTCGTCGGCGCTGTGGACGACCAGCACCGGCGCGGAGACGTCGCGGATGGCCCGGACGTTGTCCCACCAGTCCGGCGTGAGCCGCGCGAGGAGGCCGTAGAAGCCGCCTGCCCGCTCTCCATAGGCCCGCAGCGAGGCAAAGGGGCTGGCCACGATCACGCCGTCCGGTCGCGGCGAAAACCCGGGCGCCGCCTGCAGCATCGGGCCGCTGCCCATCGAATGGCCCATCACGAACACCCGTGAATGCGGGAACCGGCGCCTGGCGAAGGCGTAGGCCGCGCCCGCGTCGTCGTTCACGGCGGCCAGGCGGGCGGGCCGCGAGCTGTCTCCGCTTCCGGTGTAGTCGAACACCACCGAGGACACGCAGTTCCGGTACAGGAACGCCTGGGCGCCGCTCCAGAGCGAGATGGTTTCCTGGACCCCATGATAGATGAGGATCACCGGGGCGTCGGCGCAGGCCGCCGGAGCCGTCACCACATAGCTGTCGAGCCGTCTGGGGCCGCTGGGTATGGCGACGCGCTCGAACGGCGCTCCCGCGCTGGCCGGGGTTTGCGGCCCGTTGGGTCCGGTGGTGAGGGCGCGCGTCTCCATGAAGTGGCGCGCGACCGGGGCGCAGGCGCCAAGCCCCGCGATCGCGCCCAGGACGGCGGCCCGCGCCGCGAAGGCGCCGATCCTGTGGGATGATGCGAGCAGGAGGCCTGGACCCGACGATGGCATAAAAAGCTCCGGCCCATTTGTCGCGTCTGCTACATTATCAATTGTAGTGGGCATTACAAGTTAGGGAATCCGGTGCCGTCACACCTGCGCCAGGCGCGCCCGAGCAGCGACGCCAAGCGGTCCCTCTGGACCGCCCAGCTCGCGGATTTCGCGCTGGAATCCGGACTGGGCGGACTTGTCCTCAGGTCGGCGGCGGATCGGCTGGGCACCAGCGATCGGATGCTGCTCTACCATTTCAAGACCAAGTCCGACCTGGTGGCCGCCGTCCTGGACAACATCTCGGAGCGGCAGATCGCCTTGCTGGGCGCGCCGGACCCGGTCGAACGGCTCGCGCCAGGCGTTCTGCTTTCCCGGGCCTGGCGGGTGGTCAGGGACGTCCGCTTCGTCCCCTTCATGCGCATCTGGACCGAAGCCACGGTGCGCGGCACCCGCGGCGAAGAGCCCTACCGTGAGCTGGCGCGCCGAACCACCGGACGCTGGCTCACCTGGATCGAGTCGCGCCTCGACCTTCCGCCCGGCGCCCCGCGCCGGGAAGCCGCCGCGGCGATCTTGGCGCTGTTGGAAGGCGCGACGCTCCTGGAGATGTCCCAGCCCGGTTCGGCGACGGGCATCGAGCGGCTGATGGCCGCCGCGCTGGATGGCGCCTAGATGTCGTTTCCAAGAAGGTTGTTCACACGCTGCCAGGGTGTGAGGCCTGCGATGCCGGAGTGTGGGCGATCGAGGTTGTAGGCGTCGGTCCAGGCTGCGACGGCCTGGGTTCGTTCGGCCGAGGAGCGGTAGGG
>NZ_DASYAF010000163.1:0-9383 GCF_036501465.1 Phenylobacterium sp.
CGACTACGGCCTGGTCGACAGCGGCGACGGGCGCAAGCTCGAGCGCTGCGGCCCCTATCGCCTGGTCCGCCCGGAGCCGCAATGCCTGTGGCGGCCAAGGCTGGACGAGGCGGCCTGGGCCGGGGCCGATGCGGTGTTCGAGCCCTCCGACGAGGACGAGGCCGGCCATTGGCGCTTCGCGCGCGCGGCGCCGGACGGCTGGCCGATGGCCTGGCGCGAGGTGAAGTTCCTCGGCCGCTTCACCGCCTTTCGCCATCTGGGTTTCTTTCCGGAACAGGCGCCGAACTGGGCCTGGCTGGACGACCAATTGCGGCCAGCGCCCGGCGCCAAGGTGCTGAACCTGTTCGGCTATACCGGGGTGGCCAGCCTGGTCTGCGCCGCGGCCGGCGCGGCCGTCACGCATGTCGACGCCTCTAGGAAGGCGATCGGCTGGGCGCGCGAGAACGCCGAGCTGTCCAGCCTGGCGGACCGCCCGGTGCGCTGGATCTGCGAGGACGCCCGCCGCTACGTCCAGCGCGAGGTTCGCCGCGGGGTGCGGTACGACGGCATCATCCTCGATCCGCCGAAATATGGCCGCGGGCCCAACGGCGAGGTCTGGCGGCTGTTCGAGGACCTGCCCGAACTGCTCAGGCTCTGCGTCGGCCTGTTGTCGCCCGACGCCGGCTTCCTGATCCTCAACGCCTATGCCGAGCGGGTCTCCGGCCTCTCCCTGGCCAGCCTGCTGGGCGAGGCGATGGAGGGCCGCGGCGGCCGCATCGACTGGGGCGAGCTCGCCCTGATGGAGCAGGCTGGCGATCGCGGCGTCGGCCTCTCCTTCTTCGCTCGCTGGAGCGCCCGTTGAGCGCCCGCCAGGTCACCTCGCTGACCAATCCGACCGTCAAGGCGGTGCGCGCCCTGCATCGGCGCAGGGAACGCGAGGACACGGGGCTGTTTCTCGCCGAGGGCCTGAAGCTGACCACCGACGCGCTCGACCTCGGCCACATCCCGAAAATCCTGCTCTACGGACCGGACGCGGCCGGCCAGCCGCTGCTGCGGCGGGCGGCCGAGGCGACGGCGGCGGCTGGCGGCGATGTCGTCGAGGTCAGCCGCGCCATCCTGGAAAAGGTCTCCCGCCGCGACAACCCGCAGACCGTGGTCGCGGTCTTTGGGCAGGTGTTTACGCGGCTGGACGAACTCGATCCGGCCTCCGCCCCCTGCTGGGTGGCGCTGGAGAGCGTGCGCGATCCGGGCAACCTCGGGACCATCGTGCGCACGGCCGATGCGGCCGGGGTCGGCGGCGTCATCCTGGTCGGCGAGACCTGCGACCCCTATTCGGTCGAAGCGGTGCGCGCGACCATGGGCTCGGTGTTCGCAACGCCGCTCTATCGCGCCACAACCGCCGGGTTCGTCGCCTGGCGCACGGGCTGGCCGGGATCGGTGGTCGGGACCCTGCTCAGCGCCGACGCCGACTACCGCGCGGCGCAATACAAAAAACCCACTCTCATCCTGATGGGCCCCGAACAGGCGGGCCTGAGCCCCGACCTGGCCGCCATCTGCGACCTCAAGGTGAAAATCCCCATGCGCGGCCGCGCCGACAGCCTGAACCTGGCCGTGGCGACCGGGATCATGATCTACGCGGTGACGGCCTAAGGGTCGGGGTGCGGCGCCTCCATGCCGGCCAGTGTATCCGGCGCCGTCACAATCCCGCGGCCCAGTTTCGAGTTCCACATGCCGTAGCTGAAATACACCGCAACGCCGACCGCCATGTAGACGATGAAGAAATTGCGGGTGCCCCGCACCGCCATCAGGCTCATGAGCAGCATCACGCACATGATCACGCCCAAGATCGGCACGATCGGAAAGAGCGGCGTGCGGAACGGTCGCTTCATCGCCGGGTGGGTGACGCGCAGGTAGATCACCGTGCCGCAGACGATGGCGAAGGCCGCGAGCGTGCCGACGTTGGTCACTTCCGAGAGGGTATCCAGCGACAGAAACCCGGCGCAGCCCGCCGCCACCAATCCGACGATGATGGTGTTGATCCAGGGGGTCTTGAACCGCTTGTGCACCACCGCGAGCTGAGACGGCAGAAGCCCATCGTGGCTCATTGTGTAGAAGATGCGGGTCTGGCCGTAGAGCAAGACCAGCATCACGCTGGTGAGTCCCGCGATGGCGCCGATCTTCACCACAACCGCGAACCAGCCGATGCCGATATAGTTGACCGCCGTTGCGATCGGCGCCGGGCCGTCCAGCCTGGCGTAAGGCACGATCCCGACCAGCACCGCGCTGGTCGCGATGTAGAGGACCGTGCAGATGGCGAGGGCGCCGAGGATGCCGATCGGCATGTCCCGGCCCGGGTTCTTCGATTCGGCGCCCGCGGTCGAGACAGCCTCGAACCCGATATATGCGAAGAAGATTACAGCGGCGCCGTGAACGACGCCGGAAAGTCCATAGCGGGAGCCGCTGCCGCCGGTGAGGATATCGATCAGCGCCCGCAGAATCTGATGCCCCATGTCCATGGGCGTGCCGGGCGGCGGGGCGGGAACCTGCGGCGGGATCAGCGGATGCCAGAGCGCCGGGTGAACATAGAAGGCGCCGATGCCTATGAAGGCCAGCACCACCGTGACCTTTATCGCAACGATGATGTTGTTGACGGTGGCGCTTTCCGAGACCCCGACGACCAGTAGGGCCGTGACGCCGGCGATGCCGAGCATGGCCGGCAGGTTCATCACACCGTGACCGACGACGACACCGTTCACCTTGACTGGCCCCGCCGCGCTCAGAACCTGGGGGACGGCGATGTGCATGTCGGCCAGCAAGCTGAGCAGATAGCCGGACCAGCTCACCGCGACGGTGGAGGCGGCTAGCCCGTACTCGAGCAGCAGCAGGACTCCCATGATCCAGGCGACAAGCTCGCCGGTGGAGGCGTAGCTGTAGGAATAGGCCGAGCCCGAGACCGGCAAGGCCGACGCGAGCTCGGCATAGCAGAGGGCGACCAGCCCGCAGAGGATTCCAGTGATCACGAACGAGATCACGATCCCCGGCCCCGCCCACTCGGCGGCGGCGTGACCCGTGAGCACGAAGATGCCGGCGCCGATGATGCAACCGATGCCGAGCAGGACGAGGTTGAGCGCCCCCAGCGAGCGCTTCAGCTCGCCATGTTCATGCTCGGCCTGGATCTGTTCGACCGACTTGCGCCGAAAAATGCCCGCAATACCCGCCATATGGCTCAACTCCCCGCCCCGCGTGACTCAGGGCGCACGCCCGAGCCGGTGGGCACGCTAGCGGGGCCTGCGCGCCGGGGCAATGAGGCGCGGGCGGCGCGGGTGCGGCGCTACATCGCGGCGCCGTCGAAGCGGGAGGAATTGGGGACACGTACGACCTCATAGGCGCGCGGCGCATTTGGCGCGGCTACTCAACGTCGTACGTGTCCCAAATTCCGGCTCAGCCGCGCCGGGGTTTGGCCCGCCGGGTTGGCGCCGTGCTGGCGGGGTCCTCCGGCCATTCGTGGCGGGGATAGCGGCCGCGCATGTCCTTGCGGACGTCGGCCCAGGAGCCGTTCCAGAAGCCGGGCAGGTCCTTGGTGAGCTGGATGGGTCGGTGGGCCGGGGAGAGCAGCGCCAGGGTGAGCGGGACCCCGCCGACCGTGGGGTGGACGCCGAGGCCGAACAGTTCCTGCACGCGGACGTCGAGGCGCGGCCCGCCCTCGGCGGCGTAGTCGATGGCGAAGCTGGACCCGGTGGGCGCGGTCCAGCGGGCGGGCGCCGCGGCGTCGAGGCGGCGCTGGAGGTCGTAGGGGATCAGCCCGCGGAGCGCCGCCTCCAGGGCCGCGTCGTTGATCGCGGCGAGCGCGGTCTTGCCGGCCAGCAGCGGCGCCAGCCAGTCGGCCAGGCCGGCGGCCAGGGCCTCGTCGCCCAGGTCGGGCCAGGCCGGGTCGGCGGCGCGCAGAAAACCCACGCGGGCGCGCAAGGCCGCCGAGGCTTCGCCCCAGCGCAGGCTCCCGATCCCCTTCTGGCGCACTTCGTCCAGCAGGGCGGCCTGGATCAGGGCCGGGTCGGGATTGGCGATGGTCCGCTCCTCGACGGCCAGGCGCCCGAGCCGGAGCGTTTCCTTGGCGCGCAGGGCGCCGCCGGGACCGGTCTCCAGGGTCTCCTCCAGCGTCATGCGGTCGCCGAATTCGGCCTTCAGCGCCCTCTCGTCGAGGCGTGCGGCGAGCAGGATGCGGTCGCGGGCCGTAGCCCCGCCGAGTTCGGCCACCGCCAGCCAAGGCTCGCGCGCCAGGGCCTCGGCGGCATCGAGGGTGACGCCGCGGCCGCTGGCCAGCTGATAGGCGCCGGCCGGCCCGCGCGCCTTGGCGATGCGTTCGGGGAAGGCCTCGGCGAGCAGCAGCCCGTCGTCGATGGCGGCGTCGTCGCCCCGGGCGCCGGCGGCGCGCGCCCAGCGCTCGGCCAGGGCCGCGGCGTCGCGGGCGCGTGGCGAACGGTCACGGGCGAAGCCGTCCAGGCGGCTGGAGAGGTCGGCGCCGCGTCCGCCAAGGCCGCGCTCGGTGAGCAGGACGGCGATCCGCGCGGCGCGGCGCCCTGCCCCTCTGGCCGCCCCGACCAGCACCATGTGCGCCAGCCGCGGCGGCAGCGGCAGGTCGCTCATGGCGCGGCCGTGGTCTGTGAGCGCGCCGGCGGCGTCCAGGGCGCGCAGGCCCGACAGCAGCGCGCGCGCCTCGGCCATGGCGGCGGCGGGCGGGCGGTCGAGAAAGGCGAGCGCGTCGACATCGCGGGCGCCCCAGCGAGCCAGGTCCAGCGCCAGCCGCGACAGGTCGGTCTCCAGGATCTCCGGCCGCTCGAAGGCGACCAGGCTGCGGGTCTCGGCCTCGTCCCACAGCCGGTAGCAGACGCCGGGGCCGACACGCCCGGCCCGGCCGCGACGTTGATCGGCGGAGGCGCGGGAAACCCGCACGGTGGCGAGGCGGGTGAGGCCGCTGGCCGGGTCGTAGCGCGGCACGCGGGCCAGGCCGCAATCGATCACCACCGCGACGTCGGCGATGGTCAGGCTGGTCTCGGCGATCGAGGTGGCCAGCACCACCTTGCGGCGGCCGGCGGCGGTCGGCGCTATGGCGCGGTCCTGGTCGCGGGCGTCGAGGGCGCCGTAGAGCGGCGCGATCTCGATGGCCGGATCCTTCAGGCGTTCGGCCAGGCGCTCGGCGACGCGCAGGATCTCGCCCTGGCCCGGCAGGAAGACCAGCAGCCCGCCGTCTTCGTCCGCCAGGGCGCGCAGGATGGCGCGGACGGTCTGGTCCTCGATGGCGAGGCTTGGGTTCCGGCCGAGATAGCGGGTGTCGACCGGCCAGCTGCGCCCCTGGCTCTCGATTATGGGCGCATCGCCCAGGAGGGTCGCGACGCGGGCGCCGTCGAGCGTGGCCGACATGACCAGCAGGCGCAGGTCGGGGCGAAGCAGCGCCTGGCTGTCGCGGGCGAAGGCCAGGCCCAGATCGGCGTCCAGGCTGCGCTCGTGGAACTCGTCGAACAGCACCGCGGCTATGCCATCCAGACCGGGATCGTCGAGGATCATGCGCGAAAACACCCCCTCGGTGACCACCTCGATCCGGGTGCGGGCCGAGACGCGGCTGTCCATGCGCACGCGGAACCCGACGGTGTCACCGACGGATTCGCCCAGCGTCGACGCCATCCGCGCGGCCGCCGCGCGGGCCGCCAGCCGGCGCGGCTCCAGCACGATCAGCTTGCCGCCGCCGGTCCAGGGCGCGTTCAGCAGGGACAGCGGAACCACGGTGGTCTTGCCGGCCCCCGGCGGCGCCACCACCACGGCGGCGGTTGTTTCGGCCAGGGCGGCCTTCAGCGCCGGGAGCGCGTCCTCGATGGGCAGATTTGTCATCGCTTGGCGGTGAAGCTCGGGCCTAGGCGGCCTCACCGATCAGCGCTTCAGCGGGGATTTTCCAAGCGGCATGGAGCCGCCGGATCTGTTCAAGCGAGAGGCCGCGTCGTCCAGAGAGCAGGTCGGAGGCTCGCGAGCGCGAGCCGAACACTTTTCCGAGGTCAACCTGGGTGTAGCCACGTTCGGCCATCACCTGTTTGACAATCTCGACCGGAGAGACCGCGGGCAGCTTGAAGTGTTCGGTCTCATAGGCGTCGACCAGCGTGATGAGCACGTCCAGCGCATCGCCTTCGGGCGTGCCTTCAGCCGCGCCCCAAAGGCGCTCGATCTCACGCACGGCCGCATCGTGATCGGCTTCGGTGCGGATGGGGCGAATATCCATGGGATGACCTCTCAGAACTGGGAAACCGTGGCGGCGTCCACCCGGTCGTACTCGGCGTGGGAGCCTATGAACTTGATGAAGGCGGCCGCCCGTCCGAAATCGAACGCGACGATCAGACGATAATTTCCGCCCGAAACCTCGAAGCGAACGCGCTCGCCGTTAATCGTTTTCGCCTTCGGGAAGGCGTCGATAACCTCGGCCGGGCTCTTCCAGGCCGCCGCCTTTGTGACCCGCTCCCAATGGCTCAGCGACGCCGTTGTCTCTGGATGCCGAAGCGCGAAGGCGACCAGAACCCTGCGAGCGATGATTCTCACAGGATTTGCATTAACACGTACCCGTATCGGGAACAACGTAATGTTCGCGGTTTGGGAACGGTTCTGGCCGCGCGCCAAGGCCAATTTGAAGTCCACCCTCCCCGGTCTAATCTACCTACCGAAACCGCCAGGAGCCGTTGTGGCCGATCCCGACACCCTGCCGATCCGCGCCATGATCGCGCCGGTGACGCCGTTGCAGCAGAACTGCACCATCGTCTGGTGCACCAAGACGATGAAGGCGGCGATCATCGACCCCGGCGGCGAGGTCGAGCGGTTGCTGGCCGCCTTGCGCGACCACGGGCTGACGCTGGAGAAGATCTGGATCACCCATGGCCATATGGACCACGCCGGCGGGACCGCCGCGCTGAAGGACGCCACCGGCGTCCCCATCGAGGGTCCGCATCCCGACGACCAGTTCTGGATCGACCGGATCGCCGAGAGCGGCGAACGCTATGGCATGCCGAACGCGCGCGGCTTCACGCCGGACCGCTGGCTGGGCGACGGCGACGTCGTGACGCTCGGCGAGACCGTGTTCGAGGTGCGCCACTGCCCCGGACACACGCCCGGCCACGTGATCTTCTTCCATCGCCAGGCGCGCTTCGCCCAGGTCGGCGACGTATTGTTCAAGGATTCGATCGGGCGGACCGACTTCCCGCGCGGCGACTATGGCCAGTTGATCGCATCCATCACCACCAAGCTCTGGCCGCTGGGCGACGACGTCGCCTTCGTGCCGGGACACGGACCGATGTCGACCTTTGGCGCGGAACGGCGCACAAATCCCTGGGTCTCGGATGAAGCCCTGGCCGAGGCAGGCGAATAGGACGGACGCAGCAAGGCTGTTTCAGTCTTGAAATCAGGGCGTTGCGGCTTTTTGCGATAAGGCGCCATGCAAACCCTGGCCGAAAACACGGCGACACGCACCGACAGCGGCCCCGCCGTCCGCATCCTCATGGTCGATGACGATCCGGGCATCCGTGACGTGGTGTCGGACTTCCTCACCCGCCACGGCTTCATCGTCGAGACGGCCGGCGACGCGGGCGAGATGGAGCGCATCCTGTCGAAGGGCCCCGTCGACCTGGTGGTGCTCGACATCATGCTGCCGGGCGAGGACGGGCTGGCCATCTGCCGGCGCATCGCCGGCGCCGACGGCCCGGCCATCATCATGCTGAGCGCCATGGGCGAGGAGACCGACCGCATCGTCGGGCTCGAACTGGGCGCCGACGACTATCTGCCCAAGCCCTGCAGCCCGCGCGAGCTGCTCGCCCGCATCCGCGCGGTGCTGCGGCGGCGCCAGGAGCCGCGCTCGGCCGACGGGCCGCTGGGGGCCGGCTGCGCCTTCGCCGGCTGGCGGCTGGATCTGGTGCGCCGCGAACTGCGCTCGCCGCAAGGGGTGGTGGTGAACCTGTCCTCGGGCGAGTTTTCGCTGCTGCGCGCCTTTGTCGAGCGGCCGCAGCGGGTGCTGACCCGCGATCGCCTGCTCGACCTGGCGCGCGGGCCCGACACCGAGGCCTATGACCGCGCCATCGACGTGCAGATCAGCCGGCTGCGCAAGAAGCTGGACGACGGCTCCGGCGGCCAGGAGCTGATCCGCACCATCCGCAACGAGGGCTATGTCTTCACCGCCAAGGTGACCCGCGGGTGAGCACGGCCCGGCGGCAGCCGACCGCGACCCTGTTCGCCCAGCTGCTGGCGCTGATCGTCCTCAGCCTGGTCGGCGCCCTGACCATCAATCTTCTGGTGGTGCTGAACCTGCCGCCGCCGATGCCGGACTTCTACCGCATGAACGAGATCGCCCAGGTGCTGCGGGGCGGGACCGGAGTCATGGGCAGCGGCCGGCGGCCCCTGGTCACCCACATCGCCGATCGCCCGCCGATCGACGCCCAGGCGCCGCCGGGCCTGGTTTCGCCCGGACGCGAGACGCTGGCCAAGCTGCTCGGGGCCGCACCGGCGAGCCTGATGGTCAGCACCGACTTCACGCCCTTTTCGGACCGGCGGCAGTTCCTGCTGGTGCGCAGCGAGTTGACCAAGAATGGCGAGCCGTCCGAGGAACGCTTCCTGATCGCCCCGTTCCAGGTCGGCTGGCTGCGCCCCGACGGCCACTGGCTGATCGTCGAACCTAAGCCCTCGCTGCAGCCGTCGGCCTGGCAGATGCGGCTTATCCTGTCGATCATCCTGAGCGCGCTGGTGCTGGCGCCGATGGCCTATCTGTTCGCCCGCCGCCTGGCCAAGCCGATCGCCCAGTTCGCCGAGGCCGCCGAGCGGCTGGGGCGCGACCCGCGCGCGCCGCCGATCGCCATCCGCGGGCCCAGCGAGGTCGATGTCGCCGTGCAGGCCTTCAACCACATGCAGGAGCGCCTGGCCCGCTACGTCGAGGACCGCACCGCTATGGTCGGCGCCGTCGCCCACGACCTGCGCACGCCGCTGACCCGCCTGCGCTTCCGCGTCGAGGGCGCGCCGGATGACCTGCGCGTCAAGATGGCCGCCGACATCGCCGAGATGGAGGCGATGATCTCCGGCACCCTGGCCTTCGTCCGCGACGCCACCCGCGCCGCCCAGCGCACGCGGCTGGAGCTGTCGTCGCTGCTGGAGAGCCTGGCAGACGAGATGAGCGAGACCGGCCTGGATGTGGCCGTGGAGACCGCCGACAAGGTGGTGATCGACGGCGATCCGGTGGCCCTGCGGCGGCTGTTCAACAACCTGTTGGAAAACGCCGTGAAGTTCGGCCGCCAGGCGCGCATCCGTGTCTATGCCGAAGACGACTGCGCGGTGGTCGAGATCGACGACAACGGCTGCGGTCTGCCGGAGAAGGACCTGGAGCGGGTGTT
>NZ_DASYAF010000164.1:0-2740 GCF_036501465.1 Phenylobacterium sp.
CCGAGATCCTCGACGACGAGGTCCGCGCCATCCTCTGCCCCGACAAGCTGGACACCCAGCGCTGGCTGGACATCATCGCCACGGCGCACAGCGTCGGCCTGCCCACCACCTCGACCATCATGTTCGGCCACGCGGATCGGCCGGTGCATTGGGCCCGGCACCTGCTGGCCCTGCGCCGGCTGCAGGCGCGGACCGGCGGGATCACCGAGTTCGTCCCCCTGCCCTTCGTGCACATGCAGTCGCCGATCTATCTGCGCGGTCAGGCCCGCCAGGGTCCGACCTGGCGCGAGAGCGTGCTCATGCATTCCATCGGCCGGATCGCGCTCCACGGCGAGATCGGCAATGTCCAGGCCTCCTGGGTGAAGCTGGGCCTGGACGGGGCCGCCGCTCTGCTGGATGCGGGCGTCAACGACCTGGGCGGCGTTCTGATGAACGAGTCCATCAGCCGCGCCGCCGGCGCCGCGCACGGTCAGGGCCTGGATCGCCGGGATATCGAAGCGGTTCTGGCGCGTATGGGCCGGCCCGCCCGCCAGCGCACGACGCTCTACGGAACCCCTGCCCCGCGGCCTGGCGCGACCGCCGATCTGGCGCTCGCGACCTCGTGAGCGATAGTCCCACCTTTCGCCGCGCCATCGTGGTCCGCGGCGCCGGCGGACGGGTCGAGGCCGACCTGGAGGACGACTTCCACAGCTTCGGCGTGACCTTGCATCATGACCGCCAGGTGGTTCGACGCATCGAGGCGCGCGCGACCCGCTATCCCTGGGCGACCTGCCTGGAGGCGCCGGGCGCCCTCGCGGCGCTGGAGGGCGCGGCCCTCCGCGCCAACCCCACGACCCTGTTCCAGCACGCCGACCCGCGCGCGCACTGCACCCACCTGTTCGAACTCGCCGCCCTCGCCATGGCCCAGGCCGCGCGGGGCGATGGGGAACGGCTGTTCGAAGCCGAAGTGACCGACCCTGAAGGCGAGACCCGCACGGCCCGGCTGTTTCGGGACGGTGAACTGGCCATGGCCTGGCGGCTCGCCAGCGACGTCATCGGCGCGCCATCGCCCTATGCGGGCGAGCCGCTGGCCAGTTTCAGCAGCAAACGGCTCACCGGCCTGGAGCCGGACGAGGCGGAAAAGCTGCTGATCCTCCGCCGCGTGGTCCAGACCGCCAGGGGCCGCCAAATGGACGTCGACGCCTTCGCGACCGCCGCGGCCATGGGACGGACGGCGCAGTGCTATTCGCTTCAGCCGCCGAACGCGCCCCGCGCGGCCCGGGTGACCGGCTCCGTGCGGGATTGGCCGAACCGCCCGGCGCTGCGCCGCTCGATCCGATCCTGACCTTCGCTGGGCCATCGACCGCGCGCGCCTGAAGGCCTAGGACCAGATCATGTTCGATTGGGATGATTTGCGGGTGTTCATCGCCACCGCGCGGGCGGGGAGCAGCGCCAAGGCGGCGCGCGCCCTGGGCATCGACGCCAGCACGGTGAACCGGCGCATCGCCGGCCTGGAAAGCGCGCTGAAGGCCATGCTCTTCGTCCGCACCCCGGCCGGCCTGCAACTGACCGCGACCGGTGCGCGGCTGTTGGACGCCGGCGCGGACGCCGAAACCGCCATGGCCGCCGCCGAGCGGATCGGCCAGCCCGACATCATCGCCGGCACCATCCGCATCAGCGCCTCGGAAGGCTTTGGCGGGGCGATCCTGGCGCCGGCCCTGCCGGAGCTGCGCCGGCGTCACCCGGGCCTCGACATCGAACTCATCGCCACGGCCGGTTTCATGTCGCCCCTGAAGCGCGAGGTGGACATGGCGATCACCCTGAGCGCGCCGGAAAGCGCCCGCCTGCATGTCGAGCCGCTCACCGACTACGAACTCGGGCTGTTCGGCGCGCCCGGCTATCTGACCGCCCACGCTGCGCCGAAGGACAGGGAGCAGCTCCACGACCACACCCTGGTCGGCTATGTCGAAGACCAGATCTACGCGCCCGAACTGCGCTATCTGGAGGAGATCAGCGCCGCCCTGCGCGCCCAGCTGACCAGCTCCTCGATCCACGCCCAGCGCGAGATCATCCTGGCGGGCGGCGGCATCGGCGTCCTGCCGCTGTTTCTGGGCGACGGATTGGTTCGCCTCCTGGAAGACGACGTCCGCCTGCTGCGCCGGTTCTGGGTGTCCACGCACCGCGAAGTCGCCGGCACGGCGCGAGTGCGGGCCGTGCGACGATGGCTGCAGGAGCTGGTCCAGACAACCCGGCCGCGCCTTGCATCTTCGCCAAGCTAACCGGGCGCGCTAGGGTCGGACCCGTCACGCAAATCTATGGAAAGAACACCATGAAACTCGACAGCTCGGTCTCGGCCGTGGTCACCGGCGGCGCTTCGGGCCTTGGGGCCGCAACGGTCAAGGCGCTTCGCGACCTTGGCGTGAAGGTCGCCATCTTCGACATGAACGCGGAGAACGGGGCCAGGATGGCCACGGAGACCGGCGCACTCTTCTGCGAGGTCAATGTGATGAGCGAGGAGTCGGTGGACGCCGGCTTCGCCAAGGCCCGCGCGGCTCACGGCCAGGAACGCATCCTGGTCAACTGCGCCGGCGGCGGCCGGGGCGGCAAGACCGTCGGCTACGACAAGCAGGCCGGCGCCTACAAGGCCTTCGCGGTCAGCGACTTCGAATGGGTGATCGGGCTCAATCTGATCGGCACCTTCCGCTGCATCACCAAGAGCGCGCTGGGCATGACCAGCCTGGAGCCCAACGAGGACGGCGAG
>NZ_DASYAF010000165.1:0-51379 GCF_036501465.1 Phenylobacterium sp.
GACGCGCGCCTCTACGAAGCCTGCGACGCCCCAGGCTTCGCCGAGATGCCCATCGCGGTCCTGGCCGAGACGCTCGCCCGCGACATGCGCCTTACCGGTGAGCTGGTCATCACCACCGCCGAACGGTTTGCGCCGGCCAACACCAGCGCCCAGCCCCCACTCGCCGACACCGGCTGATCCAAATATCCGCTCATCCCGGCGAAAGCCGGGACCCAAGCTGAATTGATGCGCTCGTGCGGACGGCGCCCAGGCCCCGTGCGCCCTATGGGTCCCGGCTTTCGCCGGGATGAGTGGAAATCAAAGCCACGAACCCACGCGGAAGGCGGCCGGAGGAATCCGTCCGTGTGGTCCCTGTGTTCCGGGGTTCCTGACTTCCCTTCGCGGCGCCTAGTGGTGCCCGAACACCTTCATCAGGCGCGCCGCGGCGGGCAGCATCAGCGAGCCCAGCAGGCAGGGGAAGATGAAGATGATCAGCGGCACGGTCAGCTTGGCCGACAGCGCCAGCGCCTTCTCCTCGGCGCGCAGCATGCGTTTCGAGCGCATGTCCTGCGAGAACACGGTGAGCGTCTCGCCAAGGCTGGTGCCCATTTCCTCCGCCTGGCGCAGCATGGTGGCGAGCTGGCGCGCGTCGTCGATGCCCAGGCGGTCGGCGAAGGCGCTCCAGGCGTCCTTGCGCGACTTGCCGGCGCGCAGCTCCAGCACCAGGAAGCGCAGGTGAACCGTCAGGTTGGGATAGCGCCGCGCCAGCTCCTCGGTCACCCGGGTGACGGCGGCGTCCAGCGACAGGCCGGCCTCCACCGAGGCCACCAGCAGGTCCAGGAGATCGGGGAAGCCCTCGGAATACTCCCGCTCGCGCGTCGACTTGCGCATGGAGAGCACGCGGTCGGGGCCGATGATCGCCGCGCCCGACAGCACCGAGGCCACCAGCACGCCCATCATGCCGGCCTTGCCGCCGACGATCAGCGGCAGGATCGCGATCACGCCCAGGGTGGCGGCGGCCAGGGACGCGGCGCGGACCCCCAGGTAGATCACCGGCGCCTCGCGGTTGTAGAAGCCGGCCTGCATCAGGCGCGAGCGCAGCACCGACAGCTTCGCCGGGTCCTTGACCGCGCTCTGCTGGCCGAGCCTGCGGATCTGGCCCAGCATCTGGCCGCCGATGCCGCCGCCGGAATCGCGCCCGCGGCGGTTGGCGGTGGCCATCAGGCCCCCGGCGGTGGCCAGGCGGCCGCGGCGGATGGCGCGCAGGCGCAGCTCGCCGGCGGCCAGCCAGGCGACGCCGCCCACGCTGGCCAGGACGAACACCGCGCCGATGATGGTGATCAGGGTCTGGATCGGCATCGCGCGTCGTCCCCTAGAGCCGCATGTCGATCATGCGCCGCATGACCATGTTGCCGAGGAACATCCAGATCCCCAGGCCCACCAGGCCCCACTTCACCAGGGGCTCGTGGATCACGTCGCCGTAGAAGTGCGGCGAGGAGATCACGATGAAGCCCATGGCGATGAACGGCGCCGCCGTCAGGATCAGGGCCGAGGCGCGGCCCTCCGAGGAGGCGGCCTGGATCTTCAGGCGCATCTTGTGGCGCTCGCGCACCGTGCCGGCGTTCAGTTTCAACAGGCCGGTCAGGTTGCCGCCGGTCCGCTCCTGCAGGCGCACGGTGGCGGCGAACAGGTCGACGTCGGGATGCTGGCAACGCTCGGCCATGCGCGCGATCGCCTGCTCCATGGTGGCGCCAAAGGCGATCTCGTCGGCGGCCATGCCGAACTCCGAGCCGATCGGGTCGACCATTTCGCGGCCCACCAGGTTGATGGCGGTCGGCACCGGGTGGCCCGCCTCGAGGGAGCGCACGATGATCTCCAGCGCCTGCGGCAGCTGGAAGCCCAGCGCCCTGGCCCGCTTGCCGACCATGTACTTCAGGTAGGCGATGGGGCCGCCGACGCCGACCACCACCGCGACGATGGGGAACAGCAGCATGTTCTTGGTGACCACCGCGACGGCCATGCCGCAGACCATGCCGGCCATCGCCGCATAGGCGATCCACTTCTTCGGATTGTAGGGCACGCCGGAGGCGACGATCAGGTTCGACAGCCACTGCAGGCCCTTGCCCTTCTCGCCGTCGGCGGAAAGGCCGCGCTGCTTGCGCAGCTCCATGACCAGGGCCGAAACGCCGTCGACCTTGTCGGCGACCTTCAGGCGCTTGTTGACCTTCCGCTTCTGGGTGGCGACCGAGACCATGCCGATCACCGCCTGGCCGGCGGTGAACACGGCGGCGAACACCAGGATCAGGAAGACGAGGTTCGCGTCGAACTTCATGACACCAACAGGGCGCGGGAGGGATCGAAATTCGCGACGTCGTAGGCGATGCCGCGGCGGGTCATTTCATCCAGGATGCGCGGGCGCAGGCCCGTGGCGCGGAACTCGCCGTGCACCGTGCCGTCCGGATCGGTGCCGGTGCGGTTGAAGGTGAAGATGTCCTGCATCTGCACCACCTGGCCTTCCATGCCGGTGATCTCGGTGACGTGGGTCACCTTCCGCTTGCCGTCCGACAGGCGCATCACCTGGACGATCAGGCCGATGGCCGAGGCGATCTGCTGGCGCATGGCGTCGGGGCTGAGCGACAGGCCGCCCATGGCGATCATCTGCTCAAGGCGGCCGATCGCCTCGCGCGGGTTGTTGGCGTGGATGGTGGCCATGGAGCCTTCGTGGCCGGTGTTCATGGCCTGCAGCATGTCGAAGGCTTCTTCCGAACGGACTTCGCCCAGGATCACCCGGTCGGGACGCATCCGCAGCGCGTTCTTCACCAGCTCCCGCTGGCGGATCTCGCCCTTGCCCTCGATGTTCGGCGGCCGGGTTTCCAGGCGCACCACGTGCGGCTGCTGCAGCTGCAGCTCGGCGGCGTCCTCGATGGTGATGGTCCGCTCGCCGTCGCTGATCGCCGCCGACAGCGCGTTGAGCAGGGTCGTCTTGCCCGAGCCGGTGCCGCCGGAGATCACCGTCGAGACGCGGCTGCGGACCGCGCCGTACATGAAGTCGGCGACGCACTTGGGCATCGCGCCCACCTCGACCAGGCGCTCCAGCGTCAGCGGCTTCTTGGAGAACTTCCGGATCGAGACCGAGGCGCCGTCGATGGCGATCGGGGCGATGGCGGCGTTGACGCGGCTGCCGTCGGCCAGGCGGGCGTCCACCATCGGCTGGCTCTCGTCGATCCGGCGGCCCACGGCGGCCACGATGCGGTTGACGATGCGCAGCAGGTGGTCGTTGTCGCGGAACCGGATCGGCGTCAGCTCCAGCTCGCCGCGCCGCTCCACATAGACCTGGAACGGCCCGTTGATCAGGATGTCGTTGATGCTGTCGTCCTTGAGCAGGGGCTCCAGCGGCCCCAGGCCCACCATCTCGTCGAAGATCGAGGCGCCCAGCTCCTGCAGGTCGGCGTTGTTCAGCGCCATCCGCTCCGAGCGGGCGAACTCCGCGGTCAGGCTCATGACCTCGCGGCGCATGTCGCGCTCGTCGAGCTTGTCGAGCTTGGCGAGGTCCAGCTCCTCGATCAGCCGCGCGTGCAGGCGCAGGCGGGTGTCGAGGTGCGAGGGCGGAGCGCCCTTGGCCGCGGGCGGGGCGACGCCGCCGCGCGGCGGCGCGGAAGCCTGCGGCGCCGCTGGTGCGGGCGCTGGCGCTGGGGTCGGCGCGGGCGCAGCCGCGGCGGCGGGCGCAGCGGACATGGGCGCAGCCGCCATGGGCGCCGGCGCCGGCGCGGCGGCCGGGCTGGCGGCGGGCTCGGCCTCGGGCCGGGCGCTGGAGAGTCCGAAACGACCCATCAGGCGGCCTTCGTGGCTTGCGCCTGGGCCGCCAGGCGCTCGACCAGCGCCTGGATGTCCTTGACGATCTTCGACTTGGGCCGGTGGGTGGAAATCGGCCCGCCCAGGTTCACCGAGGCGGCGGCGGCCTCCCAGTCGGAACTGATGCCGGCTTCGGCCTTGCGCTGCAGGGCGCGCTCGGCCTCGGCGGTGGACGGCGCGGGGCCGAACATGCGGCTGGCGACCCGGTTCAGCAGGATCCGCGGCTTGTTGCCGTTGCCCAGGTCGCGCTCGATCTCGTCGCTCAGCGACCGCGCGGCCAGCAGCGCCGGCACCGTCAGCTCGGAGACCACCAGCACCTCGTCGCAGCCGCCGAGCGCTTCCAGCGTCCAGGGCCGGCGATGGCGCGGCAGGTCGAGGACCACCCAATCGTAGCTGTCGCAGGCGCATTCCAGCAGGCGCAGGATCGTCTCACGGCCGACCAGCTCGAACGCGCCCGGGTCGCGCGGCGCGGCCAGCAGGTCGAGCTGCTTGGTCACCGGGGTGACGAAGGCCTGCAGCATGGCCGGGTCCAGCTTGTCGGCGGCGGCGGCCAGGTCGCCCAGCCGCAGGCTCGGCGTCGCGCCGAGGTAGGCCGGCGCGGAGCCGTCGGCCAGGTTCAGGTCGATCAGGCAGACGCTCTTCTCCTTGGCCTGGCGGCCGCAGAGCTGGGTGGCGATCTCGACGGCGATGGTCGAGGCGCCCGATCCGCCCACCGCGCCGATCACCGCCCAGCAGCGGGCCACGTCATGGGCCTGCGGCACGGTCGGCGCGGCCGGTTCCGGCTGGGTGAGCAGGCCGGCGACGGCCGCCGTCAGCGCTTCCGGCGCGAACGGCGCGTCCAGGATGTCGGAGCGGTCCAGGCGCAGCAGGTCGCGCGCCACGGCCGCGGGCAGGTGGGCGCCGGCCACCAGCACCGGCGGCGGCGCGGCGGCGAGCGCCAGGGCCTGCACGCCGGCGGCCAGCGCGGGCGGCGCGAAGGCGTCGGCGTCGATCAGGATCAGATCGGCGTCGCCGCGCCCGATGCCGATCAGCCGCTCCAGCCCGGCCTGCTCCAGCACGGCGCCGGCGAGCGGGCCCTGCGCGAGGGCGGCGAACGCCGGCCCCACGACAAGGACCCGGCGGCCGGTCAGGAGAGAGGTGCTGGACTGGGGACTCATGGAGGACGCTTACTTTCCGGGCGCGGGGACTTCGGTCTGGGTCTGGATCGGGCTGTCGGCCGCGGCCGGCGCGGTTGCGACTTCGGTCGCCGCCTCGCCCGTGGCCTTGGCCGGTTCCGGCGCAGCCTGGGCCGGTTCCGGGGCCGCCTGGGCGGCCTGGACGGGAGCCTGGACGGGGGCCAGGGCCTGGGTCACGACCGGAGCCGGGGCCGGAACTGGAGCCGAAACCGCAACCGCAGCCGGAGCGGCGGCGGCCTGGATCGGCGGCGGCGGGATTTCGCCGCGCAGCGCCAGGGTGGCGGGCTTGGCGATCGGCGCAGCGGCCACGGCGGCCGGGGCGGCGGCACGGCCCCGCGAGGGATCGTCCACCGGGCCCTTCAGGTCGCGCGCCAGCGGCTTGTCCAGCGCGTTGCCGTTCAGCAGGAAGCCCGCCATGCCGGGCTCGACGCCGGCGATGGTGCGGTCCTTCGCCGAGTCGATGTCGCCCTGGGTCACCAGCTTGGGCGTGACGATGATCAGCAGCTCCGTCTCGTTGCGCTGGTAGCGCGTGGAGCGGAACAGGGCCGACAGGATCGGGATATTGCCCAGGCCCGGGATCTGGCTGATATCCGTCTGGGCGGTGTGCTGGAACATGCCGCCGATCGCCAGGGACTCGCCGTCCCGCAGTTCGACGGTGGTGTTGGCGCGGCGCACGGTCAGGGCCGGAACGGTCACGTTGTCGATGCGCACCGTATTGGTGGGATCGAGCGCGCTGACCTCCGGCGCCACCAGCAGCTTGATCTTGCCGTCGTCCTCGACCGTGGGCGTGAAGTCCAGCTTCACCCCGTACTGACGGAACTCGATGGAGATCTGGCCAAGGCCGCTCGGGATCGGGAAGGGGAACTCGCCGCCGGCCAGGAAGCTGGCCTTCTCGCCCGACATGGCCACCAGGTTGGGGCGCGCCAGGGTGCGGATCATGCCCTTGGTCTCAAGCGCCGCCAGCTGGGCGTCGATGGCGGTGTGGCCGATGGCGCCCACGATGTTGACCGCGCCAATCGGCGGGGTAGTGCCCAGCAGGCCCACCAGCGGGAACTGGCCGCCCGGAGGGATGATCGGGTGGCCGACGACGTTGGCGCCCTGTTGGCCCACGAAGGACTGGTTGCCGAACTCCAGGCCGACGCCCAGGTCCTGGGCGGTCGCGCGGGTGGCCTCGAGGACGCGAACCTCCAGCACCACCTGCGAGCCGGCCACGTCCAGCATGCTCACCACCTGGTCGGGCGCGGCCTTCTCGGCGATCGCCTTGGCGCGCAGGGCGACCCCGGCGTTCGAGACCTTGCCGGTGAGCAGCACGCCGTCACCGATGGTGCGGACCTGGATGCGCTCGTTCGGCAGGGCCTGGGCGATGTCGGCCTGCAGCAACTGGGCGTCGACGCCGACGCGCACGTCGATCACCTGCATCAGGCGTCCGCCGGGCCCGTAGACCAGCAGGTTGGTCGCGCCCACATCCAGGCCGCGGACATAGAAGCTGCGGTCGGTGGTGGCGACCACCTCGGCGATGTCGGGCTGGGCCACGACGATCTTGGTGGCCGGCTCGTCCAGGCGGAAGGACAGGGACTTGTCCTTCGGCACGCTGATCGTGCGGCTCGGCGCAGCTTCGCTGGCGAACTGGTCGGCCCTTACGGGCTGGGCGACGACCGCGGCGGTGGCCGCAGTCAGGGCGGCCAAGAGCGCGGCCAGATGGCGCTGGGTCATCATAAACTCCCGGATACTCAGGACGCGTGGCTGGGTTGGGCCGCGGCGCTCAGCGAGGCCGCGGCGCCGGAGTCGGCCTTGGGCAGGGCCTGGATGCTGTCGGCCAGCTTCGGGGCCGGCGCCGCCTTGGGCGCCCGCGCCGCGAAGCCGTCCTTATGGGTGCTGACCGCGACGACGGTGATCATCGGCGCGGGGGCCGGCGGCAGGTAGGCCCGGGCCATGACCATGCGGCGCACGTGCGTCGCCGGCCGGGCGTCGCCGCCCACGATGTTGGCCGTGTGCATCACTGACGTCTTGGAGATTTCCGCCGAGCCGGTCCTGCGCAGCGCCAGCGACAGCTTGCCCAGGTCGCCGGCCACCGCCAGCTTCTGGGCGTCGGCGACCGAGACCTCGAGGGTCGCGGTGTTCGGCGTCGCGGGCTTGTTGGAGCTCAGGTCGGCGTTCAGGTCGACGCCCAGGACGCGCACGTCCTGGATCACCACCTGGGAAACGTAGTTGTGGCGCTGGCCGTCGTTGGACAGGTCGCGCATCAGCATCACGTCCACCCGGTCGCCCGGCAGGGCGTGGCCGCCCACGCCGGTCACGTCGGTGACCTTGATGGTGTAGGCGCGCAGGCCGTCGCCGATCTCGGCGGCGACGCTGGGCCGCGCGCCCGGCCCGGACAGCTTGGCCGGCAACAGGGGCTCGCGCGCCGCGATCGGCGTCAGCACCACCGGCGGGCCGCCGCTGTCCTGGGCGAGCACCGCCGCGGTGGTCCTGAACGACCCGTCGGGGACCGCATTGGACGGCAGGTTGAGGATCTGGAGCTTCGAGGCGTCCAGCTTCTCGCCGAACTTCAACGGCGCCTTGGCGACCACGACGGGCACGCCGGCGACTGGCGCCGTGGCGACCTTGGCCGAGGCCTGGGCGGGCATCATGGTCTTGGCGACCACGAGGGCCCCGAGGCCGAACAGGGCGCAGGCCCCGAGACTGACGATGGTGACGACGCGCATGGGATAAACCGCTCACCAAAAAACCTTTTGGGAACGTGACCTTAGGAGTCCGACACTTGCGATATCCCCAACAAACCTAGTGAATTCCGCGTCAAGCTTTCTGAACGGTGAAGAGGCGCAGAGGGCACGGCCCGCCGGCCGGGCGCGGTTTCGCCCCCTTTCGTCGAGGCGCCGCTTGCGGCTAGGGTCGCGCCTGCGCCTTGAGCGGGAGGCCGTCGGGCTGGCGCGCAGGACAACCGCCGCCGTTGGGAGACACGAAAATGAAGACGCGCCGTCTGGGAACCTCGGGCCTGAAGGTCAGCGAGGTGGGGCTGGGCTGCAACAACTTCGGCATGCGCATCGACGAGAAGGCCACCGACGCGGTGGTCGGCGCGGCCATCGACGCCGGCGTCACCCTGTTCGACACCGCCGACATCTACGGCGGGACCAAGTCCGAGGAGTTCCTGGGCAAGGCGCTGGGCAAGCGCCGCGGCGAGATCGTGCTGGCCACCAAGTTCGGCATGGCCATCGGCGGCGACGAGCGCAAGAAGGGCGGCTCGCGCCGCTGGATCATGACCGCGGTGGAGGACAGCCTGCGCCGGCTGAAGACCGACTGGATCGACCTCTACCAGTTCCACCAGCCCGACCCCGACACGCCGATCGACGAGACGCTGCGCGCCCTCGACGACCTCGTGAGCCAGGGCAAGGTCCGCTACATCGGCAACTCCAACTTCAGCGGTTGGCAGATTGCAGACGCTGATTGGACAGCCGCCGGCGCCACGCGCTTCGTCTCGGCCCAGAACCAGTTCTCACTGCTGGAGCGGAAGGTGGCGTTCGACGTGCTGCCCGCGTGCGAGCACTTCGGTCTGGGCTTCCTGCCGTTCTTCCCGCTGGGTTCGGGCCTGCTCAGCGGCAAGTACAAGCGCGGCGAAAAGCCGGCCGAGGGCACGCGGCTCGCCGCCTGGGGCGCGCGTGGCGCCGCCGCGCTCAGCGACAAGAACTTCGACAAGGTCGAGGCGCTGGAGGCTTGGGCCGACGCGCGGGGCCACACCATCCTGGAGCTGGCCTTCGCCTGGCTGCTCGGCCACGAGGTGGTCTCCTCGGTGATCGCCGGCGCCACCAGCCCCGAGCAGATCAGGACCAACGCCGCCACCGCCGGTTGGGAGCTGACCCCTGAGGAGGTGAAGGAAGTCGGCGAGCTGGTGAAGTAACGGTGTACGACTTGTTGAAAGGGCTGCGCGTGGTGGAGGGCTCGGCTTTCGTGGCCGGGCCGACCTGCGGGCTCTACCTGGCGCAGATGGGCGCCGAGGTGATCCGCTTCGACCAGATCGGCGGCGGTCCGGACTTTCGCCGCTGGCCGCTCACCCCAAGGACCGAAGAGGGGGGTGGCGACAGCCTCTATTGGGAGGGGCTGAACAAGGGCAAAAAGTCGATCGCCCTCGACCTTTCCCGCCCAGAGGGCCGCGAACTGGCCCAGCGGCTGGCGGCCGCGCCCGGCGGGGCCGGCGGCGCGGATGGCGCGATGTTCGTGACCAATTTTCCGGTGGAGGGGTTCCTTTCCTATGCGACGCTCGCCGCGCTCAACCGCGACCTGATCTGCGTGCGGGTGATGGGCTGGGCCGACGGATCGCAGGGGATGGACTACACGATCAACGCCGCACTTGGCCTGCCGTTGATGACCGGGCCCACGGACGATGCGCGGCCGGTGAACCACGTGCTGGCCGCCTGGGACCTGCTGACCGGGGCCTATAGCGCCTTCGCCCTGATGGCGGCGCTGGTCGCGCGGCTGCGCGGCGAGGGCGGGCGCGAGATCCGCGTGCCGCTCTCCGACGTCGGCGCGGCCACCATGGCCAACCTGGGCTTCGCCGCCGAGACCCTGACGACCGGCGCGCCGCGCCCGCGCATGGGCAACGACCTCTACGGCGCCTTCGGGCGCGACTTCACCACCCGCGACGGCCAGCGGCTGATGCTGCTGTGCGTGACGCCGCGCCAGTGGGCCAAGGCGCTTGAGGCGCTGGGCCTCACCGCGGCGGTGGCGGACCTGGAGGCTGGGCTCGGCGTCTCCTTCGCCGCCGACGAGGGCCTTCGCTTCACCCATCGTGCGCGGCTCTATCCGCTGTTCGAGCGCGCCTTCGCGGCCAAGGACGCCGCGGCG
This sequence comes from Phenylobacterium sp., assembly GCF_036501465.1. GTDB lineage: Bacteria > Pseudomonadota > Alphaproteobacteria > Caulobacterales > Caulobacteraceae > Phenylobacterium. The sequence continues at coordinate 9,846 of NZ_DASYAF010000165.1, forward strand.
CTGACCGCCGCGCTCGACGCCGGCGGCGTCACCTGGGGCGCCTATCAGACCATGGTCGAAGCCCTGGAGGATCGGCGTCTCTATAAAGACAATCCGCTTTTCGAGGTCGTGCGTCATCCGAGCGGCCTGAGCTATCCGACGCCCGGGGCCATGGGCGCCGTGCTGCCCGACGCCCGCCAGGCCGTGCGGCCCGCGCCGAGGCTGGGCCAGCATACGGACGAGGTCCTGGCGCAGGTGCTGGGTCTCACCTCCGGCGAGATCGGCCGCCTGCACGACGCAAGGCTGGTGGCGGGAGCTGACGGGCGATGACACCCCGGGCGCTGATCTTCGCCGTCGCAGTGTTGCTTGGCGGGACGGCCGCGGCGGCCGACTACCATGCGCCGAAGAACGCCTTCGGCCAGCCGGACCTCCAAGGCGTCTGGAACACCCACTTCGTGCTGCCGATGGAGGCCCGGCCCGATACGCCGAGCCTGACGCTCCCGAAGGCCGAGGCGCAGGCGTACGCGCGCAAGCTGAACACCGAGGCCGGCGGGCTGGCGATCTTCGCCCAGGACCCGGAGGTGGCCGAAATCCGCGCCGACCCCAAACGGTCGAGCCCGGCCCTCGTCCAGGGCCAGTGGCGCACCCGCCAGGTGGTGCAGCCCGCCGACGGCATGCTGCCCCTGACGCGGGCCATGCGCGGCCAGCTGCGGTTCATCGAACAGGCCCTGCGGACCCAGACCGAGCCGCCCTTCCCCACCGACGGCCCGGAGGTGCGGCCGAACTGGGAACGCTGCGTCGTGGGCTGGGGCCAGCCGCCGATCGCCAGCACCGGCGACATCAACCCGCGGCAGTTCGTCCAGACCCGCGACGCGGTGGTGATCCTGACCGAATACGGCCCGGACCTGCGGATCATCCCGTTCACCGACAAGCATGGCCCGCTTCTGCAGGCCGGCCTGCTCGGCGACTCCATCGCCCATTGGGAAGGCGAGACCCTGGTGATCGAGACCATCGGCCTTCCGGCCAAGGACACGATCCGGCCGTTCCCGACGTTCTTCGTGTCCGACAAGGCCAAGGTGATCGAGCGCTATACGCGGGTGTCGAAGACCGAGCTGCTCTACCAGTACACGGTGGTCGATCCAGGGGTCTACACGGCCCCCTGGCTGGCGGAATATTCGCTCTATCGCAGTGACAAGCCGATCTACGAGTTCGCCTGCCACGAGGGGAACTACGCGCTGCCCGACATCCTGGCCGGCGCGCGGGCCAGGGAGAAGGCCGCGGCGGCTTCCAAAGCGAAGCCCTGAGGCTCATCTGTAGGGCGGATCAGGAGACCCGCCATGGCCACCGTCCCCAGGACCCGCGCCGCCGCCAAACCCCGGACCGTCGCCAGCCGCCCAAGGAACGAGTTCGGCGTCTGGTTCGTCGCAGGCTTGCGCACGCCCTTCGCCAAGGCCGGCGGGGCGCTGGCCCGGATGGACGCACTGGACCTTTCCGTGCCGGTCATGAAGGCGATGCTGGCGAAGGGCGGGCGGCCGGACCTGGTGAACTGGGGCGCGGTGATCCCCAACCTCACCGTCTCCAATCTCGCGCGCGAGGCCGTGGTGGCGGCGGGCGGCGATGCGACCATTCCGGCCTCGTCGACGATCATGGCCTGCTCCACCAGCATGATGGGCGCCTTCCAGGCGGCGGGCATGCTGGACGACAAGGGGCGCAGCCTGGCCCTGGTGGGCGGGGCGGAGGCCATGAGCCGCATCCAGATCGGCCTGTCGCAGGGGCTTTCCGACGACCTGCGCAAGTTCATGGACGCCCGGACCGGCGGTCAACGCTGGGCAGCGGTGACCGGGACCCGGCTCAGCGACGTGCGGCTGTTCATCCCGCAGATCAAGAACCGCGCCACCGGCAAGTCCATGGGCGAGCACACCGAGGACATGGCCAGGGGCTGGCAGATCAGCCGCGAGGAACAGGACGAGCTGGCGCTGGCCAGCCACCAGAAGGCGGCCGCCGGCTGGCAGGCCGGCTTCTTCGACGACCTGGTCCTGCGGATGGACGAGCTCGGCCGCGACGGCATCATCCGCCCGGACACCTCGATGGCGGCGCTGGGCCGCCTGAAGCCGGCCTTCGACCGCACCAGCGGGGCCGGCACGCTCACCGCCGGCAACTCCAGCCCGCTCACCGACGGGGCGGCGGCCATGTGGGTGGCGACCGATCAGGGGCTGAAGCGCCTGCCCGCCGACGTCCCGCGCGCGCGTCTGGTGGACTATGAGGTCAACGCCATCGACCTGTTCAACGAGTACCTCTTGATGTCGCCGGCCTATGCGATCCCGCGGCTCCTGGCCCGCAACGGCCTGACCTATGGCGACATCGCGCTCTGGGAGCTGCACGAGGCCTTCACCGCCCAGGTCGCCAGCCACATCAAGGCGATCCAGGATCCCGAATTCCTGAAGACCAAGGCCAAGGTCACGGCCAAGCTCGGCAAGTTCCCCATGGAGCGGCTGAACCCGCACGGCGGCTCGATCGCCATCGGCCATCCCTTCGGCGCCACCGGCGCGCGTATCCTGAGCCAGGCCATCAAGGAGCTCTGGGCCATGCCCAAGGGCGCCCACGCCATCGTCTCAATCTGCGCGGACGGCGGGCAAGGCACGGTGACCCTGCTCCGCCGCGACTGACGCCCAAGCCTGGGGGATCAGGCCGGAACGCCCGTCAGGACCTGGCGAAGTCGATGATCGCCCGGTTCACCGCCTCGGCGTGGGTGAGGAACAGCCCATGCGGCGCGCCCTTCAGCACCAGGAGTTGCGCGCCCGCGATCATCTCCGCCGTGCGCTGGCCGGTGAACGGTAGGGGCGCCGAAGCGTCGGCGTCGCCTTGCACCACGAGGGTGGGAAGCTTGACCGCCTTCACGTCGGGCCGGAAGTCCACTTCGAAATAGGCCCGGTTGGTGGCCATGGCGACGCTCAGCGGCGTCGCCAGCAGCATGTCCACGCACCAGCGCATGGTCGCGGGATGGGTGTCCGGGGTGAAGAAGGGCCCTACGTTGTCGGCGATCGCGCCGGCGAAGTCCCGCGTCATGGCCGCGCGCGTGCGGGCCAGGGCCTCGGGATCGACGCCGCCCTGCGGATGGTCGGCGGTCTTCATCAGATAGGGCGTGGTCGGCGCCAGCAGGGCGATCCTGGCGACCCGGGCCGCGCCACGGCGCGAGAGGTAGCGGACGATCTCGCCGGCGGCCATCGAGTGGCCCACCAGCATCGCGCCCTTGAGGTCGAGCTGGTCCATGACGCAGGCGAGGTCGTCGGCCAGGGTGTCCATGTCATAGCCCTGGCCGTTGCCGTCGGAACGGCCGTGGCCGCGGCGGTCATAGGCCACCACCCGAAAGCCCGCCTGGGTCAGGGCGGGGATCTGCTGGCGCCACATGGCCTTCTGCAGGGCCCAGCTGTGGACCAGCACGACCGGTGGCCCCGATCCCCAGTCCTCGTAGGCCAGCGCCAGGCCGTCGTTGGTCCGGATGGTCGCCGGCCGAGCGCGCCTGGGGGCAGCCTCGGCGGTGGCGGCCAGGGTCGCGGCGGCGCCGGCGGTCAGCATGGCGGCTTCGATCAGGTTGCGGCGGTTCATCGGGGGCTCCTTTGCGGTTGGCCTTGAGCCCATCACCCGCCGGTCATGCCGTCGATTACGCGTCAGGTAATGGCCTTGGCGCGGCGGGGCGGCTTAGATCGGCCGTCCGATGGGAGCGTCGATATGCGTGAAGCCGCCGTGCGAACCTCGAAGCCGACTGGCCCGGCCGTCGGCCCAATGCTGCGCGAATGGCGCGCGCGGCGGCGTCTCAGCCAGATGGACCTCGCCCTCGACGCCGGGGTCTCGACCCGTCACCTGAGCTTCGTGGAGACCGGCCGCGCCCAACCCAGCCGCGAGATGGTGCTGACGCTCGCCGAACAGCTCGAGGTCCCCTTGCGCGCCCGCAATGTGCTGCTGCTCTCGGCCGGCTACGCGCCGGCCTTCCCCGAGCGGTCGCTGGACGATCCGGCGCTGGCCGGCGCGCGGCGCGCCATCGACCTGGTGCTGGCCGGCCACGAGCCCTGGCCCGCCCTGGTGTTCGACCGCCACTGGAACGTGATCGCCGCCAACGCCGCGGTCGCCCCGATGCTGGCCGGCGTCGCCCCGGAACTGGCGGCCGGGCCGGTCAACACCCTGCGCCTGGCCCTGCACCCCAAGGGGCTGGCGCCGCGCATCGCCAACCTGGCCCAATGGCGCGGCCACCTGCTGCACAACCTGCGCGCCCAGATCGAGGCCACCGCCGACCCGGTGCTGGCGGCGCTGGAGGACGAGGTCTCGGCCTATCCGGTGGACGATCCGGGCGAGGCCTACGCAGACGACCTGGGCGGCGTGGCCGTGCCGCTGCGCCTGCGGACCAGCGGCGGCCTGCTGAGCTTCATCTCCACCACCACCGTGTTCGGCACGCCGCGCGACGTGACCCTGGCCGAGCTCGCCCTGGAGACCTTCCTGCCGGCCGACGCGGCGACCGCCGCGGCCTTCGCCCGCTAGGCGGGGCTGAGCGTCATCAGCACCGCGCCCTCGCTGACCTGGGCGCCCAGGGCGACGGCCACCTCGTCCACCGTCCCATCGAAGGGCGCGGTGAGCGCGTGCTCCATCTTCATGGCCTCGAGGGTCAGCAGGCCCTGGCCCTTGGTCACTTTGTCGCCGGCCTTGACCGACAGGCCGGTGACCTTGCCCGGCATGGGCGAGCGGATCTGGCCGTCGGAGCCGCCGCCGGCCTCGCCGCCGGCCGGCGGATGGCCGAGGAAGCCGAAGGCCGCGCCCGCCTCGAAGACTACGATCTCGTCCTCGTCGGTGATCAGCACCGAACGCTCGGCCACCTCCGGATCGAACCGCGCCACCACCGGCTTGCCGAGCCGGAACAGCCGCACGCTGTCGGCGGGCGGCGCGTTCAGGCGGAAGCCGGCCAGGTCGCGCCAGGGCGAGGGCGTGGGGTCCGCCGCCTCGTCCACCGCCATGGCCGCGTCGGCCGCCGCCGACAGGGCCGCGGGCGACGGTTCGGGTGGCGCGGTCAGCTCGGTGAGGTTCCGCTCGATGAAGCCGGTGTCGACGTCGCCGGCGATGAAGTCCGGCGCCTCCAGGCAGCGGGCCAGGAAGCCGGCGTTGGTCTTCACCGGCCAGACCTCGACCGCGTCGCAGGCGTCGGCCAGCTCGGCCAGCGCCGCTTCGCGGGTCGGCGCATGGGCGATCAGCTTGGCGATCATCGGATCGTAAAACGGCGTGACTTCGCCGCCCTCGACCACGCCGGCGTCGGCCCGGACCGTCGGCGGCAGGACGAAGTGCTCCAGGGTTCCGGTCGAGGGCAGGAAGCCGGTCGCGGGGCTCTCGGCATAGAGCCGGGCCTCCACCGCATGGCCGGTGAGCCCGATGGCCGCCTGGTTCGCCGGCAGGGCCTCGCCCGCCGCGACGCGGAACTGCCATTCCACCAGGTCGAGGCCGGTCACCATCTCGGTCACCGGATGCTCCACCTGCAGACGGGTGTTCATCTCCATGAACCAGATGCGGTCGGGTTTCAGGCCGGCGCTGGCGTCGGCGATGAATTCCACGGTTCCCGCGCCGACGTAGTTCACCGCCTGGGCCGCCTTGACCGCGGCGCTGGTCACCGCCTCGCGCGTGGCGGCGTCCATGCCGGGCGCGGGCGCTTCCTCGATCACCTTCTGGTGGCGGCGCTGCAGGGAGCAGTCGCGCTCATAGAGGTGGACCACATGGCCGTGGCTGTCGCCGAACACCTGCACCTCGATGTGGCGCGGGCGGGTGACATAGGTCTCCAAGAGCACCCGGTCGTCGCCGAAGCTGGCCTTGGCCTCGCGCCGCGCCGCGCCCAGGGCGGCCTCGAAGTCCGCGGCATTGTCGACGCGGCGCATGCCCTTGCCGCCGCCGCCGGCCACCGCCTTGATCAGCACCGGGAAGCCGATGCGGGCGGCCTCGCTGGCCAGCGTCGCGTCGGCCTGGTCCTCGCCGAGGTAGCCTGGCGTCACCGGCACGCCGGCCTTCTGCATCAGGGCCTTGGCGGCGTCCTTCAGCCCCATGGCGCGGATGGCGGCGGGCGGCGGGCCGATCCAGACCAGGCCGGCCTTGGCCACCGCCTCGGCGAAGTCGGCGTTCTCCGACAGGAAGCCGTAGCCGGGATGGATCGCCTCGGCGCCCGTGGCCTTGGCCGCGGCGATGATCTTCTCCGGGACCAGATAGCTCTCGCGCGCCGCGGCCGGGCCGATCAGCGCGGCGCGGTCGGCGTCGGCCACGTGGGCCGCGCCGGCGTCGGCCTCGGAATAGACCGCGACGGTGGCGATCCCCATCCGCCGGGCGGTGGCGAAGACGCGCCGGGCGATCTCGCCGCGGTTGGCGACCAGGACGGAACTGAACATCAGGGCGCCATTCTCATTGGACCGTAGCGATGCCGATCATCACCAGCGCCCCGATCATCAGGCCGAAGACGACGGAAGAGGCGATGAAGAGGGCGAACATCCGCAGAAGCGTGCCGTACCAACTGACCCGGTAGGCGCCGCGCATATGGAAGAAGAGATGCACCGGCGACAGCCAGAGCAGGTTCCAGGCCGGGTCCCAGTAGATCGCCCCCAGGAAGACCGCCGAGAGCAGCAGGCCCTGGAACGAGAGCGAATGCATCGAGAAGATCAGGTGGTCGAAGACGTAGGTGTTCCTCTTGAAGACGAACAGCGCTGACAACATCAGGGCCGCGATCGGCAGCATGATGACCGCCAGCCGGTTCGCCCACTCCGCGGCGGCGGCGAAGAAGGCGTCCGGATTGGCCAGCGCCTTCTTCACCTGCGTGGTCCAGAAGGAGCTGGATTTCGCCGATCCGGTGTTGATGTTGATGGTGTCGTTCGGCCCGATCTTGATGCCCTGGGTCGCTGTCGCGGGCGCCGCATTCGGCGGGCTGAGGTTGAAGTTCAGGGCGTCGTTCGACGAGGGCTTCGCGTCCTGCCCGGCCTTAAAGGCGCCGAGCTTGGCCATCGCCTGCGCGTAGTCGGCCTTGTCCTTGTCCGACATGTTCGCCGTGATCTTGGGATCGTTCGGCAGACCCAGCTGGAAGTGCTGCTTGTTGCGGGCGAAGTTCTGACCGCCGGCGAAGAACACGACCAGCAGGACGATCAGGAAGATGCGGAACGGCGGCACCTGGGCGGCGCGATGGCCGTCGAGGTATTCGCGGGTGAGCTTGCCAGGCCGGAAGATCAGCCGCGGGAAGGTCTTCCAGATCCGCCCGTCCAGGTCGACGAGCCCTTCGAACATCTCGCCGAACAGCCGCCAGATCGAGCGGTCGTACTTTTCGGCCCGCTGGCCGCAGGCGTAGCACCAGGGCCCGGCGATCGCCGTGCGGCAGTTCGGGCAGGGCGCGCCGATCGGCAGGCTGTGCTTCGAGGCCCGCGCCGCCTCGTGGGCGATGGTGTCCGCCGTCACGGCTTCGAGGAGGTTGTCACCGCTGGCCATGGCTACATCCGGAACACGCCGAAGCGCGTTGGCGGGATCGGCGCGTTCAGCGAGGCCGAGATGGAAAGGCCCAGCACGTCGCGGGTCTGGGCCGGGTCGATGATGCCGTCGTCCCACAGCCGGGCGGTGGCGAAGTAGGGGTTGCCCTCGTCCTCGTAGCGCTGGCGAACCGGCGCCTTGAAGGCCTCTTCCTCGGCCTTGGTCCACTTGTCGGCGTCGCGATGCACGGTGGCGAGCACGCTGGCCGCCTGCTCGCCGCCCATCACCGAGATGCGGCTGTTGGGCCAGGTCCACAGGAAGCGGGGCGAATAGGCGCGGCCGCACATGCCGTAGTTGCCCGCGCCGAACGAGCCGCCGATCAGCACGGTGAACTTCGGGACTTCCGCGCTGGCCACGGCGGTCACCAGCTTGGCGCCATCCTTGGCGATGCCGCCGGCCTCGTATTTGCCGCCGACCATGAAGCCCGAGATGTTCTGCAGGAAGACCAGCGGGATCTTACGCTGGCAGGCCAGCTCGATGAAGTGCGCCCCTTTGAGCGCGCTTTCCGAGAACAGCACCCCGTTGTTGGCCAGGATCGCCACCGGATAGCCCCAGATGCGCGCGAAGCCGGTGACCAGGGTCGTCCCATAGAGCGGCTTGAACTCGTCGAACTCCGAGCCGTCGACGATGCGCGCGATCACCTCGCGCACGTCATAGGGCGCGCGCACGTCGGTGGGCACGATGCCGTACAGCTCCTCCGGGTCGTAGGCGGGCTCGCGCGCGTCGCCCATCACCGGCGGATCGGGCTTGGCGGTGTTCAGGTTGGCGACGATGATCCGTACACGGGCGAGCGCCTCCTCGTCGTCGGCGGCCACGTAGTCGACCACGCCCGAGCGGCGGCCGTGGGTGTCGGCGCCGCCCAGCTCCTCGGCGGTGATCACCTCGCCGGTGGCGGCCTTCACCAGCGGGGGTCCCCCTAAGAAGATGGTGCCCTGGCCGCGGACGATCACCGTCTCGTCGCTCATCGCCGGGACGTAGGCGCCGCCGGCGGTGCAGGAGCCCATGACGCAGGCGATCTGGGCGATGCCGTCGGCGCTCATCCGCGCCTGGTTGAAGAAGATGCGCCCGAAGTGCTCGCGGTCTGGGAACACCTCGGCCTGGTGCGGCAGGTTCGCCCCGCCGCTATCCACCAGGTAGACGCAGGGCAGGCGGTTCTGGATGGCGATCTCCTGGGCGCGGAGATGCTTCTTCACCGTCATCGGATAGTAGGCGCCGCCCTTCACCGTGGCGTCGTTGGCGACGATCATGCACTCGCGGCCGGAAACGCGGCCGACGCCGACGATGATGCCGGAGCCCGGCGCCTCGTCGTTGTAGAGACCGTTCGCCGCCAGCTGGCCCACCTCCAGGAACGGCGAGCCGGCGTCCAGCAGGCGCATCACCCGCTCGCGCGGCAAAAGCTTGCCACGGCCGACGTGGCGCTTGCGGCTGTCCTCCGATCCGCCCAGGGCGGCGGCGGCCGCGCGCTCGCGCAGCTCGGCCGCCAGCTTGCGGTTGACCTTGGCGTTGGCGGCGAAGGCCTGGGAGCCGGGGTCGATATTGGAGACGATTTTCCTCATCCTTCTCCCCCTGCGGGAGAAAGTGGCCTGCGGAGCAGGTCGGATGAGGGGGCGATGGTCATCTCCAAATCCAACCTCTTGGTTTCCTTGTTCGCACCGCGAGACCCCTCATCCGTCTGCCTCCGGCCGACACCTTCTCCCGCAAGGGGAGAAGGGCAAAGCCAAGCCATCATGCGGTCTTTTCCAGCACGAGGCCGAGTTCCGCAATCATCGCCTCGCGCATGGCGAATTTCTGCACCTTGCCGGTGACGGTGGTGGGGAAACCTTCCACGAACCGGATGTGCCGTGGAATCTTGTAGTGGGCGATCTGACCCTTGCAGAAGCCCTGGATGTCTTCGGCCGTGGCCGCCGCGCCGGGCTTCAGCACCACCCAGGCGCACAGCTCCTCGCCGTATCTGGCGTCGGGCACGCCGATCACCTGCACGTCCTGCACCGCCGGGTGGCGGTAGAGGAACTCCTCGATCTCGCGCGGATAGACGTTCTCGCCGCCGCGGATGACCATGTCCTTGATGCGGCCGACGATGTTGCCGTAGCCCTCGGCGTCGAGGGTGGCGAGGTCGCCGGTGTGCATCCAGCCGGCGGCGTCGATAGCCTCGGCGGTCCGGGCTTCGTCGTCCCAGTAGCCCAGCATCACCGAATAGCCGCGCGTGCAGAGCTCGCCGGTCTCGCCGCGCGGGACGATGCGGTTCTCGGCGTCGACGACCTTCACCTCCAGGTGCGGCTGGATGCGCCCGACGGTGGCGACGCGGCGCTCGACGCTGTCGTCCACGCTGGACTGGAAGCTCACCGGCGAGGTCTCGGTCATGCCGTAGGCGATGGTCACCTCAGCCATCCCCATCTTGTCGATCACCTGCTTCATCACCTCGATGGGGCAGGGCGAGCCGGCCATGATGCCGGTGCGCAGGGCCGGGAAATGGAAGCGGGCGAACGCCTCATGGCCCAGCATGGCGATGAACATGGTGGGCACGCCGTAGAGGCCGACGCAGGTCTCGTCCTGCACCGCCTCAAGCGTCGCCAGCGGATCGAACCCCTCGGCCGGATAGACCATGGTCGCGCCGTGGGTGATGCAGCCCAGGTTGCCCATCACCATGCCGAAGCAGTGATAGAGCGGCACCGGGATGCACAGCCGGTCGCCGGGCGTCAGCTTGATCGCCTCGGCGACGAAGTGGCCGTTGTTCAGGATGTTGTGGTGGGAAAGCGTCGCGCCCTTCGGGAAGCCGGTGGTGCCGCTGGTGAACTGGATATTGATGGCGTCGTCGAACTGCAGCTTCGCGGCGATCTCCTCCAGCCGGGCCGCATCGGCCGGCGTGCCCGCGTCACAAGCCTGGTGGAAGGCGAGGCACCCGGCGTGCTCCTGTTCGCCGAGCGTGATCACCCAGCGCAGGTGCGGCAGCCTTCCCGCCTGTAGCGCGCCGGGGCGGCAGGACGACAGCTCCGGCGCCAGCTCGCGGATCATGTGCAGGTATTCGCTGGTCCGGTGCGCGATGGCGGTGACCAGCGCTTTGCAGCCGACCTTGTTCAGCGCGTACTCGGCCTCGCTCAGCCGATAGGCCGGGTTGATGTTGACCAGGATCAGGCCGGCCTTGGCGGTGGCGAACTGGGTCAGCGCCCACTCCGCGCAATTGGGCGCCCAGATGCCGATCCGGTCGCCCGGCTCCAGCCCCAGCGCCAGCAGGCCGGCCGCCAGGGCGTCGACGCGGGCTTTCATCTCGGCGTAGGTCCAGCGGATCTTCTGATGCCGCGAGATCAGCGCCATCTGCCCAGGGTGCGCCTCGACCGTCGCGTCGAACGCCGCCCCGATGGTCATCCCCAACAAAGGCCGCGTATCGGCCCCATGGACGTAGCTGAGATCGGTCACGGTTTCCTCCACGGGAGACCCTAGGTTCTCCCTTCTCCTTCGTCATCCCCGGCCTTGTGCCGGGGACCCATGCGCATCGGTGGCGCAGGATTTTCCGCGAAGGCGGCGTTCATGGGTGGCCGGGACGAGCCCGGCCATGACGGTAGGAAGGTGATGACACGCGGTGGGGCAGGCGCCACAGAAGCTTTCGTGGCTGAGACCTTCCCCGAAATCCGCGAGGCGGTGCGCAGGCTGTGCGCGCGGTTCCCCGGCGCCTACTGGCGCGACCTCGACCGCGAGCGGGCCTATCCCACCGCCTTCGTCCAGGCCCTGACCGAGGCGGGGTTCCTCTCGGTGCTGATCCCGGAGGACTACGGCGGCTCGGGCCTGGGCTTAGGCGCGGCGACCGCGGTGCTGGAGGAGATCCACCGGTCCGGCTGCAACGGCGGCGCCTGCCACGCCCAGATGTACACCATGGGCACCGTGCTGCGGCACGGGTCGCCCGCGCAGAAGGCGGCCTATCTGCCGAAGGTCGCCTCGGGCGAGCTGCGCCTGCAGGCCTTCGGGGTCACCGAGCCGGACGCCGGCACCGACACGACGCGGATCACCACCTTCGCCCGCAGGGACGGCGACGCCTATGTCGTGAACGGCCGCAAGCTGTGGATCAGCCGGGCCGAGCATTCCGACCTGATGGTGCTGCTCTGCCGCACAACGCCGCGCGACCAGGCGGCCAAGCCGTCGGACGGCATGAGCGTGCTCCTGGTCGACCTGCGCGAGGCGGTTGGGAACGGCCTGACCATCCGCCCGGTGCGGACCATGCTGAACCACGCCACCACCGAGCTGTTCTTCGAGGACCTGCGCGTGCCGGCCGCGAACCTGATCGGCGCCGAGGGCCAGGGCTTCCGCTACATCCTGGACGGCATGAACGCCGAGCGGATCCTGATCGCGGCGGAATGCATCGGCGACGCGAAGTTCTTCATCGACCGCGCCAGCGCCTACGCGCGCGAGCGCGAGGTGTTCGGCCGCCCGATCGGCGAGAACCAGGGCGTGCAGTTCCCGATCGCCCGCGCCTATGTCCAGATGACCGCCGCCAGCCACATGGTCGACCATGCCGCGGCCTTGTTCGAGGCCGGCCAACCCTGCGGGACCGAGGCCAACATGGCCAAGCTGGCCGCCTCGGAAGCCAGCTGGTTCGCCGCCGACATGTGCGTCCAGACCCACGGCGGCTTCGGCTTCGCCGAGGAGTACGACATCGAGCGCAAGTTCCGCGAAACCCGCCTCTACCAGGTGGCGCCGATCTCCACGAACCTGATCCTCAGCCACGTGGCCACCCACGTGCTGGACCTGCCGAAGAGCTTCTGATGCCTGAGACCCTGCTGCTGTCCGAGCCCAGCCCCGGCATCGCCGTCGTGGCCTTCAACCGCCCCGAGGTGGCCAACGCGCTCTCCACCCGGATGGGGCTGGAGTTGCTGGAGACCTGGACGGCGCTGGCGGAGCGCCAGGACCTGCGCTGCGTGATTCTGACCGGCGAGGGGCGTCATTTCCAGGCCGGGGCGGACCTCAAGGAACGCAACGGCATGACCGACGAGGCCTGGGCGGATCAGCACAAGGTGTTCGAGGCCATGGCCCGCGCCCAGCTCGCCGTGCCCGTGCCGGTGATCGCGGCGGTGAACGGCGCGGCCATGGGCGGCGGCTGCGAGATGACGCTCGCCTGCGACTTCGCCTACGCCGCCGACAACGCCCGCTTCGGCCTGCCGGAAGTGACGCTCGGCATCATGCCGGGTCTGGGCGGCACCCAGCTGCTCACCCGCCAGGCGGGCGAGCGCCGGGCGCTGGAAATCCTGGTCAGCGGCCGCCCGCTCTCCGCCCAGGAGGCGCTGGAGGCCGGCATCGTCAACCGCGTGGTCCCGGCGGCGGAATTGATGGACGCGGTCCTGGAGACGGCTCGGCGCATCGCCACCAACGCGCCGCTTTCGGTCCGCGCCCTGAAGCGCGTGGTCCACGAAGGCCATGGCCTGCAACTGGGCGAGTCCATGGTGCTCGAGCTCAACGCCTACAACCGCCTGTTCAAGACCGCCGACCGGCGCGAAGGCGTCGCCAGTTTCAACGAGAAGCGGGCGCCGGCTTTCAAGGGTGATTAGCCGCCAGGCGTCCGTTCCGGATATTGGAACGTCCGGGTTCGAGGGTTGATCGCGGACCGGATCGGGCCGCCATGGGCACGGGGTTCCGTATGTTCGGGGATGACGCGATGAGGACAGTGGACAGGCGAACCGCTTTGATTTCCGGCCTGGGCGCCGCAACCTTGCCCGCCATGCCGGCGCTCGCCGCTCCCGACCCGCTCTCCGGCACGGCCCTCTATGCCGACGTGAAGGCCTACGCGGGCCTGGGCGAGCACCGCACCGGCACGGCCGGGGACAACGCGACCACCGCCTGGCTGGAGAAGGCGCTGAAGGCGGCGGGCTATACGACCGAGCGCCAGGCCTTCGACTATCCCGTCTTCGAACTCGGCGCCTGCGACATCGTCCTCGGCGGCCGGACCCTGGAAAGCTTCCCCTACTGGACGCCGACGGCCACGCCGCCCGCGGGCCTCACCGCGCCGCTCTCCGTCGCCGGCGGCGCGGGCAAGATCGCGCTTGTCGACCTGCCGCCGGGCACGGGCGCCGGGCTGGAGGCGCCGCCGCCGGCGCCGATCGTCGCCGCCGTGGACTCCGGCGCCGTAGCGGTGATCGCCATCACCGAAAATCCGCTCGGCGAGCTGCTGGCCATGAACCGCAACCCCAAGGCGCCGGCCTGGCGCTGCCCCGTGCTGCTGGCCGCCGGGCGCGACGCGGCGGCGCTGAAGGCGGCCGCCCAGGCCGGGACGCTGGTGAGCGTGCGGCTCGAGGGCCGGTCGCGGCCGGGCCAGGCGCAGAACGTGATCGGCCGCCGCAAGGGACCCGGCAAGCCGATCGTGATCTCCACGCCGAAGAGCGGCTGGCGCCACTGCGCGGGCGAACGCGGCTCCGGCATCGCCATCTGGCTGGGTCTCGCCGCGGCCCTGGCGACGCGCCCCGACCTCAACCTGGTGGTCGTCTGCTCGGCGGGTCACGAATTCGACGGCTATGGCGCCCACCTGTTCACCCGCGCCGGGGCGCCCAAGCCCGCCGACACCCGCCTGTGGGTGGCCATCGGCGCCAATGTGGCGGTCTACGACCACGTCCTGAAGGATGGGAAGGTGGTCCGCCTGCCCGGCCCGCCGAAGGCGCGGACCATCGGCGCCAGCGCCCCGCTCATCGCGACCACCGCCAAGGCCTTCGCCGGCCAGGTCGGCTACGAGATGCCGCTCGACCTGGACGCCCACAACGCGCCGGGAGAACTGGCCACCTTCCGCAAGCTGGGCTACCGCCCGCTGATCGGCCTGGTCGCCGCCTCGCCCCTGCACCACAGCGCCAAGGACCTGCCCGACGTCACCGGTCCGGCCATGCTGGAGCCGGTCGCCAAGGCGCTGCACCAAACGATCCTGGGCGCGTTGGCCTGAGGGTTATTGGCCTGAGGGTTAGTGGCCTAGGGCCCGGAACAGGCTAGGACTGGCGGGCCATGAAGATGCCCGCGCCCGACGCCGCCACCATCGCCCGCAAGGGCGAGATCGTGCGCGCGCTGAAGCGCCTGGTCCCTGGCGAGGGCGTGGTCAGCGATCCCGCCGGCTTGGTCCCCTTCCAGTCCGATGGCCTGTCGGCCTATCGCCAGACGCCGCTGGCCGTGGTGTTGCCGCAGACTGTGGAGCAGGTTTCCGCCGTGCTGGCGTACTGCCAGGCGCAGGGCGTCAAGGTGGTGCCGCGCGGCGCCGGCACCTCGCTCTCCGGCGGCGCTTTGCCGCTCACCGACGGCGTGGTGCTCGGCATGGCCAAGTTCGACCGGGTGCTGGAGGTCGACCTCGCCAACCGCTGCGCGGTGGTCCAGCCCGGCGTCACCAACCTGGCGATCAGCGCCGCGGTGGAGGCGGACGGCTTCTACTATGCGCCCGATCCCTCCAGCCAGATCGCCTGCACCATCGGCGGCAATGTGGCGGAGAACTCCGGCGGGGTTCACTGCCTGAAGTACGGCCTGACCACCCACAATGTGCTGGGCTGCCAGCTGGTGCTGATGGACGGCCAGGTGGTGCGCCTGGGCGGCAAGGGCTTCGACGCGGCCGGCTACGACCTGATGGGCGTGGTGACCGGCTCGGAAGGCCTGCTGGGCGTCGTCACGGAGGTGACCGTCCGTCTGCTGAGGACGCCCGAAATGGCGCGGGCCCTGCTGCTGGGGTTCCCGTCCGTCGAGGCCGCCGGCGCCACCGTTGGCGACATCATCGCGGCGGGCGTCATTCCCGCTGGCCTGGAGATGATGGACAGCCCGGCGATCGTCGCCGCCGAGGCCTTCGTCCATGCGGGCTACCCCGTCGAATGCCAGGCGCTGTTGATCGTCGAACTGGACGGGCCGGAGGCGGAGTGCGCCGAACTCTGCGGCGAGGTCGCGGGCCTGGCCCGCGCACGCGGCGCGACGACGGTGCGGACCTCCGAGAGCGATGCGGAGCGGCTGGCCTTCTGGGCCGGACGCAAGGCGGCGTTCCCGGCGGTGGGGCGGCTGACGCCCGACTACTACTGCATGGACGGCACCATCCCGCGCCGCGAGCTGCCGCGGGTGCTGGGCGCCATGGTCGAGATGAGCGGCCGCTATGGCCTGCGGGTCGCCAACGTCTTCCACGCCGGCGACGGCAACCTTCACCCGCTGATCATGTACGACGCCGAAAAGCCGGGAGAGCTGGAGGCCGCCGAGGCGTTCGGGGCGGAGATCCTGAAGCTCTGCGTGGCGGTGGGCGGCGTGCTGACCGGCGAACACGGCGTGGGCGTCGAGAAGCGCGACCTGATGGGTGAGATGTTCAGCGCCACCGACCTCGCCTGCCAGCAGCGGGTGAAGTGCGCCTTCGATCCCGACCTGCTGCTCAATCCCGGCAAGGTGTTCCCGACCCTGCACCGCTGCGCTGAGCTGGGCCGCGTCCACGTCCATCGCGGCGCGGTCGCCTTTCCGGAGCTGCCGCGCTTCTGATGCTCGAGGTCGCCGCCCGCACCGAGACGCCGAAGACCGCCGCGGAGGTCGCCGCGCTGGTGGCCGAAGCGAACGCGGCCGGCCGCAGCCTGGAGATCGTGGGCGGCGGGACCAAGCGCGCGGTGGGCGCGGGCGTTTCCGCCGACGCCGTCGTCAGCCTGGCGGCCCTCGACAAGGTGATCGACTATGCGCCGGAGGAACTGGTGCTGACCGCCCAGCCGGGCGTCCCCCTGGCGGCGCTGGAGACGCTGGTGGCCAGCCACGGCCAGGTGCTGCCGTTCGAGCCGCCGCACCTCACCAGGCTGCTTGGGTCGAAGGGCCGACCGACGCTCGGCGGGGCGTTGGCCGCCAATCTCTCCGGCCCGCGCCGCCTGCGGGCCGGCGCCGCGCGCGACCACTTCCTGGGCCTCGCCGCCGTGACCGGCCGCGGCGAGATCGTGAAAGCCGGCGGGCGGGTGGTGAAGAACGTCACCGGCTATGACCTGCCCAAGTTGGTCGCCGGGTCCTGGGGCACGCTGGCGGTGATGACCGAGGTCACCATCAAGGTGCTGCCGGCGGCGCGGACGGAGATCACGCTGCTGCTGTTCGGCCTGACCGACCCGCGCGCGGGCGAGGCGCTGACCGTCGCCCTGAACGCGCCTGTGGACGTCTCCGGCGCGGCCCATCTGCCGCAGGCGGTCGCCGCTCGCCCGCCGCTGAAGGGGGAGATGGCGGTCACCGCGATCCGGCTGGAAGGGTTCGCCGCCTCGGTGGCCGCCCGGGCCGATCACCTCGCCGCCACGCTCAGGAGCTTCGGGCGGATCGAGGCTTTGGACGCGGCCCTGAGCCGAGACTTCTGGGCCCAGGTGCGCGAGGTCGAGGCCTTCGCTCGCGTAAAACGCAGTTCGGTCTGGCGCGTGTCCTTGCCGCCCGCCGCCGGCTGGAGGCTGACGGAAACCGTGGCCGGTGAGGCGTTCTACGACTGGGGCGGCGGCCTGGTCTGGCTGTTGAGCGAGGCCGCGCCCACAGAGGTCCACGCCGCCGCCCACGCGCTCGGCGGCCATGCGACCCTGTTCCGCGGCGAGGGCCCGGCCACCGCCCTGCTCGACCCGGCGCTGGCGGCGCTAAGCGCCCGTGTGAAGGCGGCGTTCGATCCAAGGGGCGTGCTGAATCCCGGCCGGATGGGGCTCGGCCAATGAAGACCGAGTTCTCCGCCGCTCAGCTCGCCGAGCCGCAGACCGCCGCCAGCCACGCGGAGCTGCGCAAGTGCGTCCACTGCGGGTTCTGCACCGCGACCTGCCCGACCTATGTGCTGACCGGCGACGAGCGCGACGGCCCGCGCGGGCGGATCGAGCTGATCAAGGCGATGCTGGAGGCCGGAGGCCCGCCGCCGGCCGAGACGGTGCTGCACATCGACCGCTGCCTCTCCTGCCTGGGCTGCCGGACGACCTGTCCGTCGGGGGTCGACTATGCCCAGCTCATGGACCACGGCCGCGCCCATATCGAGGCGCACTACCGCCGGCCGTTCGGCGAGCGCCTGCTGCGCTGGCTGTTGCCGCAGGTGCTGACCCGCCCGGCCTGGCTGCGCGCAGGGCTGGCGTTCGGGCGCCTTGGCCGCCCGCTTGAGCCGGTGCTGGAGGCGCTGAAGCTCTTGCCCTTGGCCGCGCTCCTCCGGCTGGTTCCCGCCGCCGCGCCCCGCGCCGCCGCGGCTCAGCACAGCTATCCGCCGGTGGGCCAACGCCGCGGCCGCGTGGCCCTGCTGCAGGGCTGCGTCGAGCCGGTGCTGACGCCGACGATCCGCGACGCCGCCATCCGCCTGCTGACCCGCGCCGGCTATGACGTCGTGCTGGCCGCGGGCGAGGGCTGCTGCGGCGCGCTCTCCGAACACCTGGGCCGGACCGAAGAGGCCGCCGGCTTCGCCAGGCGGAACCTGCGGACGTGGGAGAGGGCCGGCCCGTTCGACGCCATCGTCACCACTGCAGCGGGCTGCGGGACGACGCTCAAGGCCTATGCCCACCGCCTGCCGGGCGATCCGGCGGCCGCCAGCGCGGCGCAGATCGCGCGCGACGTGCTGGAGCTGGTCGCCGAGGCCGGCCTGCCGCCGGTCACCCGGCCCGGCCGGCTCAGTGTCGCCTATCATGCGCCCTGTTCGCTGCAGCACGGCCAGGGGATCAGGGCCGAGCCGGCCGCCCTGCTGGCCCAGGCGGGCTATGAGGTGCGCCCGATCGCCGAGGGCCACCTCTGCTGCGGCTCGGCCGGGGTCTACAACATCCTGCAGCCGCAGCTGGCCGGACGCCTGCGCGCCCGCAAGGCCATCGCCATGCAGAAGACCGGCGCTGTGATCGTCGCCGCCGGCAACGTCGGCTGCATCGCCCAGATGCGCGGCGCGGTTCCCATGCCGGTGGTTCACCCGGTCGAGCTTCTCGACTGGGCGACGGGCGGGCCGATGCCGCCGACGCTGGTCGGGGCCTTGGGGCCGGCGGAACCTGGCGGTCAGCCTCAGATCGGCGCGTAGGCGTCCGGGACCGGTCTTTCCCGCGGGATGGGGGCTTCGGCCCCGCCGGCGCCGCGCGGCGGCCGGCGCGAGGTGACGAAGTGATCCCAGCCGGAGGGGCCATCGCGCCGCGGCCAGGCCGGGCGGCGCACCTGCGAGCGGAGACGGAGGAGCAGATGCTCGAGCGTCTCGCCAGAACCCGCCAGATCGGGTTTGAACTGTCGATCAGCCATGGGGCGCTCCTATACCCCAAACTGCGGCGAAACGCCACGCTGGCGGGTAAAAAAGTGATTAACGGGCGATTCGTTGACCGGGCGCGAAGCGGCGCTTAACGGTCCCTCCGCAGCAGAGGAAACCCGCCCATGAAACTCCATACCTCGATCGGCCCGAACCCTCGGGTGGTGAAGATGTTCCTGGCCGAGAAGGGCCTGGACGTGGCGCGGGTGGAGGTTGACCTGCGGGGCGGGGAAAACCGCCGGCCGCCCTACAACGAGAGCGTCAACCGCGCGGGCCAGACGCCGGCCCTGGAGCTGGACGGCGGCGGCTTCGTCACCGAGATCACCGCGATCTGCGAATACCTGGAGGAAGTCCAGCCGACCCCGCCGCTGATCGGCGCGACACCCCAGCAACGGGCCGAGACCCGGATGTGGACGCGCCGCGTGGACCTGAAGATCTGCGAGCCGATGGCCAACGGCTTCCGCTTCGCCGAGGGCCTGCCGCTGTTCGAGAGCCGCATGCGCTGCCTGCCCGAGGCCGCGCCGGGGCTGAAGACGCTCGCCAAGGACGGCCTGACCTGGCTGGAGGGCGAGTTCAAGGGCCCCTGGATCGCAGGCGACCGCTTCACCCTGGCCGACATCCTGCTGTTCTCCTTCCTCGACTTCGGCGCCGTGGTCGGCCAGCCGCTGGACCCGGCGAACGGCAAGCTCACCGGCTGGTTCGACCGGGTGAAGGCGCGGCCCAGCGCGGCGGCCAGCGCCTAGCCGTGCGGCGCCAAACCCCGGTTCGCGGGTTTAGGGGCTGATGCCGGACGCCGCGACCGCCACGCCTGCGCAGATCGCGCGGGAGGACACCGACGCCCACGCCGTCGCCGCGACGCCGGACGGCCTGCCGATCCCGCGCCGCTACTGGTCGGTGGCGGCGATCTGGCTGGCCATGACCATGTCGGTGCTGGACGGGGCGATCGCCAACGTCGCCCTGCCGACCATCGCCAACGAACTGCACGCCAGCGCGGCCTCGTCGATCTGGATCGTCAACGCCTATCAGCTGGCGATCACCGTCACCCTGCTGCCGCTGGCGGCGCTCGGCGACCGGCTGGGCTATCGGCGGGTCTATATGGCGGGCCTGCTGGTCTTCACCTTGGGTTCGCTGGGTTGCGCCCTGTCGCACAGCCTGGCCGAACTCACCGCCGCGCGCGTGCTGCAGGGCCTGGGCGCGGGCGGGATCATGAGCATCAACGCCGCCCTGGTCCGCTTCACCTACCCGAAGAAATTCCTGGGCCGCGGCATCGGCCTCAACGCCCTGGTGATCTCGGTCTCGGCGGCCATCGGCCCGACCGTGGCCGCGGCGATCCTGGCGCGGGCGTCGTGGGAGTGGCTGTTCGCCATCAATGTGCCGATCGGGTTGCTGGCCTTCGCGATCGGCGTCCGCGCCCTGCCGGTCACCGTGGGATCGGACCGGCGGTTCGACTGGATCTCGGCCCTGCTGAACGCGACCACCTTCGGTTTCCTGATTACCGGGGCGGAGAGCCTGGCCCGCGAGGGGCCGGCCTCGGGCCTGCCCAAGCTCGCCGTGGGCCTGGTCGCGGGCGCGGTGCTGGCCTGGCGCGAACTGCGGGTCGAGGCGCCGCTGGTGCCCTTCGACCTCTTGAAACTGCCGATCTTCGGCCTGTCGATCCTGACCTCGATCGTCTCCTTCGGGGCCCAGATGATGGCCTATGTGGGCCTGCCCTTCTATTTCCAGACCGAGCTTGGCCGCTCGGCGGTGGTCACCGGCCTGCTGATGACGCCCTGGCCGATCGCCGTCGGGATCGCCGCCCCGCTGGCCGGACGCCTGGCCGACCGCCACCGGGCCGGGACCCTGGGCGGCATCGGCCTGTCGGTCTTCGCCGCCGGCCTCTTCGCGCTGTCCCTGCTGCGGCCGGGGGTTTCGGATCTCGACATCGCCTGGCGGATGGCGCTGTGCGGCTTCGGCTTCGGCTTCTTCCAGGCGCCCAACAACCGCGCGATGATCACCGCGGCGCCCATGCACCGCTCGGGCGCGGCCGGGGGCGCGCTGGCGACCGCGCGCCTGCTGGGCCAGACCACGGGCGCGGCGACGACCGCGGTCTTCTTCCAGCTGGCCGGGACCAAGGCGGCCACCACGGCCCTGGCCGCGGCCGGCGGCGTGGCGGTGTTCGCGGTGCTGGCCAGCCTGTCGCGCCTGAAGCTCGCGCCGCGCCCGCGGCCGGAACAGCTCGACCGGGTGGTCAACACTGCCTCGGGGCCGACCCCCTAGCCCACCAGCCGGCCGTGGCCTTCCCAGTAGGGCTTGCGCAGTTCGCGCCGCAGCACCTTGCCCGAGGCGTTGCGCGGCAGGACGTCGATGAAGTCCACGGCCTTGGGCGCCTTGTAGCCGGCGATCCGCTCGCGCGCCCAGGCGATCACCGCCGCCGGCTCGCAGTCGCAGTCAGGGCTCCTGACGACGATCGCGGTGACCGCCTCGCCCCACTTGGCGTCGGGCGCGCCGATCACCGCCACGTCGGCGACGCCGGGGCAGCCCATGATCGCGTTCTCCACCTCGGCCGGATAGACGTTCTCGCCGCCCGAGACGATCATGTCCTTCACCCGGTCATGGATGAAGATGTAGCCCGCCGCGTCGCGGTAGCCGGCGTCGCCGGTCTTCAGCCAGCGATCGGCGCTCACGGTGTCTGCGGTGGCTTCCGGACGGTTCCAGTAGCCGGCCATCACCATGCCGCCCCAGATGGCGATCTCGCCGATCTCGCCGACCTCGGCCTCGCGCCCATCGTCCGTCTGCACACGGACGGCCATGTCCGGCCACGCCTTGCCGCAGGAGCGCAGCAGCTCCGGCCGGTGCTCGGCGGGCGTCAGGAAGGTCCCGGCGCCGGTGCTCTCGGTCATGCCGTAAAACTGGATGAAGCCGCAGCCGAACCGCGCCGTGGCCTTGGCCAGCACCGCTTCGCCGATCGGCGAGGCGCCATAGGCCACGCTCTTCAGGCTGGACAGGTCGGCGCCCTCGATCTCCGACGCCTGCAGGCACATGTTGATCATCGCCGGCACCAGGAAGATGTGCGCCACGCGCTCGGCCTCGATCAGCTTCAGCACCGCCGCCGGGCTGAACTCGGGCAACAGGATCACCCGCCCGCCGGCGGCCAGGCCCGAGAAGCTGATGTTGGTGCCGGCCACGTGGAACAGCGGCATGACGATCAGCACGGTGTCGTCCGGCCCGTAGTCGAAGCCCTCGACCTTGGTCCGCAGGTCGAGGAAGGCCGCATAGTTGGCGTTGTTGAGCCGCACGCCCTTGGGCAGGCCGGTGGTGCCGGAGGTGTAGAGCTGCAGGATATCGTCGTCGGCCCCCGGCTCCAGGGCGGGCGCGGCCGGGGCGGCGTCGCGCAGGACTTCGTAGCGATCCAGGCCGCCGAGGTCGGCGTCCTCGTCAGCGCCCACCACGATCAGCCGGATCGGCCGGTCGACCTGGGCCACCACCGCGCGGGCCGTGTCCAGCAGGCCGGCGGTCACGAAGAACAGGTCCGCGCCGCTGTCGCCCAGGATGAAGGCGATCTCGGGCACGGCGAGGCGAGTGTTGATCGGCGCCAGGCAGGCGCGCACCCGCACGGTCCCGAAGAACACCTCGAAGAAGGCTTCATGGCTGCGGCCCAGCCACGCCACCCGCTCGCCCGGCTTCACGCCCAAGGCCGCCAGCAGGCCCGCCGCCCGGTCAGCGCGCCGATCCAGTTCGGCGTAGGTGAGGGTGCGGCCCTCGCATTCGACGGCGACGTGGTCGCCTTGCCGCGCGGCATGCACGCGCGGGACGTCGGAGAGGAACTCGGGGTCGTGGGGTTCGGCGCTCATGATCGCGAATTGCTAGACCAAGCGTCGCCGGGAGCCAACCGGGGCTAGCGCAGCTTCAGCCGCACGAAGGCCATGGCCCCGTGAGGCTCAGTGCTCCCGTAGGCCGCCTTCAGCGCGCCCGGCACGAAGTCGAGCGCATAGAGCCCGCCCAGGCCGAACAGCAGGTGCTCGCCCACCGGCCAGTCGTGGATCGCGCCAAGCGATACCTTGCCCACCGTGAACGCCGGGCCGCGGTCCAGCAGGGCGGGGATCAGCTCGTCATTGTCCACCCGCTCGGCGCGGCTGAAGATCGTCCAGGCGCTGGCCGGCTTCACCGCGCTCTCCAGCACCCAGGCGTCCAGGTCCACGCCCTGGCTCGACCGTCGGCCCCAGGCCGCGGTGGTGGACCACCAGCCGTGGTCGCCGACCGGAACGGTGTAGATCGCGCTGGCCGAGACCTTGTGCTGGTCGACGCCGGGCTCCAGCTGTTCGGGGCTGATCTCGTCAGCCCAGGAGGCCTGCAGCGCCCAGTTCCGGGTCGGGTTCCAGGACAGCCGCACGGCCGTGGAGTCCAGGGCCCCGGTCTCAATGTCGTAGCGGTGCTGATCGGGCTCGCGGCCGTTGTAGGCGCTGGCCTCGAGCTTCCAGTCGCCGACCACCAGGCCGCCGGTGACGACGCCGAAGCTGATGTGGGTGGAATCCAGCCAGTGGTGGCTGATCGGCGCCTCGGGGCTGTCCATCACCGAGAGCCGGTGCATGAAGGCCGGCGGCCCGAAGGCCGGCTCGCCCGGCAGGCCGGCGTAGACGAAGGCGCTGGCGGCGCGCCCCAGCTTCCAGGCGTAGGAGGCCGACAGCTCCATGAACAGGTCGTGCGGATGCTGGCGGTCGACCAGCGGGGTCTTGCCGTTCGCCGTCTCGCCGGTGGCCAGCAGCAGCGGATAGCCCGCCGGACCCATCTGCGGGTCCGGGCTCAGCATGGCGCGCAGCTGCAGCTCGCCGTCGCCCAGCGGCCGCTGGGCCATGGCCATCAGCATGCCGGAGACGAAGCCCTTGTCGCCGCCGCGCGGCCCGCTCTGACTGTCCCAGACGCCGATGATCTGGCCGTGGAACATCACCAGCCAGTCGCCCTCGCGGACATGGATCGCCTCATGCGGCGAGGCGTCGGGCTGCCACGAGGTGCCGGACGCCTCACGGGTCATGAGATAGGGCCCGAGCGCGCCCTCCATCTGGTCCATGCCCATGCCCTTCGGCGCCGCCTGGGGCGCGGGCCGGGGCATGTCCATGCCGGGCATGGCGGCGTCCGTCGACTGCGCGCGGGCGGCGCCGGCGGCGAGGGAAGCAGCCACGCATGCGGCCGCGAACCAGGCGGGCCTCATCGCGCGGCCCAGTCCAGGAGCTCGATCAGCTCCGCAGCCTTCTTGCGCTGTTCGTCACGGTCGCCGCTGACGATCGCGCCCTCGATGCAGTGGCCCAGGTGTTCCTTCAGCAGTTCGCTCTCCACCCGGGCCAGCGCCGCGCGGGCCGCCTGAACCTGGGTCAGGATGTCGATGCAATAGCGGCCGTCCTCGACCATCCGCGCCACGCCGCGCACCTGGCCCTCGATGCGCGAAAGCCGGTTGAGCAGCTGCGCCTTGCCGGGCCGGTCCATCGCCATCGCCTCGCGTCTCGAACGGCCCAGCCCTAGGCCGGGCGACGAGGAAAGGCAAGATGCCCCCTAGGGGTATATAACGCGGGGTCCATCGACGTTCGCTGAGACGCCGAGGGTCAAGACTACGTAGATCTACGTATACTTTAATCCGTAAAGATACGGAGGATTCCAGGACCTGGAATGACATAATCCGTTAAGCGTATGGACATAGTTTTGTCTTCGCGACTTCAGAACAAGAAGAAGCGAGACGGGAAAGCCGAGATGTATACTTATACGCTCCATATGCCGGACCTGAATCTTGTGGCCGTGGGCGTCGTTATCTGGGTCGTGGCGATCAGTGTCGCCTTTGGCTTCTACCTGCCGTTTCTCCGGACCGGGCGCAGGCTCTTCCTGCGGCCGGCCCATCAGTGGCTCGAGGTTGAGGAAGACCTCGATCATGCTTCCATGCCTCTCGGAACCGCGGCGTTTGGCGATTTCGTTGTGGCGCGGGCGCCTGCGACCGCCGTATCCCCACCGGCCCTCCCGCAGGCGCCCGTCCTGGACGCCCCGGAGCTTCACGGCCCCGAACTTCACGGCCCCGAGCCCGAGGTCATCGAACCTCGCGCTGCCGAGCCGCAACCCTTCGCCGTCGCCGCCGAGGCGGATGCGCCGCCGGCCGCCGCGCCCGAGCAGTTCAGCGTGCTCATCGTCGATGACAACGCCATCAACCGCCAGGTCCTGGAGATGATCCTCGACAGCGTCGGCATGGCCCATGTGTCGGTGGAGAACGGCCTGGAGGCCGTCACGGCCATGCGCGACACCGCCTACGACGCCATCCTCATGGACCTGCAGATGCCGGTGATGGACGGCTTCGAGGCCACACGCCGCATCCGCGAACTGGAGGCCCGCCGCGGCGCGCGCCATTCGACGATCATCGTGGTTTCGGCCAACTGCCTGGACGAACACGTCGCCGCCGGGCGCGAGGCGGGCGCCGACGCGCACCTGGCCAAGCCGATCTCCGCCGGCGACCTGATCGGGCAGCTGGCCTCATGCCCGACCGTCAACCGCATGGCCGCTTGAATTCGTTGAACGATCCGAGGCCGCGCGATCCAATCTGTTAACCCCTGTCGTTTAGCAAGGGTGCTCACCTAGGGGAAAGTCACCCGGCTTGTTCGCGGTCTTTACCTGTATTTTTGCGGAGCACGATCTGCGCCTGGTGGCCGTGGCGGCGCTTATCTGCGTCACCGCCTGCGCCAGCGCGTTCGGGTTCCAGGCGCGAAGCCAGCTGGCCAGCGGCGGCCTGCGCGGGGCCTGGCTGGTGCTGACCGGCATGGTCGCCGGCTCCGGCGTCTGGGCGACCCACTTCCTGGCCATGCTGGCCTACCAGCCGTCCCTGAAGATCGCCTATGACCTGCCCGAGACCCTGGCCTCGCTGGTCGCGGCCGTGGTCGGCATGGGCCTGGGTTTCGCGCTCCTGAGCTGGCGCTCGCGCAAGGGGATGGACCTAGTGGGCGGCGCGCTCACCGGCGCCAGCATCGCGGTCATGCACTACATGGGCATGGACGCCATCCGCACCGCCGCCGAGGTGCAATGGGACTTCCGCTATGTGATCGCCTCCCTGGCGGTCACGGCGATCGGCGGCATGGCCGCCTTCGCCATCAGCCGGCAGGCGCGCGGCTACCGGGGTTGGGCGGCTTCGACCGTCGCCCTGGTGGCCGGCATCGTCGGCCTGCACTTCACCGGCATGACCGCCGTGACCCTGATTCCCGACCCCAGCGTCCGCCTCTCCGGCGAGATCATGGGCCGCGGCGACCTGGCCCTGCTCACCGGCGGGCTCGCCGCCCTGATCCTGGCCGCGGGCTTCGCCCTGGTGCTGATGGAGCGGGTGGGCCGCCGCAGCACCTTCGCCAGCGTGCGCGGCGCGCTCAACGCCGTGCCCTCGAGCCTGGCCTTCTACGACGAGCAGGACCGCCTGCGGGTCTGGAACAACGCCTTCGAGAAGCTGACCCGCGACAGCGGCTCCGTCCCTGAGGTCGGTGGCAATCGGCGGGACTATATCGAGGCCGCGGCGAGGTCCGGCTGGTTCGCCGTGATCGACGGGGAGTCGCAGGCCCAGGTCGAGCGGATGGAACAGAGCGTCCATGGCCGCCAGACCGAGTTCCATCTGCCCGACGGCCGCTGGATCCGCCACGAGGCCCATCGCACCACCGACGGCGGCATGGTCACCGTCCTCACCGACATCACGACGGAAAAACAGGCCGCCGAAGCCATGGCCGCCGCCCGCGACGCCGCCGAGGCGGCGAACCGCGCCAAGAGCGAGTTCCTGGCCAATATCAGCCACGAGATCCGCACGCCGCTGAACGGCGTGCTGGGCATCGCCGAGGCCCTGCAACGCTCGGACCTGGGCGACGAGCAGCGCAAGCTGGTGAGCGTGATCCAGAGATCCGGCGGCCTGCTCAACGGCATCCTGGGCGACATCCTGGACCTGGCGAAGGTCGAGGCCGGGGCGTTCGAACTGCGGCCGGAGCGCGTGACGCTTGGTGAGCTGGTCCGCGGGATCCGCGACCTCTACACCCCGGCCGCGCAGGAAAAGGGGCTGAAGCTGGTCGCCGCCATCGGCGCCGACGCCGAGGGCGACGTGGAATGCGATCCGCAGCGTCTCGCCCAGGTGCTGGGCAACCTGGTCAGCAACGCCGTCAAGTTCACCGATTTCGGCGAGGTGGCCATCGCCGTCGAGCGTGACGGCGACTTCGTGCGCTTCGCCGTGCGCGACACCGGCATCGGCTTCGACGAGGGCGAGCGCGACCAGCTGCTGCAGCGCTTCCGCCAGGCCGACAGTTCGGCGACCCGCAAGCACGGCGGCGCGGGCCTCGGCCTGGCGCTCTGCGAGGCCTATCTGCGCGCCATGGACTCGGGCCTCGATTGCCGCAGCACCGTGGGCCGCGGGTCGGTCTTCGGCTTCGAACTGGGCCTGCCGCTGCTGGTACAGACCGCGGTCGCCGCCGACGACCCCGCCACCGACGAAAGCGGTCACGAGATCGCCGCCGAAGACGTCGTCCAGGCCGCCGCGCCGCCGACCGACGACGTCGCGGACGAGGCGATCGAAGATTACGCGAACACGCCGGCTGATCCTGAAGAGGGGGTGTACGACCTCGCCCGGTTCAATGTGCTGGTGGTCGACGACAACCCGGTCAACCGCCAGGTCCTGGAGCTGATCCTTGCCAGCGTCGGCATTCCCTACGCCTCGGTGGAGAACGGCCAGGAGGCGGTCGACGCCATGCTTTCGGGCGACTTCGACGCCGTCCTGATGGACATCCAGATGCCGGTGATGGACGGGCTGGAGGCCACCCGCCGGATCCGCCAGTGGGAACGCGATCAAAGCCGGGGCCATACGCCGATCGTGATCGTCTCCGCCAACGGGCTGGCGGAACATGTGGAAGCGGGCCGCGCGGCGGGCGCCGACGCCCATTTGAACAAGCCGGTCTCCGCCGCCGATCTGCTGAGCGAGCTGGAGCACCAGCGCGTCGCCGCCGCCGCGGCGCAGCGCGCCGCCTAGCCCCGCTGCGAAAACGCCCCAGGGCTCGCTGCGGGTTCGGATTGCGGCGTTACCGAAATGTGACGGCAACACACGGGCGCAAGGTTGCGCGCCGCAGGCGAAGGGGCTTTGGTCCCTAGCCGGGCGCGCGGCCTTCCCGACCCCGCGCTCAAAAGGGCCTTATCCAGGGGGTTACAGATGATCCGTAAGACCGCGGCCGCTGTGGTCGCGCTCAGCCTATCCGCCACCATGGCGTTCGCGCAGCCGCCGCAACGCGAGAGCAGCCAGCGTGCGTCAGCGCCAGCCGGCCGTAACGCGCGCAGCAGCGCACCGGACGAGCCGGGAACCAATTCGGGCCCGAGCGTCGAGCGCAACACCGGCCGCGGCGAGCGCGCCGGCGAACACAAGATCACCGACGCCGACATCGCCACCGCCCCGGTCGTGGAGCAGGCCAAGTCCTCGCACCACACGGTGACGATTAACGGCCAGACCATCGGCTACACCGCCACCGCCGGCACGCTCACCCTGCGCTCCGACGACGGCAAGCCGATCGCGTCCATGTTCTACGTCGCCTACGTCGCCGACGGCGGGAAGAACCGCCCGGTGACCTTCAGCTACAACGGCGGCCCGGGTTCGGCCTCGCTGTTCGTGCACATGGGCCTGGCCGGCCCGATGCACGTGATGACGGATTCGCCCAACGCGACCCATGGCCCGCCCTTCACCATCACCGAGAACCACGAGAGCCTGCTGGACAAGTCGGACCTCGTCTTCCTCGACGCCATCGGCGCCGGCTATTCGCGCCCGCTCGGCGACGCCAAGGGCACGGAATTCTGGGGCGTGGACCAGGACATCGACGCCTTCACCCGCGGCATCCAGCGCTACATCACCATCAACCACCGCTGGAACTCGCCGAAGTTCATCTTCGGCGAAAGCTATGGCACCACCCGTTCGGCGGGCCTGTCCTATGCGCTGCAACAGCATGGCATCCAGCTGAACGGCGTGCTGCTGCTGTCGTCGGTGCTCAACTACGGCGCCCACGACTCCGGTTTCGACCACAGCTTCGTCAGCTACGTCCCCAGCTATGCGGCTACCGCCGTCTACTGGAAGAAGGCGCCGCAGCCGGCGAACCTGGAAGCCTATCTGAAGCAGGTGCGAGACTGGGCCGCCGGGCCGTACCTCACCGCGCTGACCAAGGGCGGCAACATCTCGCCGGAAGAGTTCGACGCCACGGCCAGGCAGCTCTCCGCCTACATCGGCATCCCGGTGGAGTTCATCAAGCGCGCCAACCTGCGCGTCGACCTGAACCACTTCCGGGCCGAGCTGCTGCGCGACCAGGGGCGCACCCTCGGCCGCTACGATACGCGGTTCACCGGCATCAACGTCGACAACGCCGTGGCGAACGCCGAGTACGATCCGTCCGACACCGGCATCAACGGCGCCTATGTCGCCGCCCTGCACGACTGGCTGGGAGAGCTCGGCTACACGACCGAGTTGAACTACTGGCCGTCCGGCCCAGGGATCAACCAGGCCTGGGACTGGCGTCACCGCCCGCCGGGCGGCTTTGGCGGCGGCGGCCGGCGTGAGAACGTCGCCAACACCGCGGCCGACCTGGGCATGGCCATGCGCGAGAATCCGCACCTGTATGTCTTCTCGCTGAACGGCATCTACGACATGGCCACGCCGTTCTTCGGGACCGAATATGACATCAGCCACCTCTATCTGGACCCGGCGATCAAGAACCACGTCCGCTTCGCCTACTACCCCTCCGGGCACATGGTCTATCTGAACCAGGACGCCCTGAAGCAGCTCCACGCCGATGTGGACAAGTTCTACGACGACGCGCTCGCGTCGAGGTAAGACCAGCGGACGGGTCGCTTGGGTCCAGGCTTTGCCTAGGGCTTGAGCGACCCCGCCGCCACCTTCGCTGACCCGCTCAGCGTGGCCGTCGCGGCGTCAGGCCCGACGGCCAATTTGTAGGCGCCGCCGTCCACCCGCCAGCCATGGGCGGCCACGTCCCAGTTGGCCAGCATCCGGCGCGGCGCCGTCACCGTGACGACGCGCGCCTCGCCCGGCTTGAGCGTCACCTTCGTCCAACCGATCAGACGCTGCTGGGTCCGCTTCGGGCCGGCGGTCAGGTAGAGCTGCGGCGTGTCGGTTCCGGCCCGGTCGCCCACATTGGCGACGGTGAAGCTGGCGGTCACGGTCTGGCCGCCGTTCACCTTCAGGCCGGAATAGCGGAAGCTGGTGTAGGAGAGGCCGTAGCCGAACGGATAGAGCGGCGTCTCGCCCGACTTGGCGAAGGCGCGATAGCCGACGTCGGAGCCCTCCGAATAGGTCACCGCGAAGGCCTTGGCGCCCTGTGCGGGGCTCAGCGTCTCCACCACGTTCTGGTCGGCGCCCGGCAGCATGGGCCGCGCCAGCTGGGCCTCGCTGGCCGGGAAGGTCGCCGGCAGGCGGCCCTGCGGGTCGATCTCACCGGCCAGCATCTTGGCGATCGCCTGTCCGCCGCGCGCGCCGGGATACCAGGCCTCGAGGATCGCGCCGACCTTGTCGCGCCAGGGCATGGCGACCGGCCCGGCGGTTTCCAGCACCACCACGGTCTTCGGGTTGGCGGCGGCCACCGCGGCGATCAGGGCGTCCTGGTCGCCGTCCAGCTTCATGGCGATGTCCATGCCCTCGCTGGACCACTGGGTGGCGAACACCACCGCCAGGTCGGCGGACTTTGCGATCGCCGCGGCGGCGGCCGGATCGGAGCCGTCGTTGAAGACCACCCGGGCTCCGCCGGCGCGGGCTTGAATCGCTGCCAGCGGCGGGTCGGGGTGGTAGATCTCGCCGCCGCCCCAGGCCGGCGCGCTCTTGGGCTTGGGGAAGGTCTTCGAGCCCAGCGGGATCACCTGCGACGAGCCGCCGCCGGAGATCACGCCCACGTCCGCGTGGCCGCCGATCACCGCGATGGTCCGCGCCGACTTCGCCAGCGGCAGCAGGCCCGCCTCGTTCTTCAGCAGCACGATCGCCGCCTCCGCCTCGCGCCCGGCGACCGCCGCGTCGGCCGCGGTGTCGAGGCCGCCGCCAGGCAGCGGATGATCGACCACGCCGGTGGCGAACAGGCTGCGCAGGTAGCGGTGGGCCATCTCGTGGATGCGCGCCGCCGGAACCTCGCCTGAAGCCACCGCCGCCTTCAGCGGCTTGTCGAAGAACACCTGCTTGTCGAGCTGCTGGCCGCTTTCCTGGTCGAGACCCGCGAGCGCCGCGCCCACGCCATGCACCGCGCCCCAGTCGCTCATCGTCCAGCCCGGCCAATGCCAGTCCTTGCGCAGCACCTGGGTGAGCAGGAACGGATTCTCGCAGGCATAGGTCCCGTTCACCCGATTGTAGGCGCACATCACCGAGCCGGGCCTGCCGGTCTCCAGCGCGATCTCGAAGGCCAGCAGGTCGCTCTCGCGGAACGCCGCCTCGTCGATCACCGCGTCCAGCACCATGCGCCCGGTCTCCTGGTCGTTCAGCGCGAAGTGCTTCAGGGTCGAGACCATGTGGTTGGACTGGATGCCGGCGATCGCCGCGCCGTCCAGCGTTCCGGCCAGCAGAGGGTCCTCGCCGAGGTATTCGAAGTTGCGTCCGTTGCGCGGGTCGCGCAGCAGGTTCACGCCGCCGGCCAGCAGGGTGTCGAAGCCCTTCTGCCGCGCCTCCTTGCCGATCATCGCCCCGCCGGCGAAGGCCAGCTTCGCATCCCAGGTCGCCGCCAGCGCCAGGCCGGACGGAAGCGGGGTGGCGTCGTCGGCCTTGCCGCGGCCGGCGTTGGCCACGCCCAGGCTGGCGTCGCTCTCGGTCAGCGCCGGAATGCCCAGCGCCGGGATCCCGGGCATCCAGCCCGCCGCGATCTGCACATCGGCCGGCCGCTTGGCGCCCAGGAAGATCGGCATGTCGCCGTGCAGCAGGGCGATCTGCTGGTCCAGCGTGAGCGTCTTCAGCACCAGCTCGGCGCGGGCGTCGGGGCCGAGCTTGGGGTTCATCCAGGGCCGCGCGGGCGCCGCCAGGGCGAGCGGGCCGGCCAGCGCCAGGGCGGCCGCGCACACGCCGATCGTCAGTCTGCGATCCATCAGGCCCTCCCCGGATTCCTTACCGCCGATAAGCTAGCCCAAGGCCGCGTTCGCGCCAGCGGTTTCGGATCGTTTTTGACACTTGTGCCGGTTCCCGCCTTGCGGCGGCGCACCGATGGTGGGCAGGCTCCTCCAACTCAAGAATCGGGGAGGATGCCCATGCGTTACGCGATCCTGGCCGCCGGTCTCGCCGTTGCCTTCGGCCTGTCTGCCTGCGACTCGTCCAAAACCTCAGCCACCACGGCCGCGGCGCCCACCGAGCCCGCCGCGCCCAAGTATTCCGGCCGCTCGCAACAGATGTACCAGGGCCAGGAGATGATCGAAAAAGTCGACTCCGCCTCCATCAAGGTCGGCAAGGGCGGGACCCTGGAGATGGAGGCCAAGGGCTCCGTCCCCATGGCCGGCTACAAGAAGGCGGGCTTCCTGCCGCGCATCAATCCCGAGGCGCCCAAGGATGGCGTCTACGAGGTTGACGCCGTGGCCGAAAAGCCAGCCTCCGGGACCGCGGCGTCGACCCCCATCGAGATCAAGGATGTCTGGGACCACTATCCGGCCGATAGCCTCAAGGGCATCAAGGTCATCTCCAAGACCAACTCGGTCGTCGCCATGCTGCCGGGGAAATAGGGCCGGACGCCTTACCCGGCTTGCCTCCAGCCAGTCTTCCAGATGGGCCGCGCGCCGGCCGAACACCGCTTCGCCTGCGCCGGTCACCCTGCTAGGTTGAGGCCCAGGCCGGCGCGCTTGGCGCGTGCGCGGGCCGTCTTGGGGGGTGTGGAAGAAGCGTGGCGTCGGACGCCTATACCGCGTCGGAACAGAAGCTGGCGGCCGCGCACAAGGCGCTGCTGCACACGCCTGGTTTGCAGCTCGACTTCGCCGCCGCCGCCAAGCCGCCGCCGCCGCCCGGCTGGCTCCTGCGGTTCCTGGAGTTCGTGGGCCAGTTCGGTCCGCTCGTAAGCATCGTGTTCTGGGGCGGCCTGGCGGTGGGCGGCCTGCTGGTCGTCTGGTTCATCTACCGCGAGATCCGCGCCATGCAGGCGCGCCGCCGTCCCGCGGCCGCCCCCGTCGCCGCCGGCTGGCGACCGGAGCCGGAGAAGGCCCGCGCGCTGATGGAGGAAGCCGACCACCTGGCCGGCGCCGGCCGCTTCGACGAGGCGGTGCACCTGCTGCTGTTCCGCAGCATCGACGACATCGCCGGCCGCCGGCCCGGCGTCGTACGGCCCGCGCTCACCAGCCGCGACATCGCCCGTCTCGACGGCATGCCCGGCGTTGCGCGCGACGCCTTCGGCCGCATCGCGGCGCGGGTGGAGACCAGCTTCTTCGGCGGCCGCCCGGTCAGCCGCCAGGACTTCGCCGCCGCCCGCGGCGACTACGAAACCTTCGCCTTCGCCGAGGGCTGGCGGTGAGCGAGGCGGTCCCGAACGCCGGCGCCGCGGCGTCCGATCGCCCGGCCTTCTCGCCGCGAACCATCCTGGCCCTGGTGCTGGTGGGCGTCGTCTCCTTCGCCGGGCTGGCGGTGCTGGCCGCCTACGCGCCGGAATGGCGCGGCGCGGCCGACCCCGGGGCGCATGCGCTCTCCTCCTCGGCCGTGGGCTACAAGGGCGCGCTGGTCATGCTGAAGGCCGAGGGCGGTTCGGCCGCCGTCAGCCGGGTCACGCCGGGGCTGAGGGGTCCGGTCGTGCGCGACCTCATGGTGCTGACCCCGACGCCCGACAGCCGCCCCGCCGACGTGATCAAGTTCGCGTACGAGCCCCGCCTGCTGATCGTCCTGCCCAAATGGGCGACCCAGCCGCATCCGATGCACCTCGGCTGGGTGCAGAAGATCGGCGCCGAAACCCTGGGCGTGGTCGTCACCCCGATGCTGACGCCCTGGTCGAAGAAGACCCTCCTCGACCTGCGCAAGGGGGCCGACCGGCCGAAGCTGTACGGCGCGGGCGGGCCCTTCCAGGCCGGGACCTACCTGCCGCTGGGGTCGATCGACCGCCTGCAGACCATCTCCGGCGATGGTTGGGCGCCGGCCCTGGTCGACGAGCAGGGTCACATGGTCCTGGCCTATGCGAAGCTGCGCCCCGATGTGCTGGTGCTGGCCGACCCCGACCTGCTCAACAACCAGGGCCTGGCCAAGCTCGACAACGCCCGCGCCGGCATGGCGATCCTCAACACCCTGCGCGGCGACCACGGCGTGACCTTCGACGTCACCCTGACCGGCTTTGGCCGGGGACGGAGCATCGGGCGCACGATGCTGGAGCCGCCCTGGCTGGCGGCGACCCTGTGCGGCGTGGCGGCCGCGGTTCTGATGGGGCTGCATGCGCTCGCCCGGTTCGGGCCGGTGGCCCGTCGCGACCGCGCCATCGCGCTCGGCAAGCGGGCGCTGGTGGACAATTCCGCGGGCCTGATCCGCATGGCCCGCCGGGAGGCCGAGCTGGCGCCGGCCTATGCCACCCTGACCCGGACCCTGGCCGGCCGCGCCGCGGGCGTGGCGCGCGGCGCCGATCCCGATCGCTGGCTGGCCGACTTGGCGCGCCGGCGAGAGGCCGCCGCGCCCGAAGACCTCAACGCCGAGGCCGAGCGGGCCAGGACCCGCGACGACCTGCTGGCCATCGGCCGCAAGCTCTATTCCTGGAGGCTGGAGATCACCCGTGAACGTCGATGAAGTGAGGGCCCTGGCGGGCCGCGTGCGTGAGGAGATCGGCAAGGCCATCGTCGGCCAGGCCGACACCGTCGACCTCCTGCTGATCGCGCTCTTCGCCCGCGGCCACGTGCTGCTGGAGGGCGCGCCGGGCACGGCCAAGACCTTCCTGGCCCAGTGTTTCGCCGAGACCCTGGCGCTGGACTTCGGCCGTATCCAGTTCACGCCCGACCTGATGCCGGCCGACATCATCGGGGCCAACATCTTCAATTTCCAGACCTCGACCTTCTCGCTCGCCAAGGGTCCGTTGTTCTGCGAGCTGATGCTGGCCGACGAGATCAACCGCACCCCGCCCAAGACCCAGGCGGCCCTGCTGGAGGCCATGCAGGAGCGCCACGTCACCATCGACGGCAAGGCGCACCCGCTCAGCGACCGGTTCATGGTGGTCGCCACCCAGAACCCGCTGGAGCAGCAGGGCACCTACCCGCTGCCGGAGGCGCAGCTCGACCGCTTCCTGTTCAAGCAGACCCTGGGCTACCCCAGCCGCGAGGAGGAGCGCCGCATCGTCGCCGAATACGGCGTCCACGCCGGCCAGGTCCTGCCCAAGGATATGGGCGTCAAACGGGTGGTGAGCGCCAAGGCGCTGAGCGACGCCAACGCCGCCGTCGCCAAGATCAAGCTGAACGACGAGGTGGTGGCCTATGTCCTCGACCTGGTGCGCTCGACGCGCGAGACGGCGGACCTGCAGAGCGGGGCCAGCCCCCGCGCGGCGGCCCAGCTGGCGCTCGCCGCCCGCGCCCGCGCCGCGCTCGACGGGCGCGACTATGCGATCCCCGACGACGTGAAAGCCCTGGCCCTGCCGGTGCTGCGCCACCGGGTGATCCTGTCGCCCGCCGCCGAGATCGAGGGCCGCCGCGCCGACCAGGTGATCGAGGCCCTGGTCGACCAGGCCGCGGCGCCGCGCTAGGCCGCCGGCTTTGCGGGTCTATCCCACACGCCTGGCCATCGGCTTCGCCGCCGCCGGCGCCCTGCCGGCGCTGGCCGCCGCCCTGGCCGCGCCCAGGCTGTGGAGCGCGGCCGCCGCCTGGGTGCTGCTGACCGCCGGCCTGATGCTGGCCGACCTGCTGCTGGCCGCGCCGCCCTCGCGCCTGCGGCTGACGGCCCGCCCGCCCGTGGCGCTCGGCCTGTCGCGCCCGGCGGACCTGCCCATCGAGCTTGCCTTTGAAGGTCCCGGGCCCCGGTCCGCCGAGGTCGCGGTCGGCGTCAACGAACGCCTGGCCGCCGATCCGCCGCGCCAGCGGGTCCGCCTGGAGGGCGGCCGGGCCGCAGCCACCGTCCGCCTCGATCCGGTGCGCCGCGGGGAAGGGCGCATCGAGGGGCTCTGGGCGCGCTGGCGCGGGCCGCTGGGCCTCGTCTGGCTGCAGCGGACCGAGGCCGATCCCAGGCCGATCCCGATCACCCCCGACATCCAGCGGGTCAAGGACCAGGCCTTCCAGCTGTTCTCGCGCGACGCCCTCTTCGGCCTGCGCGCCCAGATGGAGACCGGCGAGGGCGGCGACTTCCACGCGCTGACCGATTTCCAGACCGGCATGGACCTGCGCGCCATCGACTGGAAGCAGAGCGGCCGGCACAACAAGCTGGTCGCCCGCGAGTTCCGCACCGAGCGAAACCACCACGTCATCGTCGCCATCGATTCCGGGCGGCTGATGAGCGCGCCGGCGCCGCGCGGCTCGCGCCTCGACCAGGCGATCGACGCGGGCCTGCTGCTCGCCTTCGCCAGCCTGAAGCTCGGCGACCGCGTCGGGCTGTTCGCCTTCGACGCCCATCCGCGGGTCTCCAGCGGCGTGGTCGCCGGCGCCCAGGCCTTCCCGCTGATCCAGCGCCTGGCCGCGGCGATCGACTATTCGAGCGAGGAGACCAACTTCACCCTGGGCCTCACCACGCTCGCCGGCCGCCTCGACCGCCGCGCCCTGGTGGTGGTGTTCACCGACTTCGCCGACCCCACCAGCGCCGAGCTGATGATCGAGAACGTGGGCCGGCTGATGAAGACCCACCTGGTGCTCTTCGTGGTGTTCCGCGATGAGGAGCTGGAGGCCCTGGCCGAGGCCGAGCCCGTCGAGCCGGACGACGTCTCGCGCGCGGTGATCGCCGCGGGCCTTTCGCGCCAGCGCGAGATCGTCATCGGCCGCCTGCAACGGCTCGGCGCGCGGCTGGTCGACGCCCCGTCTCGCGCCGGGACCGACGACCTGGGCCTGGCGCTCATCGACGCCTATCTCGACGTCAAGCGGCGGGACCTGATCTGATGGCCGAGCTGCAACTCAAGAGCCATCGTTTCCGCGACGAGCGCGAGGCCGACTGGCGACGGCTGGAAAGCCTGCTCGCCCGCGTCGAAAAGGGCGGCGCGCGCAAGCTCAAGCGCGACGAGCTGGTGGAGATGCCGGTGCTCTACCGCCAGGCCCTGTCGTCGCTGTCGGTGGCCCGGGCCATTTCGCTCGATCAGGAGCTGACCGCCTACCTGGAGAGCCTCTGCACCCGGGCCTATTTCTTCGTCTACGGCGTCCGGGCGCGCCCGCTGGAGCGGCTGGCCGCCTTCCTGGTCTACGATCTGCCCGCCGCGGTCCGGGCGCTCTGGCGCGAGACCCTGGTCTCGGCGACGCTCACCGTCGCCGGCGCGGTCACCGCCTACCAGCTGGTGCGCCGTGACCCGGACTGGTTCTACAGCTTCATCCCGGGGCAACTCGCCCAAGGGCGCGAACCCACCGCCACCACGGCCTTCCTGCGTGGCACCCTCTATCAGAAGCCCGATGCGCACGATTCGCTGGCGACGCTCGCCACCTTCCTGTTCACCCACAACTCGCAGGTGGCGCTGTTCGCCTTCGCCCTGGGGTTCGCGCTGTGCCTGCCGACCGCGGGGCTGATGCTCTACAACGGCTGCATGCTGGGCGCCTTCCTGGCCCTGTTCGTCAGCCACGGCCTGGGCTTTTCGGCGACCGGCTGGCTGATGATCCACGGGGTCACCGAGCTTTCCGCCGTGACGCTGGCCGGAGCGGCGGGCTTCTCCATCGGCTGGGCGGTGGCCTTCCCGGGCGAGAGGCGGCGCATCGACGCGGCCGCCGACGCCGGCCGCCAGGCCGCGACCGTCATGGGCGGCGTGGTCCTGATGCTGTTCGTGGCCGGCCTGCTGGAGGGCTTCGCCCGCCAGCTGATCACCAACGACGTCGCCCGCCTGTCGGTGGCCGCCGCCACCGCCGTCGCCTGGGTCCTCTACTACTACGGCCCGTGGACAAGGCGCGCGCCATGACCGTGACCGACGCCGGTTCCGGCCGCCCGGGTCGCAAGACCCGCAAGCCCCGCGCGCCGCTGATCCGCCGCCGCCCGTGGAACGAGGGCTGGCGCGAGCTGGTGACGCCCGAGGGCGTGGACCTGCGCCTCAGGATCGGCGCGTTCAGCGAGCGCTGCGCAGCCTTCGTCATCGACGTGGCGATCATGCTGGCCGGCCTGATCGTTGTCAGCCTTCTGCTGGCGCTGGTCGCCTGGCGGACGAAGTGGGCCTTCACCGGCGACGCGGCGCTGATCCTGTGGCTGCTGGGCTCCTTCCTGCTGCGCAATTTCTACTTCATCGGCTTCGAGCTGCGCGCCGGCGCCGCCACGCCCGGCAAGCGGGCGCTGGGCCTGCGGGTCGCCGCGCGCGACGGCGGCCGGCTCACCGCCAACGCCGTCTTCGCGCGCAATGCGCTGCGCGAGCTGGAGGTCTTCCTGCCGGCCAGCTTCCTGTTCGCCAGCGGCATGGGCGTGGACGCCGGCCTGATCGCCCTGGGCGGGATCTGGAGCGGGGTCTTCGTGCTGTTCCCGCTGTTCAATCACGACCGCCTGCGGCTGGGCGACCTGGCGGCCGGGACCATGGTGGTCAAGGCGCCGCGCCGGGTCCTGCGGCCCGACCTCGCCGGCCCGGCCGTGGGCGCCGCCATCGGCCCGACCTTCAGCGAAGCCCAGCTCGACGCCTACGGCATCAAGGAGCTGCACGCCCTGGAGGAGGTGCTGCGCCGCGGCGAGCGCAAGACCGTCGCCCAGGTGGCCGAGCGCATCCGCAAGAAGATCGGCTGGGAAGGCCCGCTCGACCTTTCCGACCGGGCCTTCCTCAACGCCTACTACGCCGCCCTGCGGGCGCGCCTGGAGACGCGCCTGCTGTTCGGCCACCGCAAGGCCGACAAGTTCGACCGGGGCGGAACGCCCCAGGCCTAGTCGAACAGCGCCGCCAGCCCCTCGGGACCCACGCCCTCGCGGACGCGGCGCAGCTCCATGTAGAGCACCGCCCCGGCGGTGGCCCCGATCAGGCCGCTCGCTGTCTGCATCAGCGGCAGCACGATCAGCCGGGTCAGGAACGGGAAGCCGCCCAGGCTGATGATGTTGGTGAGGCCGCCGACGATGCCGAACACCAGCTCCACCACCAGAATCGCCACGATGAAGATGCAGAACAGGCCCAGGATCCGCCAGCGGTTGCCCCGGGTCAGGGCCGCGCTGCGCCCGAACACGTCCATGATGTTGGGCCGTTCGACCACGAAGATCGGCACGACCACGCACCAGGCCAGGGCCAGCATCACCCCCGGCACGATCAGCAGGATGAACCCGATCCCGACCGCCAGGCCGGTGAGGATGCCGATCGCCACCAGCGGGATGAAGGCATAGAGCCCGGCCCGCAGGCTGTCGGCCACCGACACCGGCCGGCCGTTGAGGTCGCTGGCCGCGGCATAGATGATCGTCGCCTGCAGGATCAGGGACAGCAGGCCCACGATCACGCCGCCCGCCATGGTCCTGGTATAGGCCGCCCAGAAGTTCCCGCTGCCGAAGGCGGTGA
Source organism: Phenylobacterium sp. (assembly GCF_036501465.1). Classification (GTDB taxonomy): domain Bacteria; phylum Pseudomonadota; class Alphaproteobacteria; order Caulobacterales; family Caulobacteraceae; genus Phenylobacterium. The sequence goes on from NZ_DASYAF010000165.1 coordinate 49,071, forward strand.
CCGGATTGCCGGTGATGAGGTTGACCACCGCATAGGGAATCCCGACCAGGATCACGGCCAGGATCGCGAAGGTCACGAAGTGCCGGCCCAGAACTTGGAACAGTTCCTGGATCACCCGGCCGATATCGATTTTGCCTGAAGTATCGCCTGCGAGGCTCATGAAGTCCCCCTCTGCCGCAGCGCCTGGACCGGACGCTAACCGGTGTTATCCGCCATTGCCAAGCACGAACGGCGTGGGCCAGATGGACGGCCGTGCTCGCACGCAGCGAAATTCAGGCTTACGGACAGCGCATGGACATCGGCGTCTTCATCCCCATCGGCAACAACGGCTGGCTGATCTCCGAGACCTCGCCGCAGTACATGCCGAGCTTCGAGCTCAACAAGCAGATCGTGCAGAAGGCGGAGGCCTATGGCTTCGACTTCGCGCTCTCGATGATCAAGCTGCGCGGTTTCGGGGGGAAGACGCAGTTCTGGGAGCACAACCTCGAGAGCTTCACCCTGATGGCCGGTCTGGCCGCCGTGACCAGCCGGATCAAGATCTACGCCACCGCCGCCACCCTCACCCTGCCGCCGGCCATTGCGGCGCGCATGGCGTCCACCATCGATTCCATCGCCGGCCCGGGTCGCTTCGGCATCAACCTGATCACCGGCTGGCAGAAGGCCGAGTACGACCAAATGGGCCTGTGGCCGGGCGAGAGCCACTACAAGGACCGCTACAGCTACCTGGCCGAATACGCGACCGTGCTGAAGGAGCTGATGGAGACCGGCGTCTCCAACTTCAAGGGCCGGTACCTGCAGATGGAAGACTGCCGGGTCAGCCCCAAGCCGCACGACGTGAAGATCATCTGCGCGGGCTCGTCCGACGAAGGCCTGGCGTTCACCGCTCAGTATGCGGACTACAGCTTCGCGCTCGGCAAGGGGACCAATACGCCGACCGCCTTCGCCCCGGTGAACACGAGGCTGGCGTCGGCCAAGGCCAAGACCGGGCGCGATGTAGGCTCGATCATCCTGTTCATGATCATCGCCGACGAGACCGACGAGAAGGCGCTCGCCAAGTGGAAGCTGTACCGCGAGGGGGCCGACCAGGACGCGCTCGCCTGGTTGACCAACCAGGCGGCCCCCAACGCCCAGGGCGGCGCCAACACCAACACCACCCAGCTCGCCGCGCCGGAATCGGCGGTGAACCTCAACATGGGCACCCTGGTCGGCTCCTATGAGAGCGTGGCGCGCATGCTGGACGAGGTCGCCGGCGTCCCCGACACCAAGGGCGTCCTGCTCACCTTCGACGACTTCGTGAAAGGCGTTGAGGACTTCGGGGCCAGGATCCAGCCCAAGATGAAGAGCCGGGCCAATGTCAAAGCTGCCTGAGGCCTCCGGGCCTGACCGCCCGACCATCCCAAGGGACGGCGCGGTCACCCTGCCGGCCCGGCCGGAGAACCTGCCGATCAATCCGGCCGAGACGGCGCTGATCGTAGTCGACATGCAGAACGCCTATGCCTCGGCGGGCGGCTACCTCGACCTGGCCGGCTTCGACATCGAAGGCGCCGCGCCGGTCATCGACCGGATCGCGCTGGCCATCGCGGCGGCGCGGCGCGGCGGGGTGCAGATCGTCTTCTTCCAGAACGGCTGGGACCCGGACTATGCCGAGGCTGGCGGGCCAGGCTCGCCCAACTGGTGGAAGTCCAATGCGCTGAAGACCATGCGCGATCGGCCGGAGTTGGAGGGGACCCTGCTGGCCAAGGGGACCTGGGACTACGCCCTGGTCGACAAGCTCGCGCCGCAGAAGGGCGACATCGTCATTCCCAAGCCGCGCTACTCGGCCTTCTTCAACACCAATCTCGATTCCATGCTGCGCGCTCGCGGCATCAGGAACCTCGCCTTCTGCGGCATCGCCACCAACGTCTGCGTGGAATCCACCCTGCGCGACGGCTATCACCTGGAGTACTTCGGCGTGCTCTTGGAAGACGCCACCCACCAGGCGGGCCCGGCCTACCTGCAGGAAGCCAGCGTCTTCAACGTCGAAAAGTTCTTCGGCTGGGTCAGCAACACCGCCGACTTCTGCGGGACGATCGGCCAGGCCCCGCCAGGGAAATGACCGCGCCGCCCGCCGCCAACTAGGGAGTCCACCTCATGCCCAAGTCCATCGTCCTGCCGCCTGGGACCCAGAAGCCGATCGCGCCGTTCTCGCCGGGGACGCTGGCCGACGGCGTGGTCTACGTCTCCGGGACCCTGGCCTTCGACAAGGACAACAACGTCAACCACGTCGGCGACTGCGAGGCCCAGACGCGGCAGGTGCTGGACACCATCAA
>NZ_DASYAF010000166.1:0-6274 GCF_036501465.1 Phenylobacterium sp.
TTGCAGAAGCCCATGATGTTGACGCCGCGCTGGCCCAGCGCCGGCCCGATGGGCGGCGAAGGCGTCGCAGCGCCCGCGGGCACCTGCAGCTTGATATAGCCCAAGATCTTCTTGGCCATGCCTGTCTCCAATGCGGCGGCTCGTCAAAGCCGCCTATGTGGCCGTGGTCCGGGCAGCCCCTCCCACGGATTTGAATTCGCCAGTCTCCCGAATATTGGGAGCCTGGGAAGCCGGCGCGTGTAGCAGGTCGCGGCCTCGCGGGCAACCGCGGCGGGCTCGCGGCTGGCGCGCGGGCGGCGCCTCCGATATGGCGGGGCGCATGGCCGCAGACCAGACCCCCGAGCCGACGCCGTCCGAGGCCCTGCGCGCCCAGGCCCGCGCCGCGCTCTCGCAGCGGCAGTACGCCGAGGCCGAGGCGCTGTTCGCCGGGGCCGTCGAGGCCGAGCCCGCGTCCTGGGGCGCCTGGCATGACCGCGGCGCCGTCCTGAAGATGGTCGGCAAGCCCGCCGAGTCCGAAGCCGCCCTGCGCAAGGCGCTGGCGCTCTCGCCGGGAAACCCGCGCACCCGCCATGCCCTGGGCGTCGCCCTGCTGAGCCAGGGCCAATATGTCGAAGGCTGGCCGCTGATCGACGCGCGCCACGAGGTGCCGCAGCTGCAACTGCCCAAGGCCACCCTGCCCTACCCGGAATGGCGCGGCGGGGAGCCGGCCTTCACCAAGCTGCTGATCTATCCCGAACAGGGGTTCGGCGACGTGATCCAGTACGCCCGCCTGGCCCCCTGGCTGAAGGCGCGCGGGGTCGACGTGACCCTGTTCACCCATCCGCTGCTCACCCGGCTGATGGCCGACAGCCTGGGCGTGAGGGTGATCGAGGCTGCGGGCAATGTCGAGTTCCCGGTCCCCGACCACTGGGTGATGTCAGGATCCCTGGTCGGCCGCTGCGGCCTGTCGCTGGAGGCGATCCCCAGCGCGCCCTATCTGAGCCCGCCAGCCAGCGCGCCGAAGATGGGCGGCGGCGTCGGCGTGGTCACCCGCGGCCGGCCCGAGCATCCCAACGACGCCAACCGCTCCCTGCCCGCGGACGCCGCGGCGCGGCTGCTGGCGCTTCCCGGCGCGCGCAGCCTGCACCCCGACGACACCGGCGCCGTCGACTTCGCCGACACCGCGGGCTTCATCGCCTCGCTGGACCTGGTGATCTCGGTGGATACGGCGACGGCGCACCTGGCCGCGGCCATGGGCAAGCCGACCTGGATCCTGCTGCCGGCCTTCATGAACGACTGGCGCTGGATGGAGGGCCGCGCCGACAGCCCCTGGTATCCGACCGCGCGGCTGTTCCGCCAGCCCGGCCTCGACAGCGGCTGGGACCCGGTGCTGGACGAGGTCGAAGCGGCGGTGGCGGCGCGCTAGGCCCAATGCTGCCGGGCTTGGATGGCGACGCCCGGCCCTAGAGGCAAGTCGCGTAGTAGGTGGCTCCGATCCGGGCGATGCGCCCAGCCTCGACCGCCCACATGACGGTCCAGGTCAGGTCGCAGGCGGGAAAGACGCCGCCGCCATGCTGGGCGCTGAACTGGTAGCCCGACGCCTGCGCCGGGCTCACCGCGTCGATCTTGAAATGCTCCGCCGTGAGTTCATCGCGCAGCCGCGACTCCGGCGAGCCGACCGGGAAGCGGGCCTGGATTCGCTCGTCGAACGCGCGACTGGCGGCGGCGAAATTGCTGGGCAGGCCGCGTCCCAGCCGTGGCGCAGGCGTGCTGCAGCCCGACAGGATCAGCGCCACGATCACGGCGGTCCAACCTCCGCACCGCAAGCTCGCCTCCCTTGGTTGCGCCGCGAGGCTCGGCCGCAGGCGTGCGGCGCGACTGTGTCGGTCAGCCGACCTTTTCGACCTGGTTGTATTCCAGCTCCACCGGGGTGGCGCGGCCGAAGATCGAGACGGTGACGCGCAGGCGCTCGCGCTCCTCGTCCACCTGCTCCACCTGGCCGTTGAAGCCGGCGAAGTTCGAATCGGTGATGCGCACGATCTCGCCGATCTCGAAGGTGACGGTGGCCTTCGGGCGCTCCACGCCCTCTTCGATGGCGCCGATGATGCGCGAGACTTCCTTCTCGGAGACCGGCATCGGCTTGGAGCCCGACCCCAGGAAGCCCGTCACCTTCGGGGTGTTCTTGATCAGGTGATAGGCCTCGTCGGAGAGCTCCATCTTCACGAGCACATAGCCCGGGAAGAACTTGCGCTCGGCGTTCACCTTGCGGCCGCGGCGGATCTCCACGACGTCTTCGGTGGGCACCAGGATGTCGGAGAAGTTCTCCTCCAGCCCCTGGGCCTTGGCCTGTTCGCGGATGCTCTCGGCCACCTTCTTCTCGAAGTTCGAGTAGGCGTGGACGATGTACCACTTGTGGCGCGGGTTTGACGGCGCGGCGGTTTCAGCAGCTTCGGACATGTCTCTTCTTTAGCCCCCAGCGGCCAGCTTGAGGATCTGATTGATGCTGAAGCTGACGCCCGCGTCCACCAACCAGAAGAACACCATGGCGATCACCACCATGATCGCGACCATCACCGAGGTGATCCAGGTCTCGCGACGGGTGGTCCAGGTGACCTTCCTGGCTTCGGCCTGAACTTCCCTGGCGAACTGCTGCAGGCTCGGGCGCTTTTTCGGCGTCGCCAGCGCGGCGGCCGACGGCGACGCCATGACCGCGGCGGTCTTGGCGGCGCGGTCTCGCATTGCTTGCGGGCGGTTGCCCGTTTTCTTCGCCATGGCGGCTCTTCGTACTCTCGCTTCGGGCGGCTGGCCCAAGGTCTCAGATATAGGGTCTTGCGGCGGCGATGGCAGGAGTGGAGGGACTCGAACCCCCGGCCCTCGGTTTTGGAGACCGATGCTCTACCAGCTGAGCTACACTCCTAGATCCGCCGGACAGCGACCCTTCCGACCATGAAACAGCGCGCCGGAGGGCGGCAAGCCCTCGGCGCGCATGGCTCATCGCCGGAGCCGGCTCGTGTAGCAGGGGCGCCAAGTGCGGGCAAGGCAGATCGGCGGCGCAGGGCGGATTGGCGCAGCGGCGGCGGCGCGGTGAGCACGCGCGCTCGCCTTGTCACAACGGCCAAGCCTCCTAGACTGGCCACAAACCTGGGAGGAGGTTCACCGATGATGCGCGTCCTTACCCTCGCCGCGGCCGCGGCCGCGGCCGCCCTCGCCTGCGCCGGCCAGGCCGCCGCCCAGCCGCGCGGCGAGCCGCCGCCGCCCGGCAACTACTTCCAGACCTGCCGCAACATCTCGACCTACGGCCGCGGGCCCGACGCCACCATGACCGCCGAGTGCCGCGACCGCGATGGCCGCTGGCGGCAGAGCTCGCTGCGCTTCGCCGGCTGCGACCGGGTCGACAACCGCGACGGGACGCTGTCGTGCCTGCCGTCACGCGACTACCAGGGCCCGCCGCCGACCCCGCCGCCGCCCGGGCCCGCCTATGGCCCGCCGCCCGGCCCAGAGCGCGGTCCGGAGCGCGGCCGGCCGGCCATCACCCTGTTCCCGCAGCCCAATTTCGGCGGCCGGCCGTTCTTCACCGAGCGTGAGATCACCAACCTGCCGCGCGAGTTCAACGACCGGGCGATGAGCCTGCGGATCGACGGGCGCCGCGCCTGGATGGTCTGCGCCGACAGCGACTTCCGTGGCCGCTGCCAGGTGTTCGACCACGACGTGCCCGACCTGCGCGCCGTCGGCATGGGCGGCCAGATCAGCTCCATGCGCCCGGTGCGGTGACTTAAGCCGAGCGGATTCAATCGGGTGCGACTGCAACTCTGCTTGGCTTGGCGCGAGTCTCGCCGCTAATTCGCGCCATGACCTCACTTGACCGCCGTCGCTTCATCGCGACCGCCACCGCACTGGGCGCGTCCGCCGCCTGGGGCGGCGCCAGGGCCGCGCCCTCCAAGCTCCGCTACACCGAACGCCGCGACCTGTTCCCCGAGGGCGTGGCCTCCGGCGATCCGCAGCCGGACAGCGTGATCCTGTGGACCCGGCGGCCGCCCGGCGCCGACGGCGCGGCGCCGCGCCTGAAGGTCGAGGTGTCCGAGGACGAGGGCTTCCAGCGGGTCATCGCCACGGCGCCCGCCGCGGGAACCGCCGGCAGCGACTGGACCGTGCGCGTCATGGCCGGCGGGCTGAAGCCGTCGCGCGAATACTTCTACCGGTTCGTGGGCGCCGATGGCGCAGGCAGCCGGATCGGCCGGACCATGACCGCGCCGGCCCTGGACGATCCGCGCGAGGTGCGCTTCGCCTTCGTCTCCTGCCAGAACGTCAACCAGGGGGCGCAGAACGCCTGGCGCCGGATGATCTGGGAGGACGAGCGCGCGCGCGCCGACCAGCGGCTCGATTTCGTCATCCACCTGGGCGACTTCATCTACGAGATCGTCTGGTATCCGGAAGACCGGCCACAGGGCATGTATGACCGGCGCATCCGCGACACCGTCCGCTACAAGGACGGCAAGAAGTTCCAGGACCTGCACCTGCCGACCTCGCTGGACGACTACCGCGCCGTCTACAAGGCCTATCTGCGCGACCCCGACATCCAGGACGCCCGCGCCCGCTTCGCCTTCGTCAACATGTGGGACAACCACGAGTTCTCCTGGCGCGGCTACCAGGGGATCGAGAAGTTCGGCAAGGAGGTGGTCTGGGCCCAGACCCGCAAGGTCGCCGCCAACCAGGCCTGGTTCGAATACCAGCCGGCGCGGGTGAAACAGGCCGGGACCCTGCAGCAGTTCGAAGGGCCGAAGGTGGCCGACGTCCCGGTCACCGCCTTCGACGCCGAAGGGTTCGGGCTGGAGCCGAACAACAAGGCCGCGGTGGAGAGCCTGACCGGCTACCGCGCCCTGCGGTTCGGCAAGAACGTCGAGGTGATCCTTACCGACCAGCACAGCTACCGCACCGAGGACCCGTTCGACACGCCGGAAGCCAACCCGTTCGGCTTCAGGGACTTCCCGGCCTTCTCCGCCTGCGAAGCCACCGAGGTGCTGGACGCCGGGCGCGCCTACGACGGCGGCAAGCCGCCCGCCACGATCCCGCTCGGCGGCAAGGACGTCGCCAACTTCCGCAAGGACGGGCCGCCGGTGACCATGCTGGGCGCGAAGCAGAAGGCCTGGTTCTTCGAGACCCTGAAGGCGTCGAAGGCCACCTGGAAGGTCTGGGGCGCCACCAACGGCACCCTGGAGCTGCGCGCCGACTTCCAGAACCTGCCGGCCGGCATGCCGAAGTGGCCGGGCGCGGGCTACGCCGACGGCGGCGGGGGCGACTGGTCCGGCTGCCTCAGGGAACGGGCCGAAGTCTACGACTTCGTCCGCGACCACGGGGTCACCGGCTTCGCGACGGTCGCCGGCGACCGGCACAGCTTCTGGGCGGGGCTGTCGGCCAAGGCCCTGCCGCCCAAGGCCTTCGAGCCGGTGGGGATCGCCTTCATCACCGGTTCGATCTCGGCGCCCGGCATACCGGAGGCCTTCGAACATAACCTGCCCAAGGACCTGCCGACCCGGTCCCTCTATGTCCACGAGCGGCCGGGCGGCGACGGCAGCGACGCCACCATGAACATGACCCTTCGCCATGGAGTGCGCTCGACGCTGGAGTATCTGCAGAGCGGCGATGTCGTGAAGGCCCGCGCGCTGTCGAATCCGGACCTGTCGCCGCACCTTTCCTTCGTGGACATGGGCGGCCACGGCTATGCGGTGGTGCGCGCCTCGACGGGGGCCTTCGAGACCGAGTTCGTCTGCATCCCCAGGCCGCTGGAGCGCGCCGCGACGCCGGACGGCGGGCCCCTGCGCTACCGCGTCGTCCACCGCGCCCCGCTCTGGAAAGCCGGCGAGGCGCCACGGCTCGAGCAGCGGGTGCTGGAGGGCGATCCGAAGCTGTCGATCTAGGTCACCTCGCAGAGACCGGGGCCAAATCGATATTCGACCGAGACGGCGCATTCACGCGTTCCTCCTCCCCTTGTGGGAGGAGGTGTCGGCCGTAGGCAGACGGAGGTGGGGTCGCGCTGCGTATCCGCGCGATCGGCCGGTCCGAATAGCGCCGAGAGTTTTGAGAGACCCCACCTCCGACCCGCTCTGCGGGCCACCTCCTCCCACAGGGGGAGGAGGCCGGAAAATTCTGAAAAAGCAAAAGGCCGCCGGGGTGATCCCGGCGGCCTCTCGGAAGCTCATTCCTCCTCTTCAGGGGAGGGCTGGGCTCAGCGCCTTATTTGATGATCCTGGCCACCACGCCGCTTCCCACGGTGCGGCCGCCCTCGCGGATGGCGAAG
>NZ_DASYAF010000167.1:0-18133 GCF_036501465.1 Phenylobacterium sp.
CCCGATGAGCCAAGGCGCCATCGACGACGCCAAGCTGAAGCAGATCCAGGCCGACCTCGACAAGGCCTCCGGCAAGTAAGCCGGTCCGAACCCTCTAGGGTTTAACGAGACCCCGCCTCGCAGGAGGCGGGGTTTTTCGTATCAGGCCCGCCACGTCACCCCCACCATTTCTGGGGCTTGGCGCGGAAGTCGGCGGCCTTCTCCAGGGCGCCGCCCAGCGAGAACAGGGTCCCCTCGTCCAGGGCGCGGCCGATCAGCTGCAGGCCGAGCGGCAGGCCGGAGGCGTCGAGGCCCGCCGGCACGCTCATCCCCGGCAACCCGGCCAAGTTCACCGTCACCGTGAAGATGTCGTTGAGGTACATGGCCACCGGATCGTCGGCCTTGTCGCCGAGCTGGAAGGCTGCGCTGGGCGCGGTCGGCGTCAAAAGCGCATCGACCTTCTGCCAGGCCTGATCGAAGTCATCGGCGATGCGGCGGCGGACCTTGAGCGCCTTCAGATAGTAGGCGTCGTAGTAGCCGGCCGAGAGCACATAGGTGCCGATCATCAGGCGACGCTTCACTTCCTCGCCGAAACCCTGGGCGCGAGACTGCTCGTAGGTGTCGATGAGGTTGCCGCCGTCGACGCGCAGGCCGTAGCGCATGCCGTCGTAGCGGGCGAGGTTCGAGGACGCCTCGGCGGGCGCCACGATGTAGTAAGCCGGCAGCGCATATTTGGTGTGCGGCAGGCTGACCTCGACGATCTCGCAACCGGCCTCCTTCAGCCAGGCGATGCCCTGTTCCCATAGCGCGTCGATCTCAGCCGGCATGTTGTCGACGCGGTATTCCTTGGGCACACCGATCCGAAGGCCCTTCACCGACTTGCCGACAAAGCTTGCGAAATCAGGGGTTTCTACGGGAAGGCTAGTGGAATCCTTCGGGTCGTGGCCGGCCATGGAGGTAAGCAGGATCGCCGCGTCCTCGACCGTGCGCGCCATCGGCCCGGCCTGGTCCAGCGAGGAGGCGAAGGCCACCACACCCCAGCGCGAGCAGCGGCCGTACGTCGGCTTGACACCGACCGTGCCGGTGAAGGCGGCCGGCTGGCGGATCGAACCGCCGGTGTCGGTGGCCGTCGCGCCCAGACAGAGCCCAGCCGCCACCGCCGCAGCCGAACCGCCGGATGAGCCGCCCGGCGTGAGCGGGCCGTTGCCGCCGGCCGCGCGCCAGGGGTTCACCACCGAGCCGAAGCACGAGGTCTCATTGGACGAGCCCATGGCGAACTGGTCCATGTTGAGCTTGCCCAGCATCACCGCCCCATCGCGCCAGAGGTTGGCGGTGACGGTGCTCTCATAGGCCGGGACGAAGTTTTCGAGGATCTTCGAAGCGGCGGTCGATCGCACGCCCTCGGTGCAGAACAGGTCCTTGATCCCGAGCGGCGCGCCTTCCAGCGGCCCGGCATTGCCCGACGCGCGGCGCTGATCCGAGGCCTTGGCCATTTCCAGCGCCTTGTCCGGTGTTTCCAGCACATAGGCGTTCAGCGCGCGCGCGGCTTCCACCGCCTCCACATGGGCCTGGGTGATCTCGGCCGAGGAAAAGGACCTGTCGTTGAGGCCGTCGAGGGCTGCCTTCAGGGTCAGGGAGGTGAGGTCGGACATGCTATTCGAGCACCTTGGGCACGACGTAGAAGTTGCCGGCCCGCTTCGGAGCGTTGCCGAGCACCCGTTCGGCGTCGCCGCCGTCAGTGACCACATCGTCGCGCATGGGGAGCGCCACAGCCACGGCAGAGGTCATCGGCTCGACGCCATCGGTGTCGACCTCTCCGAGCTGCTCGATCCAGCTCATGATGCCGTTCAGCTCCTTGGCGAGCTGCTCCAGCCGGTCCTCCGGCGTCGCGATCCTGGCGAGCCGGGCGACCTTGCGCACGGTATCGGCGTCGATGGCCATTGGCCCTCCTGAAGTCCAGGGGCGTGGGTTAGCCGTGCGAGGGGGTGAAATGCAAGTGACACGCCCTGGCGCTTCATCCGGAAGGGCGCGTGAGCGGCCTGTCCGGGACCCATGCGCGTCGGCGTGTCAGAATCTGCCTGGACCATGGGCGTCCATGGATTCCGGTCTTTCGCTGGCGCGAAAACCAGGATGACACGTAAAAGGGCCCGATGGCCGTCGTCGACCTTCTGGAACTCCCTGCCCTGCTCGCCCCTCACGCGCCGCTGGCGGGCCTGGACCTGGGCGAGAAGACGATCGGGGTGGCGGTGAGCGACGCCACGCGCACGGTGGCCTCGCCGCTGGAGCTGATCCGCAAGACGAAGTTCACGGACGACGCGAACGCGCTCTTCAAGCTGATGGAAAGCCGCGTCGCCGGCGGGGTGGTGATCGGCCTGCCGGTGAACATGGACGGGACCGAGGGGCCGCGCTGCCAGTCCAGCCGCGCCTTCGCCCGCAACCTGCTGCGCCTGAAGCCCGAGTTGCCGATCGCCTTCTGGGACGAGCGGATGAGCTCGATGGCCGTCAACCGGGTGCTGATCGCGGAGGCCGACGTGTCCCGCGCCCGGCGCGCCGACCTGGTCGACAAGATGGCCGCCGGCTGGATCCTGCAGGGCGCGCTGGACCGGCTGCGGAGCGCCTAGAGCCCGCTGGCGAACAGGTCGATCTTGCCGATCTGCACGCCCTTGGACCGCAGGATCCCGTAGGCGGTCGACAGGTGGAAGTAGAGGTTGGTGGTGGCGAACACCGTCAGCCACTGGCTGGCCGGCAGGGCCGGCGACATGCCGTTGCCGATCTCCACGGTCAGCGGGACGTCGTCGCGGCCGGCGAACTGCTCGGGCGTCAGCGCCGCCAGATAGGCCTTGGCGTCGGCGATGGCCCCCCGAAAGCCGGCCAGATCGATGTCGGCCTCGATGGCGGCGGGCACATCGAGGCCCGCGGCCCGGGCGGTCCACTGCCGCGAAAAGTTGCAAACCACCATGGCCTGGAAGCGGAACGGCATCATGTCCTCGATCAGCCGCCAGTCGAGGAAGGACTCCTCAGGCTGCCCCTGGGCCTTGGCGAATTCCGCGCCCTTGTTCAGCAGGTGCTCCAGGGTCCCGAGCTGGCGCGAGAAGAGGTCGACGAAGGTGTAGAGGCTGACGGCCATGACGGTCCCCGGTGGGTGCGAATCCCGATTGAGAGGCCGGCAACCTAGGCGCCGGGCGACGCCGATCTCAAGACCGCAGACAGCGCCCTTCCCTCGCCGGGGAAAGCCGCCTAAGAGGGCGCTTTAATGAGCGCCGCGCCCCCCGGTCTGAACGAGGTCCTGCAACGGACCTTCTCGTTTCCGAAGCGGCATTTCCTGTCCAGCACCGACCTGAACGAGGTCGAGGTCGCCAATCTGCTCGACCTCGCCGACGGTTTCGTCAGCCTGAACCGCCAGACGTCCAAGAAGCTCGACCTCCTGAAGGGCCGGACGCTGATGAACCTGTTCTTCGAGAACTCGACCCGGACGCAGTCGAGTTTCGAGCTGGCCGGCAAACGCCTGGGCGCCGACGTGGTCAACATGAGCCCGCGCTCAAGCTCGATCAGCAAGGGCGAGACCCTGATCGACACGGCGGTGACCCTGAACGCCATGCAGCCGGACCTGCTGGTGGTGCGCCATTCCTCGTCCGGCGCGGCCTCGCTGCTGTCGCAGAAGGTGAGTTGCTCGGTGGTCAACGCCGGCGACGGCCAGCACGAGCACCCGACCCAGGCGCTGCTGGACGCTCTGTCCATGCGCCGGGCCTTCGGGCGGATCGCGGGGCTGAAGGTGGCGATCTGCGGGGACGTGGCGCATTCCCGCGTGGCGCGCTCCAACGTGGCGCTCCTGCAGATGCTGGGGGCCGAGGTGCGGCTGGTGGGCCCGCCGACCCTGATCCCGCCGGCCGCCGAGCGCTGGAACGTCGCGATCTTCCACGACATGCGCGAAGGGATCGCCGGCTGCGACGTGGTGATGATGCTGCGCCTGCAGCTGGAGCGGATGGACGGGGTGATGGCCCCGTCGCAGCGCGAATACTTCCGTTTCTTCGGGCTGGACCGCGAGAAGCTGGCGCATGCGGCGGACCATGTGCGGGTGATGCACCCCGGGCCGATGAACCGCGGCGTGGAGATCGACAGCGACGTCGCCGACGACCTGTCGGTCAGCCTGATCCAGGACCAGGTGGAGATGGGCGTCGCCGCGCGCATGGCGGTGCTGACCTCGCTGGCGGCGCGACTGGAGAACGACCGATGACGGCGGCGTCGCGCGGCGCGATCGCCTTCGCCAATGTGCGGCTGGTGGACCCGGCCAGCGGCTACGACGGCCCCGGCGGGTTGATCGTCGCCGAGGGCGTGATCGCCGACGTGGTGAAGGGCGACAAGGGCCTGGGATCGCTGGCCAGGGACGTCGAGGTGATCGACGGGCGCGGCTGCGCCCTGCTGCCCGGCCTGGTGGATATCCGGGTCAAGACCGGCGAGCCGGGCGCCGAGACCAAGGAGACCCTGAAGTCGGCGGCCCTGGCGGCGGCGGCGGGCGGGGTCACCTCCATGGTCGTCCAGCCGGACACCAACCCGGTGATCGACGAGCCCTCGGTGGTGGACTTCATCCTGCGGCGCGCCCGCGACATCGAGCTGGTGAAGGTCTATCCGGCCGGCGCCGCCACCAAGGGCGCGCACGGCGAGCGGATGGCCGAGATCGGGCTGATGGCCGAGGCCGGCTGCCTCTATGTGAGCGACGCCGACCGGCCGATCGTCGATTCCAAGGTGCTGCGCCGGGTGCTTTCCTACGCCAAGGCGTTCGGGGTGCTGGTGGCGCACCGCCCGGCCGACCCTTGGCTCTCGACCGGGGCGGCGGCCAGCGAAGGCGAGTTCGCCTCGCGCATGGGCCTGCCCAGCGTGCCGGCGGTCGCCGAGAAGATCATGCTGGAGCGCGACCTGGCGCTGGCTGAGCTGACCGGCGCGCGCCTGCTGGTCGACCAGCTGACCACCGCCGAGGCGATCGAGAGCTTCCGCCGCGCCCGCGCCAAGGGCCTGCCGGTGACCGCCACCACCTCGATCAACCACCTGTCGTTCAACGAGATCGACATCGGCGACTACCGCACCTTCTGCAAACTGGACCCGCCGCTGCGGTCGGAAGACGACCGCCAGGCGGTGATCGAGGCGGTGGCGAGCGGCCTGATCGAGATCGTGGTCAGCGCCCACGCCCCGGCCCCGGCCGAAGACAAGCGCCTGCCCTATGACGAAGCGGCGCCCGGCGCCGTGGGCCTGCAGACCCTGCTGCCGGCCCTGCTCACCTTCCACCACGAAGGCCGCATCCCGCTGATCGACCTGATCCGCACGGTGACGTCCGCGCCCGCCGATCTGCTGGGCCTGCCACAGGGCCGCCTGGCCAAGGGCGCGCCGGCCGACCTGGTGCTGGCCGACCTTGCCGCGCCGCTGCTGATCGACGCCGACAAGCTGGTCTCGAAGTCGAAGAACTCGCCGTTCGACGGCCGGCGCCTGCAGGGCAAGGTGCTGCGCACCCTGGTCGACGGGCGCACGGTCTACAGCGGCTAGATGGCACGCGGCGGTCGCACGAACCACCAGAACACTGCGCCACTGACAGAACCGCACACCAAACCAAACAGGATCTGAAGCGCATAGATTATGGGCAAGCTACTGGCCGGAATCGCCGCTGTCCCGAGACGTAGCACGCAGAAAACCACGGCCATCAATGTACTGGCGGCGGTCCAGCTCAAGATCAGCTCCGCCGCGCCCGGCCGGACATATCGGGTTCGCACAAGGTAAGTGGGAAACGCGATCAGGCAGATTGGAATATAGCCAAGGAAGACCCCGAACAGCAGGCCACCCGCCAAAATGAATTTCAGAGGTATAAGGCGGGTGGCGGCCAGCATCATCGCGATCGCCAAACTCGCGGCTGCCGGCCCCAACAACAATCCCATTCCAATCCGATGATCGGGCGCCCTGTTCGACCTCGCCATCGTCATTCTCGCACCGAACCTAGAGAGTCCGCTTGTGGAAGCGACCGCCCTGCAGGATCACCGGCAGGTTCGCTCCGCCCTGCCCCAGGATGGACACGTCGGCCAGGGGATCGCCGTCCACGACGATCAGGTCGGCGACGAAACCGGGCGCGACCCGGCCGATGCGGTCCGGCATCTGCAGCAGTTCGGCGTTGATACTGGTGGCCTGGCGCAGGATCTCCACAGGCTCGAAGACCTGGGCGCGCAGGGCGAACTCGGTCCCCTGGCGGTCCTGCTGCGAGCCCAGCAGATCGGTCCCGAAGCCGACCTTGAGGTTCGAGCGGCGCATCACCTGCAGGCCCTGCAGCACCCCGCCGGACACCTGGCGCAGCTTTTCCTGGCTGACCGGCGGCAGGCCGAGCTTGGCCCCGTCCTCCAGCAGCGCCCAGATGGTGGCAAGGGTCGGGACCACGAAGGCGCCCTTGGCGGCCACGGCGTCGGCGGCGGTCTGGTCGATCAGGGTGGCGTGCTCGATGGAGCGCACGCCGAGCTCGGCGCAGCGGCGCACCGCCTCGGCCGGATGGCAGTGGGCCATCACATAGGCGCCGTGGCGCTCGGCCTCCTCGACGGCCGCCAGGATCTCGCCGTCGCTGAACTGCAGCCGATCCACCGGGTCGGAGGGGCTGGCGACGCCGCCGGAGCCCATGATCTTGATCTGGTGGGCGCCGTGGCGCAGTTCCTCGCGCACCGCCTTGCGCACCTCGTCGGGAGAGTCGACCACATGGGCGAAGCGGGTGGCGCCGCCCTCGCGCAGCTCGCAGGCGCAGGAGAACTCGCCGGGGCGGCGGAAGTCGCCGTGGCCGCCGGTCTGGGTGAGCACCCGCCCGGCGTGCAGCAGGCGCGGGCCCTTGGCCAGGCCGTCCTGCAGCGCCTGGACATAGCCCACGTCCGTGCCGCCGGCGTCGCGCACGGTGGTGAAGCCGCGGTCCAGCATGGCGGCCAGGGAGCGATAGGCGAAGGCGGCCAGGTATTCGGTGCGCCGGGTGATCAGCTTCACGATGTCGAGGTCGGTGGCCCAGATGTGCACGTGGGCGTCGATCAGGCCCGGCATCAGGGTGCGGCCGCCCAGGTCGACGACCTCGGCCCCGTCCGGGGCCTTGAGGGTCTTGTCGGAGACCTCCTGGATCAGGCCGTCGGCGACCAGCACGCTCCGGCCGGGCGCAAGCGCGTCGCCGACGCCGTCGAACACCGCCGCATTGGTGAAGAGGATCGCATCCATCCGCCGCCCCCGAGCTTCGCGGGCGCGATTTGGCGCGGCGGACCGCGGCCGGTCAATCGCCGGTGGGAACCACGCCGGCCTTCTCGACCATCAGCACCACGGTCCGGCCGCGGGCGTGAGGGAAGTGCATGACGCCGCGCGGGACGGTGACTCCCTGCCCCGGCTCCAGGACGACGGTGCGGTCTTCCAGTTCGATGTCGAGCCGGCCTTCGACGACGTAGAAGAACTCGTCCTCCTCGTCGTGCCTGTGCCAGTGGAAGTCGCCCTCCAGCACGCCCAGGCGCACGACCGCGTCGTTGACCTCGGTAAGCGTGCGGTTCCACCAGGGCTGGACGGCGGCGGCGGTCGCGGCCACGTCGATGTGGGTCCCTTGCGCGAACATCACCTCGGTCTCGATGTCGTATTGGCCGGCCGGCCGGTCTGCTACCTTGTCCATCGTCGCGGCTCCCTTTAGGTCTGGGAGTATCGTATTGGGACTTAGCCATTTGGCAATATGCCTATCGTCGACGCCCTGAAGGCGCTGGGGAACGACCGGCGCCTGCTGATCCTGGAATGGCTGAAGGCCCCGCGCGCCCATTTCCGCGAGCAGGTGGACGGCGACCTGGTGGACGACGGCGTCTGCGCCGTGCTGATCGCCGAGAAGCTGGGGGTGAGCCAGCCGACGCTTTCGGAGCATATGCGGGTGCTGGTGGGCGCGGGCCTGGTGACCCCCAAACGGATCAAGCAATGGACCTTCTACCGTCGGGATGAGGCGGCGATCGCCGCGCTGAAGGCCGCTATCGCCAAGGAAGTCTAGGCGCTACGATTCCTGGCAAACGGGAGGGCGGATGATCGAGGGCTTGAGCTACGCCGTGATCGCGGTCGCCGTCGTGGGCGGCTATCTGCTGGGTTCGATCCCGTTCGGGGTGATCGTCATGCGCGCCGCCGGCGCCGGCGATCCGCGGGCCATCGGCTCGGGCAATATCGGGGCGACCAATGTGCTGCGCAGCGGGCGGCGCGACCTGGCGGCGCTCACCCTGCTGGGCGACGGCGGCAAGGGCGCGATCGCGGTGCTCATCGCCTGGCTGTACACGCGAGGCGCCAGCGACGCGGCGCAGGCGGCGCTGACCTGCGTGGCGGGCTTCTCGGCCTTCGCGGGCCATATCCTGCCGGTCTGGCTGGGCTTTAAGGGCGGCAAGGGCGTCGCGACCTTCTTCGGCACCCTGCTCGCGGCCGCCTGGCCCGTGGGGCTGATCGCCGGCGCGACCTGGCTTCTGATGGCCGCCCTGTTCCGGATCTCCTCGCTGGCGGCGCTGACGGCGGTGGTCGTCGCGCCGATCGCGGCCGTCCTGCTGCACCGCCCGTCGGTGGCGATCCTCGCGATGAACATGGCCATCCTGGTCTACATGCGCCACGCCGCGAACATCCGCCGCCTGATGAGGGGCGAGGAGCCGCGGATGGGCGGCAAGAAGGCCGCTCCCGAAGAGAGCAAAGAAGCGTGACGGAAAGCCTTTCGGACGCCGAGCGGCGCGACTGGCTGCGGCTGGCGCGCACAGAGAACGTCGGCCCGGTCACCTTCGACCAGCTTGTCCGCCGCTTCGGAAGCGCGACCCGGGCGCTGGAGGCCCTGCCCGACCTCGCCCGGCGCGGCGGACGCGCGATCCGGCTGGCGGACGGGGCGGTGGTGGAGAAGGAGCTGGCGGACGGCGCGGCGCTGGGCGCGCGGCTGATCGCGGCGTGCGAGCCCGCCTTTCCGCAGACCCTGGCGGCGCTGGATCCGCCGCCGCCGGTGATCTGGGCGCGCGGCCGCCTGGAGATGCTGGCCCGGCCCGGCGTCGCCGTCGTCGGCGCGCGGGTGGCCTCAGCGGCCGGACAGCGGTTCGCGCGCGGCCTGGCGGCGGACCTGGGCCGGGCGGGCCATGTGGTCGTCTCCGGCATGGCGCGCGGCATCGACGCCGCCGCGCACGAAGGGTCCCTGCCTACCGGCGCGGTGGCGGTGCTGGCCGGCGGCGTTGACGATATCTACCCGCCGGAGCACGCCGCGCTCTACGCCCGGATCGTCGAGGCCGGCTGCGTGGTTTCCGAGAACGAACCCGGCCGCGCGGCGGTGGCCCGCGATTTCCCGCGCCGCAACCGGATCATCGCCGGCCTCTCGCGCGCCGTGGTGGTGGTCGAGGCGGAGTTCCGTTCCGGCTCGCTGATCACCGCGCGGCTGGCGGCGGAACAGGGGCGCGAGGTGCTGGCCGTGCCGGGCTCGCCGCTCGATCCGCGCGCCAAGGGGACCAACGACCTGATCCGCCAGGGCGCGGCGATCTGCGAAGGCGCCGACGACGTGCTGCGCGCGCTGGAGGGCCTGCGGAACCTGCGCGAGCCCGACCGCGAGTATGGGGCGCATCCGGGTAGCGATCCTGACGACGCCCTGCGCGAGGCGGTGGCCGCCCTGCTCTCGCCGACGCCGGTTTCCCGAGACGAGCTGGTGCGCGCGACCGGCGCGCCGGCGCCGCTGGTCTTCGCCGCCCTCACCGAACTGGCGCTGGCCGGCCGCTGCGAACTGTTGCCGGGCGGCATGGTCTCGACCAGCTAACGCCGCAATCTGAACGCACGATCCGGAAATATTCCTGGCAGGGAGCGGGCTTATCCTCAGAGACTCAATTCAAGTCGGAGACCTATCGATCATGAAGCTCACGATTGCGATCACCCTCGCCGCGCTGGCTGTCGCCGGTTCGGCCTTCGCCCAGGCGCCGGGCGGTGGCGGCGGTGGCGGCGGCGCCTCGCCGGAAATGCAGGCCGCCCGTCAAGCGATGATGCAGGCCTGCGCGGCCGACCAGAAGTCGTTGTGCGCGGACAAGCAGGGCCGCGAGGCCATGATGTGCCTGATGCGCGACAACGCCGACAAGGTGAGCCAGGGCTGCAAGGACGCCATGGCCAAGATGCGCGCGGCCCGTCAGGGCGGCGCCGGCGGCGGCAGCCACTAGCTCCAGTCGCTATCTGAAGACGAAGGGCCGGCGTCCTCACAGGGCGCCGGCCTTTTCATGCCAGTCATTCGCGCGCCGTCAAAAGATACTGACCGCTCGAAAAATGAGCCCCCTTAAGGGGGGCTCGGCGAACGCGGTCCTTCAGGGGCGTTGACAGCCGACGGGGGACCACCCCACTTTCCGCGTCCTCTTCGGTCCGGCCAAGCTGGATCGATGGCCTCAAGGACCCATCGCTCCACCTCAAATGAACGTCGTCGTCGTCGAAAGCCCCGGCAAGGCAAAGCCGATCAACAAGTACCTGGGCTCCGGCTACAAGGTGCTGGCCAGTTACGGTCACGTGCGCGATCTGCCGGCCAAGGATGGCTCGGTCCGGCCGGACGACGACTTCGACATGAGCTGGGAGGTGGACGCCAAGTCCGCCAAGCGCCTTTCCGACATCGCCGCCGCCGCCAAGGGCTGCGACAAGCTGATCCTCGCCACCGACCCCGACCGTGAGGGCGAAGCGATCTCCTGGCACGTGCTGGAGGTGCTGAAGAAGAAGAAGGTGCTGGCCGGCGTCACCGTCCAGCGTGTCACCTTCAACGCCATCACCAGGACCGCGGTCACCGAGGCCATGAAGGCCCCGCGCGACATCGACATGGAACTGGTCGACGCCTATCTGGCGCGGCGCGCGCTCGACTATCTGGTGGGCTTCACCCTGTCGCCGGTGCTGTGGCGCAAGCTGCCGGGCTCACGCTCGGCGGGCCGGGTGCAGTCGGTGGCGCTTCGCCTGGTCGTCGACCGCGAGATCGAGATCGAGCGCTTCCGGACCCAGGAATACTGGACGGTGGAGGCCGACGTCTCGGCCGGCGGCGATCCGTTCCTGGCGCGCCTGACCAAGCACGAGGGCAAGCGCCTCACCAAGTTCGACCTCGGCAACGAGGCTTCCGCCTTCGCCGCGCGCGACGCGGTGAAGGCCGCCAACCTGACCATCGCCGCGGTCGAGAAGCGCCCGGCCAAGCGCTCGCCGCCGCCGCCCTTCACCACCTCCACCCTGCAGCAGGAAGCCGCCCGCAAGCTCGGCTTCAATGCGCAACGCACCATGCAGGCGGCCCAGAAGCTCTACGAAGGCGTGGAGATCGGCGGCGAGACGGTCGGCCTGATCACCTATATGCGGACCGACGGCGTGCAGGTAGCGCCCGAGGCGCTGGACGACGCGCGGGCCACCATCGGCGGGCTCTATGGCCGCGATTATGTGCCGGACAAGCCTCGCTTCTATTCCACCAAGGCCAAGAACGCCCAGGAAGCCCACGAGGCGATCCGCCCGACCAGCCTGGGCCGCAACCCGGGCCGCCTGCGCCTAGAGCCGGACCTCGGGCGGCTCTACGAGCTGATCTGGAAGCGGATGATCGCCTCGCAGATGGAAAGCGCCCAGATCGAGCGCACGACCATCGACCTGGAGTCCAGCGACGGGAAGACGGCGCTGCGGGCCAGCGGCGACGTCACCCTCTTCGACGGCTACCTGAAGGTCTATGAGGAAGGCCGCGACGACGCCGACGAGGAAGAGGTCGCCAAACTGCCGCCGGTGGTCCAGGGCGCCGCCGCCCGGGTGCACGCCAGCCGCGCCGACCAGCACTTCACCGAACCGCCGCCGCGCTATTCCGAGGCTAGCCTGGTCAAGAAGATGGAGGAGCTGGGGATCGGCCGGCCCTCGACCTACGCCTCGATCCTGACCGTGCTGCGCGACCGCGCCTATGTGCGGATGGAGAAGAACCGGTTCGTGCCCGAGGACAAGGGCCGGCTGGTGACCATCTTCCTCGAGGAGTTCTTCCGCCGCTGGGTGGAATACGACTTCACCGCCGGCCTCGAAGAGAAGCTCGACGAGGTCTCCGACGGCAAGCTCGACTGGAAGGCGCTGCTGCGCGAGTTCTGGAGCGACTTCCAGCCGAAGACCGAGGAAGTGCTGAAGGTTTCCACCCGCGAGGTGCTGGACGCCCTGGACGGGGCGCTGGCGCCCTTCCTCTATCCGCCCAAGGCGGATGGATCGGATCCCCGCGCCTGCCCCAATTGCGGCGCCGGCCGCCTGGGCCTGAAGACCAGCAAGTTCGGTCCCTTCGTTGGCTGCTCAAACTATCCCGAGTGCCGCTTCACCCGCCCGATCGCCGAGAGCGAAAACGCCGATGCGCCCAGCGGAGACCGCGAGCTTGGCGTCGACCCGGAGACAGGCCTCACCGTCTTCCTGAAGAACGGCCGCTTCGGCGCCTATGTCCAGCTGGGCGAAGGCGAAAAGCCCAAGCGTTCGTCCCTGCCCAAGGGCTGGTCGGCGCCGGACATGGACCTTGAGAAGGGCCTGCGCCTGCTGCGCCTGCCGCGCGAGGTAGGCAAACACCCGGAGGACGGTCAGCCGATCCTGGCCGGCATCGGCCGCTTCGGCCCCTTCGTGCTGCACGCCGGCACCTACGCCAACCTGCCGAGCGCCGACGAGGTGTTCGAGGTGGGCGTCAACCGCGCCGTGACCCTGCTGGCCGAGAAGCGTTCCGGCGCCCGTGGCGGCCGCGGCGCGGCCGAGGCGCTGAAAGAGCTGGGCGCCCACCCGGGCGACGGCGCGCCGGTGAAGGTGCTGTCCGGCCGCTATGGCCCCTACGTCAAGCACGGCGCGACCAACGCCAATGTGCCGCGCGGCACCGACCCGCAGGCGGTGACCCTGGAGCAGGCGGTGCTGCTGCTGGCCGAACGCGCGGCCAAGGGCGGCGGCAAGAAGAAGCCGGCGCGCGCGGCGAAAGCCAAATCTGCGGCGGAGCCGAAGACGGCGGTCAAGAAGAAAGCCCCGGCGAAGAAGAAGCCGGCCGCCAAGAAAGCCAAGGCCTAGCCCTTTTCCGAGTGTCCCGGCGAAAGCCGGGACCCACGCGAGGCTTGCGGCCATCCCCAAGGCCGGGAATATCCTGCGCCTCAGCTTGGGTCCCGGCTTTCGCCGGGACAATCGGGGTCTGAAATGCCCGTCACCACCGCCAACGCAATTCGGATCTACTTCGAACGCGCCGGCAATGGCCCGCCGCTGCTGTTCATCTCCGGCACCGGTGGCGACCTCAGGGTAAAGCCCAACGTCTTCGACGGGCCGCTTAGCAAAAGCTTCGACCTACTGGGCTATGACCAGCGCGGCCTGGGCCAGACGGAAAAGCCCGACGTCGCCTACGAAATGGCCGACTACGCTGACGATGCGGCAGCCCTGATGGCCGACCAGGGCTGGGACGAGGCGCTGGTGGTCGGCGTCTCGTTTGGCGGCATGGTGGCCCAGGAGCTGGCGCTCCGGCATCCGCGGCGCGTGACGCGGCTGGTGCTGGCCTGCACCTCGCCGGGCGGGGCCGGCGGGGCATCCTTCCCGTTCCATGAGATCGAGCACCTGAAGGGCGAGGCGCGCGCCAAGCACATGATCCCGATCAGCGACACGCGCCGCGACGACGCCTGGGCCGCCGCCCATCCGGACCAGTATGCGATGTTCGTGGCCATGGCCGCCGCCGACCCCTATGGGGACGAACCCGGCCACGCCATGGGCGCGCATCGCCAGCTGGCCGCCCGCGCGGCGCACGACACCTGGGAAAGACTGCCGCAGATCGCCTGCCCGACGATGATCGCCGCCGGCCGCTACGACGGAATCGCGCTTCCCGCGACCCAGGAAAAGATGGCCGGGCGTATTCCGGGCGCCGTGCTCCGGTTCTTCGACGGCGGACACCTGTTCATGATCCAGGACCGCACGGCGATCCCCGCCATGACCGAGTTCCTGACCGGCCCCTAGTGTGACCGGTAGGGTTCGCTGACCTGGAAGTCGCGGTAGTTCGCCTCGATCCACGCCACAACCTTGGGGTCGAGCGCCCGGGCGCGGTCGCGGTCGGCTCGCCCGGCCGCCGCTTTGCCGCCCATGATCAGGGCCAGCGCGCGGCCGAACCGGGCTTCGGCGTTCTTCGGATCCAGGGCAATGGCCTTGGAGAAGTCGGCCTGGGCGGCCGGGATGTGGCGCAGGGTGAGCTTCAGGAACGCCCGGTCGAGCAGGGTCGCGGTCGAGGCGGGATTGAGCGCCACGGCGTGGTCGCAGTCCTTGGGCAACGAGGGGCTCCAGTGTCCGCGCACGCCGTTGGCGCAGACCCAGGCCCACAGCTCCGCGTCCTGGGGGGTGGCCTTGGCGCGGGCGACGAGGTCGTCCGGAGCGGTCTGGACCTGCCGTTGCACAGCCGTCCAACCCGGCACGATCCGCGCAGGAGCCCCAGGCGGCCCGCAGACCACCGCCGCCTCCGCATCGATGCCGCTGACCGGCCGGCCGAGCGCGCCAGACTGCAGCTCGTGGGTCACCAGCTTGCCTGACCCGTCGTAGTAGCCCGCCACCTCCTCGCCGATCGTGCGGGCCTTGCAGTCGATGGTCTCGCGCTTGGCTTCGAAGGCGTAACGGCGGCTGATCGATGTGGCCGTCTTGCCGGCGTCCAGCACCACCGCCTGGACCTTGTCGCCGGTCTTCGTGACCTGGTCGGCGGCTAGGTATTGGACGTCATCCACATTGGCCGAGAGCAGTTGGAGCGGCCCGGTCGGCAGCGCCGGTGGGGTGGCCGCGGCCTCGGGCGCCGCGCCCGCGCCCGGACCGCCTCCAGCCGTCAGCCACCACAGGCCACCGCCCAGCACGGCGGTGACCAGGGCCACGGTCACGACCAGCGGGCCGGCGTTCGATTTACGCTTGGCGATGGCGCTTTCTCCCCGGAAGCCCTATATGGGCGTCGAGCGCCCTGGTTGGCGGCAAGCTTGCCGCGATCGGCGCCGCGGGTCCATCGGCGGTTGCGAACCGCCCGCTAGCGACCTTCACATCCCCATCACAAGACGAAAGCCGAATGGTGCTAAAGCACCTCCACATGCCGAAGAACAGACAACCGAAATCCACCCGTTTCCCTCAGAAGACCCCGAAGGGCCTGCCGGACCGGGACACCCTCATCAAACACATCCGCGAGAGCGGCGAGACCAACAAGGCGGAGATCGCCAAGGCCTTCGGGCTGAAGGGCGAGGACCGCCGGGCCCTGCGCCACATGCTGCAGGCCCTCGAGGCCGAGGGCGCACTGGGCAAGCGCGGCCGCCGCGGCTTCGCCGAGGCCGGCGCCCTGCCCGAGGTGGGCGTGGTCGACGTGGTCGAGCGCGACCATGACGGCGACCTGCTTGTCCGCCTGACCAAGGGCGAGGACGCGCCGCTGGTGGTGCTGGCCCCGCCGCGCAAGGGCGAGGCGGCCCCTGCGCCCGGCCTGGGCGATCGCCTGCTGGTGCGCTTCGTGGCGCTGGAGGCCGGCGGCCATGAGGCCCAGGTCATCAAGGCGCTCGGCGCGGGCGGCCAGCGCCTGCTGGGCGTCATCCGCAAGAACCGCCGCGAAACCCGCGTGGAGCCGGTCGACCGCCGCTCCAAGGACAGCCTGATCATTTCCCAGCACGAGGCCGAGGCCCTGCGCGAGGGCGACCTGGTCCTGGCCCAGGCCTCCGGCCGCGAAGTCCGCTACGGGCCGCAGAACGGCAAGATCCTGGAGGTGATCGGGCGCGAGGAGCAGCCCCGCGCCTTCTCCCTGCTGGCGATCCACGCCCACGGCATCCCGACGGGCTTCAGCCCGGCCGCGGAGGCCGAGGCGGAAAAGGCGGAACCGCCGACCCTGAAGGGCCGCGAGGACCTGCGCGACGTACCCCTGATCACCATCGATCCAGCCGACGCGCGCGACCACGACGACGCGGTGTTCGCCGAAGCCGACACGGACCCGAAGAACCCCGGCGGCTGGATCGTCTGGGTGGCCATCGCCGACGTCGCCGCCTACGTCCGCCCGGGCTCGGCCCTCGATGAGACGGCGCGCGAGAAGGCCAACAGCGTCTATTTCCCCGACCGCGTGGAGCCGATGCTGCCGGAGGTGCTGTCGAACGGCCTCTGCTCGCTCCGCGAAGGCGAGAATCGCGCCTGCCTGGCGGTGCGCATGGTGTTCGGCGCCGATGGCAGGAAGCGCTCCCACCGGTTCGTGCGCGGCCTGATGCGCTCGGCCGCCAAGCTATCCTACGAACAGGCCCAGGCCTGCGCCGACGGCTTCCCGGACGACAAGACCGGGCCGATCGCGGATCGCATCATCAAGCCGCTGTGGGCCGCCTACGCCTGCCTGAAGAAGGGCCGCGACGCCCGCTCGCCGTTGCAGATCGAAAGCGCCGAGCGGCGGATCAGCTTCAACGCCGAGGGCGAGATCGCCGCCATCACCCCACGCGCCAGCCTCGAAGCCCACAAGCTGATCGAGGAGATGATGATCCAGGCCAATGTCTCGGCCGCCGAGACCCTGGAGGCCAGGAAGACCCCGCTGATCTACCGCATCCACGACACACCCAGCGCCGAGAAGGTGCAGGCCCTGGCGGACTTCCTGTCCACCCTCGGCATCGCCTGGAACAAGGGCGAGGCGCCGCGGACCGAGCGGTTCAACAAGCTGCTGGCCGAGACGCGCGGCGGGCCGCACGCCGATATCGTCAACGAGGTGGTGCTGCGCACCCAGATGCAGGCGGTCTATTCCACCGACAATATCGGCCACTTCGGCCTGAACCTGGCGAAGTACGCCCACTTCACCTCGCCGATCCGCCGCTACGCCGACCTGATCGTCCACCGCGGCCTGATCAGCGCCCTGGGCTTCGGGTCGGACGGCCTTTCCGAGCGCGACATCGTCAAGATGAGCGACACCGCCGAGGCCATCACCTTCGCCGAACGCCGGGCGATGGCGGCCGAGCGCGACGCCACCGACCGCTATGTGGCCGCCTATCTGGCCGACCGGGTCGGCGCCGACTTCAAGGGCCGGATCACCGGCGTCACCCGCTTCGGCCTGTTCGTGCGACTGGACGAGACCGGGGCGGACGGCCTTGTGCCCGTTTCGAAGCTGGGCGGCGAATACTTCATCCACGACGACCGCACCCATTCGCTGGTCGGCGAGCGCAGCGGCGCGCGCTGGCCGCTGGGCATGCCGGTGGAGGTGCGCCTGACCGAGGCCACCCCACTCACCGGCGGCTTGTTGTTCGAGATGCTGAGCGAGCCGATGGCGGCCGATCCCAATGCGCCACGGCCGCGGCTGGGCATGCGGGCGCGCAACGACCGGCGGCCCGGAGGCGGCTCCGGCGGAGCCTCATTCCGCGGCCCGCCGCGCCAGGGCCAGCCCGGGCGGCCCAAGGGCATCAAGAACACCCGAAAGAAGAAGAACCGGCGCTAGGCCTTCGGCTTCAACGTCCGCTCGTAGACGAAGATCTGCACCGGGATCAGCAGCCAGGCGAACTGCGACAGGCTCAGTTGGTGGGCGCCCAGCAGCGCCAGGCTGACGCCGAAGGCGACCCCAGGGCTGGCGGCGCGGACAATGCGATAGAGCCGATCGCGCGGCGTGATCCCGCCCATCAGCCGGCCCTTGTCGCGTGTGACCGCCGCCACCAGGCCGAGGTTGGCCGCCGAACAGACCATCATGATCGCGCAGTACATCCCCCAGGGGAACGGTGCGCTGAGGTCCTGACCCCACCAGGCCGTCGCGAACGGCAACAGGCAGATCGGGAACATGAAGATCAGGTTCGCCACCGCGGTCAGCCAGTCGAAGTGGCGCAGGCGCCGCGTGGTCGCCAGGTGGGCGATCCAGAACACCCCGATCACCCAGAAGCTCATGGCCATGGCGAAGAAGTGGCCGGCCATGGACAGCATCTGCGCCCGATTGCCCAGCGGGCTGTTGAAGGGCGGCGGCCTCAGGTCCAGCACCATCAGCGTCAGCACGATGGCGAACACCGCGTCGGTGAAGAAGATCACCCGGTTCAGCAGGCGCTCGTCGATGGTCTCGTACTTGGTGACGTTGCTCTCGCCGCTGTCGCTCATGCCGTCCCCCGTTTTCCCAGCATAGCGCCGCGTGGCCTTCCGCAAAGGCGCCCTTCCCTCAGGCCCCGGCGCAGTCATACAGTTGTTTGATGAGTGAAGCCGACGCCAACACCATGACCCG
>NZ_DASYAF010000168.1:0-42045 GCF_036501465.1 Phenylobacterium sp.
CCGCTACGGCGTGCTCATGCCAAATACGGCAAGAGGGGGCGGCATCAGCCGCAAGATCACCACCGCCGCCGACCGCAAGCGCCTGAAGGGCATCGTGCAGAGTCTGGACGTGCCGCAGGGCATGGGCCTGATCATCCGCACCGCCGGCGCCGCGCGCACCAAGGCCGAGATCAAACGCGACTACGAATACCTGCTCAGGCTGTGGGAGACGATCCGCGAGGCGACGCTGAAGTCGATCGCGCCGGCCCTGATCTACGAGGAAGAAGACCTCGTGAAGCGGGCGATCCGCGACCTCTATGACAAGGACATCGACGGCGTGTTCGTCGAAGGCGCGGCCGGCTTCAAGGAAGCGCGCGACTTCATGCGCATGCTGATGCCCAGCCAGGCGAAGAAGGTGCAGCTCTATACCGAGCCGACGCCGTTGTTCGTCCGCCACCGGGTCGAGGACCACCTTTCGCAGATCTATTCGCCGGTCGTGCCGCTGCGTTCCGGCGGCTATCTGGTGATCAACCAGACCGAGGCCCTGGTCGCCGTCGACGTGAACTCCGGCAAGTCCACGCGCGAGCGCAACATCGAAGCCACCGCGCTGAAGACCAACATGGAGGCGGCCGAGGAAGCCGCGCGCCAGCTGCGCCTGCGCGACCTGGCCGGCCTGATCGTCATCGACTTCATCGACATGGACGAGTCGAAGAACAACAGGGCGGTCGAAAAGAAGCTGAAGGACTGCCTGAAGGACGACCGCGCCCGGGTGCAGATGGGCAAGATCAGCGCCTTCGGCCTGATGGAGATCAGCCGCCAGCGCCGCCGCACCGGCGTGCTGGAGGGCACGACCCACGTCTGCGAGCATTGCGGCGGCACCGGGCGGGTGCGCTCGGTGGAATCCAGCGCGCTCGCGGCCCTGCGGACCCTGGAGCTGGAGGCCCTGAAGGGCGGCGGCGAGGCGACGCTGAAGGCGCCGCGGGCCGTGGCGCTCTACATCCTGAACGAAAAGCGCGCCCATCTGGCCAGGCTGCAGCAGACGCTCGGCCTGTTCGTCACCGTGGTGGCGGACGACGAAATGGCCCATGCCGACTGCCTGATCGAGCGCACCTCGATGGAGCAGCGGCCGGAGCACGCGGCGATCGCCGCCCAACCGGTCCAGGCCTACGAACCGCCGGCCGACGACGACTTCGACGACGAAGCCTTCGACGAGGAGGACGAGGAAGACGAAGACGATCAGGCCGAGCTCGACCGCGAGGACGTGGATGACGACGAGGCGCGCGACCGCGCCGAGCACCACGACCGCGAGGACGGCGATGGCCGTGGCGGACGCCGTCGGCGGCGCCGGCGCGGTCGCCGCGAAGGCGGCGGCGGCGAAGGCCGTGAGGCCGCCGCGCCCAACGCTGAAGGCGCCGCTCACGAGGACGAAGGCGGCGGACGTCGCCGCCGGCGCGGTCGCCGCGGCGGCCGGCGGATGCGCGAGGATGGCCGCCCGCACGACGCCTTCGCCTGGGTGCGGCCCTGGGTGCCTTACGGCGACGACCCGTTCGTCTGGTACGACCCGTCCGAGGACATGAAGCCGCCGGCCGCAAACGACACCCGCGCCGAGGCCCCCGCGCCGCGCGCCGCGGCCGAGTCCGCCCCGGCCGCGCCCACCGTCGCCCATCGGGATGGCGGCGAGGAAGATATCTGGGTCGAATTGCCCGCCGCGGACGACAAGCCCCGCCGCTCGCGCCGCGGCCGCGGCCGTGGTCGCGGCAAGGACGATGCGCCGACGGCGGCCTTCGAGGCGCCGGCGGAGGCTGTCGCCGCGCCGGAACCCGCGCCAGAACCGACGCCCGAACCCGCGGCCGAGCCCGTCGTGGCGGAAGCCGCGCCAAGCGGCAAGAAGCCGCGGGCGAGCCGCGCCAAGGCCAAGGCGGCCGCGCCGGCGGAGGCCGTCGCCGAGCCCGTGGCCGAGGCGGTCGCCGCGGCGCCCGAGCCCAAGCCCGCCGCCACGGCTCCGCGCGAGCCCGACCCGGCGGAGATCGCCGCCCCGCCCGCCGCGCCGCGGAGAGGCTGGTGGCGGCGCGGGTGACGCGGTAGGATTTTTGACGGGGGGCGTTGTCGAGAGTTGAGCATGGCCTCTCCAGCCCGTTCGATCTTCCGTGCCGTCCTGGCCGGGGCCATCGCCCTGAGCCTGGTCCTGCGTCCCGGGTTGGCCGCAGCGCAGTTCACCAGCGGCGACTACCTGATCCGCGACACCGAGATCGAGGAGATCCTGCACCGCCAGTCGTCGCCGATCTTCGCGGCCGCCGGCATCGATCCCAAGGGCATCCAGATCGTCCTGATCGGCTCCAAGGATCCGAACGCGGCAGCGGCGCCGGGGGTGATGATGGTCACCACGGCGCTGATCATGCAGGCGGACAACCCGAACCAGCTGCAGGGCGTCATGGCCCACGAGATCGGCCACCTGGCCGGCGGCCACGCCTTCCGCTCCGGCGACGGCGCGCGGGCGGGCATGGTGCCGATGATCCTGACCATGGGCCTGGGCGTGCTGGCCGCCATCGCGGGATCAGGCGACGCCGCGGCCGGCCTGATCTCCAGCGCGCCCTACTTCGGCGCCCTGGGCTACGCCGGCTACGGCCGCGAGCAGGAGGCCCGCGCCGACCAGGCGGGCGCCACCTACATGGAAAAGGCCGGGCTTTCAGGCCGGGGCCTGGCGGAATTCTTCGACAAATACCGCTACCAGGAGGTCCTCTCCCAGACCCGGCGCTACAAGTACTTCATCGACCACCCGCTGTTCTCCGACCGGATCGAAGCCCTCCAGACCCGGGTCACCGCCCTGCCCCACTACTACAAGAAGGACCCGCCGGAGGCGCTGGCCGAGCACGAGATCATGAAGGCCAAGCTGGAGGGCTTCATCGAGCCGCAGGTGGCGCTCACCAAGTACGACGAGAAGGACACCTCCTACCCGGCCCGCTATGCGCGGGCGATCGCCTACTACCAGCTCAAGGAGCCGGACAAGGCGCTGAAGCGGGTCGACGCCCTGATCGCCGAGCAGCCCAACAACGCCTACCTCTATGAGCTGAAGGGCCAGATCCTGTTCGAGTTCGGCCGCCAGGAAGAGGCCGAGGCGCCGCAGCGCAAATCCGTGGCCCTGCGCCCGGACGCGCCCCTGCTGCGCGTCAACCTCGGCCAGACGCTGGTCTCGTTGGACAACCGCACCAAGACAGAGGAGGGAATCGTCGAGCTGAAGAAGGCCCTGACCCAGGAAAACGACAACGCCACGGCCTGGCGCATCCTGGCGGAGGCCTACGACAAGCACGGCGACGAAGGCCTGGCCCGCCTGGCGACCGCCGAGATGGAATACAACATCGGCGATATGCGCCAGGCCCGGGAATTCGCGATCCGCGCCCGCGACCGCCTGCCGAAGGACAGCGCCGACTGGCGCCGCGCCACCGACATCGTGCTGGTCTCCAACCCCACCGTCGACGACCTGCGCCGGCAGGGCGGAGCCGGCGGCTGACAGGCTGCGCCTCGCAAAAGCCGCCGATCCGTCCTAGATGGCTGGCATGACCTTCGCCATTCGCAACACCCCGATCCGCGCCGCCCTGATGACCCTGGGCGCGCTCGCCGTCGCCATCCCGCTCGCCGCCTGCCAGAGGATGGACGACGCCGCCTTCGGCAACCGCGTCCACGCCTATCTGATGACCCATCCGGAGGTGGTCCGCGAAGCCGCCGACAAGCTGGCCGAGAACGAGCGCCTGGCGGCGGTCAAGGCCTCCACCGACGCCATCGCCAGATACCGCGGCCAGCTGGAGCGCGACCCGCGCGACTTCGTCGCCAATCCGAACGGCAAGGTCACGGTGGTGGAGTTCTTCGACTACCGCTGCGGCTACTGCAAGCTGGCCGCGCCAGAGGTGGTGAAGCTGATCCAGGAAAATCCAGACGTCCGCTTCGTCTTCAAGCAGTTCCCAATCTTCGGCGAGGTCTCCGACACCGCCGCCAAGGTGGCGCTGACCCGCGAGGCCAAGGCCAAGGGCGTCCAGCTCTACCAGGCGCTGATGAGCGACAAGGCGCTGGATGACGCCGCGCTCGACCGCCACCTCGCCGAGATCGGCATCGATCCCGCCACCGCCCGCAAGGACGCCGAGCATCCAATGATCGAGCGGCAGATCGAGGACGCTCACACCCTGGCCGAGGAACTGAAGATCGACGGCACGCCGGCCTTCATCGTCGGCGACACCATGATCCCCGGCGCCGATATCGCCGCCCTGCGCGCGGCGATCGCCAAGGCCAAGGGCGTCCCGCTACCGGCCGAGAGCAAGAGCTGACCGGGCCCGGCCGCGCTTGACCCCACGGCAGCGGAGACTTGACGTAGTCTGGTGGCGGGAACGTCGGAGCGGGACATGACGGAACGGGTGCTCGTGATCGGCGCCGGCATGGCGGGCCTATGGACCGCGCTGGCGCTCGCGCCCACCGGCCGGCAGGTGACGCTGCTGGAACGCGACCCGCCGCCGCCCGAAGGCGGGGCCGACGAGGCCTTCGACACCTGGACCCGCCGCGGCGTAGGCCACCTGCGCCACAGCCACGCCTTCCTGGCCCGCCTGCGCCTCATCATCCGCGATGAACATCCTGAATTGCTTGCGGAACTGCTGGCCGCCGGTTGCCGCGACCTGGGCTTCGAGGGCGGGCTCACCGACATCCACAAGCGCGCCTACGTCCCTGCTTCGGTCGACCGGGACCTGGCGGTGCTGACGAGCCGGCGCACCACCCTGGAGCTGGTGATCCGCCGCTATGTGGAGCGCCAGGCGAACGTCACGGTGCGTTCCGGCGTGTTCGTGAAGGCCGTGACGATCGCGCCGGGCGCGCCGGCGACCGTCACCGGCGTCGTGGTCGAGGCGGATGGCGCGAGCGAGATCCTGAGCGCCGAGATCGTGGTCGACGCGGCCGGCCGAACCTCCGGCGCCGTGGAGCAGCTGCGCGAGGCCGGCGTCGCGATCCCTGAGGAGTCGGAAGCCTGCGGCATCCTCTATTTCACGCGCCACTACCGGCTGAACCCCGGCGTGGCCGAGCCGGAGCGCACCCGAAACCCGCTCACCGGCGACCTGGAATACCTGAAGTTCGGCGTCTTTCCGGCCGACAACGGCTGCTTCTCCATCACCCTGTGCGTGCCGGAGATCGAGGAGGAACTGCGCAAGAAGGTGGTCGATCCGGCGATGTTCGACGCGATCTGCGCGCGCCTGCCGGGCCTGGCACCCTGGGTCGATTCCAAGGTGGCCACGCCGATCAGCCGGGTGTTCGGCATGGGCGACCTCTCCAGCCGCTGGCGCGACTTCGCGCCGGAGGGTCGCGCCGCGGTGCTGGGCTTCTTCGCGGTCGGCGACAGCGTGGTGCGCTCCAACCCGCTCTATGGCCGCGGCTGCTCCTTCGCCGCCGTCAGCGCCCACCTGCTGCGCGACGCCGTGCAGATGTTCGAGAACCCGGCCGCGCGGCTGGAGGCCTATCAGCGCCGCCTCGCCGCCGAGCTTCGCCCCTACTACGACGGCATGCGCGATCAGGACCGCAGCGCTATCCGCCGCGCGCGCCACGCGCTGACGCCGGGCCACCAGCCCAGCCTCAAGGGCCGCCTCACCAAGGCCTTCCTGGAAGACGGCGTGGCCGTCGCCGTGCGCTCGGATGTCGAGCTGTTCCGCGCCGCCTTGCGCGGCTTCCACATGCTCGAGGACCCGCAGGCCTGGCTGAAGCGGCCGAGGAACCTGGCGAAGGTGCTGGGCTACTGGGCGCGGGGCAAGGACCGCAACGCCGAGGCCTATCGCCCGCGCGGCGGACCGGACCGCGAGGAGATGCTGACCGGGCTCGGCCTTTCGCCCCAGGCCGACATCGAGCGCGTGGCGCTCGCTCGCGGCGGCTGAATCCGCCTAGACTGCGGCGACCGCAACGAAAGGCCGCCCGATGCGCCGAACGCCCCTCGCCGCCCTGCTCAGCCTCGCCCTCGCCGGAACCGCGCTCGCCGCCGGCATGAGCGTGAAGGACGAGATGAAGACCGTCGTCGATCCGGCCACCAACACCATCTTCGCGGTCGGTGGCGACGTCGACCCGGCCAACGGCCCGGACGCCGCCAAGGTCCCGGCCAGCCGCTGGGCCGAGGCGCTGGCCGCCTCCACCAAGCTGAAGGCCTCCGCGGCCGATCTCGTCGGCCCGCAGAAGCAGCCCGGTGACGTCTGGACCAAGTCCGCCGGCGATTTCGCCCGCCTCGCCGCCGACGCCGAGAAAGCCGCCCAGAAGAAGGACGGCGCCGCCTTCTCCAAGGCCGCCAACGACCTCGGCGACACCTGCACGGCGTGTCATTCCAAGTACAAGAAGCAGAGCTAGGGCGCTGGTTTCCTAGATCAAACCGCCGCGCGGTGACGATGGATCGCCGTAGGTCCGTCGGGCCATGCGCCCAGCGAGATGGGCTTCGCGCCCGGCGATCACCGCGTGCTTCATGGCCGCCGCCATGCGGATCGGGTCCTGGGCTTCGGCGATGGCGGTGTTCATCAGCACCGCGTCGCAGCCTGCCTCCATGGCCAGCACCGCGTCGGACGCCGTGCCGACGCCGGCGTCCACCAGCACCGGCACCGTGGCCTGCTCGATGATCAGGCCGAGGTTCAGGAAGTTCTGGATGCCGCGCCCGGAGCCGATCGGCGCCGCCGCCGGCATGATCGCCGCCGCGCCGGCCTCCTCCAGCTTCTTGGCGTAGACCGGGTCGTCGGAGCAGTAGACCATCACCTGGAAGCCGTCGGCGATCAGCAGCTTCAGCGCCCGCAGGGTCTCTTCCATGTCGGGCAGCAGGTGCTTGGTGTTGCTGAGCACCTCCAGCTTCACCAGGTCCCAGCCGCCGGCCTCGCGCGCCAGGCGCAGGGTGCGCACGGCGTCCTCGCCGGTGAAACAGCCGGCCGTGTTGGGCAGGAAGGTGAAGCGGTCGGGCTTCACATGGTCCACCAGCATCGGCTGGCTGGGGTCGGACAGGTTCACGCGGCGGAGCGCCACCGTCACGATCTCGGCGCCCGCGGCCTCGGCGGCGGCGGCGTTCTGGGCGTAGTCCTTGTACTTGCCGGTGCCGACGATCAGGCGCGAGCGGAAGGTGCGGCCGGCGACCGTCCAGGTGTCCGCGGCTTGCGGGGTCTGCGCGCCGTCCATGTCAGCCGCCTCCAATGAAGTGCACGATCTCGATCCGGTCGCCGTCGCAGAGCGCCGTCTTCAGATAGGCCGACCGCGGCACGATCTCCAGATTACGCTCGATCGCCACCTTGCGCCCGTCCAGACCCAGGGCCGTCACCAGGGCCGCCAGGTGGTCCACGCCGGTGAAGCTCCGCGTCTCGCCGTTCAGGGTCAGGGTCATGCGCCGAATTGCCTCCAGAACCCGGCAAGCTTGTGACGCCGCAGCCCTGCCGGTACAAGACGCCGGAATCTACGGCGGAGCGTAATGCCCAAACCGATCTATGTGCTGAGCGGCCCCAACCTCAACCTGCTGGGGACCCGCGAGCCGGAGATTTACGGACATCAGACCCTGGACGACGTGAAGCGCCTCTGCGAGGCGCGCGCGAAGTCTTTAGGGCGCAGCGTCGTATTCCGGCAGTCGAACCACGAGGGCCAGCTGATCGACTGGATCCAGGAGGCCCGCACAGAGGCCTCAGCCCTGGTGATCAATCCGGCGGGCTATGGCCACACCTCCATCGCCATCCTGGACGCCCTGAAGGCCGTGGGCGTGCCGGTGATCGAGTGCCACTTGTCGAACCCGGCGGCGCGCGAACCGTTTCGCCGCAAGACCTATGTGGCCCTGGCCGCGACCGGCACGGTCTGCGGCTTTGGCGCCGCGAGCTATGAACTGGCCGTCGAGGCCGCCGCGGGCCTGACCCGCTCCGCCTGACGCAGAAGAAGAAGCGAGTGAATTTGCATGGCTAGCCCCCCCAAGGCCCCCGCCGCCGACCCGATCGACGCGCGCCTGGTGCGCCGACTGGCCGACATCCTGACGGAGACGGGCCTGACGGAGATCGAGGTCGAGCACTCGGGCCTGAAGATCCGCGTCGCCAGGACGCTGAACGCCGTGGCGGCCGCCCCGGTGACCTATGCCCCGGCCCCTGCGCCGGCTACAGCGCCCGCGACGCACGCCGCTTCGGCCCCGGCGGCCGCACCCGCCTCCGACGCCGGCGCGGGCCGCCCGGCTGGCGAGGAAGTGAAGTCGCCGATGGTGGGCAGCATCTACATGCAGCCCGAGCCGGGCGCCGATCCCTTCATCGAGGTCGGCGACAGCGTCACCGCCGGCCAGACCCTGTTCATCATCGAGGCGATGAAGACCATGAACCCGATCCCCGCGCCCAAGGCCGGCAAGATCCTGGCGATCCTGGTCGAGGACGGTCAGCCCGTGGAGTTCGGCGAGCCGCTCGCGGTCATCGGCTAGAACGATGTTCGACAAGATCCTCATCGCCAATCGCGGCGAGATCGCGCTCCGGGTCCACCGGGCGTGCAAGGAGATGGGCATCGCCACCGTGGCCGTGCATTCCGAGGCCGACTCGGGCGCCATGTGGGTCAGATTGGCCGACGAAAGCGTGTGCATCGGACCGCCGGCGGCGGCCAAGAGCTATCTCAACATCCCCTCGATCATCGCCGCCGCCGAGATCACCGGCGCCCAGGCGATCCATCCGGGCTACGGCTTCCTGTCGGAGAACGCCCGCTTCGCCGAGATCGTCGGCGCCCACGGCTTCACCTTCATCGGGCCGAAGCCCGAGCATATCGCGATGATGGGCGACAAGATCACCGCCAAGCAGGCGGTGAAGGCCGCCGGCATTCCGGTGGTGCCCGGCTCCGACGGCGCGATCACCACCGAGGAGGAAGCCTTCGCGGCGGCCAAGGCCATCGGCTTCCCGGTGCTGATCAAGGCCGCGGCCGGCGGCGGCGGGCGTGGCATGAAGGTCGCCCAGACCGAGGACGATCTCTACGAAGCCGTCTCCACCGCCCGCTCCGAGGCCAAGGCCGCCTTCGGCGACGACGCGGTCTATATGGAACGCTACCTGCAGACGCCCCGGCACATCGAGCTGCAGGTGATCGCCGACAGCTTCGGCAACGTCTGCCACCTGGGCGAACGCGACTGCTCGCTGCAGCGCCGCCACCAGAAGGTGCTGGAGGAAGCCCCCTCGCCGGCCATCGACGCCGCCGCGCGCGAAAGGATCGGCAAGGTGGTGGTCGACGCCGTCAAGGCCATCGGCTACCTCGGCGTCGGCACCATCGAGTTCCTCTACGAGAACGGCGAGTTCTTCTTCATCGAGATGAACACCCGCCTGCAGGTGGAGCACCCGGTCACCGAGGCGATCACCGGCATCGACCTGGTGCGCGAGCAGATCCGCATCGCCGCGGGCCTGCCGCTCAGCTTCAGCCAGAAGGAGGTGGTGTTCGAGGGCCACGCCATCGAATGCCGGATCAACGCCGAGAATCCGAAGACCTTCGCGCCCTCGCCGGGCCTGGTCACCGACTTCCACGCGCCCGGCGGCCTGGGCGTGCGGCTCGATAGCGCGCTGTACGCCGGCTACACCATCCCACCCTATTACGACTCCCTGATCGGCAAGCTGATCGTTCACGGCCGCGACCGCGCCGAATGCATCGCGCGGATGAACCGCTGCTTGAACGAGGTGGTGGTGGCCGGCATCGACACCAACATCCCGCTGTTCCAGGAGTTGCTGGCCAACCCCGACATCAACGCCGGCGACTACAATATCCACTGGCTGGAAAACTGGATGAAGGCCCAAGCCGGTTCCTAGGACCGGTTCCTGAGGCCTGTTCCTGGCCGGGGGGCCTGACCGGCCGCTCGTCGCGCAAGGCTTGGCCTTCCGCACACGTCATGCTCTAGCTCCTGGCGGAGACAAGTCGGGGAGCGCGCGCGTGCGGACAGTCTGGGCGGCGTTTGCGGCGAGGGCCATCCTCGCGGCGGCCATCTTCGCGGCGGGCGGCCCAGCCCTGGCGGCCCAGCCGAAGCCCGCGCCCCAGGCGGCGCCCAGGCCTGCCCCCTTCACCTACCAGGAAGTGATGATCCCCATGCGCGATGGGGTCAGGCTGCAGACGGTGATCATGGCGCCCGCCAACGCGACGGGCCCGCTGCCGATCCTGTTGCGCCGCACGCCCTATGGCGTCCCGGACCACGCCTATGAAGGTGTGCCGGACCCGCTGAAGGAACTCTACGCCGACGGCTACATCTTCGTGATCCAGAACCTGCGCGGCCGGTTCAAGTCCGAGGGGACCTTCAGCCTGTCGGACGATTCCACCGTCACGCCGGGCCAGGGCACCATCGAGACCCGCGACGCCTACGACACCGTCGATTGGCTGGTGAAGAACGTGGCGAACAACAACGGCCGGGTCGGCATCTACGGCATCTCCTACGACGGCTATACGGCCGGCGCGACCCTGCTGGGCCCGCACCCGGCGCTGAAGGCGGTGAGCGAGCAGGCCTCGCCGGTCGACCAGTGGATGAACGACGACGACCACCGCTATGGCGCGCTGCGGCTCAGCTACGATTTCGAGTACGCGGTCTATGAAGAGGCCGACAAGAACGCCAACACCCACTTCGCCTTCGACAAGTGGGACACCTATGAGTGGTATCTGGCCGCTGGGCCCCTCTCGAACCTCAACGACCAGCACCTGCATGGCGCGATCCGCTACTGGAACGAGGCCACTGAGCATCCCGACTACGACGCCTTCTGGAAGAGCCAGGCCTGGGCCCAGACCCTGCATCGCTCAAGCGTGCCCAACCTCAACGTCGCGGGCTTCTGGGACCAGGAGGACCCCTGGGGTCCCTGGCAGATCTTCCGCCATGCCGCCGAGAGCGATCCGGACCACACGGACCTGATGGTGGCCGGCCCCTGGTATCATGGCGGCTGGCATGGCGCGGTCTCGACCCTCGGCGCGGCCCCGCTCGGCCAGGACACCAGCCTCGCCTTCCGGCGCGACATCGAGGCGCCCTTCTTCGCCTACTGGCTGCACGACAAGGGCGCCAAGCCGGCCTACGCGGCGCGCATGTTCCAGACCGGCTCCAACGTCTGGAAGAGCTATGACGCCTGGCCGCCGGCCGGGGCCCAGTCCACCAGCCTCTATTTCCACGCCGACGGGACCCTGAGCTTCGAGGCGCCGGGCGCGGCCGAGACGGGCGGGCGCCGCACCTATGTTTCGGACCCCGCCAATCCGGTCCCCTATCGCCAGCGGCCGATCTCGCCCACCTATCCCGGCGGTGACTGGCGTCTGTGGGAGAGCGCCGACCAGCGCTTCGTCGACCACCGGCCCGACGTGCTCACCTATGTCAGCGCGCCCCTGGACCACGATGTCGAGGTCGCCGGGCCGGTCGCCGCCGAGCTGTTCGCCGCCACCTCCGGCACGGACAGCGACTTCATCGTCAAGCTGATCGACGTAGCCCCCGACAACGCGGCCAAGCCCGACTGGATCGCCGACTTCGGCCCGGCGCCGGGCCAATTCGCCAGGAGCGCCAACGGCTACGAGCTTCCGATCGCCATGGAGGTGCGCCGTGGCCGCTACCTGGAAAGCTACGAGCATCCCAAGGCGCTGACGCCGAACAAGCCGGTGCGCTGGGACGTGCCGTTGCGCGACCGCGACCACGTGTTCAAGGCCGGCCACCGGATCATGGCGCAGGTCCAGTCTACCTGGTTCCCGCTGATCGACCGCAACCCGCAGACCTTCGTCCCCAGCATCTACGCCGCCAAGGCGAAGGACTTCCAGGCGGCCACCCAGACCGTCTATTCCACGCCGGATATGGCCTCGCGGATCATCCTGCCGGTCGTACCGAACGGAGGGTGAGGCTAGTCTGGCGGCCATGGCTGCGTTCGACGCCCGCGACCTCCTGGCCTGCTATGCGCGCGGCGTCTTCCCGATGGCCGATGCGCGCGACGACGACCGGGTCTTCCTGATCGACCCGGAGCGGCGCGGCGTGATCCCGCTGGGCGGTTTCCACGTCTCCCACCGCCTGGCGCGCACCGTTCGCGCCGATCCGTTCGAGGTGCGGGTGGACACCGCCTTCCGCGACGTCGTCCAGGCCTGCGCCGCGGCCAAGCCGGGCCGGCTGGAGACCTGGATCAACCACCCGATCGAAGCCCTCTATGTTCACCTGCACGACATCGGCCATGCCCACAGCGTGGAATGCTGGGCCGACGGCGAGCTGGTGGGCGGGCTCTATGGGGTGACGCTCAAGGCGGCGTTCTTCGGCGAGAGCATGTTCTCCCGGCGCACCGACGCCTCGAAGGTCGCGCTGGTTCACCTGGTCGCCAGGCTGATCGCCGGCGGATACCGCCTGCTCGACGCCCAGTTCCTCACCGATCATCTGACCCAGTTCGGAGCCGAGGAGATCGCGCGGGACGAATACCATCGCCGCCTGGCCGCCGCGCTCGAGCGCGACGCGAGCTTTCAGGGGGTGGGCGGCGAAGCCGGGGTCGGGGTCGCGACCACCTCGGGCAGCGGCTTCGGGGCTGGCGGCGGCGGCGTGGGCGCCGGTTTGGCGGCCGGCTCGGGCTTCGCAACCGCAGGGGCGGCTGCCGGCGCCGCCGCGGGCGGGGTCGGCGGCGGGTTCACCGGGACCGTCGCCCTGCAGGTGATCAGCCAGGCGTCATAGACGGGGTGCTCGAGCGGGTGCAGGCCCGGCGAGGAGGCATACATCCAGCCCTTGAACACCTGGCGCGGCGACAGCGCCGGCTTTCCCGGCAGGGCGCGCGGCTGGCTGTCGATCGTCAGATAGGCCACGGAATCGTCGACCGGCTCGTCCGGCGCCGTGCGCTCGCAGGCCTTCACCGTGAAGACCAGGGTCCGGTAGCGGATCGGGCGGCCAACCGGCGCCTCGAAGCGCAGGCTCTCGGCGGTCACCTTGTCCAAGGCTTCCAGCACGGCGACGTCGTAGCGGGTCCGCCGCGCCGGCGGCGCCGGCGGCTTGGGCGGCGGCGGCGCGGCCTGGACCGGCGTCTCCTTCGCCGAGTCCGGCGCGATGGCCGGGACCGGCGCGGGCGCGGGCCCCGGCGGCGGCGCTTCGGCGGCCTTCGGCGCAACCACCTGGGGCAGCGCGGCTGGGGGTTGGGATTGGGACTGGGGCTGGGCCGCCGCCAGGCCGCCGGCCAGCCCAGCCGTCAGGGCGAGCGCCGCGGCCCGCAGTGGAAGCCTGCCAGGTGAGCGACGAAGCAATGGCCGAGGCGACATGGCAGCCGGCCTATTTCGGGGACCAGGCCTCGTAGTCGGCCGTGGCCTTCTGCCGCTCGCCGCCACGCGACAGGGCGCCGGCCGGCCGATAGGCGTGGATGGTTCCGGTGAGGTTCGGCAGGTGATCCTTCTCCCAGGCCTTGGCCGGGAGGGTCTCCGCGGTCGGCGGCTCGTCGAAGGTATAGTGCAGCCAGCCGTGCCATTCGGCCGTCACCTTCGAGGCGTCGGCGTAGCCCTGGTAGATCACCCAGCGACGCTTGCGCCCGTCGTAGCTGTCGGAATTGTCCCGCGCCTCGAAGTAGCGGTTGCCGTGGGCGTCCTGCCCGACGAAGACACCGCGCCGGCCGATGTGGAAGCGCACGCCGATCGTGGCGCCGTTCCACCAGGTGAAGATCGACTTCAGGAAATTCAGCACGGGGCGATCACTTCGAATTCGTCAGTGGAGCCTGACTTATAGGCGGCGCCCCGGGGAGCGTCCAGCGCCGCGCCCGCGCCGAGCACACACCAAGATGTTGGGGATGAACACGCCCACGACCGCAACATCTATTGATCGCCCCGCGCCACGCGCCCTAGGCTCGCCGAAGGGAGTCGGCTCATGGGGCGCCAGGCGTCGCGGACGGGAATCGAGGCCCGCGCCATCGAGCGCGGCGGTCGCCTCGTCGAGGTCATGGCCCCGGCCCACTGGACGACCGCACGGCTGGAAGGCTGGCTCGACTGGCCGGACCTCAAGGTGAAGGGCGCCGTCGCCGACCTGCCCGCCGCCATCGCCGACTATGTGGAGGATCTCACCGCCAGGGCCCAGGCCAAGGGGTTGGTGAAGGACGTCCGGGCCCGCACGCGCTTCCGCGACGACCTGACCGAGGCCCTGCTGTCCGGCGTGATCGCCATCGGCCCTCGGCCGGGGGCGGCGGTTGCGGTCGTCGAGGCCGGCTCACCCCAGATCGGCCGGATGGTCGCCGCCTGGCGCGGGCGCGCGGCTGCGGCGGCCGCGACGGCCGAGCTCGGCCGTCGCCTGCAGGCGGTGATGGACGCGATCCTGCGCTGCGAGGGCGACGCCGACGCCTGCGCCGATCCCGCCGCCAATCCGAGCCTCGCTCGCGCCGCCGAGGCCGCCCGGACCGCAGGCGCGTCCGACGCCCTGATCCTGGACGCCATCGCGCTGGCCCGTGCCGGCGAAAGCGCCTGGGAGGCCGAGGCGCCGCCCGCGCCCGGCGGCGTCCAGCTCGTGGTGGTCGGGCCGCCCGACGAGGCGATCGCCGCGGCCGCCTGGGCCACCGGCGCGGTGGTGATGAGCCCCAGCCTGGGCGTGGCTGAACGCGTCGCCGACACCGGCTCGGCGCTTCGCGGCGGCCTGGACCTGATGGGCTTCTGGTCGGACCGGGGCTTCGACATCGACGGCTTCGAGGCCGCCGCGGCGGTGCTGGCCGCCGCCCTGGCGGCCGCCGGCGACGGCCCTGGCCTGGTGGGCCTGGCCGGGCTGGGCGACTGGCTGGTGGCGCACGGCCTCGACTACGACAGCGACGCGGCCCGCGAGACCGCGCGAGAGCTCTACCTCGCAGCGGGACAGGCGATGGCCGGCGCCGGTGACCTTTCGCCCCGGCTTGGCCTGTTCCGCGATCCGG
Source organism: Phenylobacterium sp. (assembly GCF_036501465.1). Classification (GTDB taxonomy): domain Bacteria; phylum Pseudomonadota; class Alphaproteobacteria; order Caulobacterales; family Caulobacteraceae; genus Phenylobacterium. Next base: position 14,805 of record NZ_DASYAF010000168.1, read on the forward strand.
AGCTGGAGCTGCGCCTGGGCGGCGGCCGGTGCTCGGGCGAGCCCTGGGGCGGCCCGCTGACCTTCGCCGAAACCGCCGACGGCGAGACGGTGCGGGTGCTGAGCGAATCCGCCATCCGCGGCCTCGCGCTGGCCGGCGTCGAGGCGGCCGAGGCCCACGCCCTGCTGCTGGGCCGGGCCGACCTTGCGGCCGCACCCGGCGTGAACCACGCGGCCCTGCTGACGCGCGGCTTCACCGACCACGAGATCGCCGCCGTCGAGGCCGCCCTGCCCCTGGTGCAGCGCCTGCCCGACGCCTTCGCGCCCGCCGTGGTCGGCGAGGGCTTCCTGCTCGACGTCATGGGCGTCAGCGCCGAGCAACTCGGCGACCCGCGCTTCGACTTGCTCGCGAGCTTGGGTTTCTCGCTGGCCGATGTGGCCGCGGCGGAGGCCTACGCCCTGGGCGGCGACAGCCTGGCCGAGGCCGAGTTCCTGACCCCGGTCGCCCACGACATCTTCCGCAGCGCCCACGCGCTGGGCGAGGCGCCGCGCCGGGCCATGGCCCAGGCGCTGGACCTGGCGCTCACGGCCCCGCCGGTGGCCGAGGTCGAGCTGCCCTGGAACGCCACGCCGGCCGACGCGCTGGCCGCCCTGAACGAAGCCACCGGCTCGATCCGCCTGCGCCGCGCCGCCGCGCCCGCCGAGGCCGCGCTGGAGCTGCCCAGTCCCACCGAGCCTCGCCCGGCCCGCGCTGCGCCCGAGTCGCCAGAACCCCTCGGGGAGCGGATCGTCGAACGCGTCATCGAGCGCGAGCGCACCCGGCGCAAGCTGCCGGACCGGCGCAAGGGCTATATCCAGAAGGCCCGGGTCGGCGGCCACAAGGTCTATCTGCACACCGGCGAATACGACGACGGCGAGCTCGGCGAGCTGTTCATCGACATGCACAAGGAAGGCGCCGCCTTCCGCTCGCTGATGAACAACTTCGCCATCGCGATTTCCATCGGCCTGCAGTACGGCGTGCCGCTCGAGGAGTTCGTCGACGCCTTCGTCTTCACCCGCTTCGAGCCGGCGGGGCCAGTGACCGGCAACGACAGCGTCCGCTCGGCGACCTCGATCCTCGACTACATCTTCCGCGAGCTCGGCATCTCCTACCTCGGCCGAAAGGACCTGGAGACCAGCGACCCCGACGCGCTCAACGCCGACGGCATGGGCGAGGGCAAGGCGGAGGCCGTGGACGCCGTCGTCGAAGAGATCGGGCCGCAGCCGGCGTCGCGCTTCATCTCCCGCGGCTTTTCACGCGGCGCGGCGCCCGACAACCTGGTCTTCCTGCCCAGCGCCAGCCGCACTAGCGGGCCGGCCGCCAACGAAGCCGCCGACATGTGCGCGACCTGCGGCGACGTGGCCGTGGTCCGCAAGGGCGTCGCGCTGATCTGCGAGAGCTGCGGTGCGCGCGCCGGGCGTCTCAGCGAAGACACAGGCCTGTAAAACGGCGACGCTAGATTGCAGGCATCTACGCCTAAGCCCTTATGAATTACCGCGAATTAAGTAGCGTCGTGGGGCATCGGCGGGCAGATGGAAGCTGTAGATGTTCCAAGGATAGCTTCCGAAGTGAGCAAGACCTCGACCCACCTGCTGAGCGCGCTGGCCGCCCTGATCGCGATCGCGGCGCCCTTGGCCGCCTACGCCGGCGGTGGCGACAAGGAGGTGCCGCGGACCAACACCTTTGGCGGCGACTGCGTCAAATGCGAGCTTTCGGGGCGGCGGATGCACGGCGCCCACTTCATCAACGCCAATTTCTCCGGCGCGGCCCTGGTGGGCGCTGACCTGCGCGAAGCCCACTTCCTGTCGTCCAATTTCAACGGGGCCGACCTGACCCGCGCCGACCTGTCGGACTCCCAGATCATCGGGGTGATCTTCACCAACGCCATACTGACCCACGCCCGGTTCCGCGACAGCCAGGCCACCGCCAGCAACTTCCAGGACGCCAATCTGTCGGGCGCCGACTTTTCCGACGCAGCGGCCCAGAGTTCGAACTTCAGCCAGGCGCAGATGATCGAGACGGTGCTGCGCTCGGCTGACCTCACCAGCGCCAACCTCACTCGGGTGATCGCCCGCAGAGCCAACTTCCACGACACCACCCTGCGGGCCGCCAATCTGAGCTATGGGCACTTCGAACAGGCCGATTTCCGGGACGCCGAGATGGAATTGGCCATCCTGACCAGCGGCAACTTCGAGGGCGCGGATTTCAAGGACGCCAACCTGCGCCGGGCCTTCATCACCGGCGCCGACCTGTCGAAGGCCCGTGGCCTGACCCAGGATCAGCTCGACGAGGCCTGCGCCGACAGCCGCACCCGGGTGCCATCGGGCCTGACCGCCAAGCCCTGCACGGGTCACTTCGTGATGCCGCGGATCCGAGTGACCATCAGCCCGCCCGCGCCTCCGGCTCCGCCGGCGCCGCCCGCGCCGCCCAGCCCGCAGATCGGCCGCAACTACCTGGTCGCGCCGACCATCGCGGAATAGCCGCCTCGCAGCCCTCCGCCGCTGACGACCCTAGGTTTTGATCGGCGGCGCCAGGCGGATATGAAGTTCCTTCAACTGCTTGTCGAAGACTTCTGAGGGCGCGTTCATCAGCAGGTCCTGCCCCTGCTGGTTCAGCGGGAAGGCGATGACCTGGCGGATGGCCGTCTCGCCGGCCAGCAGCATGACGATGCGGTCGATGCCGGGCGCCAGGCCACCGTGCGGCGGCGCGCCGTGGCGGAAGGCATTCAGCATGCCGCCGAACTGCTCCTCGACCACACCCTGATTGTAGCCGGCGATCTCGAAGGCCTTGATCATGATCTCCGGCAGGTGGTTCCGGATCGCCCCGGAGCACAGCTCATAGCCGTTGCAGACGATGTCGTACTGGTAGGCCAGGACGTCGAGCGGGTCCTTGCTGTTCAGCGCCTCCAGCTCGCCCTGCGGCATCGAGAACGGGTTGTGCGAGAAGTCGACGTGGTTCGTCTCCTCGTTGAACTCGAACATCGGGAAATCGACGATCCAGACGAACTCGAAGCGGTCCTCGTCCACCAGCTTGAGGTCCGCGCCCACCTTGGCGCGCGCGATACCCGCGAATTTGTAGAACACCTTCGGGTCGCCGGCGGCGAAGAACACGGCGTCGCCCTGCCCCAGGCCCAGCTGGACCATGACGGCCTCAGTCTTCTCCGGCCCCAGGTTCTTGGCGATCGGGCCGCCCCAGCCGCCCTGGTCGTCGCTCCAGAAGATGTAGCCAAGGCCGGCCTGGCCCTCGCCCTGCGCCCAGCTGTTCATGCGGTCGCAGAAGGCGCGCGAGCCGCCGCTCGGGGCCGGGATCGCCCAGACGGCGTTCTTGGCGTCCTCCAGGATCCGGGCGAACAGGCCGAAGCCGCCGCCACGGAAATGCTCGGAGACGTCCTGCATGACGATCGGGTTGCGCAGGTCGGGCTTGTCGGAGCCGTACCTGGCGATCGCCTCGCGGTAGGGGATGCGCGGGAACGGGTACGGCGTCACCGGCCTACCGTCGGCGAACTCCTCGAAGACGCCGTGCATCACCGGCTCGATGGCCGCGAAGACGTCCTCCTGGGTGACGAAGCTCATCTCCACGTCGAGCTGGTAGAACTCGAGGCTGCGGTCGGCGCGCGGATCTTCGTCTCGGAAGCAGGGCGCGATCTGGAAATAGCGGTCGAAGCCGGAGACCATCAGCAGCTGCTTGAACTGCTGCGGCGCCTGCGGGAGCGCGTAGAACTTGCCCGGGTGCATCCGCGAGGGCACCAGGAAGTCGCGCGCGCCCTCCGGCGAGCTGGCGGTCAGGATCGGCGTCTGGAACTCCAGGAAGCCCTGGCCGATCATCCGGTTGCGGATCGACTGGATGACCTTGGAGCGCAGGACGATGTTCTTGTGCAGGGTCTCGCGGCGCAGGTCGAGGTGGCGGTTCTTGAGCCGGATGTCCTCCGGATAGTCGGGCTCGCCGAACACCGGCAGCGGCAGCTCGCCGGCTTCCGACAGCACGTCCACCTTCTTCACGCGGACCTCGACCTCGCCGGTGGGCAGGTTGGGGTTCACGGTGTCGGCCGAGCGGGCGACCACCTCGCCGTCGATGCGGATCACGCTCTCGGCGCGCAGGTGCTCGACGAGGTCGAAGCCGGGCGTCTCGGGCGACAGCACCAGCTGCGTCAGGCCGTAGTGGTCGCGCAGGTCCACGAACATCAGCCCGCCGTGGTCGCGCTTGCGGTGGATCCAGCCTGACAAGCGGACCGTCTGGCCGGTGTCGGCGGCGCGGAGCGCGCCGCAGGTGTGGGTGCGGTAGGCGTGCATATCTTCTGGAAAAGCGAGTGATTTACGAGGCGCGGAAGGGCGCACGCGAGGGGGCGAAAGTCAAGGCGCGGACCGATCTCAGATCTTGGGGCGCACCAGGTTGCAGTAGTGGCGGATGTCCGCTCGGGCGGCCGGCGGGGCGCAGATCATGACGCCGCCGATCACCACGCAGTAGTAGGCCGTGCGCTGGCGGATCGTCGACAGAACCTCGGCCAGCTCCGGCCACCTGTCGGGATCGAACGGCGGCGGCGGCGGCGCCAGGAAGGCGCGGGCGTCGTCGATCAGCACGAAATGCTCGAAGGGCGACGCCGCGATGGCCGCCAGTTCCTCGATCAGCGGGCAGTCGTCGGTGTCGCCGTACTGGCCGACGCCGGCGTGGCCGTCGAGCCAGAACAGCGCCGGCCCCTCCAGCGCCGAGACCACCTGCGGCAGCTCGGTCCGGGAATCGCCGAGGCGGCAGGTCACCGAGGCGAACGGCTGCAGCCGGGCGGCCGCGACCTCGTGGTATTGCGGGTTGATCTCGATGGTCACCACGCGCGGAAAGACGCCCGCGGCGAACTCGGTGCTGCCGCCGAGATAGGTCCCGGTCTCCACGAAGGTCTGCAACTCGTGCTTCCGCTGGAGACCTCGGACCAGGCCCGACAGCGGCGGCGTGTGAAGCGATCCCAAAGGTCCCTATTTCTCCGGGTGCAGCAGCGCCTGGTAGGTGAGCGTGCGGGCCATGGTGCCGAGGTCGTCGCCGCCGGAGCCGCCCATGCGCTGGATCATGCCGACGTAGAGCAGGTCGTTGGTCGGGTCGATCCAGAACCAGGTGCCGGCCGCGCCCCCCCAGCTCATGGTGTTGTTCCCCTCGTTCATCCCGGCCTTGCGCGCGTCGTTGACCACCTGGAAGTCGAGGCCGAAGCCGACGTATTCGTTGAAGCTCGCAACGCCCGTGCCGTTGTTGTTCACCAGCACGTTGTGCGGGATGACGTTGGTGTCCATCAGCTCGATCGACGACGGCGCCAGGATGCGCACGCCGTCCAGGACGCCCTTGTTCAGCATCATCTGGCAGAAGCGGGCATAGTCCATGGTGGTCGAGACCAGGCCGCCGCCGCCGCTCTCCATGGCCGGCGGCTTGGTGTAGTCAGGCATCTGGGTCCCGAAGAGGTCCTTGGCCTCGACGATCCGGCCGGTCGGCTTGCGGTCCACCACCTCGCCCACATAGACGGCGGCGAGCCGGTTGGCCTTGGCCGGCCCGGTGTAGAAGCCGGTGTCCTTCATCTTCAGCGGGCCGAAGACGTTCTCCTGCAGGAACTGGCCGAACGGCTTGCCGGAGAGCTTCTGGACGATATAGCCCTGGATATCGACGGCGCTGGAGTAGGACCAGCTGGTCCCCGGCTGGTACATCAGCGGGATCGTCGCGGTGCGGTCGATCATCTCCTGCAGGCCGTTGGACGACAGCACCTTGCGCTCGCGATAGAGCTTGTCCACCGGATGGCGGTCGCCCAGGCCGTAGCCGAAGCCGGCGGTGTGGCTCATGATCTCGCGCATGGTCGGCGGACGTTTCATGTCCTCGACCTTGGTGATGTGGCCCTCCTTGTCGGCCTCGACCATCACCTTGAGGTTCTTGAACTCCGGCACGTAGCGGGTGACCGGGTCGTCCAGCCGCCACTTGCCCTGTTCGAACAGGATCATCATGGCCACGCCGGTCAGCGGCTTGGACATGGAATAGACGCGGAAGATCTCGTCCTTCGGCATGGCCTGGCCAGTGGCGAGGCTGGCCTTGCCGTAGGTCTTGAACTCCACGACCTTGCCGTGGCGGGCGAGCAACGTGGTCATGCCGGCCACCCGGCCGTCGGCCACCACCTTGGCCATGTAGTCGTCCATCCGCTTCAAGCGGGCGCTGTCGAAGCCGACGGCTTCCGGCGTGGTGGTCGCGCCGAGATCGCGCCCGCCAGCCCTGGGCGCCGCCTTGGCCGCGGGCGCGGCGGCCGGCGCCTCGGCGGCCTGGACGGCGAAGCCGGCGAACAGCAGGCCGGCGCTGAGCGCCGCGGCGAAACAAGCGTGACGATGCATGGTCTTCCCCCTTGGTGGTTGGCCCGAGCTTCAGATAGCTCGCACCACGACGCAAGCGGGGTTGCGTTTCGCCGCCGTAACACGGGTGTGTGGCCGCGGCGCCGCGGACACCCGACGATCTTCCCCAGCGGAAACCCCTGAGAGGAGAGCGGCCTTGAGGACCGGCGGTATCCGACTATCGTGATCGCCGTGCGACTGGGCTGTGCGTGCGTCTGGGCCGAGGTATGGGCGTCTTCAACAAGAGCGAGTTCCTGGACCTGGTCTACGGGGCGGCCTTGGAGCCGGCCCTGTGGACGTCGGTCATGGAACGCTATGCCGACGCCATCGGCGGGCAGCGGGGCTGGCTGTCGCTGCTCAATCTCAGCGATGGGCGCGGCGGCGGCTACCTGGCGCGGATCGATCCGGCCGAGATGGACCGCTACATGGCCTATTTCGCTGGGATCAACCCGCTGAACCGGGTCGACGACCCGGCGCGGTTCGTCAAGGACTATGTCCCACGCATCCTCACCGACGAGGACTGGATGGCGAAGGACGAGCTGACGTCGTCCGAGTACTACAACGACTTCCTGAAGCCGCAGGGCATCCACTCCTGCGTCATGGTGCGCCTGGCGTGCCGCGGCGGCGGGACGGCGACCATCAACATCACCCGGCCCGCCGAGCACGGCCAGTTCAGCGGCGCCGACCTGGAGCTGGCCAACAGCCTGCACCCGCACCTGATCCGCGCCTTCGACCTGGGCCAGCGGATGGCCATGGACCGGGCGCTGACCAGCGGCTTCGCGGTGGTCTTCGACGAGTCGGCGCACGGCCTGTTCCTGGTCGACGGCCAGGGCCGCCTGCGCCGCATGAACCGGGCCGGCGAGACCCTGGCCGCCCAGCGCAAGGGGCTGACGCTGAGCGGCGGGCGGCTGATCGCGCTGGAGAGCGGCGCGGGCCGCGCGCTGGCCGCCCTGATCGGCCGGGCGGCGGCCGCCGAGCCCGACACCCGCGCCGGCGGCTCCATGGCGCTGGCGGTGACGGAGGGCGCCCTGCCGCTTTCGGTCACCGTGGCCCCGGTGCGGCTGCCCGACGCCGGCCTGCTGGGCGGCGGGCCGATGGTGATCGTCTGCGTCACCGACACCGAGGCCGGCATGCGCCTGCCGGAGCACCGGCTGCGCGACCTGTTCGGCCTGACGCCGGCCGAGGCGCGGCTGGCGCTGGCTCTGTTCGAGGGCGCGAGCCTGGCCGAGGCGGCCGAGACGCTGCAGATCAGCCGCTTCACCGCCCAGAACCACCTGGCGCGGATCTTCGAGAAGACCGGCGCCAACCGCCAGGCGATCCTGATCAAGCTGATGATGCGCGCGGTCGGGCTGGACCTCGAGCCCGCGCCGCCGGGCTAGGCAAATATCCAATCAAGAGATTGATTTTATTACATTACGTCATGGCCGGGCTTGTCCCGGCCAGCCATGCGCGCCGATAGCGCAGAACAAGGAGCAGCGTCGGCGGCGCCGTCTGGCTCCTGCACCGCGGCGTTCACGGGTGGCCGGGACAAGCCCGGCCATGACGGCTGGAAAATGATTGAGTACGGACCCTAGGCCCTAGTTCGAGACGTAGGGGCGCAGGGCCTGCATCTTGCGGACCTCCGCCTGGTCCTGGTCGCGGCGGTCCTTGAGCTCGGCCTTGGTGGCGCAGACCTTCTTGGGGAACATCGAGCCCAGCACCGGCTCGGTGCGGCAGACCACGGTGCTCTTCTGCACCTCGGCGCTGGTCTGCGGCTTGACCTGCGGCGTCACCACCAGCGGCGAGACGGTCTTGGATTTCACGCTGGGCGTCACCACCAGGGGCGTGTCGCTCACGCCCTCCGGCGCGGGGGCGGCCTTGGTCAGCTTGGGCCCGGCGGCGGGCGCGGCGTCAGGCGTGGCCTGGGCGAACAGGACGGCGGCGGCGGTGAGCGCGAGCAGCACGGGCGGACCCTCCGGACAGGCGGACGAGCCTAGCGCCGATCGCGCGGGCCGGAAAGATTCGGGCTGGGGTTGGGGATGTGGTGGTTTGGCACACGGCGCTGCGGGCGTGGTGAGGACTGGTCACCGCGCCCGCAGTCCGGCCAGGTTTCCCTGGCCCTCGGCCGATAGCCTCGGCGCCGACAAAGCGCCGCCCCGGCCAGGCCGAACCGTGAAGCTGCACCATTAACCTTTCGGTCGCCCAAGGGAAGAGGATGTCGCTCGTCGAGCGAAGATGAGAGCTGTTCTTAAGTGGCACGATGCGTGCCAGAATTGGCGAACAGGGTATGCGGCTGGGGCGTTGGGGATGGCGGCTACCTCCCCCGCGAAGCGGCGGGAGGGGGACCGTCCGCCGACCCCGGCGCCAAGCCGGGGGAAGAGCGGATGGTGGAGGGGGCGAGCCCTGCCCGGCGCCTCTCGGCGGCGATCAGCGCCTCCGCCCGCAGCAGGATGCTGTCGGTGACTTGGCCAAGTTCAAGGTAGACCCGCGAGGCGGGAATGCGCAGCACGCTCACCCCCTGCCCCATCAGCCAGCGATCCCGCGCGAAGTCCTTCGCCTGGGCCGCCTCGTCCCAATGGGTGGATCCATCCACCTCCACGGCCAGCCTGGCGGCCGGACAATAGAAGTCGAGGATGATCGAGCCGAACGGATGCTGACGGCGGAACGACGGCTTGTCCGGTCTGCGTCCGCGCAGCCGGCTCCAGAGCATGACCTCGGGTTCGGTCATGGCTTTGCGCATCGCACGTGCGCGGTTGGTGATGAGTGTCTTGCGCATGGGGTCCTGGGTGTGGCTCGCCCCCTCCACCATCCGCTCTTCGGCGGATGGTCCCCCTCCCGCCGCTTCGCGGGGGAGGTAACGCGGCGCGTCAGCCGGTGTCGGCCAGGGGTGGCTGGGCGCTGGTGTTGGCCGGGACGAGGGTCGCCGCGGTGGTGATGACCAGCTCACCAGAGAGCCGCATGTCGCGGGCGAGCGTCTCGGCCAGGACCGCGATGGGCATCTCGGCGAAGCCTGGGGCGTCGCAGGCTTCGTAGAGGCGCGCGTCCAGGTCTTCGCGCAGGACCTCGTACTCTTCCTCGTCGCCTTCGGCTTCGGTCCAGAGCAGGCGGTTGAGGATGTTCCGCACCCGGCGCTTCTGGTTTTCCTCAGGGGTTATGCGGCCAGGCGCCGGCTTGATGATCCGGCTCTCGCGCCGCTCAGCCTCGGCCGCCTGGGCCTCGGCCTCCCGCGCCGCCTCGCGAGCGTCATGCGAAGCATCCCGATCCAGCTTGAAGGTGAGCGCCAGGGTCAGGCGCACGGTGCGCGAGGTCTTGTGGAAGGCTTCGGTGAGGAGCGCCCGTTCTTCCGGCGTCTCCGCCGCGCGGGCCTGCACCGCCAGGTCACGGGCCAGCATCAGGCCGAGCTCTGCGAGCTCGCCCAGGATCTGCTCGGCTCTCTCGCGCTTGGCCACTGCATCCGACATGAACAAAACAAGAACATAGATCGAGCCCAGAGTCAAGGATTTTCGCACCGCTCGTCCCGGCGAAAGCCGGGACCCAGGCTGAGGCGGAGTTCGGGGCCGCCGCGTCCCACGGCGGGGGCCCTTTGGATCCCGGCTTTCGCCGGGCTGAGCGGAGCGAGGGTTGGGGCTCGCCCCCTCCCGCCGCTTTGGGGGAGGTCGGTGGCGGGCCCCACGCGGCGGCGCCTATATAGGCAATTGCGCGCGCCGCCCGATCTGTCGCCTATAGAGAAACGGAAGGTAATCCCCGGAAGGAATTCACTTTTCAGGGGAATCCGGTTTCCAGATTGCATCGTTCAGCTAACGTTGTGATCAAAGTGCAGTCATTGGGGGTTCAAGCCATGCGTCATCCGTTCCGCGCCATCGTCCTTGGCGCCATCTCCGCCAGCGCCCTTGGCGCGGCATCCGCCGCCCGGGCCGACATGCTCGCCCAGTTCTTCACCGTGCAGGCCGACGGCCGCGACTTCGGCCCGGTGATCTGCTGCTTCGCCAACCACGACGAGGTGCTGAACACCCTGGGCCCGAACGGCCTGCCGGTGTGGAACTCCACGCCGTCGGACATCCCCAACAGCCCGACGCTGCTGGACCGCAACCTGACCACCAACGAGCTCAACTGGTGGACGGTGTCCTCCGGCAGCACGAACAGCCCGGTGGTCACCTCCGACGGCCCGGCCGTGGTGATCAGCGGCAACAGCTACGACAATGGCTCCATGTATCCGGTGAACGGGACCAACACCCATAACGGCGACGGGACCGGGTTCCAGACGGCGATCTTCTCCGGCTCGTTCAACCTGAACACCGCCCAGACCATCGACTTCAGCCTGGGCGCCGACGACGACGCCCTGCTGTTCGTCGACGGCAAGGCCGCGGTGATCCTGGGCGGCATCCACGGCGACACGCCGGCCGACAACGACGTGGCGCTGGACTCCGGCGCCCACACCTTCGAGCTGTTCTACGCCGACCGCCAGGAGACCGGCGCGGCGCTGAACTTCAGCATCCCGAACGACGTGGCGGTGATCGCCACGCCCCCGACCCCCGGCGTGCCGGAGCCGGCGGCCTGGGCGCTGATGATCCTGGGCTTCGGGGCCGTGGGCGCGAGCCTGCGCACGCGGCGCCAGGCGGAGGTTGCGTCGGCCTGAGGACCCTCCCCGGCCTAAGTCTCCGGACCGGACGCAGTGGAAGCCGGGGCCCCCAGGGGTTCCGGCTTTCGGCGTCTCTGGAGCAATTCATCTGATGGGCGACCGCTCGCCTCTCAGGCGTGCCTGCGACTTTAGTCCTACGACTTTGGTCCAATATCTAGAGCCATCCCAAGGCCTTACCCTCGTGGAGACAGGCTTTGGGGGATGGATATGACGAGACGGTCTCAAGCGGCGGCGCTGATCATCGCGCTGTTCGGCGCGACGGCGCTCACGGCGGCGGCCAACGCGGCGCGGGCGGCGACGCCGCTCACCCAGGTCCAGACCGTGGCCGGCGGCGGCGGCGTGCAGACCGCCTCGGCCACGGGCGCCTTTGGCGTCATCCCCGGTGGCGGCCTCGTCTTCCCGACCACCTATCAGTTCGATGGCTGGAACCCGGCCAGCGGCGTGTTCGGCCTCGGGATCAACGGGGTGCTGGTCGGCGCCACCCTGGACTACCAGTCCACCTTCAGCGTGGCGACCACCACCAGCGTGAGCCCGTTCCAGGGCCAGACCGCGCCGCCGTTCGCCAGCGTGCCGTTCACCAACAGCGTCGGCCTGACGCTCACCCCGGGCGGCGTCAACGCCACCGCCTCGAACAACTTCACGCTCGGCTGCACGGGCGCGTCGGCGAGCCAGGGGTGCAGCGCGTCCGGCAGCCAGAGCCAGGCGTTCGACGTCCACCAGACCTTCACCGACCTTTCGACCCTGCAGGCCTTCGCCTCGGCCGGCGTCCAGGGGGTGACGGTCACGCCCTCGGTGACCGCGGCGTCGAACATCTTCGGCTTCGACGGCGACACCCCCAACTTCAGCATGACCGACACCGCGACCCTGACCCCCAGCGCGCTCAGCCTGACCTACGACTACCTCAAGCACGGTCTGCCCTCGTTCGTGTCGCCCGACACCATACCGCCGGGGCTGCTGAGCCTGATCAGCCAGGTCCCCGGCCTGGCGTCCCTGCTGAACACCGAGACCCTGGACTTCTCGACCGTGACCCAGGGCTCGGCCGCGACCCTGGGCGGGACGATCTTCAACCTCGGCGACGCCAACACCGATGGGCTGCAGCTCGACGGCTTCCACGTGCTGGGCACGCCGGGGCCGTTCACCCTCGACGTGCCGGCGTTCAGCGACCTGGAGACCACGGGCAGCCAGGGTTTCACCGTCGGCTTCGACACCAGCCAGCTCGGCGTCTTCTCCCAGCAGTTCGAGATCGACCTGTCCGACGCCGGGACGGGCCTCGGCCGCGACAGCTACGCCATGATCCTGACCGTCACCGGCGATGTGGTCGCCGGCGCGCCGGTCACCGGCGTACCCGAGCCCGCGGCCTGGGCGCTGATGATCCTGGGCTTTGGGGCCGTAGGCGCGAGCCTGCGCGCGCGGCGGGGCGTGGCGGCCGTCTAGAGAACCACGGAATACACGGAACACACGGAAAAGCGGGCCCGCGCCAGCGGGCGGCCTCTCCTCCCTTGTTCGTGTGGTTCGTGTGGTTCGTGGATAGCCTTCTGGCCGTGGGGACGGCTTGGGCATCGCAGGCATTGGTCCACGAACCACACGAACGACACGAACGCGCCCTCCTGACCGCCTTCCGTGTGGTCCGTGTTTTCCGTGGTTTCAAATGCGCGCCCCGCGCGCCTAGGATCGCCGCCTCTGGCGCGGGAGGACGGCGATGCTGAGCTGGCGGATCGGGGACGTGACGGTGACGCGGATCCTGGAGCTGGAGGCGACCGGGGGCACGCGGTTCATCCTGCCGCAGGCGACGCCGGAGGTGGTGCGCGAGATCGGCTGGCTTAGCCCCCACTTCGCCGACGAGAACGGCAAGCTGCGCATGAGCATCCACGCCCTGGTGGTGGAGACGCCCACCTGCCGCATCCTGGTCGACACCTGCATCGGCAACGACAAGGACCGCGACATCCCCACCTGGAGCGGGCTGCAGACCAGTTTCCTCGCCGACCTGGCCGCCGCCGGTTACCCGCGCGAGAGCATCGACGTGGTGCTCTGCACCCACCTGCACGTGGACCATGTGGGCTGGAACACCATGCTGGTCGACGGCGCCTGGGTCCCGACCTTCCCCAACGCCCGCTACCTGCTGGCCCGCGACGAGTTCGAATACTGGAAGGCCGAGGAGGAAGCCGAGGCCAGGGACGGCGCAGACCTGGCGCGCTCACCCTTCCACGACAGCGTGCGGCCGGTGTGGGAGGCGGGCCTGGTCGAGCTGGTGGAGACCACCCACCAGGTGTGCCCGGAGGTCGCCCTGGAGCCGACGCTCGGCCACACGCCGGGCCACGTCAGCGTTCGCATCCGCTCGGGCGACAAGGAGGCCCTGATCACCGGCGACTTCATCCACCACCCCTGCCAGCTCACCCACCCGGAGTGGGACACGCCCGCGGACTATGACGGGACGGCGTCCACGGCGACGCGGCGGCGGATGTTCGGCGCGCTGGCGGGGACGGAGACGCTGGTGATCGGCACCCACTTCGCCGCGCCGACGGCGGGGTGGGTGGAGAGCGCCGAGGGTGGGGTTTGGCGGTTGCGGGTGTGAGGGGGCGGCACGAGACGGCCGCAACCCCCAAATCATCTCAGATTTTCGCGGGCCACCTCTGCAACTGCGTCGATGACTTCAGTGGCAAACCCTCGGGCCGCCGCTTCTCGAGCAAATAAACGCTTCAAAGAAGGCGGCACTCCCCGTGAATAAAACCAATCTGCCGAGCCTGGTTCAGCGTTCGCCAACTCATGGCATTTCACCTGCCCAAGGCTCGGCCAATAGTCACCGTTTATACTTGTACGCCAGTTTGTCACTTCGTCACTTGGATATGAGTCTGCCAGTTCCATGCAAAGAGCTGCTGATTCGACCACGGGATATAAGAATTCAGCCGTAAAGAACGCCTGATCGCTACCTATATGCCTGCGCCTCAGGAACAACTTAAACTCGTCGGTTTGCGGCAATACCCAGACTTTCGTGTTGTCCCGGTAGTCAACCGGGTGGCCCAGCAGAAGACCTTTCGCTAGCTTCCTAGCAGCACTCCTTCCCGCCTTATCATCGTCAAACAGGAACAATGTGGGAGCCGCGGCTCGAATACCGCCCTGCTCCAGCACAGCACTCAGCAGTGCATCAGACGTCTGCGGCGTTCCACCGAGTGGCTTTACGTCTACCTCCTCCCCAATACCAATTCGGCTAAACGCAGCGCTGAATATCTCAACGTCATGGACACCTTCGACAAAGAGAGCTGGACGCTTAAGTTGTTCCAATTCTTCTCTAAGCGCCTCTGCTTCCGCCTCCTTGGCGCGCAACGCCTCGCGTTGCTCTCCCATTCGACGAATTACAAAGGGTAATTGGAGAAGTCCCGCCTGTTCCATTCTTAATTCAGCGTCCTCAAGCCGATTAATAAGCGACGCCGCGTTAGATGGGTTCATCGTTCCATCGGGACCAGGCTCTTGTCTTGTTATGAAATATCTTCGAACTGCCGCCTCACCGGCTTCATTTGCGAGGTAGAACGCAGGAGAGTGGCTAGTGATAAATACCTGAGTATCTACTCGGGCCGCAAAATCAGCGAACCGGTGCGCCTCAAGCTCAGCAGCGCCAAGGTCCAAAGAATTTTCCGGCTCCTCAAAGCCCCAAAGATAGGTCTTCTTTCGTGGTTCGTTCTCATTAATAAATCTAAGTAATTCAGGTAGATGCCTCGCCTTTATACCATCGCCCTTCTGCCGCAGCATCGAATGCCCCGCCGCCCCATGAGCGAAATCCAAATTTCTAAATAGGCGGCTCATTTCTGTCGGCGGCGCTAATTTTGCGGGCGCGCCAAATAGCGTGCCTAGCTGATCAGACAGACTTGTCGTCTGCTCCGCGATAGCGTCCACAAATCTTGTCGTTGCGTCACGCAGAGCCTCTGTCTCAGAGGCGGCCCCATACATCCTCTCGATCAAATCCGCGTATACATTTAGATCTTTAATCGCTGGGATGTAGGCAAAATCGATGTCATTCAGGAATCTCGTGAGCCTCGCGCTCTTTCCCGCAGTATCCATATGCGGAAACACCGTCTGCGTTAGATCTCCACCTCGATTCCATTGACGTTTTACAGCCACCTCCTTCCCCACTGACTGAACATAGTTGTCTGGAACGTTGAAAGTAATTTTTATCCAAACGAACTGCTTACCCTTTGCATCGCGAGCCTCCTGTCGCCGTTGATCCGATAGATCAACGTCAAATTCTACCTTTCGGCCCGCCTCGACATCACCGTTGAAGAATAGATTGAGCGCTCTGAGAAGATTGGACTTCCCGCTATCATTCCGACCAAATATAACATTCATGTCGCCCACGTCGTCGAGCGTCGCCCCGTAGAGCGATCTGAGATAGTTCACCTCAATCTTCTTGATGAGTTTCATTAGCCGCTCGACCTCGCCAACACTTGCTGGCCGCTCCTACGCGTGCCGTTGACTTATGAGTTTTCGGATTGGCACCGCACTGACTCGAATCAGTTGCAACCGTATCACGAGTGATTCGCGAACTGCACGGCGAACGCTTGCTTGCGAACCACGGCTCGCCCCTCCACCACTCGCTCGTCGGCGAGCGGTCCCCCTCCCGCCGCTTCGCGGGGGAGGTAGGCGCTACCTTGTCTGCCGCCGGAAACTCCGTCCTACTCCACGCGGGCGTATCGGGATCGGGGCTGAGGGCAGATGTCTGTCGAAGACAAGCGGCTGGATCGGCAGCAGGCCTATCAGCACTTCCACATCGGCATCTATCTGAGCCTGGCGACGGCGATCATGGGCGCGTCGTTCTTCAGCGGCGACAAGGTCGCCGACCTGGTCTGGTGGCTGAAGCTGCTGCTGTTCCTCAGCATTCTACTCCTGTTGTTCGCTGGGGCCTGCGGCGGGATGGTCGCTTCGCAAATCCCGCGCGTGACGAGCCACAACGACCTCCAGACAAAACGCCACGGCTTTAGCCTGCCAGGGCAGGATTCCAGGGGCCGCTGGCCGAACCTCGACGGGAAGACCTGGGAGGCGTGGGAACACTTCTACTTCTGGGCAGCCATGATCGTGTTGGTGGCTTTTACTGGGGCTTTCCTGGGATGCCCTAAGGCAACGTCGCCCCATCAGCGGGAAGTCATCCCAGTTTCGGTTACGTCCAAAGAGTTCGAGGTGAGGCTCGCCCCCTCCACCATCCGCTCTTCGGCGGACGGTCCCCCTCCCGCCGCTTCGCGGGGGAGGTAGGGCTCCGCTCATCCCGGCGAAAGCCGGGACCCATGGGGCGCAGGGGATTTTCGGGCCGGCCGCATCCTTCCGGCTGACTCAGCTTGGATCCCCGCCTTCGCGGGGATGAGCGGGGTTTTGGGGTGTGGGCGAAGCGGCGGGGGTTATTTGGGCCTGAACCGCTTCGTCGCCGGGAAGCCCTTGGGGGCCAGCTTGCCGGCGCCGGCCCTGCGGCCCAGCCATTCGCGCCATTCCGGCCAGGCGCGGGTGCGGCCGTCGGCGGTGGTCCAGGCGGCTTCGCCGGCGCCGCTAAACGCCATGGCGTCGCGCAGGCCGCCTTCGCGGTAGGCCTGGAGCTTGACGCCCTTGCCTCTGGGCATCTCGGGCAGTTCCTCGGTGGGGAAGATCAGGATCTTGCCGTTGTCGCCGATGACCGCGATCTGGTCGTCGCCGTCGGCCCCATTTCCTTCTTTCAGGGGCACGCTGACCACGGCCGTGCCGTTCAGCACCTGCTTGCCGGCGCGGCGGAAGGCGATGGCCTCGGCCTCCGGCAGGATGAAGCCGTACCCGGCCTTGCTGGCCAGGACGCGGCGGCGACCCGGCTGGTGGGCGAAGACGTCGATGATCGCCACCTTGTCGTCGAGGTCGATCATCAGGCGCACCGGCTCGCCGTGGCCGCGCGCGCTGGGGAGCTTGTCGCAGCCGAGCGTGAAGAAGCGGCCGTCGGAGGCCAGGATCAGCAGCTTGTCGGTGGTCTCGGCCGGGACCAGGAAGGCCAGCTTGTCGCCCTCCTTGAACTTCAGCTCCGAGGGGTCGTCGACCCGGCCCTTGGCGGCGCGGATCCAGCCGCGGTCCGACAGGATGACGGTGATCGGCTCGCGCACGATCATCGATTCCAGGGCGGCCTCGGTGTCGATCTCCGGCGCCTCGGCGAACTGGCTGCGGCGTTTGCCGAGCGCGGTCTGGGCGCCGACGATGGACAGGGTGTGCTTCAGCCCCTCGCCCACCAGCTTCCACTGGGCGCGGTCGTTGGCCAGCATGCCGACGATGCCGTCGCGCTCTTCGCTGAGGTCGGCGTGTTCGCGGCGCAGCTCCATCTCCTCCAGCCGGGCGAGCTGGCGCAGGCGGGTGTTGAGGATGGCCTCGGCCTGGATGTCGGTGAGCGCGAACGCCTCGATCAGGCGGGCCTTGGGCTCGTCCTCGTAGCGGACGATGCGGATCACCTCGTCGAGGTTGAGGTAGGCGATCAGCAGGCCGTCGAGGATGTGGAGGCGGGCCTCGATCCTGGTGAGCCGATGGCCGGCGCGGCGGACCAGCACCTGGCGGCGGTGGTCGAGGAAGGCCTTGAGAATGGCCTTCAGCCCCATGACGCCGGGCGTGCCGCGCGCGTCCAGGACGTTGAGGTTGACGGAGAAGCGGGTCTCCAGGTCGGAGAGCTTGAACAGGCTCTCCATCAGCACTTCCGGCTCGACGTTGCGGGACTTGGGCTCCAGCACCAGGCGCACGTCCTCGGCGGACTCGTCGCGCACGTCGCCCAAGAGCGGGGCCTTCTTGTCCTCGATCAGCTGGGCGATGCCCTCGACCAGGTCGGCCTTCTTCACCTGGTAGGGGATCTCGGTGACGACGATCTGGTAGGTCCCGCGGCCGGTTTCCTCGCGCTCCCACTTCGCCCGCTGGCGCACGCCGCCGCGGCCGGTCTCGTAGGTTTCCAAGAGGCTCGGCGCCGGCTCGACGATGACCCCGCCGGTGGGGAAGTCCGGGCCCTTCACATGGGCCATGAGCTCGGCGGTGGTGGCGTCCGGGTTGGCCAGCAGCAGCAGGCAGGCGTCGATCAGCTCGGCGGCGTTGTGCGGCGGGATGGAGGTCGCCATGCCGACCGCGATGCCGGTGGCGCCATTGGCCAAGAGGTTCGGGAAGCCGGTGGGCAGGACGACCGGCTCTTCGTCCTGGCCGTCGTAGGTGGGCTTGAAGTCGACGGCGTCCTCGTCGATGCCGTCCAGCAGCAGCATGGCCGCGGCGGTGAGCTTGGCCTCGGTGTAGCGCATGGCGGCGGGGTTATCGCCGTCGATGTTGCCGAAGTTGCCCTGGCCGTCGACCAGCGGGAAGCGCTGGGAAAAGTCCTGCGCCATGCGCACCAGGGTGTCGTAGATCGACTGGTCGCCGTGCGGGTGGTAGCCGCCCATCACCTCGCCCACCACCTTGGCGCATTTCCGCGCGGCGGCCTCCGGGTTCAGCCGCATCTCGCGCATGGCGTAGAGCACGCGCCGCTGCACCGGCTTCAGCCCGTCGCGCACGTCCGGCAGCGCGCGGTCGGTGATGACGCTGAGCGCATAGGCCAGGTAGCGCCGGCTGAGCGCCTCGGCGAAGGGCTCGTCGATGATCCGGTCGTCGGGGCCCGGCCCGGACGGCGGCGGGGCGGCGGTGGTGATGTCGTTCATGGGAGGCTGGGAGATGGGAATCGGCGGGGGATATTTCACCCACGTTCTAGCGCGTCAAAACCGCGTGTAGGTTATCTACTGCCATCGACCTCGATCCGTCATGGCCGGGCTTGTCCCGGCCACCCATGCGCACCGCCGTTCAGGGGTTCTCTTGCGGCGATCGTGTGTATGGGTCCCCGGCACAAGGCCGGGGATGACGGTCTTGGGAAATCAGGCCGGCGCAAACGGCCCCGCGAACACGCCCGACGCCGCGAGGTCACGGGCGAAGATGAAGTCGGCGGCCGGGTCGGCGCGCAGGCCGTTGATCAGGACGAGCTGGATCTCGTTGCCGGTGCTGGGCGCGACCGAGCTGAAGCCGCTGGCCTTGTAGCGGGCGAAATCGGCCGGATACCAGGTGGAGATGTGGGCCTCGGCCGCGTGGCCCTGCCAGGCGCCCTGGGGGTAGTCGATGGGGACCACCAGGACGATGTATTTAGTGCGGTAGTAGAGATAGTCGATCAGGTCGACGCCGCGCGACTTGCGGAAATGCTCCAGGACGTCGCCCAGGATCACCAGGTCCCAGAAGGCGTCGGGGCTGACGTCCGGCAGCAGGCAGGCGTCGCCCTGCTGCACGAAGTCGTAGAGCTCGGCCAGCCTGAACTGCTCGATGTAGCTGGGGTCGATCTCCACCGCGGTCAGCGAGCCCACCGCCAGGCCGGCGGCGCGCAGCTGGCCCACGATCCGGCCGTACTTGCCGGCGCCGGGGCCGATGTCGAGCACCGAGTCCGGGGCCATCCGTTGGATCAGCGCGGCGATGTGCTGGTCGAAGACCGGCGCGGACACGGGCATGACAGGCTCTCCAGCGCCCCTCTCAGGCGACATTGGCGCAGGGTTTTGCGGGGACGGGGCGCGGTGTCAATCGGGGCCTTGACTCCATCGTTTACCGGCGTAATCGTCAGGCTAACGATTACGGGCGTAAACATCATGAAGATCAGCACGGCCGAGAGCGTGGTGATGGGGGCGCTGTGGCAGCGTTCGCCGCTCACCGCCGAAGAGATCGCCGGCGAGGTGGCCGAGGCGCAGGGCTGGTCGGAGGCGACCGTGAAGACCCTGATCAACCGGCTGCTCAACAAGGGCGCGATCGGCGCCGAGCGCGACGGGCGCCGCTACCGCTATCGGCCGCTGGTGGCGCGGGAAGCCTATGTGGAGGCCGAGAGCCAGGGCCTGCTGGACCGGCTGTTCGACGGGCGGCTGGCGCCGCTGGTCAGCCATTTTTCCGAGACCAACAAGCTCACGGCCGAGGACGTGGCCGAGCTGAAGAAGCTGATCGAGGACTTCGAGCCATGATCCACTTCACCATCGCCGGCCTGCTGGTCGACCTGGCCAAGGCCAATATCGCCGCCGCCGTCCCGATCCTCTGCGTGATCGGCGTGCGCCGGTGGGCGCGCGGCCGGCTGGGGGCGCGGGCGACCTATGCGCTGTGGCTGGCGCCGCTGCTGGCGGCGGGCGCGGTGCTGCTGCCGCATTCGGCGGCGCGCACGACGCTGCCGATGACGGTCGCGCCGATCGTGCTGCAGGCCGAAACGGCGGCCGACGTCTTCGTGGCCGAGGCGGTGACGGTGACGCCGGACCGCGGCCCGAACGTTCCGGCGCTGCTGTTGGCGGCCTGGATCGCCGGCGGCCTGTGCGCGGCGGGGCTGCTGGCGCGCCGCCAGGCGCGGTTCGTGGCCTCCCTGGGCCGGCTGACGCCACTGCCGCAGCCGGGCCTGTTCCGCGCGGAGCGCGCTGGCGTCGGGCCGGCGGTGGTGGGCGTGCTGCGGCCCAAGGTGGTGGCGCCGGCCGACTTCGAGACCCGCTTCGCCGCCGACGAACGGGCGCTGATCCTGGCGCACGAGGCCGCGCACCTTCGCGCCCATGACGCGGCGATCAATGCGCTGGCCTGCCTGTTTCGCTGCGCCTGCTGGTTCAACCCGCTGGTCCACCTGGCCGCGCGGCTGATGCGGGTGGACCAGGAGCTGGCCTGCGACGCCGCCGTGGTCGGCCGCTTCCCCGAGCGGCGGCGCGCCTATGCCGAGCTGCTGCTCAAGACCCAGCTGTTCACCCAGCCCCTGCCGCTCGGCTGCCACTGGCCGGCGGGCGCGGAGCATCCCCTGAAGGAGCGGATCGCCATGCTGAAGTCTCCCCTGCCCGCGCGCGGGGCGCGCCGACTGGGCGCGGCCGTGACTCTCCTCGCCTGCGCCGGCGCCGCCGGCCTGGCCTGGGCCGCGAGCCCGCCCGTGACGGCGGACGGCCGCCGCGTCGAGAGCCTGACGACCATCGGCCCGGCCGAACGCCAGGCCGCCCAGGCGCAGGACAACCTGCATCCAAACTACACCTGCGATCGCGCCATCGAGCTCAGCGGCGGCGGCTGCAAGATCATCCGCCAGTCCGTGCACCTGGCCCTGCCGACCCACGGCGACCTGATGCGCCTCTACCCGGCGGCCGCCCTGAAGGCCGGCATCACGGCCGAGGTGGACATCACCTGCAACCTCACCATCCAGGGCCTCTACAGAGACTGCGCGGCGGGCGAGACGGTGGTGCGGGCGCCGGACGGGGTTGCGGTCACCGACGAGACCCGCGCCGCCTTCGGCCAGGCCGCGGTGGCGCTCGGCGGCTACTACCAGGTCCGGATGCGCGAGCCGGTCCGAACTCCCTTCAAGGGCCACGCCGCGGCCAGGATCGTGTTCGCGCCGGACGCCGTGCCCGGAACCCCGCCGCCGCCAGGCGCCATCTTCGCGCGGCCGCCTCCGCCCCTGCCGGGCGCAGCCGCCCCCGCGCCGGCCCCGCCGGCCCGGGTATCGCAGGCGTCACCCGCCAGGAAGCTGCTGGCCGCCTTCGCGCCGCCGGCCGCCGAGACCGGGTTCGTGACCGCGCCCGACTGGGCCGCGAAGCCGAAGGGCGAGGACGTGGCCCGCGTCTATCCGAAGGCCAATCAGGACCGGATGGGCGGGAGCGCGGCGATCGACTGTCGCTTCGCCGGCGACGGGCGGCTCACCGCCTGCAAGGTGGCCAGCGAGACCCCGCCGGGCGACGGTTTCGGGGCCGCGGCCCTGGCGCTCGCGCCGCTGTTCCAGGCCAAGCCGCTCAGCAAGTCCGGCGAGGCGGTGGCGGGACGGGCGATCCGCATCCCGATCCGTTTCCTGCCGGCGGCGCCGGCGGCCCAGGTCGGCCTGGTCACCCGGCCGGACTGGATCGACAAGCCGACCGGCGCCGACATCGCGCGGTTCTATCCGGCCGAGGCGTTGAAGGGGAATTGGGAGGGCTTCGTGACGCTCTCCTGCGACGTGGGCAAGGATGGGCGGCTGGCCGGATGCTCCGCCAAGGACGAGCTGGCGCCCGGCTTCGGCCGACCGGCCGACCTCGGCGAGCAGTTCCGCAACGCCTCGCTGCAGCTCGCCAGCCTGTTCCGCATGCGGCCGCAGACGGTGAACGGCGTGCCGACCGCGGACGGGCGGATCAACATCCCGATCCGCTTCGCCCTGCCCAGCGACCCCGAGGCCGTGGCGAGGCTGAACGCCCTGCGCGACCCGGGCCCCGCCGGCCGATAACCGTCACCGACCGAGTAGTCCGATGTTCCAGGCTGATGCGCCGCCCGCCCAGGCGGCGACCCCCGCGGCTGCCGCCGAGGTGGTGGTCGCGCGCTCCGACCACACCGCCGTCGCCGCCGACCTCGACCTGCCGCTGACCATCACCAAGGCGGGCCGCAGGGAGGAGATGGTGGTGCGCCGCGCCGTGTTCGTCACCGCCCAGGTGATCCAGGTGCGGGCCGCGAACGCCGCCGCCGACGGCACATCCGACGCCAAGTCCGACTCCGGGGCCGACCGCTATCGCTGGAAGCTGGCCGGCTATCTGCAGCGGCAATATTGCGTGCGCTCCCTGGCCGGCGTCTTCGCCTGCACCACGCCGGAGACGGAGGCCCTGCCGGACAAGGCCGAGGGCGAGGGGCCGGTGACGGCGGTGGCGGGCGACTATCCGCTAGCCATCACCGCCGAGCGCGACCTTTCGGACAGCCTGCACATGCGCGCCGAGGCCCTGTTCGCCGCCGACCGCGCGGCGGCTGTCGATCCCCTGCTGAAGGCGGCGGGGGTGAAGGTCGCGCCGAGCGTTCCGCCACGGCCGGGACACAGGTGATACGACGGCTTCGGGTTGCGGCCATTGCGGAACTCCGAGCCCCCGGACCGAAGCGCCGCCCACTGCTATTTGACGGGCGCGGGCGGCGGCGCGGCGGCGGGCGGCGCCTTCAGCAAGGCGGCGAAGGCCTCGGGGAGCCTGGCGCGGCCGGCTTCCGCCCTCGGCTTCCAAACCGTTTCGGCCAGATACTGCGGCTTGTAGTCGACGATATGGGGGATCTCGTAGGCCTTGCCTGGAAGGTCGTTGGGCGCCCGGGTTGTCGGGACCTCCTGCGGCTTGGCCCCGGCCGCCAGGTTCGCCTGCATCTCGGCCACGCCGCCGCGGCAGAGGACCGGGTCATTGGCGCGAACCGGCGCCGTCGCCCATTCGAGCTTGACGGCCACCTGCTCGACGACCTGCTGCGCCTGGGGCGGGAGCGATTGGCCGTAGCGGAAGATCACCGGCCAATTCTTCACCGCCAGCGCGCGTTTCTGGGCCGGCGCCGTGGGGTCCTTGCACCGGAGGCCGTCGAGATCGACCACGGCCAGTTCGTACAGGGCGAAGGCGACGGCGGTCTGGCGCATCTGGTCCGCCACCGGCCCCCGCAGCGAACTCGCCACCTTCCAGACGGAGTTCACATAGGCGATGTCGAACAGAAGGTTGCCGCCATTGACGACCTTCGACCGCTCCCAGTCCAGGTCGAGCAGCATGTCGCCCGGCGCGGTGGTCGAGGCCAGGCGCTTGATCAGCGGCGTCCAGTCCTCGCGCGCGACATAGCCGTCCAGGGCGGCCGCATCGGCCGGCATGGGACCGACGTCGGCGGCCAGGGTCGCGCGAACCCGGGCCTGGGCCGCCGCTGACGAAGCCGCCGGCTCGGCCGCCAGGGTCGCGGAGGCCGCCGCGGTGAACACGGCCGCGAGGATCACAGGCTTCAAACGCATGACGCTACTCTGCACGGCGACCCGGACACGGACGCTTCCGCCGCCTCCTAAAGGACGAAGCCGTTCGGAAGTGTGGCCGCATCGACGTCGGCGTTCGGCCCATAGCGAACCTTCCGCGAGTCCGCTTACAGTCTCCCCAGGGTTGATCCGCTTGGGGGAGCGGCGTGGACATTCACAAGCCAAAGCCGTGGCACGGCCTACGCGAGTTCCTGAAGGAATATCTGATCATCGTGATCGGCGTGCTGACTGCGCTGAGCGCGGAGGCCGGTGTCGAATGGCTGCATTGGCGGCATCTGGCCGCACAACACGAGCAGGACCTTCGCGCAAGCGCGGTGCAGATCGTCGATCTGTCCGTAGAGCGCCTGGCTCAGGCCCCCTGCGCCCGCGCTGAACTCAAGCGCATGGCCGCGGCGCTGCGCGCCTCAGGCGACTGGAAGGGCGCCAACCCCGGCCCGGACACGCCGCCCGGCGAGTACCTGCTCCCGGCCCTGCTGACCCAGGGGCGGCCCTGGCCAAGCGCCGCCTGGGAAGCGGCAGTGAGCGACGGAGCTCTCGTGCACCTGCCGCGAAAGCAGGTGGCGCTGTACGCCTTCCTCTTCGAGGTCGCGCGCGATATCCAACTGCCGCAGGAGCAAGAAAAGCGCGTTCGGGCGCAGTTGACGCCCTTGGCCATCGACCAGTCGCTGAGCGCCGAACAACGCGCACATTATCTCGCGATCGTCGGCGACCTGGACGGGCTGGAGGCCACGGCCGACGCCATGGCCCGCAGCGCCATTGTTCAGGCCGGACAGAAATCGATCCAGCCCGATCCCACCGACATGAAGAGCCGCATGGCGCAGTTGCTTCAGCGGATGCCGCAGGGCTGCGTGCGCGAGGTCGATGTCGATGCGACGCAGAGGACCCGGTCGATCCAGTACAAATCAGCTGCTGCGGGGAACTGAGCCGTGGACATCCACAAACCCAAGCCCTGGCACGGCGTCCGCGAGTTCCTGAAGGAGTATGTGATCATCGTCGTGGGCGTGCTGACCGCGCTCGCTGCGGAGCAGATGGTCGAGGCGTTCCACTGGTCGGAAAAGGTGCGCCATGCCGAGGCTCAGGAGGCGCCCGAGATCGCGAGCATCTATGCCGACGCCTATGAGCGGGACGTCGTTCAGCCCTGCATCGACCGGCGGATCGAGGACCTCAAGGCGGCGCTACTGACGGGGCCCGGCGAGTGGAAGCCGCTCGCGTCCATGATGGTGACGGGCGTTTCGGGACGGGACGGTGTGCTGATCACCCCCAGTCGCCTCTGGCCGGATCAGGTTTGGCAAACGCTCGTGGCGGACGGCACGGTCTCCCATCTGCGCGAGGACCGCGAACTTCTCTACGGCTCCATCTTCGTGCAAACCCAGGCGCTGCGCGCTCGCCACGTTCTGGAGATCGGCGAGGTCTCCGCGTTCAACCTGTTGCACAATCACACCGTCCTATCCTGGCCGGAGCGCAACGAAATGGTCCTGCGGCTGGAGCAGGAAGAAGTCCGCAATGACGGGATGACGAGCAACGCGCGCAGGCTGATGCTCAACATCGCTCGGCTCGGGCCGCCGGACACCAATCTCGCGGAAAGGCAGCTCCTGAAGCAATCGGGCACGTACCGAGCCTGCTTCTTTGCGGGCTTCCTGCCCGCGGGCTCCCGCCCGCCTGCCGACCTGACCCCAGAAGATCGCCGGCTGCTGGGCGTCGCCCCGCCCGCGCCCGCGAAGCCCTGATGCTGCGTCGGGTCGGCGGGTACTGACACGCACCAACCCAACCCGAGCCAAGGTCCGCTACCCACCCGTTGCGGACGTCGGGAGAGTCCGGATATCGGTAACCCCTGAGTTGATCCGCTTGGGGGAGCGGCCGGGCATGGACATCCACAAGCCGAAGCCCTGGCACGGCCTTCGCGAGTTCCTGAAAGAGTACCTGATCATCGTCATCGGGGTGCTGACGGCGCTCAGCGCCGAGGCCGGGGTTGAGTGGCTGCACTGGCGGCATTTGGCGGAGCAACACGACGCGGAACTGGCCATGAGCGCCCAGAGCGTGGCCGCCAACGCCATCCAGCAGCTGGCGGTCGACGGCTGCCTAAGGGGCGCCCTGCAGGAGATCGGCGAGGCGCTGCTACGGCCCGGGACGGCGTGGAAGGGACTGAAGCCGGACGCATCGGGTCCGGTCGAAAGCTACCTTCCGCCGCGCCTACAAGTGCGAGGGCGGCCGTGGGCGTACGCGCCATGGGAGAGTGCGCTCGCCGACGGTTCGCTCACGCATCTTCCGGCCGACAGGGTCCGCGCCTACGCCCTCATCTATCGGACCTCGATGACCGCCGGTGGACAGCAAGGCCTGTTGGGCGACCTGCTGCCGGAGCTGACGCCGCTCGCCTTCGACCAGACGCTGACCGCGCAGGACAAGGCGCGGTACCTCACGGTCGTCGCGCGGGCCGACCGGATCGAATCCAGGGCGGTTTCGATGGCGCGCACCATCGGCACCACTGCCTCGGAGTGGGACTGGTGGCCGCCTAAGACGATGCTCGACCCGCTGATGGCGGCGAACCGCGATCATGAGGGCGCATGCGTGCAGCAGGTCGACCGCGCCGCGTTCCGGAAGGGCGGATCGCTAGTGGTACCCACCCTCCTCCGGAAGCCGTAGCGCCATGGACATCCACAAACCCAAGCCCTGGCACGGCCTTCGGGAATTCCTGAAGGAGTATCTGATCATTGTGGTGGGCGTGCTGACGGCCCTGGGCGCTGAGCAGGTCGTCGAGACGCAGCATTGGCGCCACGAGGTCGAAGTGGCCAAAGAGGCGATCGCGTTCGACCTGAAGCGCACGGTGGGCGGCGCGGCGGCGCAGGACGCGCATACGGTCTGCACCGTCGAACGGCTCCGCGAGATCGACGAAGTCATAGACCAGGCTCAGCGCACCGGGCGACTTCCTCCGTTGGGATGGAGCTTTCAGCCGCCGTCGGCCACCTGGACCTTCGAGAGCTGGTCGGCCCTGACCTCGGGCCAAATCCTGTCGCACTTCCCGAACCGCGAACAGATCATCCTCTCGGGGCTGGCGAGCGAACTGGAGCGGATGCGCGAAATGCGCCGCGTCGAGTCCGACGACTGGGCGACGCTGGAGATGCTCTCCGGGGCCGGCCGGCCTATCGGAGACGCCGAAATTGCGCAGGCCCGTATCGCCGCGAACCATGCGCTGCGCGACGCAGGTCAATTGAAGGTCAGCGCCCGTCTGGCCGAATCCTTCGTGGCGCGCTCCCGGCTGCTCAGCGCCGCTGAGCTTGATCGCGCCTTCCAGGAGGGGCTCAAGGTCGCGCTCAACACAGGCATCTGCCTGCCGAGACCGGCCCCTTCGAAGAGCCTTCCGGATCAAGTGGCGCATTACTTCGTCGCCCCAGCGGCGCGTCCTGGAGACTTGAAACAAACCGGCGACCTGGGCGTGGGCGGCGCCTTCACCCTCGAGAAGTGAGGACGCCCCTGGAAGTTCACAAACCCAATCCCTGGCACGGCCTGCGCGAGTTCCTGAAG
>NZ_DASYAF010000169.1:0-3471 GCF_036501465.1 Phenylobacterium sp.
CCAACGGCGTCCCGTCGATCAGGAGCGCCGACGGCCGCTTCACCGCCAACTTCCACGGCATCCTGCAGTTCGACGCCGGCGAGTACAACCAGTCCAGCCTCGGCCCGATCACCACCGACCTGCGCCGCAGCGGGCCGGCGCTGGGCGCCTCGGCCTCCAATGTCGACCTGACCCATGCCCGCAAGCTGAAGGACGGCGACGACTTCCGCCGCGCCCGCATCGGCGTCGACGGCAAGGCCTTCGGCGACTGGGACTATAAGCTGATCTTCGACTTCGCCGGGTCGGGCGTCGAGGACGCCGGCCAGCTCTATGAGGGCTGGATCCAATATTCGGGCCTCAAGCCCGCCCACCTGCGCGTCGGCGCCTTTTCGCCGTCGATCGGGCTGGAGGACCAGGCCTCCACCAACGGCATGCCGCTCTTGGAACGCTCGGTGGTCGAGGACATCGCCCGCGGCTTCGTCGCCGGCGACACCCGCACCGCCGTCGAGCTCTGGGGTTCGGGCGACCACTGGCTGGCCTCCGCGGCCTTGACCGGCCGGGTCATCGGCGTGCTCAACACCGGAACGGCCACCGCCATGCCGCAAAGTTACGGCGATCAGCTCGGCTTTGTCGGCCGGCTGGCCGGCACGCCCGTCCATGGCGACGACTGGCTGGTCCACGTCGGCGTCCATGGCAGCTATCTGATCGATCCGCCCAATCTTACAGGCCCGACGGCCGCCGGGCTGGGCGTGGCGCCCAATGCCGAAGTCGTCGCCTTCTCCAACACGCCGGAGCTGCGCGTCGACGGAACCAAGCTGCTCAACACCGGCAATATCCCGGCCAAGCACGCCTCGACCACCGGCCTGGAATTCGCCGCGCAGAAGGCCAACTTCCTGTTCCAGACCGAGTACGACTATTTCACGGTCAACCGGACGGACGTCCCCTCGACGCCCACCTTCAGCGGCTATTATTTCGAGGGCGGCTGGGTGATCACCGGCGAGCCGCGCGTCTACAACAAGCAGACCGCCGCCTTCGACGCGCCGAACGTCGCCCATCCCTTCTCGTCCGATGGCGGTGGAACCGGCGCGTTCGAACTGGTGGCGCGCTATTCCGACATGGACCTGAACTACCACCAGGGCAGCGCGGGCGCCGCCCCGACGCCGACCGCCATCCGCGGCGGCGAGGAGCAGAACTTCACCCTGGGCCTGAACTGGTACCCCAACCAGTTCGTCAAGTTCATGCTCGATGTCTCCGAGGTGCAGATCCACCGCCTGTCGCCCTGCACCAACATCGGGGCCGGGGTGGCCAACACCTGCACCGGCACGGGTTCAACGGGCCTGTGGAACACCCCGGTCGGTTCGCAGATCGGCCAGAACTTCACCGACGTGGCGATCCGCTCGCAGTTCGCCTTCTAACCAACGAGGAAAAAGCCGCGATGACCGTCGACAGCAACACGCGCATCCCCACCCGGCGGGGGGTCTTCACCCTCGCCGCGGCGGGGGCGGCGGTCATCGCGGCGCCGTCCCTGCTTCCCGGTCGCGCCCGTGCGGCGGGGCCGATCAAGCTGCTCAATGTCAGCTACGACCCGACCCGCGAACTCTATCGCGACATCAACGCCGCCTATTCGGCCTTCTGGAAGGCGCACACCGGCCAGCAGCTGGACATCGACCTCAGCAATGGCGGCTCGGGCAAGCAGGCGCGGGCGGTGATCGACGGCCTGCAGGCCGACGTGGTCACTCTGGCCCTGGCCTATGACATCGACGCGATCGCGGCCCACGGCCATCTGCTGCCCGCCAACTGGCAGTCGCGCCTGCCGCAGAACTCGACGCCATATACCTCGACCATCGTCTTCGTGGTGCGCAAGGGCAATCCCTGGAAGATTCACGACTGGGGCGACCTGGTGCGGCCGGGCATCCAGGCGATCACGCCGAATCCGAAGACCTCGGGCGGGGCGCGCTGGAACTATCTGGCCGCCTGGGCCTGGGCCCTGAAGCAGCCCGGCGGCGCCGCCGCCTCGGCCCAGGCTTTCGTCCAGAAGCTCTATCACCAGGTCCCGGTGCTGGATTCCGGCGCGCGCGGCTCGACCACCACCTTCACCGAGCGCGGCATCGGCGACGTGCTGCTGGCCTGGGAGAACGACGCCCATCTGGCCCTGGCCGAACTGGGACCGGGCAAGGTCGAGATCGTCTATCCCTCCATGTCCATCCTGGCCGAGCCGCCAGTGGCCCTGGTCGACAAGGTGGTCGACCGCAAAGGCACCCGCGCCGTGGCCGAAGGCTATCTGAAGTTCCTGTACAGCCCGCTGGCCCAGGACCTGATCGGCAAGAACTTCTACCGGCCGCGCAATCCGCAATATGCGGCGAAATACGCCAAGCGGTTCCCGAACATCCCGATGGTCACCATCGCCAGCTTCGGCGGCTGGGCCAAGGCCCAGGCCACCCACTTCGCCGACGGCGGCGTCTTCGACCAGATCTACAAGCCGGGCTGACCTCCTCCCCCGGAAGAGCCCGAGACTGCCCCGGTTCCCCAGGCATGCGGAACCGGGGCTTTTTTATCCGCTCAAGCTCCCCCAGGCCGCCCTGAGAAGATGCGCACCTTCTCCCGCGAGGGGAGAAGGGACGCGTTGGCCGGCCTCGCTATCTTCTTCTACGCCGGCGGGGCGTGGGCCAGTCTGAGCAGGTTGGCGGCGCCCGGGGAGCCGAACGGGGTGCCGGCCAGGATCAGGACGCGGCCGTTGGGTGGGGCGAGGCCGAGCCTGGCCGCCAGGCTGGCGGCGCCTTTGGTCAGGTGGTCGAGGCCCTTGGGCTGCTCGGCCAGTCGCGGTTCCAGGCCCCACACCAGGGCCAGGCGGCGCGCCACTTTGATGTCGGCGGTCAGGGCCAGGACCGGCTGCAGCGGCCGCTCGCGCGCCAGCCTGAGCGCGGTGACCCCGGTGGTGGTGAAGACGGCCAGGCAGGCGGTGGAACCGGATTCCGCCGCGCGCCGGGCGGCGGCGACCAGGGCGTCGGCGTCCTCGTCCTCGACCCGGCCGTGCTCGGCGTCCATCAGGCCCGGCCAGTTGGGGTCGCGCTCCACGCGCTGGATGATCTTGCTCATCATCGCCGTCGCCTCGATCGGATAGAGGCCGACGGCGGTCTCGGCCGACATCATCAGGGCGTCGGCGCCCTCATAGACCGCATTGGCGACGTCCGAGGCTTCGGCGCGGGTCGGCGACGGCGAGCCGGTCATCGAGTCCAGCATCTGGGTGGCGATGATCACCGGCAGGCCGCGGTTGCGGGCGGCGCGCACGATGGTCTTCTGCGCCACCGGCACCTCCTCGGGCTCCAGCTCGACGCCCAGGTCGCCCCGCGCCACCATCACCGCGTCGCACTGGTCGAGGATGGCGGCGAGGTCCTTGAGCGCCGCCGGCTTTTCGATCTTGGCCAGCACCGCGGCCTGGCCGCGCACCAGGCGCCGGAGCTCGGCCATGTCCGCCGCCCGCTGCACGAAGGA
>NZ_DASYAF010000170.1:0-33509 GCF_036501465.1 Phenylobacterium sp.
CGCGCCGCGATGGTCGGCATCTTGGCGATCAGCCGGTGCGCCGAGATCATCCGTTGCTGCGGATCGTTGATATCGGTGCTGTCGTGGTAGAAGGCCGAGAGCGCGCCGACCGCGCCGGTCATGACCGCCATCGGGTGAGCATCCCGGCGGAAGCCTTGGAAAAACCTATCGAACTGGTCATGCAGCATGGTGTGATAGGTGATCGTGTGCTCGAAGTCGGCGAACTCCTTGGCGTTCGGCAGCCCCCCGTTCAGCAGCAAATAGCAGACCTCCAGGAAGCTCGACTTCTCAGCCAGCTCGCCGATCGGATAGCCGCGGTGCAGCAGCACGCCGGCGTCGCCGTCGATGTAGGTGATCTTGCTCTCGCACGAGGCCGTGGAGGTGAAGCCCGGGTCGTAGGTGAAGGCGTCGCTTTCCGCGTAGAGCTTGCGGATATCGACCACGTCCGGCCCCGTCGTGCCCTTCAGGACCGGCAGATCGATGGTCTTGCCGCCGATGGAGAATTTCGCCGCTTCGGCCATGCCTGCCCCCTTGGGAACGTCTGAGATGAACGCCTGTTCGACCGCGCTTATAGCGCTTCAGTGGCGAAGCGAAAGCGCATCGTCGAGGCGGGCCAAGCTTTCGTCTTTCCCGAGCGAAACAAGCGCGCCGGCGAGATCCGGCGCGGGCGCGCCGCCGGAAAGCGCGGCGCGCAGTCCCGGCCCGATCTTACCGAGGCCGACGCCTTCCGTTTCGGCGAAGGCGCGGTTGACGCCTTCCAGGGTCGCAACATCCCAGGCCGGCGCGGCGTTCAGCGCCTGGCGCAGGCGCGAAAGGCGGTCGAGGAACTCCGGGTTCGAGGCCTGTTCCTTGGCCTTTTCGGTGAACGGCAACGGACGGCGATGCAGGGCGAAGACCGTGGCGTCAGCGAGCTCCAGGGTGGTTTTGGCCCCATCGCGCACGAAGGGGATCACGTGGACCAGCTGTTCCAGGTGCCCGTCGTGCAGGTGGAAATCGCGGCTTTTGTGGATCTCGGCGACCAACTGCGCCAACCGCATCGGGTCGGCCAGGCGGATATAGTGGTTGTTGAGGTGGTTGAGCTTGGCCCAGTCCAGGCGGGCGGGCGCGCCCACCACGTCGGCGACATCGAACCAGCCCTGCGCCTGAGCATCGTCGAAGATCTCGTCGTCGCCGTGGCCCCAACCCAGCTTGGCCAGGTAGTTGCGCATGGCTTCCGGCAGATAGCCCATGTCGGCGAACTCACTCACCGCCTGGGCGCCGTGACGCTTGGAGAGCTTGGCTCCATCCGGCCCGTGGATCAGCGGCAGGTGCGCCCAGACGGGAACGTCCCAGCCGAGGCCCTGGTAGATCAAGGTCTGGCGCGCGGCGTTGTTCAGATGGTCGTCGCCGCGGATCACATGGGTCACGCCCATCTCATGGTCGTCGACGACCACGGCCAGATTGTAGGTCGGCGTGCCGTCGGTGCGCAGCAGGATCAGGTCGTCGAGGTCCTTGTTCTGGAAGACCACACGGCCCTTCACCTGATCGTCGATCACCGTTTCGCCCTGGGTAGGCGCCTTTAGGCGCACGACGAAGGGGCGGTCCGGCGCATCGTTGGGCGAGCGGTCGCGCCAGGGTGAGCGAACCACGCGCCCCTCGGCGCGGGCGGCGGTCCGCTCGACTTTCAGCTCGTCGGCGGTCATATAGTCGCGGTAGGCGGCGCCACGCGCCAGCATCTCTTCCACCGCCCTGACGTGGCGGTCCGCGCGGGCGGCCTGAAAGACCGGCTCCTCGTCCGCCGCGAGGCCTAGCCAGGCCAGGCCGTCGAAGATCACCTGCACCGCCTCTGCGGTGGAACGCTCGCGGTCGGTGTCCTCGATCCGCAGCAGGAACTTGCCGCCGGTGTGGCGCGCATAAAGCCAGTTGAACAGCGCCGTGCGGGCCGTACCAATATGCATGGCGCCGGTGGGCGAGGGGGCGATCCGGGTGACGACGGGTTTGTCGGGCATCGAGGTTGAAAAGCCTGGGGAAGCTGGCGCGGACGGCGCGGCGCCTCTTAGCACGCCGGTTTCACGCCGGCCTAGCCTCGCGGCGATCTCGGTCTGGGTCGGCGAGCAGATCGAACGGCAGGGCGAACGCTGGCGGCTGTGGACTCCGGTCGCCTTCGGCTGCGGGGCGGGGCTCTATTTCGCCCTGAAGCGCGAACCGCAGACCTGGGTCGGGCTCGCCGGCCTCGCCGTCGCCGCCGTGGTCGTGCTGGGCGCCAGCCGCTGGAGCCGGGCGCGCGCGCTCACCGCCCTGCTGATCCTCGCCGCCAGCCTGCTGGGCGGGTTCTCCATGGCCAAGCTGCGCACCGAAGGCGCCAAGGCCCCCGTGGCCGGCGTCGACACCCATCCGCAGCGGCTGGAGGGCTGGGTGGTCGATATCGTGAGCCCAGGGCAGGGCGGTCCGCGCCTGCTGATCGCACCCTCGCGGATCGGCAACTGGGACCCCGCCGCCACGCCGATCCGGGTGCGGGTGACGCTGCGCGGCGGCTATCTGCCGTCGCCGGGCGAGCCGATCCGCCTGCTGGCGGTGATCAACACGCCGCCGCAGCCGGCGAGCCCAGGGTCCTACGACTTCGCCCGCGACGCCTTCTTCCAGAGCGTGGGCGGCGTGGGCTTCGCGCTGGGGCCGGTGCAGAGCTGGTATCCGGACCACGACCCGCCCTGGCGGTTGCGCCTGACCATGCGGATCAACGCCACCCGCTGGGCGCTGACCCGCCGGATCGTCGACACCCTGGGCCGCGAGACCGGCGGCCTGGCCGCGGCGATGACGACGGGGCATGACGCGTTCATTCCACCGGCGGAGGTAAACGACCTGCGCGTCTCCGGCCTGGCGCACATCATCTCGATCAGCGGCCTGCACATGGCCATCGTCGGCGGCTTCGTCTTCGCGGTGCTGCGCTTCGCCATCGCAGCCATCCCCTGGCTGGCCCTTCGCGTCCCCGGCAAGAAGCTGGCCGCCGGCGTCGCCCTGCTGGCGGTGCTGACCTATCTGGTGCTGTCCGGAAACCCGCCGCCGGCCGAGCGGTCGGCGGTCACCGCGGCGGTGGCGTTCGGGGCGATCCTGGTCGACCGCCAGGCGATCAGCCTGCACGCCCTGGCGCTGGCCGCGATGGTGGTCATGCTGCTGCAGCCCGAGGCGGTGACCCAGCCGGGGTTCCAGATGTCCTTCGCCGCCACCGCGGCCCTGGTCGCCCTCGCCGAGGTCTGGCCGCACCCGGTCCGCGAGATCAACGTCCCCTGGCCGATCAAGATCGTACAGGGCTTCTGGGTCTGGCTGGCGGCAGGCGCGGCGGCAAGCTTCGTGGCGGGCACCGCAACGGCGCCCTTCGCCATGCAGGACTTCAACCGCGTCTCCACCTGGGGGTTGCTCTCCAACCTCGCCAGCGAGCCGATCTCCGGCTTCCTGATGATGCCGGGCCTGGCGATCGGGGCGGTGCTGACGCCCTTCGGCCTGGGCGAATGGCCGTTGAAGCTGGCGGGCTTCGCCATCGACCTGCTGAACCGTATCGCGCACATCGCCGCGACCGCGCCCTACGCCCAGATCAATGTGCCGAGCGGGCCGGAATGGTCGCTGCCGATGGCGTTCCTCGGCCTGCTGTGGCTGTGCCTTTGGAAAGGCCGGCTGCGCTGGCTGGGCCTGCCATTCGCGCTGGCCGTCAACCTCGCGCCCAAGCCGCCGGTCCCCGACGTCTGGGTCGACGGGGCTGGGGCGGCGGTCGCCGTGAAGAGCGGCCATGCGGCGGTGCTGTTCCGCCCGGACGTCAAGCTGTTCGGGGCCGAACTCTGGGCGCGCCGGCGCGGGCTGGAGCCCCTGGAGACCGAGGCGGCGCGAAACGTCTTCTACGACTGCGATCACTGGAGTTGCACGCCCTTGGCCGCTGCGCCGCTGAAGGTCGCCTCGGCCTGGAACCTCAAGCGGCCGCTGAAGGAGGGCCGCTTCGCCCAGATGTGCGGCTCGGCGGAGCTGGTGATCCTGAGGAACGATTTCCCACCGGAAAGCTGCGCCGCGCCTGTGGTGCTGACCGGCGCTGATTTCGCGCGGGGCGGTTCGGCCGAGCTCTATCGGGACGGACCCGGCCGCTGGCGGGTGATCTGGGCGCAGGACGAGCGCGGGCGCAGGCCATGGACCTGGGGGCCGGACCTGAGATGATTTTCACCAAGAAGCTGCGCGACCGCGTGAGAAGCGGCGAGATCACCTCCAGCGTGCGCATCTGGCAAAGCCCGCGCGTCAAGGTCGGCCGACGCTACCCGCAATACGACGGCGGCGAGATCGAGGTCACTTCGATCCGCGAGATCACGCTCTCGGACATCACGCCGGCCCTGGCGCGAGACTCGGGGTTCGAAGGCGTCGTCGACCTGTTGAAGACCGCCAAGCACGGCGCCGGCCAGCGGGTCTTCCTGATCGAGTTCGAATTTCACTCAGCCGACTGACCGGCCCAAAAACAAGAGCCCCGGGCGCCTGTCCCGGGGCTCTGCTTTACGAAGTCGAGGTGTTTATTTCTTCGGCGTGTCGGCGGCGGGCGCCGCGGCGGCAGGGGCCGCACCGGCGGCCGGAGCAGCCGCGCCCGCAGCGGGAGCGGCAGCAGCGCCGGCGGCGGGCGCCGTCGCCGAAGAGTCGGTCGCGGCGGTCGAAGCCGCGGTCGAAGCCGCAGCCGAGTCGGCCTTCGCCGCGCCGGCGTCCGCCGCCTTGTCAGCGGGTTTGTTGCAGGCCGCAGCCGCGAGACTGAGAGCGGCGATAGCCGCCAAGGTCGTGAAACGCATGGTTCGTCTCTCCCTATCGACGCCGCTCTGTGCGGTCGCCACGGCAGAGGTTGCCTCGTTTTCGGGCTTAATGATAGCGCCGGATAAGACCGACCAGCTTGCCTTGAACGTCGACCTGATCCGGCCCGAAGATGCGGGTTTCATAGGCCGGATTGGCGGCCTCGAGCGCGATGGAGGCCCCCTTCTTGCGCAGGCGCTTCAGGGTGGCTTCCTCGCCCATCACCAGGGCGACCACGATGTCGCCGGAGGTTGCCGTGTCGCCACGCTTGATGACCACATAGTCGCCGTCGAGGATGCCGGCGTTGATCATTGAATCGCCGGAGATCTCCAGCACGAAGTGTTCGCCCGCGCCCAGCAGGCTTTCGGGCACCGGAATGCGGTCGCGCTCCTGCTGGATCGCCTCGATGGGCGTGCCGGCGGCGATCTTGCCCAGGATCGGCAGCTCGCGGCTGTCGTTGGCCGCGACGGCCATCGCCGGTCCGCCGTCCACCACCTGAGGTTTGAATGGCGCGCGGCCCTTGGGCGGGGCGGCCATGGTCGCCTGCTGCGGCAGCTTCACCACCTCCAGCGCCCGGGCCCGGTGGGGCAGGCGGCGCAGGAACCCGCGCTCCTCCAGGGCGGTGATCAGCCGGTGGATGCCCGACTTCGACGCCAGGTCCAGGGCCTCCTTCATTTCATCGAAGGATGGCGAGACCCCGGTCTCCTTGATCCGCTCATGGATGAACATGAGCAGTTCGTGTTGCTTGCGCGTGAGCATCGGTGCGACCTCGACTGGAACGGCCTGACCAGAGCCTGGAGAACAAAGCGAAAACCTGTTGAATGTTCTCTAGGTGTTCCAGGTTAATGTCAAGTTACCCATAATGCCGCTGAATCTTCGAAGGAATTTTCGCCCTTGAAGTGGGAGCTAAGCCGGAATCAGTCGCCCAGGAGCGCTCGGGTGGCGGTCGCCACGTCGGCCTGGCGCATCAGGCTTTCGCCCACCAGCATCGCTTGAGCGCCCGATCGTTCCAGCCGCGCCGCGTCTGCCGGCGCGAAAATCCCGCTCTCCGTGACCAGCAGGGCGTCGGCCGGGGCCAGGGCCGCCAGGCGCTCGGTGACGGCCAGGTCCACCTCGAAAGTGCGCAGATCGCGGTTGTTGACCCCGATCAGGTCGGCCTTCAGCCCTGCGGCGCGCGCCAGTTCGGCCTCGTCATGGGTCTCAACCAACACGTCCATACCGTGGGCATGGGCGGTTTCCATCAGGTCAGAGGCCAGGACGTCGTCGACCATCGACAGGATCACCAGCACCGCGTCGGCGCCCAGGGCGCGGCTCTCGACCACCTGCCAGGGGTCGACCAGGAACTCCTTGCGCAGGCACGGCAGGCCGGTCGCCATGCGCGCCACCACCAGATAGTCGTCCGCGCCCTGGAAGCTTGGGGTGTCGGTGAGCACGGACAGGCAGGCCGCGCCGCCGTCCTCATAGGCCACCGCCAGCGCCGGTGGGTCGAAGTCGGCGCGGATCAGGCCCCTGGACGGCGAGGCCTTCTTGATCTCGGCGATCAGCGCCAGGCGGCCGGGCCCGTGGGCGCGCGCCAGGGCGGCGCGGAAGCCGCGCGGCTCGGACACCTCGCGGATGGCGATCTCCAGCTCGGAGATCGACCGCGCGGCCTTCCGCTGCGCCACGTCCTGCCGTTTGTAGGCGGCGATGCGTTCGAGGATGTCGCTCATCCGGCGCCGCCCCTAAGCCCCGCCAAGCGCCGCGAGCTTCTCAAGCGCCCCTTTGGCGCGACCGTCGTCGATCACCGCGCCGGCCAGCTCCACGCCCTGACGCAGGGTCTCGACCTTGTCGGCCACCAGGAAGGCGGCGGCGGCGTTCAGCAGGACGATGTCGCGGTAGGGGCTCGGCTCGCCGTCCAGCAGGCGGCGGAGCGCCGCGGCGTTCTCCTTGGGCGTCCCGCCGGTGAGGTCGGCCAGCGCCGCGCGCGGCAGGCCCACCGCCTCGGGCGTCACGGTGAACAGCCGCACCTGGCCATCGCGCAGTTCGGCCACTGAGGTCTCGCCGGTGGTGGTCATCTCGTCGAGGCCCTGGCCGTGAACCACCCAGGCGCGCTCCGAGCCCAGCACCCGCAGGGCGTCAGCCACCGGGTGCACCCAGCGCTCCGCGAACACGCCGACCACCTGGCGCTGGGCATGGGCCGGATTGGTCAGCGGCCCCAACAGGTTGAAGATGGTGCGGAAGCCGAGCTCGGCGCGGATCGGCGAGACGTGGCGCATCGCCCCGTGGTGCGCCGGGGCGAACATGAAGCAGATGCCGGCCTCGTCCAGCGCCTTCAGCTGTCGCTCGGCCGGCATGGCGATATCGACGCCCAGCTCGGCCAGCACGTCGGCGGTCCCGGACTTCGACGACAGGGCCCGGTTGCCATGCTTGGCGACCTTCAGCCCGCCGCCCGCCGCCACGAAGCCCACGGCGGTGGAAACGTTGAGGGTGTGCAGGCCGTCGCCGCCGGTGCCGCAGACGTCGATGGTCGGATAGGGCGGCTCGATGTGGGCGGCGGCCTTCCGCATGGCCCGCGCGCAGGCCACGATCTCGCTCTGGGTCTCGCTGCGCATGCGCATGGCGGTGAGCGCCGCGCCCACCTGGGCCGGCGTCGGCTCGCCGCGCAGGCAGGCGTCGAAGAAGTCGCCGGCATTGTCTTCCGACAGGGTGCCGCCGTCTGCGAGCAGGCTCAGAAGGGGCTTGAAGGCGTCGGACATGGGCGCGGACGGCGGGCCGCGATCAGGCCTCGGCCAGGCGCTTCACGCCGGCGAGGTCCAGGAAATTGGCCAGCAGGTCGTGGCCGCACTCGGTGGCGATGGATTCGGGATGGAACTGCACGCCGTGGATCGGTCGCGTCCGGTGCTGCACGCCCATGATCTCGCCGTCCTCGGTCCAGGCGGTGACCTCCAGGTCGGCGGGCAGGTCCTCGCGGCGCACCGACAGGCTGTGGTAGCGCGTCGCGGTAAAGGGGTTTTTCAGGCCGGCGAAGACGCCCTTGCCCTCGTGGTGGATCTGGCTGGTCTTGCCGTGCATCAGCGCCATGGCGTGGATCACCTTGCCGCCGAACACCTGGCCAATGGTCTGATGGCCCAGGCAGACGCCGAAGATCGGCAGGTCGGCGGGCGCATTGGCCACCAGCTCCAGGCAGACGCCGGCTTCGTTCGGCGTTTTCGGCCCCGGCGACAGCAGGACGCCCTGCGGCTTCAGCCCCAGGGCCTGGCCGACGCTCAGCGCGTCGTTGCGCACGACGTGCGTCTCGGCCCCCAGCTCGTTCAGGTAATGGACGAGGTTGTAGGTGAAGCTGTCGTAGTTATCGATGACCAGGATCATGACGGGCGAAGCCTTAGGCCGCCGTCCAGCCGCCGTCCACCGACAGATTGGCCCCTGTGATCTGCTTGGCGGCGTCCGAGCAGAGGAAGACGGCGATGGCGGCGACCTCGTCGACAGTCACGAATTCCTTGGTCGGCTGGCTGGCCAGCAACACCTCGTTCATCACCTGCTCGCGGGTCAGGCCGCGGGCCTTCATGGTGTCGGGAATCTGGTTCTCCACCAGCGGCGTCCAGACATAGCCCGGGCTGATGCAGTTGACGGTGATCCCGTGGGTCGCGACCTCCAGGGCCACGGTCTTGGTCAGGCCGGCGATACCGTGCTTGGCGGCCACATAGGCCGCCTTGAAGGGCGAGGCGACCAGGCTGTGGGCCGAGGCCGTGGAGATGATCCGGCCCCAGCCACGCTTCTTCATGCCCGGCACGGCGGCGCGCATGCCATGGAAGGCGCTGGAAAGGTTGATGGCGATGATCTGGTTCCACTTCTCCACCGGGAAGTTCTCCACCGGCGAGACGAACTGGACGCCGGCGTTGTTCACCAGCACGTCGAGCGAGCCGAACCTCGCCTCGGCGTCCGCGACCATGGCGGCGATCTCATCAGGCTTGGTCATGTCGGCGGCGGAGTAGGCGGCCTTCACCCCGAAATCGGACTCGATCTTCCTGCGCTCGGCCTCGATATCGTCGGGCTTGCCGAAGCCGTTGATCGTCACATTGGCGCCCTCCGCGGCCAGGGCCCGGGCGACGGCCAGGCCGATGCCGCTGGTCGAGCCGGTGACCAGGGCGGACTTGGATTTCAGGATCATCGAGGGGTCTCCCGACCGAGAGTCATATTGCAGCGCAAAATGGCGCGCGGGCGGAATGGCCACAAGCGCGGCCGAGCGATTTGCGGTCGAGGCGGCCAGCGCCGATGCTCTGGCCATGGCCAAGCCCGATTCTGCCGTCGACCGTGACCTGCTGGCCTACGCCCGCGCCCTGCTGACGCCACCGCCCAAGCGCGAACGGGTCTGGCCGGCGCTGGCCGCGGCCGGCCTGCTCGCCGTCTCCTCCCTGGTCTTCGCCGTGGCCATGGTCACCGCCCCGCCACTGCACACCGAGCACGCCATCAGAGACGCGGTGGAGTAGGGCGCCTGTGAAAAGGCTTCCGCTTACGTCACGGTAGCGCGCTATTCTCGCAGCCAATGAAACGACGGCCAGGGGAGGTCGCTATGCGGGACCTGATCATCCGAGGCGGGACCATTGTCGACGGATCGGGCGGCGCGCCCTTCGTCGGCGACATCGCCATCGACGGCGACCGGATCGTCGAGGTGGGCCGGGTCGAGGGCCAAGGGCGGCGCGAGATCGACGCCACGGGCCTGACCGTCACCCCCGGCTGGGTCGACATCCACACCCACTACGACGGCCAGGCCACCTGGGACCCGCTGCTCGCGCCCTCCAGCTGGCACGGAGTGACCACGGCCATCATGGGCAACTGCGGCGTAGGCTTCGCGCCGGTGCGACCCGACGCCCACGAGTTCCTGATCGAATTGATGGAGGGGGTGGAGGACATTCCCGGCTCTGCGCTGGCCGAGGGCATCGACTGGCGCTGGGAGAGCTTCCCGCAATACCTCGACGCCCTGGAGGCCATGCCGCGGGCGATCGACGTGGGAACCCATGTGCCGCACGCCGCCGTGCGCGCCTATGTGCTGGGCGATCGCTGCAACACCGACTACGAGCCCGACGCCGACGAGATCGCCGAGATGGCGCGGCTAGTGCGCGAGGGCGTGGAGGCCGGCGCGCTGGGCTTTTCCACCTCACGGACCCTGCTGCACAAGGATCTCAAGGGCGTCTACATGCCCGGCACCTTCGCCGGTTCCGACGAGATGCTGGCCATGGGCCTTTCGATGAAGGGCCTACGCCACGGCGTCTTCGAGATGGTCTCAGACCACCTGGGCGACGACGACGAGTGGATGTGGGTCAAGGGCTTCGCCCAGGAAACCGGCCTGCCGGTGACCCTGGTGGCGACCTCGGCCGGCGCCTACCAGGGCGACAAGATGTACAACATCGCCGAGGAGTCGCGCCGCCACGGCATGGACATCCGGCCCCAGATCGCCGGGCGGCCGACCGGTATTCTCCACGGCCTGACCTCCAATTTCCACGTCTTCGTGGCCAGCCCGACCTGGCGCGAGACGCTGGCCCAGCTTTCGGTGGACGAGAAACTGGCGGCCATGCGGACGCCGGAAGTCCGCGCGGCCCTGCTCAGCGAAGATAGCGGCCTGATCCGCGCGGCGTTGGGCGAGGGCGGCGACGGCCAGGCGCTGGCGACGGCGCTGGGGCCGGGCAGTCTGCTGTGGCGCATCTTCCCGTTGGGCGAGCGGCCGAACTACGAGCCCGACCGCGAACACAGCGTGGCGGGCCTGGCCGAGGCGGCCGGGGTCTCGCCCCTGGAGATGATGTACGACCTGCTGCTCCGCGATGGCGGCCAGGAGCTGTTCTACCAACCGCTCGGCGGCTACCTCACCTACAACTTCGATTTCTTCCGTAAGAACATGCAGCATCCCAATGTGCTGTTTGGACTTTCGGACGGCGGCGCCCACTGCGGGGTGATCGCCGACGCCGGCATGCCGACCTTCATCCTGACCCACTGGGCCCGCGACCGGGTGAAGGGCGACCGCTTCCCGCTGGAATTCCTGGTGCGCAAGCTGACCAGCGACACCGCCCGCACCTATGGCCTGAACGATCGCGGCCAGCTTAAGCCGGGCCTGCTGGCCGACCTCAACGTCATCGACTTCGAGGCTTTGACGCTGCATCGCCCGGTGGCGGTCCACGACTTGCCGGCCGGCGGGCGTCGGCTGGTGCAGAAGGCCGAGGGCTACCGCTACACCATCAAGTCCGGTCGGGTGACGTTCCAGGATGGCGAGAGCACCGGCGCGCTGCCCGGCGGCCTGGTCCGCGGCGGCCGCGAGGCGGTGATCCTGCCGATCGCGGCGGAGTAGGGGGACACGCCGAGGCGACGCCTAGATGAGTTCGCGTAGCCTCAGCGGCTTTGAAAACGTCCGGTCCCCACGCCGCACCTTCAGGCCGACGACCGAGCCGGCCGCCTTCAGCGCCTCCTGGACCTGCCAGAGCGTGAACGCGCTGGCGGGCCTTCCATCAAGGGCCGACAGCACATCGCCGGTCTCGAGGCCCGCCTCACTCGCGGGCGAACCCGGAACAACTCCATCCACCACGAAGGTCCTGAAGTCGTCGCCGTCGGCGCTGAGCTGCAGCCCACTCGCATCGCCCGGGAACGGTTCGGAGAAGCGCCGGTTCGGCTCCAGCGCCACCCACTGGTGAACGTAGTCGATCGTCACCGTGAAACGGCGCAGGATGTTGCCGCCGAGATTGACCGAAAGGTTCTCGTTGGCGAGCGAGCCGTACTTATCCCGCGACAAGGCGACGAGCGGCTTGTCGACGGCGTAGGGCCCG
This sequence comes from Phenylobacterium sp., assembly GCF_036501465.1. Lineage (GTDB taxonomy): Bacteria > Pseudomonadota > Alphaproteobacteria > Caulobacterales > Caulobacteraceae > Phenylobacterium. Next base: position 11,574 of record NZ_DASYAF010000170.1, read on the forward strand.
ATGCGGAAGGCGGTCGGCCGGCCCCAGACCTCGGTGGGCCGAGCTCCGCCCACGCCCCGATCCGGCGCCGCGATCTGATGGCCGATGGCGCTGAGGAGATTGTACTTGTCGACGATCGGGCTGGTGATGATCGTGCCGCCAGCGCCGGTATCGAGGGTGAAGCGGACCGGGATCGGCGGCTGCCCCGGGGCGACGAGCTCACCATCGATCTGCGGATCGTAGCGGCCCAGCATACGGACGGGAAATTTCGTCCCGGCTCCAGCGTAGCGATAGGTCTGCGGGTCGTAGAGGCTCAATGTCTTTCGGGCATAGTCGATCTCGACGACGAACGGTTGCAGGACGTTGTAGCCGGCGACGCCGTAAATCTTTCGGCCGATCAGCGGCCAGAGACCGGCCATGGAAATTAGCGCGTTGCCATGGACGGTGCGCGCCAGGCCGCCCGGAAGGACGAAATCCAGCTGCTCGACCATGGCGGCCATGTTGCTGTCCGAACCCGCGCCGCTCGACCGGAAGGCCTGGCCGCCGGCGATCTCCAGCTCACCGGCCAACTCGGAGGCCACGATGGAATTTGTCGATCCGGTGTCGAGGGCGAAGAGCACCGGTCCCTTGCCGTTCACCCGGACCGGAATGAAGATCGCATTGGCCAGCAGTTCGAATGGAAAACGAGCCAGCCGACCGTTAGGGCCCGCCGAGGGGCCGGCGGCGGCGCAGACGGCCGGGGAAACCAGGGCCGCGCCTGCGCCCCACAGCAGTTGTCGACGCGGGATGGCTGGCCGTCGCAACATCGATCCCTCCCCGGATGCGGCTCGGACGCACGCTGTTCGCGCTTGCCGGGTAGGGCAAGGACGTGGGGACGATGAATCATGCCATCGAGATTTGCGGCGCCTGAACTAGACGAACCGCCAGCTCTCCTCGGCCGCCCGCCGCAGCGCGCGCGCCTTGTGCAGAGTCTCGTCGTACTCGGCGTCCGGGTCGCTGTCTGCCACCACGCCGCCGCCGGCTTGGACGTACATCACGCCGTCCTTGAAGAGGGCGGTGCGCAGGATAATGCAGGTGTCGACCGAGCCATCGGCGCCGAAGTAGCCAGCCGCGCCGGCGTAGCCCACGCCGCGCTTCTCGATCTCCAGTTCGTCGATGATCTCCATGGCCCGCACCTTGGGCGCGCCGGAGAGCGTGCCGGCAGGCAGGGCGGCCATCACCACGTCCACCGGGTCCAGGCCGTCGGGCGCGTCGCCCTCGACGTTGGAGACCAGGTGCATGACGTGGCTGTAGCGCTCGACGAAGAAGCTGTCGGTGACCCGCACGCGCGGTGATTTGCGGCTTTGCGGCGGGTCGTTGGCGCCGCGCTCCTTCAGCATCGCGACCCGTCCGACATCGTTGCGGCCGAGGTCGAGCAGCATCAGGTGTTCGGCCCGCTCCTTGGGGTCGGCGATCAGCTCGGCTTCCAGCGCTGCGTCCTCGGCGGGCGTGGCGCCACGCGGGCGGGTGCCGGCGAGCGGGCGGATGGTGATCTTGCCGTCGCGCAGCCGCACCAGGATCTCCGGCGAGGAGCCGGCGAGCTGGAAGTCGCCGAAGTTCAGGTAGAACAGGAACGGCGAGGGGTTGGTGCGCCGCAGTGACCGGTAGAGCGCGAACGGGTCGTGCTTGAAGGGCGCGCGGAAGCGATGGCTGGGCACCACCTGGAAGACGTCGCCGGCGCGGACGTAGTCCTTGGCTGTGTTCACGATTTCCCGGTAGCGGTCGCGGCCCACGGGCGTGGTGAAGGCGTCCGGCTCCGGCTTGGCGTCGCCCCTTAGCGGGGGGGCCGGCGTCTTCAGGTCCGCCTTCACCGCTTCGATGCGGGCCAGCGCGGCGTCATAGGCGTCCGTCGCGGACGCTGCCCCGGGCCGCACCGGCGTCACCAGGATGATCTCCTGGGCGATCGCATCGAAGATCGCCACGATCGAGGGCCGGGTCATCACCCCGTCTGGCAGATCCAGTGGGTCGGGGTTGATGTCCGGCAGGCGCTCGACCAGCCGGATCATGTCATAGCCCATGGCCCCGAACAGGCCGGCGGACGGCGGCGGCAGGCCGGCCGGCAAGTCGATACGCGAGGCGGCCACCAGGTCGCGCAGGCTGTCCAGCGCGCCGCCCGCCTGGACCGTGAAACGGCCGGCGGCGATGGCCTCGCCCTCGGCGATCTCGGCGGTGTCGCCGCGGCAACGCCAGACGAGGTCCGGGTTGAGGGTGATGATCGAATAGCGGGCGCGGAAGGCGCCGCCCTCGACGCTCTCGAACAGGAAGGCGTAGGGCCGCCCGTGGCCGATCTTCAGATAGGCCGAGACCGGCGTCTCGAGGTCGTCGATCAGCCGGGTCCAGACAAGTTGCGGCCCGCCGGCCTGGTAAGCCTGCTCGAACGCCGGATACGCAGGCTCGATGGTCATTTCGCGAGCGGCGGCTTACCCGGCGCTTGCGTCTGACCGCCCGCGGGCTTGCCGGCCTTGGCGTCGCCAGCCTTCGCGTCCAACGGCTCCAGACCGATCGCCTCACGGGCGCGGTCGGCGGAGATGTTGACCTTGATCTTCTGGCGCGCGGCGAAATGAGCCGTCTCGCCGATTTCGCGCAGGTAGCCAGCATTCATCTGCGGTCGGATCTGCTCCTCGGTCTGGGCCAGGGTGGTCGGGTCGCCCACATGCACCGCCTCCAGCTTGCCCACCACCAGCCCAAGATGCGTGTTCTGGGCGGTGAAGACGTCGCCGGGCTTGGCGGAGAACAGGTGGGCCAGCAGGTCCTGCGACAGCTCCTTGTTCTGGCCGGCGCTGCGCCGGTCGATGCCAGCGACCTTGGTGACGCTGGAGCCCGCCGCCTTGGCCACGACCTCGAGGCTCTGGCCCTTGTTCAACTGGGCCACGTAGCCGTCGGCCTTGGCCTGCAGGGCCTTGAGCAGCTCACGGTTGGTCCAGACCTCGGCCAGCTTGTCGCGGACTTCGGCCAGCGGCTGCATGGCGGGCGGCGTGATCTTCTCCACCCGCACGGCGAAGAATTCGCCGTTGCCGGCTTCCTCCACCTCGCTCTCGCCGCCGGCGGTCAGGCCCCAGGCGGTCTCCATGACCTTGGGGTTGAGGCCCTGGATCGGCTGGCCCTGTTCATCGCGGCCGTTCTGGGACACCGGGCCGATGGTCTGAGTGGGCACGCCGGCCTTGGCCGCGGCGGCCGCCAAGTTGGCGCCGCCCTGGTGAGCGTCATCATAGGCCTGGGTCAGCTGATAGACCTTCTCGGCGGCCTGGTCCTTGCGGATCTCGGCCTCCAGGGCGGGCTTCACCTCATCGAGGGTGACCGCGCGGCCGGGGGTGACCGAGATTACCTTGATGACGGCGAGGCCGAGTTCGCCCTTCACGCTGGCCACCTGGCCGGCCGGAACCTGGAAGGCGGCGGCGCCAACCTTCGGGTCGGCGATCGCGGTCTGCGGCTTGTTCGCGTAGGTGATCGCCTCGACGCCCGCGGCCTTGGCGACCAGCGCCGGGTCGGCGCCTTCCTTGGAGAGGTTCTTGGCGATCGTCGCAGCGGTGGCCGCATCCTTGGCCGGAATCTGGACGATCGTGCGGGTTTCCGGAGTGGAAAGGGTGTCCTTGCGGAAGTTGAAGCGCTTCTGCAGCTCCGCCGGATCGATCGGCGCATTTACCGTCACCTGGCTCGGCGAGAATCTCACGACCGTGAGCGTGCGGAACTCCGGCTTGGTGAAGGCGGCCTTGTTCTCGTTCATCAGCTCGGTGAGCTGGGCGTCGGTGGGCGGCGGCGGCTTGGCCACGCTGGACGTCTCGACGGCGAAGTAGTCGAGATCGCGGCTCTCGACGGTGAAGATCGCGGCCAAAGCGGAATAGGCGCGCGGGATACGGAAGCCGGCGATCAGGCCGCTGGCCGCCTGCTGCTCGGCGATCTGGTCGCGCAGCTGGCCCTCGAAGGTGGCGACCGTCAGGTTGTTGTCGGCCAGGCGCTTGGCGTAGGAGGCCTTGTCGAAGCGGCCGGTCACCTGGTCGAAGAAGGCCGGGATCTTGCGCAGTTCAGCCCCGACCAGTTCGTCCGACGGCCGCACGCCCATGTTGGCCAGCATCTCGGAGAAGGCTTCGGTGGTCGCGATGCCCTCCAGCACCCGGCGGTCCAGGCCGTTCTCGGCGGCCAGCTCAGGGGTGATCTGTTGGCCGACCTGCTGTTCGACGCGGCTCTTGTAGTTGTCGAAGGCGCGCTTGAAATCAATCGGCGTCACCGTCCGCGAGCCTGCGGTGATCACGGCGTTGCCCATGGCCGGGTGCATGTAGGACCGGTAGTTGCCGATCCCGAAGACGGCGAAGGCGACGATCAGCAGGCCGAACAGGATGGAGGCGACCCAGGATTTCGCGAATTTGCGAATGGCGGCGAGCATTGAATCCCTTTCACGGGCCCGGAGGCGGGCGCGAGGTGATCGCCGGTATAGTGGAGGCCGCTCCCGCCCGGCAAGCACGTGACATGCGCCGCCGCTTGGCTTAGCTGCGATCGCGCGGCGTTGGGCCGCGTTTTTCGCGAGGGCCGATGACCGCTCCGACCCCCCTGATCGCCGGCAATTGGAAGATGAACGGCCTGACCGCAGCCCTCGACGAAGCGCGCAAGATCGCGGCCGGCGCGGGGGCCGCGAAAGGCCGGGTGGCGATCTGCCCGCCGGCGACCCTGCTCCAGCGACTGGGTCAGGCGGTGGCGGGATCGGCGGTGCTGACCGGCGGCCAGGACTGCCATCCGGAGCCCGCGGGCGCCTTCACCGGCGACGTAGCAGCCGAGATGCTGGCCGACGCCGGCGCCGCGCTGGTCATCCTGGGCCACTCCGAGCGCCGCGCCGGCCACGCCGAGACCGACGCCCTGGTGGCGAAGAAGGTCCTGGCCGCCCTGCGCGCGGGCCTGGAGCCCATCGTCTGTGTCGGCGAAACCCAGGCGCAGCGCGAGGCCGGACACGCCCTGGAGGTCGTCACAGGGCAGGTGAGGGGCTCCTTGCCGGCCGAACTCAGCGGCAAGGCCTTCTGCGTCGCCTATGAGCCGATCTGGGCCATCGGCACAGGGCTAACGCCCACCACGTCGCAGATCGAGGAGATGCACCGGGCGATCCGCGCCACGCTTCGGGCGACGTTCGGCGCGGCCAGCGATCCGGCGCCCATCCTCTACGGTGGTTCGGTGAAGCCCTCCAACGCCGCCGAGATCCTGCACGCGGCCGAAGTCGGCGGCGCCCTGGTCGGCGGCGCCTCCCTGAAGGCCGACGACTTCCTGGAGATCGCGGCCGCGCTCTAGCCGGCGGCGGGTTTCCAGCACGCGAAATTCGCCGATATCCGGGTTGGCTGGCCGCTCGGCCATGACCTACCACTGCCGCATGGCTTCCACGGCTTCACGACACGACGCGCCCGGGCGCGCCTCCTGGATCAAGGCCGGGCTCATCGCGACATCGATCGCGGCGCTGTCTGCGCCCGCGCAGCTGATGGACCGCGCCCAGGCCGCGACGCCCGAACGGGCCAATGTGATCGTCATCCTGGCCGACGACCTCGGTTACGGCGACCTCTCCGCCTACGGCTCGACCCGCGACCGCACCCCGAACATCGACGCCCTGGCCGCCGGCGGCGTCCGATTCACCAACGGTTACGTCACCCACCCGGTCTGCGCCCCGTCGCGCGCCGGCCTGCTCACCGGCCGCTACCAGGAGCGGTTCGGCTACGAATTCAATCCGCGCGGCCGCGACGCCCGCGAGGGCGTCTCGCTCAGCGAGATCATGCTGCCGAAGGTGATGAAGCAAGCGGGCTACGCCACCGGCATGGTCGGCAAATGGCACCAGGGCCAGCCTGGGCCCTACTATCCCAACGCGCGCGGGTTCGATTCCTACTTCGGCATGGCGGGCGGCGGCTCGGTCTACATCATCGACCCGAAACCGGGCGACGAATTCATCGGCGGCGGTTCGGAGGAGGAGATCGGCGACCTAGCCCGGGCGCGGCCGGACGACGTCGCCGCGCCTAGCGCCAAGCGCCTGGAAGCCGGCCGGGCGCGAGCGCCGATCAGCCGCGATGGCGTCACGGTCCGTGAGGCCGACTACCTCACCGACGCCTTCACCCGCGAGGGCCTCGACTTCATCGACAGGCACAAGGGCGGCCCGTTTTTCCTCTACATGGCCTACAACGCCCCGCACGTGCCCCTGCAGGTCACCAAGAAGTACTACGACCGTTTCCCTGAGATCGCGCGGAAGGACCAACGGATCTACGCCGCCATGGTCTCGGCCCTGGACGACGGGGTGGGCGCCATCGAGGCGAAGCTGAAGGCCGACAAGCTCGATAAGAACACCCTGGTCATCTTCCTCTCCGACAACGGTTGCCCGGACTATGTGCACGGCGCCTGTTCCAACGCGCCCCTGATCGGCTTCAAGCGGACCCATTTCGAGGGTGGGGTGCGGGTGCCCTACATCGTTTCGTGGCCAGGCCACGTTCCCGCTGGCCGGGTGGACGACCGCACGGTCTCCAGCCTCGACATCTTCCCGACCGCGGTCGCCGTGGCGCACGGCAAGCTGCCGACCGACCGGGCCTACGACGGCGTGGACCTGACGCCGTTCCTGACCGGGCGGCGATCCGGCGTTCCCAACCCGACGCTCTACTGGCGCGCCGGCCCGACTTTTGCGATCCGCGACGGCGACTGGAAGATGCTGCTGGTCAACAAGGCCCCGCCCGGCGCCAAGGCGGGCAACGGCGCCACCGCTGCGGTCGCCGCCTCAGACCCGACGACCCAGCCGCCCTATCCGGCCGCCTTTGGCCAGCACGCCATGCTCTACGACCTCAAGGCCAGCCCGACCGAGACGCACAACCTCGCAGCGGGCCAGCCTTCGGTGACGGCGCGCCTGAAAGCCAAGCTCGCCGCCTGGAACAAACGCCTGGGTGTTCCGCAATGGCCCAGCCTCGTGCAGGCGTTCGAGACCTATGACGGGGTGCTGATCCACACCTACGACTAAGGATCTGGCGACTAAGGATCTGGCGACTGAGGATCGGGCGACTAAGGATCCGGCGATCGAGGGCTCGGCGGCCCTTTCAGTTCGACGGTGTTGCCCTCCGGATCGCGGATGTAGAGCGAGAAGCCCTGGCCGTCCGCGCCGTACCGCAAACCCTCTTCGACAACCGCGACGCCATTGGCCGCGAGGTGAGCGCGGATCGCCGCCTCGTCGAACGGGCGGGCCTGCAGGGCGAAGTGATCGAGATTGCGGCCGTCTTCCGCCGGTCCAGCGCCGCCCATCCGGCCCAGTGGGCCGTCGAGGGTGACGAGGTCGATCATCTGGGCGCCCGCGCGGATGTGGGTCAGGCCCAGTTCCGGCCGGTCGCGGTCGACCTGGAGGCCGAGGACGCCCTCGTAGAAGGCCAGCATGGCCGCCTTGTCCTTCACCCGAAGGACGATGTGGTCGACGCCGGCGATCTGGATCGGGTTGGTCATCGGGTACTCCACGCCTGAAGGCGGAGATAGGCGCGCGTGCCCTAGAGCAAAAGCCCGAACACCCGGCAGTCGCGACGCTCGCCGTCGCGCAACACATGGCCGCGCAGCGTGCCTTCCTCCTCGAAGCCCAGCTTTTCCAGCAGCGCGTCGGAGCGGCGGTTGCCCAGGTGGGTGCGGGCCAGCAGGCGCTTCAGGCCTCGGGCACCGGCGTAGGCCAGCACCGCCTGCATGGCTTCCAGCGCATAGCCCTGGCCCCAGGCTTCGCGGCCGAGCAGGAAGCCGACCTCGGCGCGATGGTGGCGCCGATCGATCTCGGAGAGGTCGCAGGTCCCGATGAAGGCCGCCTCGTCCAGGCTCCGAATGGCCCAATAGACGGCGCGATCCTGGGCCATCTCCTCCACTTCGCCCTCGACGATCCGGGCGATCACGTCCGGGTCGTCGATTTCACCGACGTCCCAGAAGGCCATCACCTCGGCGTCGGCCATCAGCGGAAAGATGTGGCGGGTGTCGTCGGCCGTGAGCGGCTCCAGGCGCAGGCGTTCGGTTTCCAGGATCGGCGGCCGGCTGGGATCAGGACTCATGACCATGGGCTATGCTTGCAAGGAGGCTGCGACGCCCTAGCTATGGCCTTACGGGCCTCCCGGTGATAGAGGCCGCCCTTCATTTCGGCAGGCCGCAAAGCGTTTCGGCGCAGCTGTGGTCGGCCGAACGCACGGATTTGGACTTCCAATGCTGATCGGCCTTCTGCTCACCGCCCAGATCATCGTCAGCATCGCGCTCGTCTGCGTGGTGCTGCTGCAGCGCTCGGAGGGCTCGGGCTTCGTGGGCGGCGGCGGTTCGGCCGGGGTGATGTCGGTGCGCGGCGTGGGCGACCTGCTGACCCGCACTACCTGGATCCTGGGCTCGGCCTTCTTCATCATCAGCCTGCTGCTGACCATCCTGGCCGGCCGTGAGCGCGGCGCGTCCTCGGTTGTCGATCGGCTGAAGATCGACAACATCGATCCGTCCACCCTGAACCGTCCGAAGCCCTCGCTCCCGCCGGCCGGGACCGCCCAGCCGGGCGGCCCGCAGAGCGCGCCGGTCCCGCTGCAGGCGCCGACGCCGCAGATCAACAATCCCTTCCTCGGCCAGCAGCCCGCCCAGCCGCCCGCCAAGTAGGGCGCTCTCAGGCTGCACACAAAACGCCGCGCCGCGGTTGATTCCGGCGGCGCGGTTCCGAATCGCTGCTAATCTGGACGCCCATGGCCCGGTACATCTTCATCACCGGCGGCGTGGTCTCCTCATTGGGTAAGGGTCTCGCGTCCGCCGCTCTCGGCGCGCTCCTGCAGGCGCGGGGCTACAAGGTCCGCCTCAGGAAACTCGACCCCTATCTGAACGTCGATCCGGGGACCATGAGCCCCTATCAGCACGGCGAGGTGTTCGTCACCGACGACGGCGCCGAGACCGACCTCGACCTTGGCCACTACGAGCGGTTCACCGGGGTGAACGCCACCAAGGGCGACAACATCACCACGGGCCAGATCTACAAGACGATCATCGAGAAGGAGCGGCGCGGCGACTACCTGGGCGCGACGGTGCAGGTGATCCCGCACGTCACCGGCGAGATCAAGGATTTCGTCCTGGCCGACCCGGGCGAGGGCGTGGACTTCGTGCTGGTCGAGGTCGGCGGCACCGTCGGCGACATCGAGGGCCTGCCGTTCTTCGAGGCGATCCGCCAACTTGGCCAGGAACTGCCGCGCGGCCACGCCTGCTTCATCCACCTGACCCTGCTGCCGTTCATCAAGACGGCCGGGGAGATGAAGACCAAGCCGACCCAGCACTCGGTGAAGGAGCTGCGCTCCATCGGCATCCAGCCGGACATCCTGCTCTGCCGCTGCGAGATGCCGATCCCGGAGGGCGAGCGGAAGAAGCTGGCGCTGTTCTGCAACGTGCGGCCGGGCGCGGTCATCCAGGCGATGGACAGCGCCAACATCTACGCCGTGCCGCTCGACTACCACGCCCAGGGGCTGGACACCGAGGTGCTGGACGTCTTCGGCCTGAAAGACACCGCGCCGGCCCCTGACCTGACGCGCTGGGAGACCATCTCCCACACCCTCAGCCATCCCGATGGCGAGGTGAACATCGCCATCGTCGGCAAGTACACGGCGCTCACCGACGCCTACAAATCCCTGATCGAGGCCCTGACCCACGGCGGCGTCGCCAACGATGTGCGGGTGAAATTCGACTGGATCGAAGGCGAGGCCTTCGAGAAGGACGAGGACCTGATCGGCGAGCGGCTGACCGGCGTTCATGGGGTGCTGGTGCCCGGCGCCTTCGGCGAGCGCGGCTCGGAAGGCATGATCCGCGCGGTGCAGTTCGCCCGCGAACACGCGATCCCCTACTTCGGCATCTGTTTCGGCATGCAGATGGCGATGATCGAGGCGGCGCGGAACCTGGCCGGCATCCGCCAGGCGTCCTCCACCGAGTTCGGCCCCACCTCGGAGCCGATCGTCGGCCTGATGACCGAGTGGGTGAAGGGCAACGACAAGGAACTGCGCGCCGAAGGCGGCGAGCTGGGCGGCACCATGCGCTGCGGCGCCTATGACGCGGTGCTGGCGGCCGGCAGCAAGGTGGCCGCGATCTACGGCGCCCAGACCATCTCAGAGCGCCACCGCCACCGCTATGAAGTGAACATCGGCTACAAGGACGCCATCGAGGCCGCGGGCCTGAAGTTCACCGGCCTGTCGCCCGACGGCGTGCTGCCGGAGCTGTGCGAACGGGCCGACCACCCCTGGTTCGTGGGCGTGCAGTACCACCCCGAGCTGAAGAGCCGGCCCTTCGACCCACACCCGCTGTTCGCCAGCTTCATCGGCGCCGCGCGCACCCGCAGCCGCCTCGTCTAGTTGACGCCGCCGCCGGACAATGGGCTCCTCCGGTAGGGGGAAGGCTCAACCATGCTCGACCTGGTCCTGGCGATCGCGCACCACGTCCTGGTGTTCGCCCTGTTCGGCGTGCTGTTCGGCGAGATCGTGATGGTGCGCAGGGGCGTCGACCTGGCGACCATCACCCGGGTGGGGCGCATCGACCTGATGTATGGCGCGCTCGCCGGCCTGATCGTGGTGGTCGGCTTCGGCCGCGCGGTGTTCGCCGCCAAGGGCTGGGCCTACTATTCGCACAACCTCTTCTTCCACCTGAAGATCGCGACCTTCGTGGTCGTGGGCCTGCTGTCGATCCCGCCGACCGTCGCCTACATCCGCTGGCGCCGGGCCGGCCAAGCGCCCAGCGACGCCCAGGTGGCCGGCGTGCGCAGATGGCTGCTGGCCGAGCTGGTGCTGTTCGCCTTCATCCCGGCCTTCGCCGCCGCCATGGCGCGCGGCTATGGCGAGTTCCGCGGCTGACGAACGCCATGACGCCCAAGGACCTGCGCCGCCTCGCGCTCGCCCTGCCGCAAGCCTACGAGGATGTCCACCGCCGGCGCCCAGCCTTCCGCGTGGAGAAGAAGATCTTCGCCATGCTGGGCGTGACGGGTAACGCCGCGCTCTTCACCGCGCTCGGCTGGGACAATGTCGCCGTGGTCAAGCTGGAGCGCGAAGACCAGCTCAACATGGCGGCCGAATACCCGGATGCGGTCCAGCCCACCGAGACCTACGGCCACCATGGCTGGACCTACCTGCGGCTGGAGGCGCTGGATGGGCCGACGCTGGCGCTGATCCTGCGCCTGGCCTGGACCCACGTCGCGCCGAAGCGCCTGTCGAAGGCGCTCAGCGGATGAAGAACAGCGCCCAGTAGACGGTCAGCACCACATTGCTGGTCGCGAACGGGATCAGGCGGTGCATGACATTGTTGTAGGTGAGGTGGATCAGCGAGTGGACGATGCGCAAGCCGACGTAGAGCCAGGCCACGCCCAGCACGACGGCGTCCACCTTGCCGGCCACGAAGAACATCAGGCTGCCGACGTAGAACAGCACCGGTAGCTCCAGCAGGTTCATGTAGTTGCGGTTGGGGATCGAGACGTGGCCGGGCACGTTGGCCGACTCGCCGAACTTGAAATCGTCGCGGACGATCTGTCCCGCCGCGCCGGCCCGGAACCGGCGGATCGGGATCAGGATCAGCACGGCGAAGGTGAGGAAGGCCAACGCCCCCATCGGCGCGAAGATCAGATGCTGGTCCATGTGGTCGCCCCCGGCCAGGTTGTTATCGGCAGATTGCACCGGTCTAGCTTGATCGGCGAGGGGGTTTCGGGCATAAGCCCGCGCTCACGTCGGCGACCCCGTTTCGCCGGCCCTCATTCCACGCCTCCAGGCGTCCGCGCTAAAGAGATCCTCCGATGGCTGTTCCCAAACGCAAAACCTCGCCTTCGCGGCGGAACATGCGGCGTTCGCATCACGCGCTCGGCGCCAACGCCTATGTGGAAGACAAGGAAACCGGCGAGCTGAAGCGCCCGCACCACGTCGACCTGAAGACCGGCATGTACAAGGGCCGCCAGGTCCTGACGCCGAAGGAAGACTAGGTCCCCACAAGGATGCGCGAATTTCGAAGCGCCGGTCGCTGCCCAGCGGCCGGCGTTTTCGTTGCCGGAACGACCGAAGGTGGCTAAGCCTCGCCGCGCCCCGACAGCGCCGCAGAGGACCCCCATGACCGAGATCGTCGACATCAACGCCCGCGAGATCCTCGACAGCCGCGGCAATCCGACGGTGGAGGTTGACGTGGTGCTGGAGGACGGCTCCATGGGCCGCGCGGCGGTGCCGTCCGGGGCCTCGACCGGCGCCCATGAGGCGGTGGAGAAGCGCGACGGCGACAAGTCCCGCTATGGCGGCAAGGGCGTGCTGCAGGCGGTCGACGCGGTGAACGGCGAGATCTATGACGCGCTGGCCGGAACCGACGCCGAGGACCAGCGCCGGCTGGACCGGATGCTGATCGACCTCGACGGCACGGCGAACAAGTCGCGCCTCGGCGCTAACGCCATCCTGGGGGTCAGCCTGGCGGCGGCCAAGGCGGCGGCGAGTTCGGCCGCGTTGCCGCTCTACAAATACGTCGGCGGGGTCTCGGCCCGCGTGCTGCCGACCCCGATGATGAACATCATCAACGGCGGGGCCCACGCCGACAATCCGATCGATATCCAGGAGTTCATGATCCTGCCCACCGGCGCGGACAGCTTCGCCGAGGGCCTGCGCATGGGCTCGGAGATCTTCCACGCGCTGAAGGCCCAGCTTCACGCGGCCGGCCACAACACCAACGTCGGCGACGAGGGCGGCTTCGCCCCCAACATCGGCTCGGCCGAAGAAGCGCTGGGCTTCATCGTCAAGGCCGGCGAGAAAGCCGGCTACAAGGCGGGCAAGGACTTCGTCCTGGGCCTGGACGCGGCGGCCACCGAGTTCTTCAAGGGCGGCAACTACGTCATGGCAGGCGAGGGCAAGACCTTCGATTCGGCCGGGATGGTCGCCTACCTGGCCGACCTGGTGGCCAAGTTCCCGATCGTCACCATCGAGGACGGCTGCGCCGAGGACGATCTGGACGGCTGGAAGCTGCTCACCGACAAGCTGGGCGGCATGGTCCAGATCGTCGGCGACGACCTGTTCGTCACCAATTCCAGGCGTCTGGCCATGGGCATCGAGAAGGGCCTGGCCAACTCCATCCTGGTGAAGGTCAACCAGATCGGCACCCTGTCGGAGACGTTGGACGCGGTGGATATGGCCCACCGCGCCGCCTACACCGCGGTGATGAGCCACCGCTCCGGGGAGACCGAGGACTCGACCATCGCCGACCTGGCCGTCGCCACCAACTGCGGGCAGATCAAGACCGGCTCGCTCAGCCGCTCCGACCGCACGGCCAAGTACAACCAGCTGCTGCGCATCGAGGAGGAGCTGGGCGACCAGGCGATCTACGCCGGCCGATCGGCCCTCAAGCGCTGAGATTTAAGGCCGCGGTAACCATAGAGGCGCGATCAAGGCGGCTCTACTCCAGGGATTCGCCGTGCTCGCGCTTCTTCGTCCGTATTTGCCGACCGCGCTGCTCGTCCTGCTCATCATCTATTTCGCGCTCAGCGCCCTGACCGGCGACCGTGGGCTGTTGTCGGCCGACCAGCGCGACGAGACCCTGATCGCCAAGACCCGGGAGCTGGCCCAGCTCGAGCGCCAGCGCCAGGATCTGGAAACCCGCGCCCGCCTGCTGCGCGACACCAGCCTTTCCGCCGAGCTCCTGGAGGAAAGGGCGCGGTCCCTGCTAGGCTTCGCCGATCCGAGGGACTATGTGATCCGCATGAAGCCCTGAGGCCTCTCGCAGGTTCTTTAGAGGCGCCCTAGGACGATCCAGGAGAGACGCATGGCGCGTGAGCAGACCGGCGCGGCCGGTCGGCGGAGAGCCACCAACCCGGACGCAAAGGGGAGCGCCGACGCCAGGCTGGCGGCGAAAGCCCCCGATACCGAAGCAAAAAGGGGCGGCGGCCGGAACGAAGGCAGCAAGGACGAGCTGCTCCAATACTACCGGGACATGTTGCTGATCCGCCGCTTCGAGGAGCGGGCCGGCCAGCTCTATGGCATGGGCCTGATCGGCGGCTTCTGCCACCTCTACATCGGCCAGGAAGCCATCGCGGTCGGGGTCCAGGCGGCCCAGAAACCCGGCGACCAGGTGATCACCGGCTACCGCGAGCACGGCCACATGCTGGCCTGCGGCATGGATCCCAAGGAAGTGATGGCCGAGCTCACCGGCCGGGCCACCGGCTCGTCCAGGGGCAAGGGCGGCTCGATGCACATGTTCTCGACCGCCGCCGAGTTCTACGGCGGCCACGGCATCGTCGGCGCCCAGGTCAGCCTCGGCACCGGCATCGCCATGGCCAACCGCTACCGCGACGACAAGCGGGTGTGCTTCACCTACTTCGGCGACGGCGCGGCCAACCAGGGCCAGGTCTACGAGAGCTTCAACATGGCCGAGCTCTGGAGCCTGCCGGTCGTCTACGTCATCGAGAACAACCAGTACGCCATGGGCACCTCCATCGACCGCTCCTCGGCCGAGACCCATCTCTACAAGCGCGGCGCCTCTTTCCGCATCCCGGGCGAGGCGGTGGACGGCATGGACGTGCTGGCGGTGCGCGCCGCCGCCGAGAAGGCCGCCGAGCACGCCCGTTCGGGCAAGGGCCCCTACATCCTGGAGATGAAGACCTACCGCTACCGCGGCCACTCCATGAGCGACCCGGCCAAGTACCGCACGCGCGAGGAGGTGGACGAGGTCAGGAAGACCCGCGACCCCATCGACCACATCGAGGAGATGCTGGAGACGCGCGGCTTCGCCGACGAGGCGGCGCTGAAGGCCATCGACGCGGAGGTGAAGCGCATCGTCGCCGACGCCGCCGAATTCGCCCGCACCAGCCCCGAGCCCGACCCGAGCGAGCTCTACACCGATGTCTATACGAACATCGTCCAGGAGCCCTCCGAGGTGACGGCATGACGGACGTCCTGATGCCGGCGCTCTCTCCGACCATGGAGGAGGGCACGCTCACCAAGTGGCACGTTAAGAAGGGCGACAAGGTCCGCTCGGGCGACGTGATCGCCGAGATCGAGACCGACAAGGCCACCATGGAGGTGGAGGCCGTCGACGAGGGCGTGGTCGAGGAGATCCTGGTGCCGGAAGGCGCCGAGGAGGTGAAGGTCAACACCCCGATCGCGCGCCTGTCCGGCGACGACGCCGGCGCCGCCGCGCCGAAGGCGGAGCCCAAAACCGAAGCGCCGCACGCCGAGGACCCGCAACCGGCCTCGCGCGCCGAGGCCAAGGGCGATCCGGTCCGCGCGGCGCCGAAAGCCGCCCCGGCGCCGGTCCAGACGCTGAAGGATCCCGACCTCCCGGACGGGGTGAAGCTGGTGAAGGTCACCGTGCGTGACGCCCTGCGCGACGCCATGGCCGAGGAGATGCGCCGCGACCCGGACGTCTTCCTGATGGGCGAGGAAGTCGCTCAGTACCAGGGCGCCTACAAGGTCAGTCGCGACCTGCTGCAGGAATTCGGCGAGCGCCGGGTGATCGACACCCCGATCACCGAATACGGCTTCGCCGGCGTCGGCGTCGGCGCGGCCATGGCCGGCCTGAAGCCCATTGTCGAGTTCATGACCTTCAACTTCGCGATGCAGGCCATTGATCATATTATCAATTCAGCCGGCAAGACGCTCTACATGTCGGGCGGCCAGATCAAGACCTCCATCGTCTTCCGCGGGCCCAACGGGGCGGCGGCGCGGGTGGGCGCCCAGCACAGCCAGGACTACGCCGCCTGGTACGGCCACGTGCCCGGCCTGAAGGTCATCGCGCCCTACGACGCGGCCGACGCCAAGGGCCTTTTGAAAGCCGCGATCCGTGACCCGAACCCCGTCGTCTTCCTCGAAAACGAGATGATGTACGGCCACGAGTTCGACGTGCCGGAGGATATCGATTGGGTCTTGCCGATCGGCAAGGCCAAGGTTCGCCGCGAGGGGAGCGACGTGACGCTGGTGTCCTATTCGCGGCCCGTGGGCTTCTGCCTGGAAGCGGCGGAGAAACTGGCCGCCGAGGGGATCGAGGCCGAGGTCATCGACCTGCGCACCATCCGCCCGATGGACATCGACACGGTCGTCGAGAGCGTGAAGAAGACCAATCGGCTGGTGACGGTGGAGGAAGGCTGGGGCCCGATGGGCGTCGGCGCCGAAATCGCCGCCAAGGTGACGGAGCTCGCCTTCGACTACCTGGACGCGCCGCCCATGCGCGTCCACCAGGAAGACGTGCCGCTGCCCTACGCCGCCAACCTGGAGGCATTGTCGCTGCCCTCGGTCGACAAGATCGTGAAGGCGGCCAAGGCGGTCAGCTACAAATGAGCGAGACGCCCTTCACCTGGCGCGCGGGCGGCTGCCATTGCGGCGGGGTGCGCTTCGAGGCGGCCCTGCCGGCCGTGGTCGAGGCGCAGAGCTGCAACTGCTCCATGTGCGCCAAGACCGGCTTCATCCACATCATCGTGCCGGAAAGCCGCTTCCGCATCACCAGGGGCGCCGAGCGGCTGGTCGAATACACCTTCAACACCCGGGTGGCGAAGCACCTGTTCTGCGCCGACTGTGGGATCAAGGGCTTCTATCGGCCGCGCTCCAATCCCGATGGCTGGAGCGTCAACGCCCGCTGCCTCGATAGCACCGAGGGGTTCGAGCTGAAGATCGAGGCCTTCGACGGCCAGAACTGGGAAGCCAACGCCCACGGCCTGGCGCATCTGTCCAAGGAGCCCGCATGAGCATCGACATCCTCATGCCGGCCCTGTCTCCGACCATGGAGGAGGGCACGCTCGCCAAGTGGCACGTGAAGAAGGGCGACGCGGTGCGCTCCGGCGACGTGATCGCCGAGATCGAGACCGACAAAGCCACCATGGAGGTGGAGGCTGTCGACGAGGGCACGATCGAGGAACTTCTGGTGCCGGAGGGCACGGAGGGCGTGAAGGTCAATGCGCCGATCGCGCGGCTGAGCGGCGAGGATGCGGGAGCCTCGACAGCGCCGGCTCCGAAAGCTAGCTCCTCCCCTGAACCGAAGAGTTCGGAGGAGGTGTCACCGAAGGTGACGGAGGGGGCCAAGGCCCCGACCGCCGCGCCACCCCCTCCGTCGGCTTCGCCGCCACCTCCCCCGCAGGCGGGTGAGGAGCGGAAAGCGTCGGCGCAACGGGATGGCCAGCGCATCTTCGCCTCGCCGCTGGCCCGGCGGATCGCCGAGCAGAAGGGCCTGGATCTTTCCGCCATGAAGGGTTCCGGTCCGCACGGGCGGATCGTCAAGGCCGACGTCGACACCGCCCAGCCGGGGCAGACGAAGGCTCCGGCCGCCGCGCCAGCGGGCGCCCCGCAAGCCGCGCCTGCGGCCCAGGCGCAACGCCAGCCGCAATCGCTGGAGCACTACGGCATCGCGGCCGGCAGCTACGACCTCATCCCGCTGGACGGCATGCGAAAGACCGTGGCGCGGCGGATGACCGACAGCTTCCGCGACGTGCCGCACTTCCCGCTGAACCTCGACATCGAGATCGACGCCCTGCTGGCCGCCCGGGCCAAGATCAACGCCATGCTGGAGAAGTCCGGCGGCGGGAAGGTCAGCGTCAACGACATGGTGATCAAGGCCGCCGCGGTGGCCCTGAAGCAGGTGCCGGAAGCCAACGCCTCCTACACGCCCGAAGGCATCGCCATGCACCACCATGCCGACATCTCCATGGCCGTGGCCGTGCCGGGCGGGCTGATCACGCCGATCATCTTCAAGGCCGAGACCAAGGGCCTATCGCAGATCGCCGCGGAGGCCAAGGACCTGGCCGAGCGGGCGCGGACCAAGAAGCTCAAGCCCGAGGAATTCCAGGGCGGCACCTTCTCGATCTCCAACCTCGGCATGTTCGGCATCAAGTCCTTCGCCTCGATCATCAACGAGCCGCAGGGCGCGATCCTGTCAGTGGGCGCGGGCGAGAAGCGGCCGGTGGTGAAGGGCGATCAGCTGGCGATCGCCACGGTGATGAGCGTCACGCTCACCTGCGACCATCGGGTGGTCGACGGCGCGACCGGCGCCCGCTTCCTGGCGGCGCTGAAGCCGCTCCTGGAAGACCCCATCAACATGATCGTCTGAACCTCTTCCCGCCGCTCACCCCGGCGAAAGCCGGGGCCCAGGCGGCGATTCAGTATGGATCCCGGCTTTCGCCGGGACGAGCGGAGCAAAGAATGGCCGCAAGCTTCTATGACTTCAGCGCTGAAACGCTTGATGGTCGCTCGGCGCCACTGGCCGACTATCGCGACAAGGTGGTGCTGGTGGTGAACACCGCCAGCAAGTGCGGCTTCACCCCGCAGTATGCCGGACTGGAGGCGCTCTACACCAAGTACCGCGACAAGGGCTTCACGGTGCTGGGTTTCCCCTGCAACCAGTTCGGGGCGCAGGAGCCGGGGAATGCCGAGGAGATCGCCAACTTCTGCTCGCTGACCTACGACGTCGACTTCCCGATGATGAAGAAGATCGACGTGAACGGCCCGGCCACGCATCCGCTCTACGCCTGGCTGAAGCACGAGAAGAAGGGCCTCTTGGGCTCCGAAGGTATCAAGTGGAACTTCACCAAGTTCCTGGTCGACCGTAGCGGCAAGGTCGTGGCCAGGTTTGCGCCCACCGAAACGCCGCAGTCCCTGCAAGGCGCCATCGAGGCGGTGCTCTGATGGCTGACAGTTTCGACGTGGTGATCGTGGGCTCCGGCCCGGGCGGCTATGTCACCGCGATCCGCGCCAGCCAGCTCGGCATGAAGGTCGCCATCGTAGAGCGCGAGCTGCTGGGCGGCATCTGCCTGAACTGGGGCTGCATTCCCACCAAGGCGCTCTTGAAGAGCGGCGAGGTCTACGAACAGCTCGGTCACCTGGGCAACTATGGGCTGTCGGTGGAAGGTCGAAAGTTCGATTTCGACGGGGTCGTAAGGCGCTCGCGCAAGGTCTCGGCGCAGCTCAATTCCGGCGTCGCCTTCCTGATGAAGAAGCACAAGGTCGAGGTGGTCGAGGGGACGGCTAGGCTGGAAAAAGGGCAGGGCGCCCCGAAGGTCGTGGTGGCCCTGAAGGCCGGCGGGTCGCAGACCCTGACAGCCAAGTCCGTGATCCTGGCGACCGGGGCCCGGGCGCGCACCATCCCGGCCATCGGCCTGGAACCCGACGGCGAACGGGTCTGGACCTATCGCGAGGCCCTGGTCCCCAAGGCGGCGCCCAAGAGCCTGATCGTCATCGGCTCCGGCGCCATCGGCATCGAATTCGCGAGCTTCTTCCGCGCCCTGGGCTCTGATGTGACGGTGATCGAGGCCTTGCCGCGCATCCTGCCGGTCGAGGACGAGGAGGTTTCCAAGGCCGCCCATAAGGCCTTCGAGAAACGCGGCCTGAAATTCCGCGTGCCCGCTGCTGTCAAGAAGCTCAGCAAGACCAAGGGCGGCGTGGCTGTCGAGATCGAGGCCGAGGGCAAGACCGAAACCCTGGAGGCCGACGTCTGCATCGTGGCCGTGGGCATCGTCGGCAATGTCGAGGACCTGGGCCTGGAGGCCCTGGGGGTGAAGGTCGAGAAGACTCACGTGGTGGTCGACAAGCACGGCGCGACCGGCGTGCCCGGCCTCTACGCTATCGGCGACGTCGCCGGCCCGCCCTGGCTCGCCCACAAGGCCAGCCACGAGGGCGTCCACTGCATCGAACACATCGCCGGCCTGAAGCCGACCAACATCGAAAGCCCGATCCCGGGCTGCACCTATTCGACGCCGCAGGTGGCCTCGGTGGGGCTTACCGAAGCCCAGGCCAAGGAACAGGGCCGCGATCCCAAGGTCGGCCGCTTTCCGTTCCGCGTGAACGGCAAGGCCATCGCCGCCGGCGAGACCGAAGGCTTCGTCAAGACGGTGTTCGACGGCAAGACCGGCGCCCTGATCGGCGCCCACATGATCGGCGGCGAGGTCACCGAGATGATCCAGGGCTTCACGCTCGCCATGACGCTCGAAGCCACCGAGGCAGAGCTGCAGGCCACCGTCTTCCCGCATCCGACCATGAGCGAGGCCATGCACGAGGCCTCCCTCGACGCCTACGGCATGGTGCTGCACATCTGAGGTGAGCTTAAGCCGCCCGGCGCAGCTCTGCGTCGACGATGCGCTGCAGGGCCACGTAGTCGGTCTTGCCGGTGCCGAGCACCGGGATTTCCTGGACCTTGATGATCTTGCGTGGGACGGCGATCTCCGGCGCGCCGATCGACTGGGCGTGGTGGATCAAGGGGCCGGCGTCGGCCTCGCGCCAGTCGGTGACCAGGATCAACCGCTCGCCCTTCTTCGGATCGGGCATCGAGACCACGGCGTGGCGCGCATCCGGCCAGACGGCGCAGGCCAGGTCCTCGGCGGCGGTCAGCGAGACCATCTCGCCGCCCACCTTGGCGAAGCGTTTCACCCGACCCTTGATCTTGATCCAGTTGTCCTCGGAGATGGAGACCACGTCGCCGGTGTCGTGCCAGCCGTCGGCCGGCGGCTCGATCGCCCCGTCCGGTTTCAGATAGCCGGCCATCACATTGGGTCCACGGACCTAGAGTTTGCCCCCGCCGGGAATGCCTTCCACCGGCTCCAGCCGCACCTCCATGCCCGGCAGCAGGCCGCCCACGGTGCCGCGGCGGTTGTCGGCGGGCTTGTTGACCGCGATCACCGGCGAGGCCTCGGTGGCGCCATAGCCTTCCAGCACGGGAACCGCACCGAACCGCTCGGCGATCAGGTTGTGGGTTTCCTCACGCACCTTCTCCGCCCCGCAGACGATGAACTCCAGGCCGCTCAGTTCGTCGCGATCCGCCGAGCGGGCGTACTGGTTCACGAAGGTGTCAGTGGCGAGCAGCACCGAGGCCTTGGTGTCCTTGATCAGCGGCGGGATCTGCTTGATGTGCAGCGGCGAGGGATATTGGAAGGCCTTCATGCCGGTCATGATCGGCAGCAGCACACCGGCCGTCAGGCCGAAGCAGTGGAAGGTGGGCAGGGGGTTGAAGAACACCCAGGCCGGATCCAGCGGGATGTGGGCCGCCACCTGATGGACGTTGGTCAGCAGATTGGCCTGGCTCAGCACCACGCCCTTGGGCGCGCCGAAGCTTCCGGAAGTAAACAGGATCACGCCGGGGTCGCCGGGCTTGCTGGCCGCACGGAACTGCTTGGGGAAGGTCGCGGCCGTCGCGGCGAACAGCTTGTCGGCGGTTCCCACCGTGGCGCGGACGTCTTCCAGATAGGTGACAGTGGTCAGCGTCTCCAGGGCGTCGATCAGGTCGTGCAGCTTGCCCTGCTCGACGAAGCGGTGGGAGGTCAGCACCCGCTTGACCCCGGCCAGCTCGCAGGCGGCCTTCAGGTTGCGGATGCCGGCGGTGAAGTTGAGCATGGCCGGCGTGCGGCCGAAGGCGTGCAGGGCGAAGAAGGTGACCGCCGCGGCCGAACTGGCCGGCAGCATGATCGCCACCCGCTCGCCCGGCTTGGTCATGGCGGCGATCTTGCGCCCGAGCGCGAAGGCGGCGCGGATCAGGTCGGTGTAGCTCAGCGGATTGCGTTCCTGGTCCTCCAGGATCGGCTTCTTGGCGCCGTAGGTCTGGCGCGCCTCGACCAGGGCGTCGAACAGGTTGGTCTGCGCCTGGCGGGCGTCGAAGGTGCGCGGCAAGAGCCTCCGCCTTCCAGTCTTGTTGTCGTTGCAGCGAGCCTACCGGCTGGTCACGGGGATGAAAAGATTGGTCACGGAGCGTGACAGGCGGGCTCCCGGTCAGGTCGCCGGCGCGATTGCGGTGTGCTGCGAATAGAGCGCCCGCCAATGGCCGCCCACAAAGACGAAGAGATCCATAGAGATGTCCTTGTCCCCATGGTGCCGCACGAGGGCGGTGTCGCCGACCAACTTGATCGTCGAACTGGCGGGCAGGGGCGAGGCGTGCTCGCCCGGATGTTGGGCGGCGTAGTTCATCGCCAGGCTGACGATCTCTCCCTTCGTGCGATCCTTACCAGCGGCGCCCACCGAGACGTAGGCGGTGTCCAGC
>NZ_DASYAF010000171.1:0-26865 GCF_036501465.1 Phenylobacterium sp.
GAAGTCCATGACCTTGTCGATCCCGGCGTCCTGGCTGCCGTGGAAGATGTCGGCCCCGGCCCCGCCGGTCTCGGTGTCGTTCCCGCGGTCGCCGGAGATGAAGTCATTGCCGTTTCCGCCGGAGATCACGTCGTCGCCCTGACCGCCGCGCACCTGGTCGTTGCCGTCGAAGCCGTCGAGCGTGTCGTTTCCCAGGTTGCCCCAGACCACGTCGTTGCCGAACGACCCTTCCTGATTGTCGTTGTCCTTGCCGCCGACGATGATGTCGTCGCCGGCGCCGCCGAAGATGCTGTCGTCGCCCTGATTGCCCTGCAGCGCGTCGTCGCCCTGGCCGCCCAGGAGGGTGTCGCGCCCCGGCCCGCCGGACACCAGGCCGTTCTGGATTCCGGTCTGGCCGGAAAACAGATCGTCGCCCTGGCCCATGTTCACGTCGCCGTTGACCACGCCGACATTCGCCATGGTGACCGTCCGGATGGCGGGCCCGGACCCCGCCGTCATCGGGCCAAGATCCACCGTGCCGTTGATCGTTCCCACATTGCTGATGTCGAGCTGTTCGACGTCGACCAGATCGGTGGAGGTGTTCTGGATCGCGATGTCGCCGGTGACCGTCCCGTGGTTGTCGAAAATCACCATGCCGCCGCCGAACTGGACCGCGACGCTCTGGGCGCCCGGATCGTGATCGGTGGCGATGACCTGACCGGAATTCGAGAACAGCAGGCCCCCGGTGCTGTCGATGGCATGGACCGTGTCGCCGACCGCCTCACCGGTCGCGCTGATGACGCCGCCTGCGTTGTTGATCACCGCACCGCCGGCCATCTTGTCGGCGATGACGGTCCCGTCGCCGGAGACCTGGAACACGCCCGAATTGGTGATGTCGGGAAAGGCGCTCGGATAGTTCAGGCCCACAGCCCCGGTCGCCCCGGTGACCGAGATCACCCCCTCATTGGTGACGCCCGGGGGATTGGGGCCCGCCAGGAAACTGGCCAGCTCGGTCGAGCTGATTGTGAAATGGCCCTGGTTGTCGACGACGCCGTGGGTCCAGTCGATGCTGCTCGAGGCGAGCAGCAGGCCGGTGACCGAAGCCTGGCCGGGCGCGAGGGTGAAGGTGATGTCGCCGAGGTTGGTGAAGTTCGGCCCGGTCGAGCCCTGGTCGACCTGGTAGCCGTCGCCGCCGGTGGCGACGTGGTTGATCACGGTTCCCGCCGCGACCGTCAGATCGCTGTTCAACTCAAACGCTGGCACTGACACTTCCCCCCGGATGCGGCGCACCCGGCCGCAACCCGGAGATGAAACCGGGCGCGGCCTACGGTCAAGCTCCCCCGCCTAGCGCGCGAACTTCTGGAACTTGATGCGGTGGGGGATCAGGCTGTCGACGCCCAGGCGGCGCTTCTTGTCTTCCTCGTAGGCCTCGAAGTTGCCCTCGAACCACTCGACCTGGCTGTCGCCCTCGAAGGCCAGGATGTGGGTGGCCAGCCGGTCCAGGAACCAGCGGTCGTGGCTGATCACCACGGCGCAGCCCGGGAAGTCCTCCAGCGCGCTTTCCAGGGCCTGCAGGGTCTCCACGTCGAGGTCGTTGGTCGGTTCGTCGAGCAGGATGACGTTGCCGCCGCTGGCCAGCGTCTTGGCCAGGTGCACGCGGTTGCGCTCGCCGCCCGAAAGCAGGCCCACTTTCTTCTGCTGGTCGCCGCCCTTGAAATTGAAGCTGCCCACATAGGCGCGGGACGGCACTTCGCGCCCGCCCACCTTCATGATGTCCAGGCCGCCCGAGATCTCCTCCCAGACGTTCTTGGCGGGATCCAGGCTGTCGCGGCTCTGGTCGACGTAGGCCAGCTTCACCGTCTCGCCGAGCTTCACCGAACCCTGGTCCGGGGTCTCCTGACCGGTGACGATCTTGAACAGGGTGGACTTGCCGGCGCCGTTGGGTCCGATGACGCCGACGATGCCGCCGGGCGGCAGCTTGAAGGTCAGGCCCTTGAAGAGGAGCTTGTCGCCGTACTCCTTCTCCAGCCCGTCGACCTCCATGACCATCTGGCCCAGGCGTGGGCCCGGCGGGATCTGGATCTGGGCGAAGGTCTGCTTCTGCCGTTCGGCCTCGTTCTGCAGTTCCTCGAAGGCGGCCAGGCGCGCCTTGGACTTCGAGCGGCGGGCGCTGGGCGAGGTGCGCACCCAGGCCAGTTCGCGGTCCATGACCCGCTTCTTGCCAGCTTCCTCGCGCTCTTCCTGGGCGGTGCGCTTGGCCTTCTGCTCCAGCCAGGCGGAATAGTTGCCCTCGTAGGGCAGGCCCTTGCCGCGATCGAGCTCCAGCGTCCACTTGGTGACCTGGTCCAGGAAGTAGCGGTCGTGGGTCACCAGGATCACGCAGCCCGGGAACTCCTCCAGGTGGTGCTGCAGCCACGCGACGCTCTCGGCGTCCAGGTGGTTGGTGGGCTCGTCCAGCAACAGCATGTCGGGTTTCGACAGCAGCAGGCGCGCCAGCGCCACCCGGCGGCGCTCGCCGCCCGACAGCTTGTCCACCGACCAGTCGTTGGGCGGGCAGCGGAGCGCATCCATCGCCATCTCGATGCGGCTGTCGATGTCCCACAGGTCGCCCGCGTCCAGCTTCTCCTGCAGCGCGGTCATCTGCTCCATCAGCTCGTCGGAGTAGTCCTCGCCCAGCTTGGCGGCGACGGCGTTGAACGCGTCGAAGACCCGCTTCTCCTCGCACCAGGCGATGACGTTGCCCCAGACGTCGAGCTGGTCGTCCAGCTGCGGCTCCTGCTCCAGGTAGCCGCGCTTGATCCCGTCGGCGGCGAAGGCCTCGCCGGCGAAGTCCTTGTCCAGGCCGGCCATGATCTTCAGCAGGCTCGACTTGCCGGAGCCGTTGACGCCGACCACGCCGATCTTGGCGTCGGGGTAGAAGCTCAGCCAAATGTTCTCGAACAGCTTCTTGGGCGCGCCCGGGTAGGCCTTGGTCAGGCCTTGCATCTGGAAAATGTATTGCTGCGCCATGGGGCGTCCGCACCGCTCGGTTGGAATGACTGGGAGTTGGCCCGCCAGATAGCGGCGCGGGCGCGCGGGCGCAATCGCCCCTCCCGCTCAATTGCGGAACCGAAGCCCATCCTCCGCGTAGTGAAGCCAACGGGGCCAGTCGGGCCCGCTCACCAGCTGATGAGGAGTGCTTTCATGCACAAGGACGAGATGAAGGGCGCCGCCAAGGACGCCAAGGGCGCGATGAAAGAAGCCGTCGGCAAGGCGACCGGCAACGAACGCCTGCAGGCCGAAGGCGCCGGCGACCGCGTGGCCGGCAAGGTCCAGAAGGGCGTCGGCTCCATGAAGGACGCCGCCCGCGAGGCCCTGAAGCACTAGGCCGCGCCTGAACGAACCGATCTGGGGCCGCGTCCGCCGGGCGCGGCCCTTGCTATTTGAGGTCTTCCAGACGGTAGCCGACGCCCGGGTCGCTGACCAGCAGCGCCTCGCCCAGCTTGGCGCGCAGCTGGCCCACATAGACCCGCAGGTACTGGATGTCGGCGCCCTCGCTGCCCCAGACGGCGGCCAGCAGGGCCCTGTGGCTGACCGTGCGGCCGAGGTTCAGCGCCAGTTCGACCAGCAGGTCGTATTCCTTGGGCGACAGCTTCAGCGCCTCGCCCGCCTTGGTCACCCGCCGCAACCCCAGGTCCACGACCAGGTCGCCGGTCGTGACCACCGGCGCGGAGCCGCGCGCCTGGACCCCGTGGCGCAGGCCGGCGCGCAGGCGGGCCAGCAGCTCCTCCACCCCGAACGGCTTCAGCACATAGTCGTCGGCGCCCAGGTCGAGGGCCTCGACCTTCATCGCCTCGGCGTTGCGCGCCGACAGCACCACGATCGGCGTCTGGCCGCGGGCGCGGATATCGGTGATGACGGAGAGCCCGTCCCGGTCCGGCAAGCCCAGGTCCAGCAGCACCAGGTCCGGCGCGTAGTGGGCGAACCAGCGCAGGCCTTCGGCGGCGGTGCGCGCGGCGACCGGCCGGAAGCCCGCGGCCTTCAGGGTGGCCGAAAGGGCGGCGTTCAGGCTGGCGTCGTCCTCGACGATCAGCACCGTGGCGGGGTCGGCCGCGTCGCCCGTCTCCGCCTTGCCGTCCTCGGGCCCGTCGTCCACCACCGGCGGCTCAGGCTGTCGCCAGCGGGGCCGAAAGGCGCACGCGCGCGCCCTTGCCGTCCGCCAGGTTCTCGGCCTCCACCCGGCCGCCCTGCGCCTCCAGGAAGCCGCGGGCGATGGAAAGGCCCAGGCCGGTGCCTGGCGGGCGGCCGTCGCCGCTGACCCCGCGCGAGAACTTCTCGAACATCGGCTCGATCGGCTGCGGGAAGCCCGGCCCCTCGTCCTGCACCTCGATCCAGCCGGCGCCGGCCGCCTCGCCGCTGCGGATCCAGATGGCCGAGCCGGGCGGCGCGTACTTGCCGGCGTTCTCCAGCACATTGGCCAGCGCCGTCTCGAACAGCGAGGCGTCGACCTGCAGGGCCGCCCCGTCGGCGCGCACCTCGTTGTGGACCTGCCGTCCCGCCAGCGCGACGGCGGCGCTGCGCAGGGCCTCGGCGGCGAGTTCGGCCGGCTCGACCGCGGCGGTGCGCACCACCACGGCCCCGGCGTCCAGCCGGTTCATGTCCAGCAAGTTCCCTACCATGGTCGACAGGCGCGCGGTCTCGGTCTCGGCCAGGGTCAGCAGCTCTGCGCGGGTGGCCGCGTCGTGCTTGGCGTCGAACTTCTTCAGGCTCTGCAGGGTGAACAGCACCGTCGATAGCGGGGTCTTCAGGTCGTGGCTGACCGCCGCCAGCAGGTCGGCCTTCAGCCGCTCGCTGGCCACCTCCACCCGGCTCTCCAGAACCTGGGCGGCGTAGGCCTCGCGATCCAGGGCGACGGCCAGGTAGCCGCCGACGATCTCCACCATCCGCTCGGGCTCGGCCGGCCGTCCGGCGGGGTTGTCGGAGATGGCGACGCCGATCGCCGCCTGCTGGCGCTGGGGCGTGATCACCGGCCAGAAGTCGTAGGCCGCGCCCTCCACCGGATAGGCGCCGCCACGGGTCGGCATGCGCGCCGCCAGCACCCAGGCGGCGGCCTCGCGGTCGGCGGCGGAAAGCTCGCCGCCGCCGCCGGCCTGGCCGGCCACGCGCAGGCCATGGGCGTCCTGCAGCATCACCACCGCCGGCGACCGGAAGAGGCGCGCCAAGGCCTCGGCGCTGGCCGAGGCCGCGCCCGCGCCGCCCGTCGCCCCCACCAGGCTGCGGGCCAGGGTCTGCAGCGCCGTGGCCTGGTCGGCGGCCTTCCAGGCTTCCATGGCGCGGCGGCGCGACTGGGCGGCCACGGCGCTGACGATGGCGGCGGTGGCCAGCAGCAGGATGAGCGCCCAGATGTTGGCCGCGCCCACGACGTTCAGGGTGTAGAGCGGCGGCAGGAAGAAGAAGTTGTAGGCCAGCGCGCCGGCCACGGCCGAGGCCAGGGCCGGGCCCCAGCCGAAGCTGACCGCGGCCACCACGACGGGCAGGACGAAGATCAGCGACAGGTTCGGCGCCTTGGTCGCCTGGTCGAAGATCATGGCGGCCAGGGTCGCGGCGGCCACCATCAGGATCGATACGGCGTAGGCGGCGGGCGGCGGCATCCGCTGGGCGGGATCGGCGCCGGCGGCGCCGGCGGCGGGAGTCTCGAGGAGGAGGCTCATGGCGCTCGACTCCATGCGGTTTGCGTCTCTTGCGGCGCGAAAGAAGGACTCCGCGCCCGCCGAACGCAACCCCCAAGCGCGACCAAACCCCCACAACCTCATGGGATTTTTATGTGCGTCGGCGCGAAAAGCCCGGCCCGACAGCCTGCAGGACCGCGCCTTGGACGCCCCCATTCCCGTCGTCGACGTGCAGCCCGCTCCGGCGGCGGCGCAGGCCAAGACCGGCTCGCGCGCCTTCCTCGGCCTGGCCCTGGGCTCGGCCGGCGTCGTCTACGGCGACATCGGCACAAGCCCGCTCTACGCCTTCAAGGAATCCATCTCCCACGTCGCGCGCCACGGCGGCCAGCTCGCCCAGGGCCAGGTGGTGGGCGTGGTCTCGCTGATGCTGTGGACCCTGATGGTCATCGTCACGCTGAAGTACATGACCATCCTCATGCGCTTCGATAACCGCGGTGAAGGCGGAACCCTGTCGCTGATGGCGCTGGTCCAGAAGGCGGGCGGCCGCGCGGCGGGCCTGATCCTGATCATCGGCATGATCGGCGCCGGCATGTTCTTCGGCGACGCCATCCTGACGCCCGCGGTCTCGGTGCTCTCGGCGGTCGAGGGGCTGGAGGTGATCCACGGCCTCTCCGGGCGGATCGACCACGTCGTGCCGCTGATCGCGCTGGTCCTGCTGGTCGGGCTGTTCGTGGTCCAGAAGCGCGGCTCCGGCGGCGTGGGCCGCTGGTTCGGGCCGATCTGCGTGGTCTGGTTCGTGACCATCGCGGTGCTGGGGGCCGCGGCCCTGGTCCGCGAGCCCCAGATCCTGCTGGCGCTCAATCCCCTGCCCGGCGTGACCCTGCTGGCCGAGCATCCGAAGATCGCGCCCGCGATCCTGGGCTCGGTGTTCCTGACCGTCACCGGGGCCGAGGCGCTCTACGCCGACATGGGCCACTTCGGCAGGAAGCCCATCCAGTGGACCTGGCTCGCGCTGGTGTTTCCCTGCCTGATCCTCAACTACCTGGGCCAGGGCGCCCTGGTGCTGGGCGACGCCGGGGCGGTGGACAACCCCTTCTTCCGTCTCGCCCCGGACTGGTTCCAGCTGCCGCTGGTGGGGCTGGCCACCGCCGCCACGGTGATCGCCAGCCAGGCGGTGATCTCCGGCGCCTTCTCCATGACCCAGCAGGCGGTGCAGCTGGGCCTGCTGCCCAGGCTGACCCTGCGCCCGACGTCGGAAGCCCATGTGGGCCAGATCTACGCGCCGCAGATCAACTGGATCCTGATGATCGGCGTGGCCGCCCTGGTGATCGGCTTCCGCTCCTCCGACGCGCTCGCCAACGCCTATGGCGTCTCGGTGGTCGGCGCGATGATCACCTCCTCCATCCTGGCGGTGGCGGCGATCCGGCGGCTGAAGCATCGCCCGATCTGGCAGGCCGTGCTGGCCTTCTCGCCGTTCCTGCTGGTGGAGACCGCCTTCCTGGCCGCCAACCTCGCCAAGATCGTGCACGGCGGCTATGTGCCCCTGCTGATCGCGGCGGCCACCATCCTGCTCATGTGGACCTGGATGCGCGGCGTCGGCCGGGTCATGGCCGCCGAGCAGAGCGACCTGAAGATGGCCGACGTGCTGCCCATGCTGACGAGCCGCCCGCCGCTGCGCGCCCGCGGCGCCGCCGTCTTCCTGACCGCCGACCCGGACCAGGCGCCGGCCGCCCTGATGCACAACCTCAAGCACAACCAGGTGCTGCACGAGCAGGTGATCCTGCTCACCGTGAAGGTCGCCAGCCGCCCGCGCGTGCCCGACGCCGAGCGGGTGGAGGTCCATGACCTGGCGCCCGGCTTCAAGGCCATGACCCTGTCGTTCGGCTTCATGGAGACGCCCAACGTGGCCAAGGGCATGACGCTCGCGCGCGCCCAGGGGCTGAAGTTCGACATCATGCGCACCTCCTTCTTCCTCAGCCGGCGCACCCTGCTGCCGCGCCGCAGCGCGGGCCTCGGCCACCTGATGGACCTGCTGTTCGTCTTCCTGACGCGCAACGCGGTGCGCACGCCCGACTTCTTCCAGATCCCGCCCTCGCGGGTGGTGGAGCTGGGCGCCCAGGTCGCATTCTGATCGCGCCTCTTCCGCACAAAGTGACGGGCGGCGGCCCGGGAGACGGCGGCTAGCCTTTTCCTCCCCGGTCGGGTGTCATGGTCCCGAGAAGATTCGGGGGACTGACATGTCCAGGTCACTGACCTTCATCGCCGCCGCGGCCGCGGTGCTTCTCGCGGCCGGGGCCGCCTTCGCCCAGAAGCCCACCACGCCCGTTACGCCCGCCATCGACCCCTTCGCCTCGACGCCGCAGCAGCAGGCCGACATGGCCGCCGGGCGCTACACCTCCGAAGCCCTGGTCCAGGCCTATCTCGACCGGATCGCGGCCATGGACCGCAAGGGGCCCAAGCTGAACGCGGTGATCGCGCTCAATCCCCATGCCCTGGCCGACGCGCGGGCGCGCGACGCCGAGCGCAAGGCCGGCCGGGTGCGCGGGCCGTTGCAAGGCATCCCGGTGATCCTGAAGGACAATATCGAATCCGCCGACGGCACGGCGACCACCGCGGGCTCGCTCGCGCTGAAGGACAACATCACCGGCCGCGACGCGCCGCTGGTGAAGCGGCTGACCGACGCCGGCGCGGTGATCATCGGCAAGGCCAACCTGTCGGAATGGGCCAACTTCCGCTCCACTCACTCGATCAGCGGCTGGACCGCGATCGCCGGCCTGGCGCGCAACCCCTACCTGCTGGACCGCACCGCCTGCGGCTCGTCCGCCGGCTCCGGCGTGGCGGTGTCCGCGGGGCTGGCCACCCTGGCGGTCGGCACCGAGACCGACGGCTCGGTGACCTGCCCTTCGGCGATCAACGGGGTTGTCGGGCTGAAGCCGACGCTCGGCCTCATCTCACGCACCTATGTGGTGCCGATCTCGCCGCAGCAGGACACGCCGGGGCCGATGGCCCGCTACGTCACCGATGTCGCCGAGATGCTGACCGCCATGGCCGGGTCCGATCCCGCCGACCCGGGGACCAAGGACGCCGACGCCCACAAGAGCGACTACGCCGCCGGCCTGAAGCCGGACGCGCTCCGGGGCGTGCGTGTGGGCGTGCTGCGGATGACCGTCGGCCGCTCGCCGCAGACCGACGCCGTGTTCGAGGACGCGCTGGCGGCGATGAAGAAGGCCGGGGCCGTGCTGGTCGAGGTGAAGGCCACGCCCGCCGACGCCGACCTCTCCGCCATCTCGGGCGACGAGGGTTCGGCCCTGCGGGTCGAGTTCAAAGCGGCGCTGAACGCCTATCTCTCGGGCCTGCCGGCGGCGGTGAAGGTCCGCTCGATGGACGACCTGATCGCCTTCGACAACAAGGAGCCGCGCGAGACCCCGCTATTCGGCCAGGAGATCTTCGAGGCCTCGGCCAAGGCGCCCGGACTTGACGACGCCGGCTATCAGCAGCGGCGCGCCAACGCCCAGAAGCTGGCCCGCCAGGCGCTGGACAAGATGATGGCCGACAACATGGTCGAGGTGCTGGTGGGGCCGTCCACCGGGCCGGCGACCGTGGTCGATCCGATCGACGGCAGCCGCAGCCTTGGCTCCTATTCCACCCTGCCGGCGGTGAGCGGCTATCCGCACCTTACGGTGCCGATGGGCAAGGTCTCCGGTCTGCCGGTGAACATGTCCTTCATCGGCCAGCCGTGGAGCGAGGCGCGCCTGCTGGCCTTCGGCTACGCCTTCGAACAGGCGACGCACGCCCGCTTCAATCCGCAGTTCCTAGCCAATGTGGGCGCGCTGCCGGAATTCGCGAAAGCGTATGATCCTCGCTAGCCCCTTGCCGAGTCGTGCTTCCGCCCCAATCTGAGGTGAAGGTTCGACCCCGAGCTCCAGCGTTTGCAGCAGAAGGCGCAGGCCCCTGGCCAAACTTTGGAAAAATCCGCCGAGCCGGGCTAAATTGGCAAAGCGTCGACGGGATCGGACGGCGAAGCTGTCCGTTGCCTTCTCGAAGGAGGCCACGGCAAGCGCCGGGGGTAAAAGGGCTCAACGCGTGTTTGATGTGACGGCGGGAAGACCTGTCCTGCAGCGCCCCGACGCAAATGGCGCGCCGGCTTTCCGCGCGCCGGGCGAGAGCTTCCATCTCATCGACACCACCATGATGTACGCCCCGCGCTCCGGCGGGGTGAAACGCTACCTCACCGCCAAGCGCAGCTGGCTGGAGACCCGGCGGCCGGATATCCGCCAGACCCTGGTGGTGCCGGGCCGCTACACCCGCGCCGACGGGCCCGGGATCTATACGGTCAGCGCCACCAAGCTGCCTTTCGCCGACGGCTACCGCATGCCGGCCAGCCCCAACAAATGGTCGGCGGTGCTGCAATACCTGAACCCCGACATCATCGAGGCCGGCGACGTCTTCGTGCCCGGCCACGCGGCCATGGACGCCGGCGAGGCCTTGGGCGTGCCGGTGGTGGGCGTCTGCCACACCGATGCGCCGACCCTGGCCGCCCTGCACCTGGGCGACTGGGCCGAGCAGCCGACCTTCAACTTCTGGGCCCAGGCCTACCAGCGGTTCGACCATGTGGTGGCGCCCAGCCGCCATACCGCCACGCGCCTGGCCGACGCCGGGGTGCAGCGGGTCAGCGTCCATCCCCTTGGCGTGGACCTGGAGCTGTTCCACCCCAGCCGCGGCGACCGCGCCGCCCTCCTGAAGCGCCTCGATTTCCCGACGGACTCGCGCCTGCTGGTGTTCGCCGGCCGCCCGGCGCGGGAGAAGAACGTCGAATCCATGGTCGCCGCCGTGGAGCGGCTCGGCGACCCCTACCGCCTGGTGCTGATCGGCGCGGGCAAGGACATCAAGGCCTCGAGCCGCGTGGCCTGCGTGGACTTCGAGCGCGCGCCCGAACGGCTGGCCGAGGTGATCGCTAGCTGCGACGCCTTCCTGCACGCCAACGAGAACGAGATCTTCGGCCTGGTGGTGCTGGAAGCCTGGGCCGCCGGCCTGCCGGTGGTGGGGCCGAACAAGGGCGGCGTCGGTGAGCTGCTGGACAATTCGGTGGGCCAGCTCTCCGAGGGCGTCGACCCGGCCGCGCTGGCCGAGGCGGTTGAGGCGCTGTTCGCCCGCGACGTGGACGCGCTCAAGCTCGCCGCCCGCCACCGCGCCGAGACCCGCCACAGCTGGGACCACACCTTCGAAGGCCTGACGCGGCTCTATGCCACCCTGCTCAGCGGCGCGCGGGCGCCGATGCGGTTGAGCGCCTAGCCTCCGCTCATTCCCGCGAAGGCGGGAATCCAGTCCTTCTGAACCGCCGAAACCTAGCGCGCCTTCGCGGTCGGCACCCGCGGCGCGGTCCAGTCCGCGAAGCCCAGGAAGTGCGCCACCTTCAGGGTGCGCACGCCAACCCGCGCCTGATGGTCCCGCGTCTCCTCGCGCAGCGCGCTCATCTGCGTCCAGTGGACCTTGGGCCGATGGTGGTGCTCGGCGTGGTAGCCGTTATTCAGGAACACCCAGTTGTAGACCGGCTCGTAGGTCGAGACGCCGGTGGCCGCGGGCTCGTCGGGATCGGCGCCGGCGTGCTCGTACCAGGCGATCAGGAACGAGAGGCAGTGGCCCAGGTAGTAGAAGGGCGCCATCAGGGCGATGAACTTCCAGTTCAGCGCCAGCAGCACCGCATAGACCGCCAGGATCGTCCAGAATTCGAACAAGGCCTGGCGCGCCTCCTTCGGCCGCTTGGCGCGGATTTTCGCCGCCACGGTGAACGGGCCGTCGTCGCGGAAGAACTGGCGGAAGACGTAGGACCAGGTGGGCTCGACCTTGCCGTCCGCGCCGTACTGGTAGAGCGAGATCGGGTCGATCGTCGTCCCGTCCGCGCCGATCCGGTCGGAGTTGCCGGCGTGGTGGCGCATATGGACGTACTTGTACATCGTCTGCGGCGTGCCGAGGCTGAGCGTCAGCGCCAGGCTGGTCAGCCGGTTCAGCGGCTCCCAGGCGAAGAACGGATTGTGGATGAAGTTGTGGCTGACCGAGTCCAGGCTCCAACCGATGGCCGCGCCATAGGCCACGGCGCCGGCGATCCGCTCCGGCCAGTCGAGGTGGCTCCAGGCCAGGAACAGGGCCAACAGCAGGCCTAGGTGGATGTAGACCAGGGCTGCGGGAATCGCGTCCCAGCCGGAATAGCGGAACAGGCCGAGCTTCGCCTTGGGCTTTTCCCGCCCTGACTTCTGGGGGGCAGCCATCAGGCGACGGCCTTCTGAGGCTTCGGCCGGCGCGCGGTCTCGATCGGCCAGGTCTTGGGATCCAGGAAGCCCAGGAAGTGGGCACGGCGGATCACGGTCACGCCCTCAGCCCGCTGCTCCGCGGCGATCTGGCGGTGGAAGGCGACCATCTTCGTCCAGTGCACCTTGGGCCGGTAGTGATGCTCCGCGTGGTAGCCGTTGTATAGGAAGACCCAGTTGTAGAGGCGCCCATAGGTCGAGACGCCCCAGGCGATCGGCTTGTCCGGATTGCCGCCCAGGTGCTCGTAATAGCCCGACAGGTTCGACAGGCATTGGCCGAGGTAGCTTCCGACCAGCATCAACGGCGTGAAGGCCCAGCGGCCGGTGAACAGGCCGGCGGCCAGGGCCGCGCCATAGACCGCGATCACCGCCCAGAACTCGAACCGCGCAGCCTTCGCCTCGGCCGGCCGCTTCTCCCCGATCCGCCGCGCCAGTTCGGCGGGGCTCTCGCCGCGGAAGAACTCCAGGAAGACATAGCTGAGCAGCGGTTCGGGCTTCCCGTCATGGCCGTGCTGGTAGATCGACAAGGGGTCGATGGTGGCCCCGTCCGGCCCCGGCAGGTCGGCGTTGCCGGCGTGATGCTTCAGGTGGACGTAGCGATACATGGTCTGCGGCGACATCAACGCGAGCGTGATGACCAGGCTCATCAGCCGGTTCAGCCGCTCGGAGCGGAAGAAGGCGTTATGGATGAAGTTGTGGGCGATGGAGTTGAGGTTCCAGCCCACGCTGAAGGCATAGAGGCCGAGCCAAAGGATCCGGGCCGGCCACGAGAGCTGCGGCCAAGCGGCATATAGCGCCGCCACTAGGGCGAGCTGGATCACTGCCAGGGCCGCCGGCAGGGCGTCCCAGGGCGTAACCTTGAAGAAGCTGTCGGACTTGGTCGTCAAAAGACTGTTCCCGGACTCCGCCGCTCTATAGCCCAATGACGCCGGCCGAGCACGATGCGGCCAGGCGCCACGCCTGACCGTTGAATCGTGCTCGCGAGTTCAAATCAGACCCTTCTTCAGCCTTCAGGTTTGCAACCTGAAGCCATCAGGGTCTGACGCCCTGCGTCATCCCTTCCCGCTATTCGCTTTCCCGTCATTTGGGGTGTCCGACGCCAGCAGCGCCACGCCCACCGCGATGACGACCACACCCGCGATCCGCAAGGCGTTCAGATGCTCGTGGAACAGGGTCACGGCCGCCACCAGGGTCGAGACATAGATCACCGCGGTCATCGGGAAGGCGCGGCCGAGGTCGATGTCCTTCAGGATGGTGAGCCAGATCAGGAAGCCCAGGAAATAGAGGAGGAAGCCCAGCAGGACGACCGGCGTCTGCAGCGCGCCCATCGCCATGCGCGCCAGGCCGTGGCTGTCGTCCAGGGCCGCGCCGGCATATTTGAAGGTGACCTGGGTCGCGGTCTCCACGGCGATGAACAGCAGCCAGCCGCCGATCGCTTTCGCCAACGACTTCTCAGGACCGGAGCGCAGCGGAACGTCAGCCAAGGCTCGCTCCCACCAGCCCCGCGCCGAGGGTCACCAGCCCGGCCGCCAGCCAGCGCCGCGCCCTGGGCCGCTCGCCCAGGAACAGCCGCCCGGCCAGCACCGCGCCCACATAGGAAAGCGCCGCCATCGGCCCGACGATGGACAGCGGCGCGTGGCCCAGGACGTACATCCAGCTCACCGCCTCGACGCAGTAGCCGAGGAAGCCCGCGATCACGAAGGGGCTGGTCGCCACCGCCCGCCAGAAGGCCGCGCCATGCGCCGCGCCGATCCGGTCCAGGCCCAGCTTGAACGCCGTCTGCCCGAACACGTCGAGCACGACCGTCAGGCCGAAGAGGAACCAGCTCAGCGCGCTCAAGTGACCCCTCCGGCGGCGTCCGGTTCAGCGCCCAGATTCAACGCCTCGTCGGCATATCCTTGAACGGAACGGGCTTGTCCACGCGGATATCGCCCGGCAAGCCCACTCGTCAGCCGGCGACCGGGGCCTGGATGAACAGGGTATAGACGCGTTCCTCCGCCTGGAAGGTCTCACCCGTAGCAGCCGTGAGGGTGACCGGTCGATGCACGATGATCTCGTCGCTGACCGTGACCCCGTGGCGCACACTGGCGTAGCCTTCCCAACTGGCATCGCCGGGAACGAGCTTCACCATCAGCGTCTTGCCCTTGCTGACGATCTTGATCTGACTGCGGGCGGCGTCGTCGGACGATGGCCCCGACCCGTGGCCGCGCCGCTCCAGCGTGACCAGGCCATCGGCCGGATCGAGCAGCACCACGCGAACGGTTTCTTCGCCGGCCGGACCGATTTCCCAGGCGTTTGGGATCGTCGCGCGCCAAGTGGAGGTCTTCGTCAGGTCGGGCGGGATCGCACCCCACAGCAGCGGATTGAACAACGGGGCGCTGGTCTGGTCGTTCGGCGCGCACTTGCCGTCGACGCAGTTGGTGGCCCCATGATCGCGGACCACGACTTGGTCGACGCCCGCCGGCCGGCCATCGTAGCGATAGCTTTCCTGCTCGGTGATGGCCTGCGGCGTCACCGAAGCGATGGTTTCTATCGAGCTGCCGCTGATCCGCCCCGTATAGGCGTCGAAGTCCGCGCCGCTGATCGAGATCGTCTTGGAAAAGACGAACGCGAAGCGATCCCCGGCCCTTACGGCAGGTCTGAGGAAGCCGTCAGAGGTCGCCGCTCGCGCCGCGCATTGCGGGCCCAGGGACAGAAACGCCGCGGCGGCGAACACCCATATCCGCATGATCCCGACGACTCCTATGCGACGTTTCGGGAATAACCGTCGCCGAAGCCCGAAACAGGCTCGCGGGATTCGCGATGAACGGCCGTATCGGATCGACGATCGCCTTAGCGGGACCCGGACGCGCCTACTATCGACCCGTCGGCATATCCTTGAACGGCACGTCCTTGTCCACGCGGATGTCGCCGGGCAGGCCCAGCACGCGCTCGGCGATGATATTCTTCAGGATCTCATCGGTGCCGCCGGCGATGCGCAGGCCCGGCGCGAACATCACCGAGCCGTGGAAGGCTGCGTGCAGCGGCGCCAGCGCCGGGTCGTTGATGATCCCGTACTGGTCGAGCATCTCCACGGCGGTGTTGCCCAGGTCCTGCATCTGCAGCGCCGTGACCACCTTGCCGATCGAGCTTTCCGGCCCTGGCGTCTGGCCGCGCGACAGGGCGGTCATGGTGCGGTTGCGGGTGTGCTTCAGCCCCTCGGTCGCCACGTACCAGTCGGCCAGCTTTTCGCGCAGCGCCCGGTCCTTGATCGCCGGCGCCCCGTCGAGACCTGGCACGCTGCGCGCCGCCTCCAGGAACTCCGCCCAGCCCGTGCCCGAGGGCCCGCCCACCGCCAGCCGCTCGTTCATCAGGGTGACCAGGCTGACCCGCCAGCCGTCGTCAACCGCCCCCACCCGCTGGCTGTCCTTCACCCGCACATCGGTGAAGAACACCTCGTTGAAGCCCGAGCCGCCGCTCATCTGGTGGATCGGCTTCACCGCGATGCCCGGGTCGTGCATGTCGACCCAGAACATGGTCAGGCCCTTGTGCTTCGGCGCGTCCGGATTGGTCCGCGTGACGACGATGCCGAAGTCGGAGAACTGCGCTCCCGTCGTCCACACCTTCTGGCCGGAGATGATCCAGTCGCCGGAGCCGTCGGGGGCGCGCACCGCCTTGGTCCTGGCCGCCGCCACGTCGGAGCCGCCGGAGGGCTCGGAGAACAGCTGGCACCAGATCTCCTCGCCGCGCAGGGCCGGGCCAACGAAACGGTCCTTGGTCGCCTGATCGCAGAAGGTCGCCACCGTCGGCACGCACATGCCCAGGCCGATCTGGAACGGGTTGCCCGGCACCGGGAAGTTCGCCTCCTCCTGGTTGAAGATCACCTGCTGGATGGGCGTGCCGCCGGCCCCGCCCCATTCCTTGGGCCAGGTGATCTGGGCGTAGGCCGCGGCGGCCTTCTTGGCCTGCCAGGCCTTGGAGGCGGCCATGCTGTCCCCGCCCTCAAGATCGGCGCCGGCCTCGTATTTCTTCGGCGCATTGGCCTCCAGCCAGGCGCGCGCCTCGGCGCGGAAGGCGGCTTCTTCGGGGGTGTCGTTGAAGTCCATACCGTAAATCTCCGTCATCCCGGCCAACGGAGCGCCGCAGGCGCGCAGGCCGAGCTGGGACCCATGTTCAAGCTGCGTTGCGACGTTCCAAGTGGCTCACCAGCCGCTCCTTCCAGACCCTGGGCGCGCCGGCCACCAGGGCCAGCTGGCGCGAGCGGCGGTAGAACAGGTGGCAGTCCATCTCCCAGGTGAAGCCGATGCCGCCGTGGGTCTGGATGTTTTCCTTGGCGGCGAACCAGAAGGCCTCCGATGCGGCGATGCGCGCGGCGCTGGCCGCCAGCGGCAGCTCGGCGGCGTTCGTATTGAGCGCCCAGGCCCCGTAGTAGGCGTTGGAGCGGGCCAGCTCGTTCTTCACATAGATGTCGGCCAGCTTGTGCTTGATCGCCTGGTAGGAGGCGATGACCCGTCCGAACGCGTAGCGCTCCAGGGCGTAGGCCTTGGCGAGCTCCAGGCAGCGGTCGGCGCCGCCGCACTGCTCGAAGCTGAGCAGGATGGCCGCGCGGTCCAGCACCTGCTCCAGGATCTCCATCCCCTGCCCGGCTTCGCCGAGCCGGATCGCCGGGGCGTCCTTGAAGGTGAGCTTGGCGGCGTCGCGGGTGGGATCGAGCGTGCCCAGGGTCTCGCGGGTGACGCCCTCGCCGTCGAGATAGACGCTGAACAGCGCAGGCTTGCCGTTCTCCTTGGCCAGCACCAGGGCCACGTTGGCGATGTCGCCGTCGGTGACCGGGACCTTCTCGCCGCTGATCCTGCCGTCCTTGACCGTGGTCTTGATCGCGCCCGCGGTGACCGGGCCGGGGCCTTCGGAGGTCGCCAGGCAGCCGATGATCTCGCCGGCGGCCACCTTGGGCAGCAGCCAGGCCTTCTGCTCCTCGGTCCCGGCCAGAGCCACCGCCTCGGCCACGAAATAGACCGTGGACGCGAACGGGATCGGCACCACCGCGCGGCCCAGCTCCTCAGCGATGACGCACAGCTCCAGATAGCCCAGGCCCAGGCCCCCGTACTGCTCGGGGATCGCCGCGCCCAGCCAGCCCTGTTCGGCCACCGCTTTCCACAGGGCTTCGTCGTAGGCCTTGCCGTCGTCATCGAGCACGCCGCGCACGCGGGCGGTCGAGCAGTTGGCCTCGAGGAACTTGCGCGCCTCGGACTTCAGGAACTTCTGGTCGTCAGAGAAGTCGAAATTCATGGCCGCTTCCCGCCCGGTTGACCCGGCGCTTCAGGTTTCCTCGCGCGTCAACATACGCGCACGGATCGGGCAGGAAAGCGTGACCTCGCGTCAGGCGCCGGCATTGTGTCGTTGCCGCCTTGGCGCCGCCGCACCGGCGGGCCTACATGCGAGCCATGCGCACCGAAACGCCCCAGGCGATCAAGCTCGCCGACTATCGCCCACCCGCCTTCCTGATCGACGAGGTCGAACTCCGCTTCGACCTGAAACCCAACGCCACGCGGGTGAAGGCGGAGCTGCAAGTCCGCCGCAACGGCGACCATAAGGAGCCGCT
Organism: Phenylobacterium sp.; assembly: GCF_036501465.1. Taxonomy (GTDB): domain Bacteria; phylum Pseudomonadota; class Alphaproteobacteria; order Caulobacterales; family Caulobacteraceae; genus Phenylobacterium. Next base: position 17,514 of record NZ_DASYAF010000171.1, read on the forward strand.
CAAATTCAATGGTGAGCGGTTGAAACCGATCAGCGTCGCGATCGACGGCCGCGCCCTGGCCGACGGCGAACGCACCATCGACGCCGAATTCCTCACCATCCCGAACGCGCCCGACGCCTTCACGCTTTCCACCGAGGTCGAGATCGACCCGGACGCCAACAAGGCGCTGGACGGGCTCTACATGTCCGGCGGCCGCTTCTGCACCCAGTGCGAGGCCGAGGGCTTCCGCAAGATCACCTGGTGGCCCGACCGGCCGGACGTCCTCTCCCGCTTCACCGTCCGGATCGAGGCGGACAAGGCGTTCCACCGCCTGCTCGCCAACGGCAACCTGATGGACTCCGGCGCGCTTGGAAACGGCCGCCACTACGCGGTCTGGAACGACCCATTCCCCAAGCCCTGCTACCTCTTCGCCCTGGTGGCCGGCGAGCTGGACGTGCTGGCGGACAAGCTCGTCACCATGAGCGGTCGCACCGTCGACCTGCGCATCTACGTCGACCCGGGCATGGCCCCGCGCGCCGCCTATGCCATGGACGCGCTCAAGCGGGCGATGAAGTGGGACGAGGACACCTTTGGCCTCGAATACGACCTCGACCTCTTCATGATCGTCGCCGTGCGCGACTTCAACTTCGGGGCCATGGAGAACAAGGGGCTGAACATCTTCAACTCCTCGCTCCTGCTGGCCGACCCGGCGACCGCCACCGACATGGACTTCGAGCGCATCGAGAGCGTGGTGGCGCACGAATATTTCCACAACTGGACCGGCGACCGGGTGACCTGCCGCGACTGGTTCCAGCTTTGCCTCAAGGAAGGCCTGACGGTCTTCCGCGACCAGAGCTTCTCGGCCGACATGCGCGGCCACGCCGTGCAGCGGATCAAGGACGTGAAGGCGCTGCGCGCGCGGCAGTTCAGCGAGGACCAGGGGCCGCTCAGCCACCCCGTGCGGCCGTCCAGTTATCTGAAGATCGACAACTTCTACACCGCGACCATCTACGAGAAGGGCGCCGAGGTGATCCGGATGCTGAAGACCCTGATCGGGGCCGAGGCGTTCCGGAAGGGGATGGACCTCTACTTCGAACGCTGGGACGGCCACGCCACCACCGTCGAGGAATTCATCCGCTGCTTCGCCGACGTCTCGGGCCAGGATTTGAAGCCGTTCTTCGCCTGGTACGAGCAGGCGGGCACGCCGGCGGTGGAGATGACCCAGCGCTATGACGCCGGCCGCAAGGAACTGACCCTGGAGTTCGCCCAGGCGACCGGGCCGACGCCCGGCCAGGCCAGCAAGCAGGCCCTGCCGATCCCGGTGATCGTCGGCCTGCTGGACGCCGAGGGCCGCACCCAGGCCTTCGTCCGCGACGGCGAGGCCATGGACGAGACCGTGGTGGTGCTGGACGGGGCGAAGACCAGGGTCACCCTCTCCGGCATCGACGAGGCGCCGGTGGTCTCGGCGCTCAGGCGTTTTTCGGCGCCGGTGAAACTCAGCTCCGACGCCGAGGCCCGCGACCGCTACCTGCTGCTGGCCGGCGATCCGGACCTGTTCAACCGCTGGGAGGCCGGCCAGGAGCTGGCGCGCGAGCTGATCCTGGGCCGCGCCGCCGGCATGGCCGACGAGGTGGGCGAGGAGCGCTACGCCCAGGCGGTCGGCCGCGCGCTGGCCGACCAGGCGGCCGATCCGGCGTTCAAGGCCCTGCTGCTCGTGCTGCCCAGCGAGCCGGACCTGGCGCTGGCCATGAGCCCCGCCGACCCGGCGGCGATCCACGCGGCCCGCGACGCCTTGCGCATGCGCCTTTCCGTCCACCTCACCGATGAGCTCAAGCGGCTGCATAACGGCCTGCAGGAGATGGGCGAGTTCTCGCCGGACGCCGCCGGGGCCGGCCGGCGCGCGCTGCGAAACGCCGCCCTCGACCTGCTGGCCGCCAACCCGCGCGCGGAGATCGGCGAGCTCGCCTACGGGCACTACCAGGCCGCGGCCAACATGACCGACGCCATGGGCGGGCTCGGGGCGCTGGCCTGCATCGGCGGCGAGCGGTTCGAGACGGCGCTCGCCGACTTCTACGAGCGCTGGCAGGGCGAGCCTCTGGTGGTGGACAAGTGGTTCGCCGTCCAGGCCCGCGACCCCGACGAAGGCGCGCTGGGCCGGGTGACGGGCCTCACCGCCCACCCCGCCTTCGAGGGCAAGAACCCCAACCGCCTGCGCGCCCTTGTGCAGACCTTTGCGGCCTTCAACCCGGTGCGGTTCCACGACCCCAGCGGGGCCGGCTACCGGTTCCTCGCCGACCAGATCCTCGCCACCGACGGGTTCAACCCGATGACGGCGGCGCGGCTGGTCGAGCCCTTGGGCGGCTGGCGGCGCTACAAGCCTGAGCTGGGCCGGCTGATGAAGGCCGAACTGGAGCGGATCCTCGCCCAGCCGGGGCTGTCCAAGAACGTCTTCGAACTGGTCACCCGATCGCTGGATCCTGGCGGCGACTGATCGAGGATCTGGCGGCTGAATAGGGGTCGTTCTTCGTGAACGACCGGAATCGCTGTTCGACCGCGAAACCTGGAGCCGCCGAAGCCGGCAGTTAACCTTCGGACGGGACAATTCGCCGCTCAACAGCGGTGACGCTGTTTACGCTTAAGGCTTAGTCTCTCCACCAAGGCGCGGGGTGATTTGCCTGGCCATGGTCGAGGAGCAGCGAGCCTTGTCGGCACGCGAGAGCGACAGCGTGGACGCTGCGCGGCCGCAGGAGCGGCCCGCCGACCTCGCGCTCGTGCGCCCGCCGACCCAGCGGTTCTCGCGCATCGCCGTGGTGGGCTCGGTGCTGCTGCTGGCCGCCTACACCGCGATCGCCGTCCGCCGCCTGGCCCACGGGCCGCTGGGCCTGTTCGAGGCTGTCGCGGCCCTGGCCGTGCCGATGGCCGTCGCCATCGGCCTGGGCGTGCTGCTGTTCTTCGAATCCCGCCGGGTCGAGCGGGCCTACGCCGCCTACACCGACAGCGAACGCCGCTTCCGCCTGGCCGTGGAGGCCGCCCGCTGCGGCATCTGGGAGTGGGACCTCTCCGAGGACAAGATCTTCATGTCCGACGTCACCGCCGCCCTGTTCGGCTGGAAGGGCGGCGTCGTGGACGGCCAGCAGGTGCTGGAGCGGGTCTCCGAGGGCCACCGCGACGGCCTGCGCGAAGCGCTGGCGACCGCGGCCGTCTACGGCGGCTTCGACGTCTCGTTCCGGGTGCCGAGCCTGATGGGCGGCCGGCCGGTGTGGATCGACGCCCGCGGCCAGGGCTTCGGCAAGAGCCCCGAGGGCGGCTACGCGCGGATCATCGGGGTGGCGCTCGACGTGACCGAGGAGCGGCTGGCCCAGGCCCGCGCCCAGGCCGCCGAGACCCGCCTGCGCGACGCCATCGAGAGCGTGTCGGAGGCCTTCGTGCTTTGGGACCGCCAGGGCCGGCTTCTGATGTGCAACAAGAACTACCGCAGCTTCTTCCGCCTGGAGCCGCAGGTGCTGAAGCCCGGCGTGGCGCGCGAGGACCTCGAGCGGCAGGCCAAGCTCGCCGTGCGCCAGGAGTTCCCGGCGCTGGGAGGCCGCAAGGGCGTGCGCGAGGCCGAGCTGGTCGACGGCCGCTGGGTGCAGATCTCGGAACGCACCACCGCCGAGGGCGGCCTGGTGGTCACCGCCGCCGACATCACCGCGCTCAAGGCCCAGGAGGAGGCGCGCCGGGTCAACGAGGAGGAGCTGCGCCGCGCGGTCGTCAACCTGGAGCGCAGCCAGGAACAGCTGTCGGAACTGGCCCGCAAGTACGAGAACGAGAAGGTGCGCGCCGAGGGCGCCAACCAGGCCAAGAGCGAGTTCCTGGCCAATATGAGCCACGAGCTGCGCACGCCGCTGAACGCCATCAACGGCTTCTCCGAGATCATGGTGGCGGAGATGTACGGGCCGGTGGGCGACGGCCGCTACAAGGACTATGCCCGCGACATCCTCAACTCCGGCCAGCACCTGCTGGCGCTGATCAACGACATCCTCGACATGTCGAAGATCGAGGCGGGCAAGATGAACCTGCGCTTCGAGCCGGTGTCGATCGAGGAGGTCGCCGAGGACGCCATCCGCCTGGTGCGCAACCGCGCCGAGGCCGCGGGCCTGGAGCTGCGGCTCGACTTCAGCGACCTGCCGGAGGTCGAGGCCGACTACCGGGCGGTCAAGCAGGTGCTGCTGAACCTGCTCTCCAACGCCATCAAGTTCACCCCGCGCGGGGGGACCATCACCATCGGCGCCGAACGCCGCGAGGACCCGCTGGGCGAGCGGGTGCGGGTGATCGTGCAGGACACCGGCATCGGCATCCCGCCGGAAGACCTGGCGCGCCTGGCCAAGCCCTTCGAGCAGATCGAGGGCCAGCACACCAAGACCCAGCAGGGCACGGGGCTTGGCCTGGCGCTCACCAAGTCGCTGGTGGAGATGCACGGCGGCCTCCTGGACCTGCGCAGCGCGCCCGGCCAGGGCACCAGCGCCATGTTCTCGCTCCCCGTCCGCCAGGCCAGTGTGGCCCTGGCCGCCGCCGTGGCCTCGCGCTAGGATTCCAGGCCTCGATCGGGGCCGGAGACCATCATGTTCGCGAGGTTCGAGGCGGCGCTTGCGCAGGCGATCGACCGCGGCCGCATCGCCGGCGGCGTGGCGCTCGCGCTCGACCGGGATGGCGTGACCTACAGTCACGCGGCGGGCGCACGCACGGTGGGCGAGGCCGCGCCGATGGACCTGGCCACGGTGTTCTGGATCGCGTCGATGACCAAGGCCGTCGCCTCGGTCGCCGCCCTGCAGCTCGTGGAGCGCGGGGCGGTTTCGCTGGATGGCGACCTCTCGGCCCTGGTTCCTGAGCTGGGGCGGTTGCAGGTGCTGGAGACCGCCGCCGAGGGAACGCGCAGCCTGCGTCCGGCCAAGCGCGCGCCGACGCTGCGCGAACTGCTGACCCACACCTCCGGCTTCGCCTATGGGTTCTCCAGCGCGGACTTCGCCGCCCATCTGGAAACCACCGGCGGCAACCCCAACGACGGCGCGCGCGCCAGCCTGCTCCAGCCGCTGCTGTTCGATCCCGGCGAGGGCTGGGTCTACGGCATTGGCATCGACTGGGCCGGCGTGGTGATCGAGGCGGCGAGCGGCCAGGGCCTGGGCGCCTATCTGGCCGAGCATGTCTTCGGCCCCCTCGGCATGACCGACACCGGATTCTCGACGACCGAGGCCCAGGCGAGGCGGCGCGCCGGGGTGCATGTGCGCGGGCCGGACGGGCTGATGGCCATCCCCTTCAACATGCCCAAGGACCCGGAAATCCCATCGGCCGGCGGCGGGCTCTATGCCACGGTCCCGGACTACGGCCGCTTCCTGCGCATGCTGCTGAACGGCGGCGCGCTGGACGGCGCGCGCATCCTGTCGGCCGACACGGTGCGTGAGCTCTCGCGGCCCCAGACCGGCGACCGCCGCACCGGCTGGTGGAAGACCGCTCAGCCCAATTTCAGCAACGACTTCGACCTGCACCCGGGCCTGGACGCCGGCCATGGCCTGGCGACCATGGTCGCGCCCGCCGACCTGCCGCGGCGCCGCCGCGCCGGCGCCCTGGCCTGGGGCGGCCTCGCCAACACCTACTACTGGGCCGATCCGACGGCCGGGAAGGCCGGGGTGCTGATGACCCAGCTCCTGCCGTTCGGCGATCCGGAGGTGCTGGGCCTGCTCGACGTCCTCGAGCGCGACGTCTACGGCGTGGCCTAGGAGGCTTGCGGATGCGACGGCGCGATCTGTTGAAGGCCCTGCCGGTCGGCCTGGCCGGGTCGGCGGCGGCGGGAGAGGCGACGATGAGCACCAACCCCAACGGGAGGGCCCGCGCGCGCCAGATCGGCCTGGTCCCCGGCGTGCTGAAACCCGGTCCGCTCAACGCCATCACGGATGTGGCGGGCGTCACCGTGGGCCAGGTGACCCTGGTCCAGGGCGACCATGTGCGCACCGGCGTCACCGTCATCCTTCCGCACGGCGGCAACCTGTTCCAGGAAAAGGTTCCGGCGGGCCTGACCGTCGCCAACGGTTTCGGCAAGCTGATGGGCTCGACCCAGGTCGGCGAGCTGGGCGAGATCGAGACGCCGATCGCGCTCACCAACACCCTGTCCGTCGGCCGCGCCGCCGAGGCCCTGATCGACTGGACCCTTGAGCAGCCGGGCAACGAACAGGTCCGCTCGGTCAACGCCGTGGTCGGCGAGACCAACGACGGCGGCCTGAACGACATCCGCCACCGGGGCGTCACCGTCGCCCATGTGCGGGACGCCATCGCCGCCGCCAAGGGCGGGCCGGTGGCGGAGGGCTGCGTCGGCGCCGGGACCGGCGCCATCGCCTTCGGCTGGAAGGGCGGGATCGGAACCAGCTCGCGCAAACTGCCGACCCGGTTGGGCGGCTGGACGGTGGGCGCGCTGGTGCAGACCAACTTCGGCGGCGTGCTCTCCATGGCCGGCGCGCCGGTGGGCCGCGAGCTCGGGCGTTACGACCTGAAGGACTTCGTCGACGACAAGAGCGCCGACGGCTCCTGCATGATGGTGGTGGCCACCGACGCCCCCTTGAGCGACCGCAACCTGACCCGCCTGGCCAAGCGCGCCATCGCCGGCCTGGCCCGCACCGGCTCGACCTTCTCCAACGGCTCCGGCGACTACGCCATCGCCTTTTCCACCGCCGAGCCGGTGCGCCGCACGCCCGAGCGGCGCGCGAAGCTCGGAACCGTCAGCGAAATCTCCAACGACGCGGTCTCACCGGTGTTCGCCGCCGCCGCCGAGGCGGTCGAAGAGGCGATCTACAACTCACTGCTGATGGCCGCCACCACGCACGCCGTCGACGCCGTCACCGGCAAGGCGGTGACCGTCGAGGCGCTCGACATCGCCGCGGTACGGAAGATCCTCGAGACGCACAAGCTGGCGCGCGGCTAGACCTCCAGCCGGTCGTCCGGCCGCGCGGCGATGGCGTAGAGCGCCGGCATCAGGAAGACGCTGATCAGCAGGCGTGTGAAGAGGCCGGCGACGATCACCAGGGCGAACGGCCGCTGGGAATCCGTGCCGACGCCGGTCGCCAGGGCGGCCGGGAGCAGGCCCACCGCCGCCACCAGGGCGGTCATCATGATCGGCCGCAGGCGCAGGATGGCGCCCTCACGCACCGCCTCGGCGACGGGAATGCCGTCGCGGCGCAGCTCGTTGACGTAGGAGATGTAGACCACCGCCGTCTGCACGGAGACGCCGAACAACGCCAGGAACCCGATGCCGGAGGACACCGAGAACGGCGTGCCGGTGAGCCAGAGCGCCAATATGCCGCCCACCGGGGCCGATAGGATGACGCCGGCGATGGTGATGAACGGGAACTTGAAGTTCGAATAGGCCGTGAACAGCAAAAGGAAGATCAGGAACAGGGTCAGCGGCAGGATCAGCTTCAGCTGGTCGCGCGAGGCGGTGTACTCGGTGTAGTCGCCGCCCCAGTCGGCGCGGTAGCCCTGCGGCAGCTTCACCTTCTTGCCCACCTGGCCGATGGCGTCCTCGACCGCTGCCGCCAGGCTGCGGCCCTCCACCGAGAACTGCACGCCGATGTAGCGGGAATTGTTCTCGCGGTAGATGAAGGCCGCCCCGTTGGTCACCGCGATGTCGGCGAATTCCTTCAGCGGAATCTGCTGGCCGCCGGGCGTCGAGACCGGGATCTCGCCGATCTTCTCGGGGTTGTCGCGGTACTGTTCCTCCAGGCGCACCACCAGGTCGAACTGCTTTTCCTTCTGCACAACCTGGGTGGCGACGTCGCCGCCGATGGCGGTCTGCACCAGGGCGTTGATATCGGCGACGTTGACGCCGTAGCGGGCGATCTTGGCGCGGTCGATCTTGATGGTCAGGCTGGGCTGGCCGAGCTCCTGCACCAGGGTCACGTCTTTGATGCCGGGCACCCGTTCGAGCACCTGCTTGATCTCCTTGCCCTTGGTCTCCAGCGTCTTCAGGTCGGGCCCGAAGATCTTCACCGCCAGCGCGCTCTTCAGGCCGGTCTCGGCCTCGTCCACGGCGTCCTGCGCCGGCTGCGTGTAGTTGAAGGTGATGCCCGGGAAGGCCTCCAGCTTCTTGTTGATGGCGGCGATCAGCTGCGGCTTGGTCCGGTAGGGCCCGGTCCACTGGTTGTAGGGCTTGAGCCCCACGAAGAACTCGACGTTGAAGAAGCCGGTCGGGTCGGTGCCGTCGTCCGGCCGGCCGAGCTCGGAGGAGACCGTCGTCACCTGCGGAAAACTCTTCAGGATCGCGCGGACCTTGGGCGCGACCTTGGCGCTCTCGTCGAAGGAGATGGTGTAGGGCATGGTGGCCCGGACCCACAGCGCGCCCTCGTCGAGCTGCGGCATGAACTCCGCGCCGACCAGCGGGGTGATCGCCAGAGTGACCGCGAGGATCGCGGCCGACACCCACACCGTGCCCCAGCGATGCTCAAGGCAGAAATCGAGGCCGGTGGCATAGCGGTCCTTCAGCCATTCCATGGGCCGGTTGGTCCGCTCGCGCACATTGTTGCGCATCAACCAGGCGCAGAGCACCGGCAGCAGCAGCAGGGTCACCAGCAGGGCCCCGATCAGGCCGAAGATCATGGTGTCGGCCATGGGCCGGAACAGGGCGCCGGACGGACCGGACAGGACGTAGATCGGCAGGAAGCTGACCACGATCACCGCCACCGCATAGACCAGCGGCCGGTCCACCTCGGCCGCGGCGTCACGGATGATTTCATGGATCGTCGCCGGCGTGCCTTTGCGCAGCGCGATCTGGCGGAAGATGTTCTCGACCATGAAGATCGCGCCATCGACGAGGATGCCGAAGTCGATCGCCCCGATGGAGAGCAGGTTGGCCGACGCCTTCTGGATGTTGAGGCAGGTGAAGGCGAAGAACAGCGACAGTGGGATCGTCACCGCCACGATCAGCCCCGCGCGGACGTCGTAGAGGAAGAAGATCAGCATCACGACCACCAGGATCATGCCGCGCAGCAGGTTGGTCTCGACGACGCCGGTGGTGAGCTTGATCAGGTCGGTGCGGTCGTAGAACGGCACGACCTTCACGTCCTTGGGCAGCACGCGTTCGTTGAGCTCGCGGGTCTTGGCCTCGACGCCCTTCAGCACGTCCTGGGTCTTCTCGCCGGTGCGCAGCAGGATCACGCCCTCGACCGCGTCGTCCTGGTTCTCGAAGCCGAATTCACCGAGCCGCGGCGCGATGCCGATCGTCACCCGGCCGACGTCCTTGACCAGCACGGGAACGCCGTCGTGCACGGCCAGCACGACGTTGCCGATGTCCTCCAGGCTCTCCAGCCGCCCCACGCCGCGGACGTAGTAGAACTGCCCGCCCTGCGAATAG
>NZ_DASYAF010000172.1:0-45732 GCF_036501465.1 Phenylobacterium sp.
TGGGGTCGGCCAGCCAGTCGGGCCGGTTGGCGACATAGGCCAGCGTGCGGACGCTCGACAGCCGCGCCGCCAGGGTGTCGATCTCGCCGTCGGTGCGGTCGAGCTGGCCGTACTGCTTGGCGATCCAGTCCTCGGGAATCCGGCCCCTATTTGTCGAGTGGGGGCCGGTGGTCAGGTGCAGGAAGAATTCCTTGGCCAGGCCCATGTGCTCGTCGAGCGCCAGCTTGCGGAAGTCCGGCGTCTGGCAGCACTCCCAGAGGATTTCGATGGCGGCGCGGCCCTTGGCGCGGCCTTCGACCTCCGGGTCCTGGGCCAACCTGCGCAGGGTGGTCTCGTCCAACGCCTCGCCGGCCAGCTTCAGGCCCTCGCGCTGCGGAAGCTGCGCCAGGGACTTCATCAGGTTCGGCAGGCCGGCGAAGTCGAGCTTGGAATTGCGCCACTCGGCGCCGGCCACCGGCTCGAAGCGATGCTCCTGCACCGCGGCCACCAGGTCCTCGTCCATCTCCTCGGCCTCGCCGGTGACGCCGAAGGTGCCGTCTTTCTGGTAGCGCCCGGCGCGCCCGGCGATCTGGCCGATCTCCTGCGGATAGAGGAAGCGCGTGCGCTTGCCGTCGAATTTCCGCAGGCCCGCGAAAGCCACATGGTCGACGTCCATGTTCAGGCCCATGCCGATCGCGTCGGTGGCCACCAGGAAGTCGACCTCGCCGGACTGGTAGAGCGCCACCTGGGCGTTGCGGGTGCGCGGGCTGAGCGCGCCCATCACCACGGCCGCGCCGCCGCGCTGGCGGCGGATCAGCTCGGCGATGGCGTAGACTTGGTCGGCGCTGAAGGCGACCACGGCGCTGCGCCTGGGCAGGCGGGTCAGCTTCTTCGGGCCGGCATAGGTGAGGTTCGAGAACCGCTCGCGGGTGATGATCTCGGCGTGCGGCAAAAGCCGGCGCACCAGAGGGGCCATGGTCCCGGCGCCCAGCAGCAGGGTCTCGGCCGTGCCGCGCGCATGCAGCAGGCGGTGGGTGAAGACGTGGCCGCGCTCCGGGTCGGCGCAGAGCTGGATCTCGTCCACCGCCATGAACTCGACCTCGCGGCTGAGCGGCATGGCCTCGACGGTGCAGACGAAATAGTGCGGCCTGGGCGGGACGATCTTCTCCTCGCCAGTGATCAGGGCCACGGCGCGGGCCCCGCGCAGCCCCACGATCCGGTCGTAGATCTCGCGGGCCAGCAGGCGCAGCGGCAGGCCGATCATGCCGGAGGCGTGGCCCAGCATGCGCTCCACCGCCAGGTGGGTCTTGCCGGTGTTGGTGGGACCCAGCACGGCCGCCAGTCTTGGCGGAGCTTTCCCGGTCGGCCGGTCGCTCATGAGCTGAATTTGGGGTGCGCGGGAGAGTCGGACAAGCGGTCCTATCCGCGACGCACCGTCGCCGGGTCGAGGCGGAAGGCGAGCGGCAGCAGCGCCTCGATCGTGCGGCGCTCCGGGGTCCCGTCCGGGGCCAGGCTCACCACCTCGCAGCCGCCCCGCGCCAGCTCGAAGATCTTCTGGCGGCAGCCGCCGCAGGGCCAGACATGGCCGGGCAGGGACGAGGCCACATAGACGCGGGCGAATTCGGCCGTCCCGGCGCTGACCGCCGCGCCGATGGCGCTGGCCTCGGCGCACCAGCCCTGCGGATAGGCGGCGTTCTCCACATTGACGCCCAGGTGGACGCTGCCGTCGGCGCCCTCCACCGCGCAGGCCACCTGCACGCCGGAATAGGGGGCATGCGCGCGGGCCAGCAGGGCGCGCAGGTCGTCCGCGATCTTGGAAGCGTCGGTCATGGCGGGGATCGTCCCGAGGAACTCAAGGGACGGAGACATTTAGGGCGCGAAACGGCCGGCGTCCATCTCCGCGAGCAGCGCCAGCAGCTCCACCACCGCCAGCGCCGCATTGTCGGCCGCCATCTGCGCCATCTGCGGATAGGTCAGGTGGCTTTCCTCGCCGGCCAGGTCCGAAAGCGTGCGGATCACATAGAGCGGCGTGGCCCAGGCGGCGGCCACCTGGGCCACCGCGCCGGATTCCATGTCGATGGCCTGGGCCGCGAAGCGTGCGAAGAGGTCGGCCCTCGTCGCGGCGCAGTTCAGGAAGTAGTCGGCGGTGATCACGCCGCCCAGGCGGACCGGATGCTCCGCCCGCGGCCCGATCCGCGCGGCCAGCCGCGTCAGCACGGCTACGACCTGCGCCGGGACCGGCTGCGGCCGCTCCAGCGCCGGCGCGCCCAGTGGGATCACGCCCGACGCAGTCGAGGTCAGCCGCCCGCCGGCCATGACGCCGTAGTCGTGGATCGCCAGCGCGTCGGCCAGCAGCAGGGCGCCCACCGGCAGCGCCGGGTCCAGCCCGCCCGCCACGCCGCAGAAGATCAGGGTCTTCGCGTCGAAGGCGCTCAACAGCAGGGTGGCGGCGGCCGCGGCGTTGACCTTGCCGATACCGGCCTGCGCCAGGACCAATCCTTCGCCATGGTGGGCGCCGGTCCAGACGTGGGTCGGGCCATGGGTCGTGGGCTCCAGGCCCAGCGAAAGCCGGGCCTGCAGCGCCGCCAGTTCTTCCGCCGTGGCGCACAGGATGCCGATCACGCCGCCCTCGCGAATGTCCGTCGGCGCAACTAGCGGCTTCTCCTTACGCCTCCAACAGGGTTCTATGGGGCGCTGGGAATTCGGGGGACGGGCGATGCGTCGGGCCGCTCTGGTCATCTTGCTGTTGTTGACGGCGGTCGGCTGCCAGCTCGCCAAGCCGGATCCGGCGGCGGAGACCACGGCGCGCGCGCTCTACGACGACTTGCGGCTTGGCCATGACGAGTCGCTGCTCGGACGCCTGCCGGCCCAGCTGCGTACGCCGCCGGCGCTCGCCCAGATCCTGCGCCTGCGCGCACTCATCCCGCCAGGCGAGCCGACCGGCTCGCGGGTGGTGGCCTCGCAGGTCGCCGAGATCAAGAACCGGGGCGCCTCGGAGGCGATCGCCATCCAGTACGACTACCCGGGCCGCACCGCCCTGCTGCAGGTGACGCTCTCGCGCCTGGCCGGGGCGCGGGACTGGCAGATCGCCGGCGTGCAGGTGCGCGCCGCCACCGACAAGCAGCTGGCCGCCAACCGTTTCACCCTGGCCGGCAAGCCTCCGCTGCAGCTGGGCTTCCTGGCCTACGCCGTGCTGGTCCCGCTCTTGATGCTGATCTCGGTGATCAAGGTCGCGGCCACGCCGGGCCTGCGCCACAAGTGGATCTGGGTCGTGCTGTCCTTCGTGGGCGTCTGCAGCCTGAAGATCAACTGGACGACCGGCGTCCTGATGATCGACTGGTATACGGTCCAGGTGGTCGGGGCGGGCGCCGCCAAGGGCGCCTCGCGCTTCGATCCCTGGATCCTGTCGGCGACCATTCCCATCGGCGCCCTGCTGATCCTCGGCGGCCTGGTGGCCAGCCCCCGCTGGGCGCGGAAACCGGCCGCGCCCAGCGCGGGCGAGGGCTGACGCCATCGCGTCGACTCGGCGCGGCTGACGCCGAACAGGGTTTAGAGAGACACGGGAACACGGGCGAAACGAATCATGACCGAATCAGCGACCTCCGCCGATTCGGGATTTGTTCACCGCAACATATTGTATAGCAAAGCTTCCCGGCCACAAGACGGTTAAGCTTGTCCGGCCTGACGGCTACTCCTGAACCCGGTTGAAGGCGCTCTGGACACGCGTACTGACGGCGACCGCGATGATGGTCGTCAGTAACAGGCCGAGCATAGCGAAGAAGGGTTTCCAGCTTGTGGTCAGCGCGCGCGGCCATGCCTCGCATCCCGGTGGCGGCGACGACGGCACGGCGACCTTCCAGGCCTTGTAGTCGTCCAACGCCAGGAAAGGCACCACCACGCTCGCCCCGTACCAGAGGGATACGAACCGCGGCTCAGGGTCGGGATCAGAGCCTCGGGCGGGAATGACCCAGGGGGTCGGACTGCCCGGTTCGACGCCGCTCGTTTCGGTGGTCGGGCGCTCCGACTGGTAGACGAGGCGGCCGCAGTCGTGCGCCGCGCGCGCCGTCATCGAGGCTGCCAGGACCACGAAGGCCATGACGAACACGGTTCGGGCGACGTCGAAGCCGTAGTTCGCCAGCCAGCCCACGCCCAGCATGCCAAGCTTGGTCAGGAAGTGGTGGCGCCAGGACAACATCTCGGTCCGATGGCGCAGCCGTGCGGCTTCGACCGCGTTGGCGGAGATCGCGCGCCCCTCTTCGCGAAGGGCCGACGCCGCTCGCACATAGGGATCCACCGACCAGTAGATTCGGCCGGGTGTCCGGTAGCGGTTGGTGTCGTACATCTGGCGCGCCAGGTACGGGATCGCCATCGGCTTGGAGCGCCGCGGCGAGGGGTAGCCTTCGGATGACGCCCGCAGGACGAACCACAGCACCAGCAGGGCGGCCACGGCGCCAAAATTCCACCAGCCTGAGTGGAACAGCACGACCCACACGCCCCGGATCGCTTCCGGCAGCGAATCCTTAGGGACCCAGAACAGGCCGGCGACCAGCAGGACGATCATCCAGAACACGATCAACCGGGCCGGTCGCTCGATGATGACGCGATAGGTCTGTTCGATCTCGTCACGTTGCCGCAGCCGGTTCTCGACCAGCGACGGGCCGTCTGGGAAGGGATGCGGCGCGAGGGGGCCCGCGGGGTGCGAGCGCGCATAGTTGAAGCCCTCGAGGCTCAAGCCGCCCTGCCTGGGCCAGGCCGGGGGCGGATGACAGAAGGCTTCGGCCCGGGCGTTGCGAAGGTCGATGTAAGGGGTCGTCGGCCGGTCGATGGCGCGGGCGTTGGCCTTGCGCAGCTTCAGCCGTTCCTCCCAACGCAGTTTGCGCGCTTCGAAGTTGGCGCGCTCGAAGGTTTCGAAATCCATGCGGAAGCTGTTGCGGTCCAGGTCTTCCGGACCGGCGCCGAACTGCGGATAGATGTCCAGCCGACCCTCGATCCTGGTGAATTCGGCTTTGATCTTCGGCCCGTACGTGGGCGAGAAAACCACGATGGCGTCGCCGCCGATCTGGCTGTTGCGCAGGATGATGGATTCGGTCACGCGGAGCGCCCGGCGCTCGCACTCCATGATGCTCCGGCTCTGCGCGGCCTTGTCCGGCGGGACCGTCGTCCCGGCCTCTGGGGCTTCCTGGCCGGCGGGCTGCAGCTCTGGCGCCGGCGACGCATGCGGCTCCGGCTCTGCGGCGTCGCCGACCGGCCTCCCGCCGCCCTTGCCGATCTTGTTGGCGAAGATCAGGCTTCCGCTCAGCTTGCCGTTCTCGAAATCCAGGCCGAAGAGATTGTCGCTTTCGCGAAGGTCCAGGTCGCCCTCGATCTCGGCATTGGACAGCCGAAGTGAGGTCGGCGTGCGGCCGCCGAAATCCAGGTCGATCTTCTCGTCGTGTTCCCGCCTGAGCCGCTCGCCCCAGTCCATGGCGATGCGCTTCGCCGTGGCTTCCCAGGCCGCGATATCGGCTTCGGTCGCGCCTTTCGCCGGCGGGAAGTCGAGGGCCTTGTCCTTCCAGCTGTCGTTGTAGGACCGCTTGGGCGGAAAGACGAATTCCGCTTGCACCAGAACCAGGTCGCCTCTGATACGGACCCGGTCGGCCGCGATCACGCCGTCGATCCGCGTCGGGCGCCGGTGCGGCTTGCCGCCATTTTCCATCCTCCGCTGGGCGCCCTGCGAGGGCGCCTCGGCCTTGTCGGTGTCGGCATGGCTGCTCAGCATCACGCTGCCGCCGAAGGTCGCTTCCTGAAGGTCGAGCGCGAAGTCGTCGTCCTTCTGCGGGTCATGGCCCTTCGCCGTCGTCCGCGCTGAGATCCGCAGGTTGTGATAGCGCAGGAGGGCCTCGTGGACCTTGGGGTCCTCCTCCTTCGCGATCCAAGGGAAGGTGTCGAGCACGCGGCCGATGGCCGCCACCGACCGCAGCCGCGCGCCTTCGAGATGCAGCCCGGCCCCGATGCGCGCGTACTTCAGCCGGATGCGGCCCATGGTCTTCAGATTGCGGGCGAATATGTTGCCCTCGACCGCCAGGCTGTCGGCGCGGATGGCCGAGGTGCGCGCCCGCATGGAATCGCTGAGCAACTGGCGCAGGGCGGGCTGGAACCGGGTTTTGCCCCGCTTCCCGGACGCCCCGTCCTCGAAGTCGGTTCGCCCTATGGTCTCGGCCTTGCGCCGCAGCTTGAGTGCGGGCGTTTCGGGTCCGGGATGGAGGTATTCCACCAGCTTGGCGTTGTCCTCGATCAGCTCCTCGATCGCGCTCATGGACTTGTCGATGTCGAGCCCCTCGAGGCCTTTCAATTGTCGGCCCGTCTTCTCGAGCAAGGGCGTCAGCACCTCGCAACCCAGCCGCTCAAGGATGGCCACCGGGCTGCGGATCAGGGCGCGGTTCAGGAACAAAGAGCGTGCGATCACCGCGCCGCGCAGGTTCAGGCCGCCCCAGATGCGCGCCCGGTTCAGGTAGACGTCGTTCTCGAAGTTCGCGAGGCCGAGGTTCAGCATGCCGCGCTCGGCGGCGAAGGCCTCGTCGCGCGGGGGGTTGCCGCGGGGCTGCATGACGCTGTCGGTAGCGTCGAAGACCCCGCCGACCCGGGCGCCGCCGAAGTTCGCCGGCGAGATCATCGTCGTCCGCCGCAGGCGCACGTTCCCGCGTGCGTAGAGCGAGGCCGCGTCGAGGCCGGCCACCGCCGAGCCGGACAGGTCCAGGGTCTGCAGCTCGCAATGGTTGGCCACGATCGGGCTGTCGATCACGCAGCCGACGAACCGCAGCGAAAACGGAATGCGCAGGTTGGCGAGCCCGAGGTTCGGGCAGGCGCCGTCAAGGTCGCTGATGCGGCAGCCGACGATCTGCAGCCCGGCGCGCAGGGCGGTCCGCAGCTGCGCGGCCTCCGAGATGTCTTTGTCGCCGGGTCGAGGCGGCCGCTGCTCGCCGAACGGTCCGGTCAGGTCGAGATAGCCCACCGCCTCGCTGATCACCGCCAGGAGATCGCCCGTGTCCACCACGGGGAACAGGTCACCCGGGTCGCCCTCAGCCAGGCCAATGCCGCGGCATGGCGTATGGGCCAGCACGGCGCGCGCGGCGAGGCTCAGGGTCTCGAAATCGTAGAGGCACAGGTGGGCGGGATGCCCATGCGGCTCCTCCACCTGGAACGCCGCCTGCTCGAAGGGTGCGAGAATCCCGGCGCTTATGAACGGGCTCGAAGTTTGTTGGGGCCTATTCTTGGGCTTCGATCGTTGGCGCAGAACGAATTTGCTGCCGTCGATCCGCTGTCCATGACTCAACGCATACCGAAGCTCGTACTGAGTCACTCGCCGCATGGATGTTTCCCCCGAAGCTCCACTATGGCGGGTAGGAGTTGCGATGCGCAACCGGAAGATCATTTGATGGCGGCCGCACCGCTCGAGGCCCGCCGGCGGTCAGGCGCCGTCCCGCAGCCGCTCCGCCAGCATGCGGTGCTCCGCGGCCTGTTCCGCCCGGCCCAGGGTCTCGTAGAAGACCGCCAGGTTGTGCGCGGCCATGTAGCCGCCGCGGCCGGCCACGGCGCCGTCCAGGTCGGGCCGCTCGCCGATCTCCAGGCAGCGCTTCCAGGCCAGCTCCACGACCGGCAGGAAGTCGCTGAGCGCGCGGTCCGGCTCGCGGCTCGCGGCCTCCAGATAAAGATCGCCGATCACGAAATAGAAGTCCGGCGAATCCAGGAAACCGGCCACCTCGGCGTCGGCCAGCACCAGCGCCTGGGCGAGCCGGTCGTCGGCCTTCAGCGCGATCAGGGCGCGCACCACCAGGGCGTGGCGGAAGGGCGCGTCGGGCGGCGCCAGGCGCAGGGCCTGGGTGAAGGCCTGGGCCGCCTCGGGCGCGCGGCCACGGGCCTGGTGTTCCTTGGCGAGTTGGAACCAGAGGTAGGCGTCCTGCGGGGCTGCCTGCAGCTCGGCCGTCAGCAAGGCCTCGTTGCGCGCGCCCTTCCGCGCCAGGGCTTCGGACGTATAGCCGTCGTGGCCGAGGGTGAGCGCCAGCCTGTGGCGCGGCAGGTCGCTCATCGGCTGCTCGTGTATGCGGCCTGCGTAGCGCACGCCGCGCGGCAGGACCCGGGCGATCCAGGCCTGGCCCGCGCCCTCGACGCCGGGCTGGTCCATGCGGCTCTCGATCCTGACCTCGCCCAGGAAGCCGCCCTCATCGGCGGCGAGCGCCTGCGGCCCCAGCGCCTCGGCCCCGTCGGCGATCCACTCGTCGGCGTCGAGGATCAGGTTCCATTGGGCGTCGGAGCGCTCCAGGGCGGCGTTGCGGGCGGCGGCGAAGTCGTCCGTCCAGGCGGCGTCGAAGACCTCCGCGCCGGCCTCGGCGGCGATCGCCCGCGTGGCGTCGGCCGAGCCGGTGTCCAGCACGATCATCCGCTCCACATGCGGCCGCGCGCTCAACAGGGCCCGCGCGATGGCGCGCGCCTCGTCGCGGGCGATCATCACCAGAGCAAGCCGGGTCAAGTCTCGCGCCTCCCCCTTTGACGCAGAGGCTCTGTATAGAGCCGCCTTACCTTGACGTGGAGGGCGGCCTTCCTCTATATCGCCCGCTCTCGCGCGGGCCCGGCCCGCGGCGATCCCGTTTTCGCGAAGGTATCCGCCCCATGTCGCGTCGCTGCGAACTCACCGGTGTCGGCCCGATGGTCGGCCACAATGTGAGCCACTCGAACATCAAGACCAAGCGCCGCTTCCTGCCGGCCCTGTCGCCCGCCTCGCTTCAGTCCGAAGCCCTCGGCCAGACCTTCCGGCTGCGCGTCACCAACGCGGCCCTGCGCACCCTCGACTTCAAGGGCGGCCTGGACGCCTTCCTGCTGAAGGCCAGCGACGACGACCTCTCGGCCCGCGCGCTGAAGATCAAGCGCCAGGTCAAGGCCAAGCTCGCCGAGCAGGCCGCCGCCTGATAGGCTGACACCCGTGTCGTTCCGGAAAGGGGCCGCTGGAAACAGCGGCCCTTTTCTTTTGCCCGCCTAGTCCTTCAGTACTTCGTCGAACAGCGCGACGAGTTCGGTCCAGTGCCGCTCGGCGCCGGCGGCGTCGTGAACCGGCATGTCGGTGGGCACCCAGCCGTGCTTCATGCCCTTCCAGATCGAGACCTTGGCGTCGAGGCGGGCGTCCTTCAGGGCCGCGTCCAGCCGTTCGCACTGGGCCTCGTCGAAGCTGCGGTCCTCGTCGGCGCCGGCCACCAGGATCCTGGCCTTCATCTTGGGCGCGAGCTTGTGGATCGAGTTGTCCTCGTCGGTGGCCAGGTTGCCGCCATGGAACGAGGCGGCCACCGCGATCCGATCGGGGAAGGTCCCGGCCGCGCGAAGCGCGATGCCGCCGCCCATGCAGTAGCCGGTGACGCCCACCCGGTCGGCCCGGGCCTGCGGCTGCGTCGACAGCCAGTCGAGGTAGACCTTGGTGTCGGCCATCTGGCGCGAGGCGTCGGTGGAGGCGCGCAGCTTCTGGAACAGGGCCACCTGCTCGGGGTCGCCGCCCCGGGCCTTGACGATGTCCAGCGGCGGGTAGGGGCCGGCGCGCCAGAAGACGTCGGGCAGCAGGACGTAGTAGCCGGCCTGCGCCAGCCGCTCGCCCATCTCGAACATCGCCGGCCGGATCGCCGGTGCGTCCATGTAGAGGATCGCCGTGGGCCAGGGCCCGGCGCCGGCGTCGGGGGTGAAGACGAAGGCGCGCGAGTCGCCGTCGGGCGTGGGGATGGTGACGTCGGTCTTCATCGAATACCTCCCTGGAAATCGCTCGTTTTTTGAAATTCGCGCCGCTAGGCGACGGCCCTGCGCACTTCCTTGAAGGTCGAGCGCCGGGGGGCCCCGGAGGGGCCCTGGGTGCTGGGCGGCGGCTCCAGCAGGCCGGCGTTGCGCCGGGTCAGCCGGCGCGGCTCTTCTTCGAACAGCTCGGCGAGCTGGTCGGTGATGGCGCCGGCCAACTGCTCCACATCGACGATGGTCACCGCGCGGCGGTAGTAGCGGGTCACGTCGTGGCCGATGCCGATGGCGATCAGCTGCACCGGGCTCTTGCCCTCGATCTCGGCGATCACCTCGCGCAGGTGGCGCTCCAGGTAGTGGCCGGAGTTCACCGACAGGGTGGAATCGTCCACCGGCGCCCCGTCGGAGATCACCATCAGGATGCGCCGCGCTTCCGGGCGGCCGATCAGCCGCTGGTGCGCCCACATCAGGGCCTCGCCGTCGATGTTCTCCTTCAAGAGGCCCTCGCGCATCATCAGGCCGAGGTTGCGCCGCGCGCGCCGCCAGGGCGCGTCGGCGGCCTTGTAGATGATGTGGCGCAGGTCGTTCAGCCGGCCGGGCTGTGGCGGCTTGCCGGCCTTCAGCCAGTCCTCGCGGGACGACCCACCCTTCCAGGCCCGCGTCGTGAACCCCAGGATCTCGGTCTTCACCCCGCAGCGCTCCAGGGTCCTGGCTAGGATGTCGGCGCAGACCGCGGCCACCATGATCGGGCGGCCGCGCATGGAGCCGGAGTTGTCGATCAGGATCGAGACCACGGTGTCACGGAACTCGGTGTCCTTCTCCTCCTTGAACGACAGCGGCGCGGTGGGGTCGACGATCACCCGTGTCAGCCGCGCCACGTCCAGGATGCCTTCCTCCAGGTCGAAGGACCAGGAGCGGTTCTGCTGCGCTAGCAGCTTGCGCTGCAGACGGTTGGCGAGCCGGCTCACCACGTTCGACAGGCTGGCCAGCTGCTGGTCGAGATAGGCGCGCAGCCGCGTCAGCTCCTCGGCGTCGCATAGCTCCTCGGCGGCCACGACCTCGTCGTGGGCGGTGGTGAACACCTTGTAGGTGACGACCTTGCCCTCGCCCTTCAGGTCGGGGCGCGCCGGCTGCTCGCCCTCGCCCATGTCCGGCGGCTCGTCGGTGTCCTCGGCGTCGGGGTCCTCCTCCGACTGCATCATCTGGCTGTCGGCGTCCTCGCTCTCGCGATGAGTCGCCTCGTTCTCGTCCATCGACGCCTGCTGCGGCGACTGGCCCTCGCCGTCGCCCTCGTCGTTGTCGTCGCTGGCGTCCGGGTCGCCCTCTTCGCCGGAGCTTTCGTCGTCCGACTGTTCCGGCGCGTCGGACAGGTCGTCGCCCATCTTCAGGTCGCGGATGATGGCGCGCGCGATCCGGGCGTAAGCCTTCTGGTCCTGGACGGCCTCGGAAAGCCGGTCGAGGTCGGGGCCGGCCTTGGCCTCGACGTCCTCGCGGAACAGGTCGACCAGCGGCCGCGCCATCGCCGGCGGCTTTTCGCCGGTCAGCCGCTCGCGGACCATCAGGCTGACGATGTCGGCATAGGGCGGATTGGCCAGCGCCTCCATCTGGTTGAAGGCCCGCTTGGCCCAGGCCTGCTCGTGGACGGCTTTGAGGTTTTCTCGAACCCCGCCCAAGGCATTGGCGCCGATCGCCTCCAGCCGGGCCTGCTCGATGCCGTCATAGATCGGCTGGCCCAGCACCGAGGCCGGCCGGGTCTTGGCGTGGGCGGCGGTGTCATGGTGGGCGATGCGCAGCGCCATCTGGTCGGCCAGGCCGCGGATGCGGGCGGCGTCCACCTCGGTCAGGTCGCGCGGCGGATGCGGCAGCACCGCGCGGTTGCCGGAAAGCTGCGGCCCCTCGCCGGAATAGACGATCTCCAGGTCCGGCGACTCGGCCAGCGAGCGCGTCGCATTGACCAGCGCGCGCTTGAAGGGCTCCAGTGGACTTTCCGGGTTCTTGGCCATCGCGGTCGTCTTAGAACAGGTCACCTCCCCCGCAAAGCGGCGGGAAGGGGAGGGCGGGGAACACCGTCCGCCACAGCCGCGTTTGCTTCTGGCAAGCTTCGCAGGCGCGAGGCGTCTAGGAGAGACTGACATGCTGAGGTGGGCCTTGATTTTCGCCGTGGTGGCCCTGATCGCCGGCGCCCTGGGCTTCGGCGGCATCGCCGGCGCGGCCGCCGACGTGGCCAAGATCCTGTTCTTCCTGTTCCTGGTGGGCTTCGTGGTCTTCCTGGCGCTCGGGGTCTTCGCGGGCCGCAAGATCAGCGGCGGCTAGACGACGGCGGGCGCGCCGCCGCCAGACCAAGGGCGCGATGGAGAGCGGAGGGCGCGGCGGCCTTGGGCCCCGCGCCCTTTTCCTTTGGGCCTCGAGCCTCCTGGGCTCGGGCCTAGGCTTCGAAGATCCAGCCGTCCTTCAGGGTGGAGAGGTTGACCCCCACCAGGATCATCTGGTTGCCGCCGCCCATGTCGACGACGGTGTCGGCGCCGACCTGCCTGAGCGTGAAAGTCGTGCCCGGGTCGAGCTGCACGCGGTCGCCCTCGGCCTGGTTGAAGTCCAGCACCCGGTCGACGCCGGCGTCCTGGCTGCCGTGGAAGATGTCGGCGCCGGCCCCGCCGCTTTCGGTGTCGTTCCCGCGGTCGCCGGAGATGAAATCCGCCCCGGCGCCGCCGACGATCACATCGTCGCCCTGGCCGCCGCGCACCACCTCGCCCCCGTCGCCGCCGTGCAGGGTGTCGTTGCCGAGGTTCCCGAACAGGATGTTGCCGCTATGGTGGCCGGTGATCAGGTCGTCGCCCTGGCCGCCCACCAGCCAGTCGCCGCCGCCCGAGCCGCCGTCGATGGTGTCGTCGCCCTTGTTGCCGTTGATGTCGTCGAAGCCGGCGGCGCCGACGATGCTGTCGTCCCCGTCCTCGCCGCGCAGGAGGTTGCCGTCGCCGGTGTTGGCCTGGATGGTGTCGTCGCCGTTGCCGCCGAACAGGCTGTCGCTGCTCCCGCCGCCCTTCATCAGGTCGTTGCCGTCGAAGCCGCGCGCCAGGTAGGTGTGGTCGGCGTTGGGCACGGCGGGCGAGTGGACGTCGTCGACGACTTCGATCACGTCATCGCCCTTCAGCAGGGCCGCGGTGGCGATGTTGCCGTCGTTCTGGGTGAAGGCGTTACCGATCGTGAAGCCGTCGGCCTGGGCGCCGGTGATGCTGAAGCGGCCGAACTCCGTGACCGCGTCGATGCTGGTGACGGTTCCGCCGATGATCAGGGCCGGGGCCTGGTAGATCAGGCCGGAGCCCTGGACTTCCAGAAGGAAGCCGTTCCCCCAGCTCAGGATCTCGCCCTCCGAATTGAGCTCGGAAGCCCGCGACCCGATCAGCTCCTGTTCCGGAAACGCGTCCGTACTGTAGCCGTCGAATAGCTGAACGTGCGCCATGCCTTCCCCCTCCCAGAGGCCAGCTAAAGCTTTACCTGCAGGTCAAGGTTGGCACGCCAAAACCGCGAAAGCTAGACCACAACGACCCTGGGTGGCTCGCCGCCCATCGCCCTTGCCAAGCCCCCTATCACTGCTAGGTTCCGTGGGGTCAGCCGCCCGCGAACGAGGCGGCGGCAAACGGCCTTGGGAGGGGCTTCCAGCGATGCGGCGACTCTTGACGACAATCCGGACCATCGGCCTGGCGGCGGCCGGCCTGACCGCGCTCGCCGCCGGGGCCGCCTGCGCCCAGGCTGCGCCGGCCCACACCCTGCTGGGGATCGACTGCAACGCCCCGCCGGTCTGGCATTGCCCCGACACCGATTGCCCGAGCGCCCAGGTGACGCAGGAGGGCACGAGCGTGGAGATGAAGAGCCGCCGGCCGTTCTTCCTCGACTGCCCGAAGGACTATCACCCGGGCGAGAAGGTCAATGTCCTGCTCAGCCTCCACGGCGCCGGGTCCTACGGCAATTGGCAGCGCAACTACTTCCCGGCCATGGACGTGAAGGACAAGTACCGGCTGGTGATCATCACGCCCAACTCGCCCACCCGCGTCTGGTCCGAGGCGGACGACGAATACCTGCACAACCTGGTCGACTTGGTGGTGGGCGCGGTGGGCAAGGAGAACGTCGAGCACTTCATCCTGGCCGGCCACAGCCAGGGCGGGCTCACCTCCAACCGGATCATCTGCACCGACTATTTCAAGGACAAGGTCGACGTGCGCATCAGCCTGTCGGGCGGCCGCGTGGGACCGGTGACCCCGGCGAACCGCGGCTTCGGGGCAGGCGGCGTGCCCGTCTACAAGACCGGCGGCCCGCCGCCGCCGCCGGCGCCGCGGCGCGCCTTCCCGCCGGCCCCGCCCGGACCGCCGGGCGGCGCCTGCGACTACAGCTTCATCTTCTCCAACGGCGAGTATGAATCGATCCCGGCGGCGACCTCGCCGCTCGCCGACAAGTTCGGCTGCGCCCCGCGCGAGCAGCTGCCCGACATCATCGACCCCAAGCCCGGCTACGTCTGGGATTCCACCCGCCAGGACCCCGGCACCGACGGCTGGGGCCACTATCCGAAGTCCGGCCGCGCGCTCGCCTACGTGTTCCCGCGCTGCAAGGACGGCCGCGTCGTGGCCGACTTCGTCAAGCTGCAGAAGGGCCACACCGAGGGCTACGAGCCCAACATCACCGACGCCATCATCGGCCTGGCGGTGAAGGCCAAGGGCGGCAAGATCGCCAAGGGCTCCTGGACGCCCCCGCCGCCACCCCCGCCGCCCAGGGGCCTGTTCGGCTAAGCCCTTCTCCCGCCAGGGGAGAAGGCCGCTACTTCTTCGCCGCGTAGGCCTTGGCCTCGGCGCCCACCACGTCGACGATGTTGCCCATTTCCAGGTTGGCGTCGATCAGGTGCAGGCCCCAGGCGGCGTTGACCTGGCCGTTCTGCACCACGTCGCCGGCGATGGTGTCGGTGCGCGGGTCGGACGGCACGGCGTTCACGTGGACTTCCAGGTAGGAGAAGCCGTTCTTCTGCACGCACTCGGCGCTGAGCAGGCCGGGCACTGAGACGAAGGGCGTCTTGGGGTTCGGCTTGTCTTTCACCCAGCTGGTCTGGCCGCCGGAATTGACGATCTGCGTGCCGTTGGAAAGGTAGGAATGCAGGTCCGCCTTGCCGCCGCCCAGCGCGG
Source organism: Phenylobacterium sp. (assembly GCF_036501465.1). Classification (GTDB taxonomy): domain Bacteria; phylum Pseudomonadota; class Alphaproteobacteria; order Caulobacterales; family Caulobacteraceae; genus Phenylobacterium. Next base: position 14,889 of record NZ_DASYAF010000172.1, read on the forward strand.
CGGGATTGGCGCAGCCGGCGATCTGGCCCGCCTTCGGCGCCTTGCCGAACAGGCTGTTGGGCGGCGGCGGGATGGTGTCGCGGAAGCTGGCGTAGGCGATCACGCACTGCGTCTGGGTGGGCGACTTGCAGAGCGGGATGTCCTTGAACAGGCCCGTCTCCTTGCCCTCGTCGATCGGCAGGCGGGTGCCCATCAGGATGGCGGAGACCAGCTTCTTCTCCACCGGCTTGCCGTCGATCTCCTTGGCGATCAGCTGGGTCAGCACGCCCGAGCCCTGGCTGTGACCGACCAGAACCACGCCACGGCCATGGTTGTCGTGGGCCAGATAGTAGTTCCAGGCGTCGGACACGTCGTCATAGGAGGTCGTGCCGGCCGCCGGCCCGGGCGGCAGCGGCTTGCCCGACTGGCGCGCGCGCAGGGCGGTGAGCGTGAACTGGCGATAGAGCGGGGCATAGAGCCGGCACTTGGCCCCCAGCCTGGCGAACTGCGCCTTGACGACGTTGATCTCTTCCGGCCCCTCGTTCATGTCGCTGAGCACGCCCGGGTCGTTGGAGACCGTAGGATAGACGTAGAAGCAGTCGATCGGCGCCTTGGGGTCGGCCTTGAACGGCTCGGTGGTCTCGCTGCCGTCGGCCTTCACCACCGTCGTCGACAGGTCGACGTTGCAATAGTTCTTCGCCGTCTTGTCCGGCCGGCAGAGCCAGGTCTCGGGCTTGGCGTAGTCGTTCTTCGGATAGGCCGCCGTCTGGGCGCTCGCGGCCCCCGCGCTCAGCATCAAGGCCATCGCGCTCACACCCAGAGCGCCCAGCATCATCCTGGTCATCGGTTTCCCCCGCATTTCGTTGGTCAGCGTTGACCGCAGAATGGCGGGACACTCGCCAGGAGTCATCCCGGTTTTCGCGTCAGCGAAAGACCGGGACCCACTGGCGTCTGCGTTGGGGCTTGCCTGGGCGGGGAGTGTGCATGGATCCCGGACAAGCGCTGGCGCTTTCCGGGATGACACTCGGCGTTAGGCCACCCGCACCCGCGCCGTGCTTTCCGGCAGGTCCTGGCCGAAGGCGCGCTGGAAGAACTCGGCCACGGTGCCGCGCTCCAGCTCGTCGCACTTGTTCAGGAAGGTCATCCGGAAGCCGAGCGCGATGTCGCCGCCGAAGATCTCGGCGTTCTGGGCCCAGGTGATCACCGTGCGCGGGCTCATCACCGTGGAGATATCGCCGTTCATGAAGGCGTTGCGGGTCATGTCGGCCACGCGGACCATGGCGTTGATGGTGCGCTTGCCGTCGGCGGTGTTGTAGGTCGGCGCCTTGGCCAGCACGATCTCGGCCTCCACGTCGTGGGCCAGGTAGTTCAGCGTGGTGACGATCGACCAGCGGTCCATCTGGCCTTGGTTGATCTGCTGGGTGCCGTGATAGAGCCCCGTCGTGTCGCCCAGGCCGATGGTGTTGGTGGTCGAGAACAGCCGGAACCAGGGGTTCGGGCGGATCACCCGGTTCTGGTCGAGCAGGGTGAGCTTCCCTTGCGCCTCCAGCACCCGCTGGATCACGAACATCACGTCCGGGCGGCCGGCGTCGTATTCGTCGAATACCAGGGCGATCGGCCGCTGGATCGCCCAGGGCAGCATGCCTTCGCGGAATTCGGTGACCTGCTTGCCGTCCTTCAGCACGATGGCGTCCTTGCCGACCAGGTCGATGCGGCTGACGTGGCTGTCGAGGTTCACGCGCACCAGCGGCCAGTTCAGCCGCGCGGCCACCTGCTCGATGTGCGTCGACTTGCCGGTGCCGTGGTAGCCCTGGACCATCACGCGGCGGTCGTGGGCGAAGCCGGCCAGGATGGCGCGCGTGGTCTCCGGGTCGAACTTGTAGTTCTCGTCGAAGTCCGGGACGTGCGGATCGCGTTCCTTGAAGGCCGGGGCCTTGAAGTCGAAATCCACGTCGAAGGTCTCGCGCGCGCTCACCTGATGGTCCGGGACCATGGTGAGAAGCTTGTCGTCTTGGGTGTCGAAGGCGGTCATGGCGCGGTTCGATTACAGGCTTGCCGGAAGAGACGCAAACGGGTGTTTCATAAGGGGGCGCGACAGCCCAGCTGCAAGGGCCCGGCGCGGAGGAACAGCCCATGCTCCAGACAGCGGACGCCGACTACCGGACCATCGCGGTTACGCCGCAGCCCACCGGCTTCGGCGCGGAGATCACCGGCGTCGACCTGACCCGGCCCGTGCCGGCGTCCATCCTGGCCGAGGTCAAGGCCGCCTGGGCGCGCCATGGCGTCGTCGCCTTCCCCGACCAGCGCCTCAGCCTGGAGGCCCAGGAGGCCTTCACCGAACAGATGGGCGGCTTCGGCCACGACCCCTACATCAAGCCCATGGCCGGCCACCCCAATGTGCTGGAGCTGCGCCGCGAGCCGGACGAGAAGTCGCTGAACTTCGGAGCCGGCTGGCACTCCGACTGGAGCTTCCAGGACGCGCCCCCAGCCGCCACCATCCTGCATTCCAAGGTCGTCCCGCCGGTGGGCGGCGACACCCTGTTCGTCGACGCGGTCCGCGCCTATGAGGCGCTTTCGCCGGTGATGCAGGCAATGCTCGCGCCCCTGCGCGCGGTGCATTCGGCCAAGCAGTCCTACGGCACCAAGGGCGTCTTCTCGAAGGACACTGAGAAGCGGACCATGGAGATCATCGTCTCGGCCGAGGCGGACGGCTCGCTCACCCACCCCTTGGTCCGCACCCATCCGGTCACGGGCCGGAAGGCGCTCTACGTCTCGCCGGTTTACACCGTCGGCATCGAGGGCATGACCCACGAGGAGGCCAAGGCGATCCTGGCCTTCCTGTTCGCCCACCTGACCAAGGACGATTTCATCTACCGCCACAAATGGCGCGAGCAGATGCTGCTGATGTGGGACAACCGCTGCACCATGCACTTCGCCGAAGGCGGCTACGACGGCCACCTGCGGCTGATGCACCGCACGACCGTGAAGGGGGAAAGACCGCAATAGCGACTGTCATCCCGGAATGGCGCGAAGCGACATATCCGGGACCTATCGACTCTGAGGTGCGGAATGGCGCGCGGCGGGGCCGCGCCAAATCTTGGAGTACGGAGTCCATGTATCCCGGCCTTCGCCTGCGGCGAAACCGGGATGACACGCTTGGCTACCTCTTCTTCGCCGGAGCTCGCTTCGCAGGGGCCTTCTTCGCGGGCGCCGCGGCCGCCGCCGTTCCCCCCGTGCAGGTCGCCGCATGGATCTGCGACGTCAGGTCGTTGTTGACCTTGATCAGCCGGTGCAGCTCGTCCTGGATCTTCAGCAGGGCCTCGGCGTCCTTATAGGTCTGCAGGGCCTGTTTGTCCGACGCCGCGGCCGCGACCTTCTGGCCGACCATGATCACCGACAGCAAGACCAGCTGCAGGAAGGTCTGGGCGATCCAGCCGATCAGGGTCGCCGTGCCGCCCTGGATCGCCGCCGGCAGGCTGATGAACGCCAGGATCGCGAAGGCGTAGGCGCACCACATGGTGCCGACCAGGTTGGTGATCACGATGGCGATCTTGCCGTTCAGACTGGCCTGCTCGCCCTTGGTGGTGTGCGGCCCGGCCTTCTCGCGCTCGGCGATCCTCGGGTGCGGACTGTGTTCGACGCTCATCGTTGGGGTTTCCTCGGCTGTGTCGTTGGCGGTTTCTGGGGCTCGTCAGGGTTGGCGGTAGACCTTGCCGCCCCTCATCACGAAGCGGACGTCCTTCAGGACGGCGATGTCCCTGGTCGGGTCGCCGGCGAAGGCGGCGAGGTCGGCCAGGGCCCCCGGCTTCACCTCGCCCAGCGCGTTCGCGCGGCCGAGGATCCTGGCGTTGGTGGCGGTGGCCGCGGTCAGCGCCTGGACCGGCGTCATGCCGTCCTTCACCATCCAGGCGATCTCGCGCCAGCTCTCGCCGTGCGGGAAGACCCCGACGTCGGAGCCGGACCCGATGGTCACGCCGGACGCCAGCGCCCGCTTGAAGGCCTCGGCCGCCGCGGTCATGCCGGCCGTGGGCGGGCTCTTCCCGGGCACATAGTGCTGGAAGTAGATCGAGGTCGCCTCCGGCGCGGTCAGCGTCGGGATGTAGGCGATCCCCTTGTCCTTCATCAGCCTGAAGGTGGCCTCGGTGGCCCCATAGCCGTGCTCGATGGTGTCCACCCCGGCGTTCACCGCGTTCATGATCCCCGCGTCGCTGGCCGCGTGGACGGCGACCGGGCGGCCCGAGGCGTGGGCGATCTTCACGGCCGCGGCCATCTCCTGCTCGGTCAGCGTCGGCTTGGTCTCGCCGTTCGGCCCGGTGCGGTAGTCGCCGTAGAGTTTGATCCAGTCGGCCCCCATCGCCGACTGCTCGCGCACCGCGGCCATGATCTGCGCTTCGCCGCTGACCTCCTGGGCGCCCTGCGGCAGGTCGATGTCGGCGCGCCAGCCCTTCTTCGGGCCATAGGATCCGGTGGCGACGATGGCGCGGGTGGCGACGAACAGGCGCGGGCCGGCGATGATCCCCTCGTTGATCGCGCGCTTCAGCTGCACGTCGGCGTCGGCGGCGCCCTCGGTGCCCAGGTCGCGCTCGGTGGTGAAGCCGCTCATCAGGGTGCGGGTCGCGTCGCGCCCGGCGCGCAACACCCGATAGGTCGGCGCCTCCTTCAGCACCTGGTCGTCCCACACCACCTCGCCATAGGCGTGCAGCAGCAGGTGCGAGTGCAGCTCGATCAGTCCGGGCGTCAGTGTCAGGCCGGGCAGGGCGATCACCTGGGCGCCGCCCGGGGCCTTGACCTCGGCCTTCGGCCCCACGGCCACGATCTTCTCGCCATCCACCGCGACGACCCAGCCGGCGTGGGGCGCGGCGTCGCCGGCCGTCCAGACCGCCGCCGGCTCCAGCAGGTAGCGGCTCGGCGCATCGGCGGCGCGGGCGGCGGCGCACGCCATCAGGGCGCCGGCCGCGATTGTTCCCAATAAGGCTCTATTCAACGCAATTGACTCCTTGATAGGGAGTGATAGGGAATATTCAGGAACATTTCGCTGAGGCCCGACTCCCCATGTCGGAAGAAGTCTACACCGTCGAGCAGTTCGCCGAACGGCTGAAGCTGCACCCCAAGACCGTGCTGCGGTTCATCCGCGAAGGCCGGCTGCGCGCGGTCAAGCTGGGCAAGTCCTACCGCATCCTGCGCTCGGACTTCGACGCCTTCGCGGGCGTCGTCCCGAAGGAGCGGCCGGCCGGCGCGCGGGTCACCGCCATCGTCGACCTGCCGGGCATGTCGCCGGAGGCCGCCCAGCGGCTGGCCCGCGTGCTGCCCAGCGCCCGCATGGGCCAGACGGCCCATCCCGATCCGATGAGCATCGACGTGGTCCACGATCCCGACCGCGACCACGTCAAGGTGGTGCTGATCGGCGCCCCCGGCGACGTCGCCTCCATGCTGCGCATGGTCGAGACCCTCACCTAGGCGCTCCGGCCATGATCCGCGACATCGCCGGCGTGAAGGTCTTGCTCTGCCCGGACGAGGGGCCGTGCCTGGCCGAATACGCCAACCTCACCGTCCTGATCGGCGAGCTGTTCGGCGCGGGCGGCGTGGCGCTGGTGGCGATCCCGCTTTCGCGCCTCGGCCCGGACTTCCTGCGCCTGTCTTCCGGCGTGGCGGGCGAGGTGCTGCAGAAGCTGGTGAACTACCGCTTCCAGGTCGCGATTCTCGGCGACACCGCGCAGGCCCAGGCCGCCAGCGGCCCGCTGCGCGACTTCGTCCGCGAGTCCAACCGTGGGCGGACGGTCTGGTTCGCAGACGACCTGGCGGCTCTGGAGGCCAGGCTCGCGGGCGCAGTCTAGGCGGCGCTTGACGCCGGGGCGCCCGATGCGGCTTTTGCGCGGCGACCCCCAAGGAGCAGCCCATGGAAAAGCGCCGCGTCGGCCCGTTCGAAGTCTCCGCCATCGGCCTGGGCTGCATGAGCCTTTCCCACGGCTACGGCCCGGCCGCGCCGCGCGAGCGCGCCGAACAGGTGCTCAAGGGCGCGCTGGACGCCGGCTACACCTTCTTCGACACCGCCGCGGTCTACGGCCTGGGCCATAACGAGACCCTGGTGGGCGAGGTGCTGGGGCCGAATCGCGACCGGATCGTGCTGGCGTCCAAGTGCGGCATCACCATCGGCGACCAGCGCGGCATCGACGGCAGCCCCGCCAACCTCAGGGACACCTGTGAGCGCAGCCTTCGCCGCCTCAGGACCGAGGTCATCGACCTCTACTACCTGCACCGCTGGGACAAGCGCCGGCCGATCGAGGAGAGCGTGGGCGCGCTGGCCGACCTGGTCGCCGAGGGGAAGATCCGCGCCATCGGCCTCTCGGAAGTCTCCGGCCCGACCCTGCGCAAGGCCCACGCCGTCCACCCGATCGCCGCGGTGCAGAACGAATATTCGCCCTGGACCCGCAATCCCGAGATCGCCCTGATCGACGCCTGCCGCGAGACCGGGGCCACCCTGGTGGCCTTCTCGCCCGTCGGCCGCGGCTTCCTGGCCGGCGGGGCGAGCGATCCGGCCAAGTTCCAGGCCGGCGACATGCGCAGCGCCATGCCGCGCTTCCAGGGCGAGGCGCTGGCCGCCAACCTGAAGCTGCTGGCCGCCTTCGAGGCGCTCGCCGCCGAGGTCCCTTGCACCTCGGCCCAGCTCTGCCTGGCGTGGCTGATGGCCAAGGACCCGACCATCGTCTCCATCCCCGGCACGACGAGCCCCGGGCACATGGCCGAAAACGCCGCCGCCGCCGACCTCGTCCTGCCGCCCGGCCTGGTCGAGCGCATCGACACCGCGGTGAACGCCAGCACCGTTTCCGGCCCGCGCTACCCGCCCTTCATGCAGGCCAGCATCGACACCGAACTCACGCCCGCCGAGGCGAAGGCCGCGGAGCCCGCCTAGCTCGAATACACAAGGTCATGGCCGGGCTTGTCCCGGCCACCCATACGCGCTGGCGACGCAGGATAGAGCGGTCCCCGATGCCGTCGCCTTGCTTGCAATCGGCGGTGTTCAGGGGTGGCCGGGACAAGCCCGGCCATGACGGAAGAATAGGAATTAGCGCCGCGCCGCCGGGAAGGCGATCGAGACCTGAAGCCCCGGACCGGCGTCGGCCAGCTCCAGCCGCGCCCCGTGCCAGGTGGCGACCGACGAAGCGATCGCCAGGCCCAGCCCCGAGCCCGGCGTGCTGCGGCTGGCCTCCAGCCGGCCCAGCGGCGCCAGCGCCAAGTCGCGCAGGTCGGGCGCGATGCCCGGGCCATCGTCACGCACCACCAGCTTCGGCGCCCCGCCGTTCTCCTCCACCGTGAGCTCGATGCGCGCGCCGGCCGGGGTGTGGCGCAGCGCGTTCTCCAGTAGGTTGGCCAGCGCCTGGGCCACCAGGTCGGTGTCGCCGCGCACCGTGGCCCTTTCCATCCGCGCCTCCAGCCGGCGGCCGGAGTCCTCGATGTCGGGCCGCAGCGCCTCGGCCACGCGCCCGGCCACTTCGGTGAGGTCGATCAACGCGTCCGGCGCGGCGGCGCCCTCGATCTCGGCGAGCTGCAGCAGGGCGTCGAAAGTGTGCAGGATTTCCATGAACTCGGCATCCAGGCGGCGCACCTCCTCGGCCAGCAGCGGCGTCGCCTGGGCGGCGCGCGCCAGCCGCTCGAGCTTCTGGCGCAGGCGCGTCATCGGCCGGCGCATGTCGTGGGCGACGTCGGTGGTCACCCGGCGCAGCTGGCCGACCAGCCGGCTGATGCGGTCCAGCATGGCGTTCAGCGCCAGGCTCAAGTCGTCGATCTCGTCGGGAGCGGCGGCGCGCTGCACCGGCGCGCGCACGTCCAGCCGTCCCGCCGCCACCAGCGCCGCCGTCGCCGACAGTTCGTCCAGCCGCCGCCAGGTCCAGCGGGTGGTGAGGTAGGCCGTGGCCAGGCAGATCGCCACGCCCGCCGCCCCGCAGAGCGCCAGCAGGGCGGCCAGGTCGCGCATCTGCCGCTGCTCGGCGGAGAGGTCGCGCCCCACGGTCAGCCAGCCGCCGCCCGGCAGGGGCTCGGTGTAGGCCAGCGCCAGGCCGGTGGCCGCCGCCTCTCTCGTCCAGCCCTGGCGGGTCAGTCCGGCCAGCCGGGCGTCCCCCGCCAGATAGGCGCCGCCGGGGCCGGCGAGGCCGTACTCGAAGCCGTGCCAGAGCCGCGAGCGCTTGGCGACGGTGAAGGGCAGGTGGCCCACCCCCTTGTGCCGCCACTCGTCGTTCAGCGAGGCGACTTCGCCCCGGACGTCGGCGCGATAGGCCCGCTCGCTGATCTGGCGGATCGAGAGGCTGGCGAGCGCGCCGGCCACCGCGAAGGCCAGCACCAGGGCCACCGCCTGCAAGGTCAGCACCCGCACGCTGGTCCGCCGCCAGGCCCGGCGCAAGGCTCCCGCCGGGGCCGGCCGCGCGGCCGCTTCAGGCGTCCTGGATGACATAGCCCGCCCCGCGGATGGTGTGGATCAGGGGGGCGCCGCCGGCCTCGCCCAGCTTGGCCCGCAGGCGGCTGATGTGGGTTTCGACGATGTTGGTGCGCGGGTCGAAGCGGAAGCCCCAGACCTGTTCCAGCAGCATCTTGCGGGTCACCGGCTGACCGCGGCTCAGCAGCAGGACCTCCAGCAGCCGGTATTCCAGGGGCAGCAGGGCGATCGTCTGGCCGCCGCGGCGGACCTTGCGCTGCAGGCGGTCCAGCTCCAGGTCGGCGCAGGCCAGCGTCGTGGTCTCCGGCGTGCCGGGCCGGCTCCGCCGCCGGGCCAGCGCCTGCACCCGGGCCGCCAGCTCCTCGGCGTCGATCGGCTTGACCACATAGTCATCGCCGCCGCCCTGCAGCCCCGCGACCCGGTCGGCCACCGCGCCCATGGCCGTCAGGAACAGGGCCGGCGTCTCCACGCCGCGAGCCCGCAGGGCCTTCAGCAGCGACAGGCCATCGCGGCCGGGCAGCATGCGATCGACGATCAGCACGTCGAACGGCCCGTCGCCCTGGCCGGGCTCCAGCGCCCGCGCCCCGTCGTGGATGATTTCGGTGGCGATCCCGCAGGCGGCCAGGTCGCCGGCCATGTGCCCGGCGGCCTCGACGTCGTCCTCGATGATCAGCACGCGCAACAGGGCGGGTCCGGGCAGGGACGGAAGCGGCAGCATCGCGGGGCGCCTTCAGCCTGGCAAGATCACGTCAGGTTGAGATATCTCAATATTGATGTCGCTTATGTGACAGTCGATCGAATGCTGAAGAAAATCAAATCGCTGGTTGTGACGTCATAGAACTGTCAAATATTTGAGACGTTTGTTTAACTTGTGACTTGCGGGCTGTTGACGGCGTCTCCCCCACGAAATTTGGGGGATATTCATGCACAGCAGTCAATCCGCCGCGCGGTTGTCGCGGCTCCTCTGCGGTTCGGCCCTGGCGTCCGGGGCGCTCGGCCTCGTCCTGGCGATCGCCGCGCCCGCCTTCGCCGCCGAAGCCGGCGCTGGCGCTGACGCCGCGTCCGGTCCGGTGCACATCGACCCCGAGAAGCCGGACTACGGCCGCCAGGTCGAGGAGCTGGTGGTGATCGGCGAGCAGTCGAACTCCGGCCAGGCCACGGCGCCGGCCAAGGCCTCGCTGCAGGCCATCGAGCCGCAGACCATCATCGACCGCAAGGCGATCGACCAGTTCATCCCGGCCACCGCCGACTACACCCAGATCGTCAACCTCTCGCCCAGCGTCTCCGGAACCTCGAACAACGGCCCGGGCCTGGGCGAGGCGAAGTCCACCCTGCGCGGGTTCCAGGACGGCCAGTACAACATCACCTACGACGGCATCCCGTGGGGCGACGCCAACGGCCCGACGCACCACTCCACGTCCTTCTTCCCGTCCTCGACCATCGGCGCGGTGGTGGTCGACCGCGGCCCGGGTTCGGCCAGCCAGATGGGCGTCGCCAGCTTCGGCGGCTCGATCAACCTGTTCTCGCCCGAGGTCGACCACGTACGCGGTGGTTCGCAGTCGCTGACCTACGGTTCCTGGGACACCTGGATGGGGGTCACCAAGCTCAACACTGGCGACCTCGACCAGCTGAACGGTTCGCGCTTCCTGTTCAACTTCCAGCAGTTGGGGACCCAGGGCTACCTGAGCCACAACGACGCGCGCGCCGACAACGAGCTGGTCCGCGGCGTGATCCCGCTGGTCGACAGCTGGCAGCTGACGGTGCTGGCGACCTGGAACCAGACCCGCGTCCATGTGAACGACAACGCCGGCGCGACGCTCACCCAGGTGGCGCTGTTCGGGAAGAACTTCGCCCTCGACAACAATCCGGCGGACCCGACCTACTACAAGTACAACTTCGTCACCAAGCACACCTGGTTCAATTACGCGAAGCTGGACGGCGACATCACCTCGAGCCTGAAGCTCGATAACACCCTCTATTCCTACTACTATAAGAACGACACGGAATCGTCGCTCGACCCGACGCTGTCGCCCACCGACATCGCCAACAAGAACGGCCTCGCAACCACCCTCACGCCCGGCGGCAAGGCGGTCGCGAACGGCGACGTCCCCGGCTACACCAAGCTCAACGTCTACACGATCTACGGCGACATCCTGCACCTGGACCAGACGCTGCCGTTCGGCACGATCAAGGCCGGCGTCTGGCTGGAGACCGCCGACACCGGCCCGCGCGCCCGCTTCGACTACGACGCCACCTTGAGCCTGCTTGAGGGCGTGCGGGTGCCCGACTTCCGCCAGAAGGTGCTGCCGGGCGTGCCGCAGTTCCTCGAGTACAACCAGAATTCCGGCTGGCGTCAGTACGAGCCGTTCGTCGACTTCGAGTGGAAGGTGACCGACCAACTCACCCTGACGCCCGGCATCAAGTACATGAACGAAGACATCCACGTGGACGCGGATGTGAACCAGAAGTCGCGCCAGCCCTTCCACGGGAAGAAGGACTTCACCCAGACGCTCTATTTCTTCACGGCGAACTACAAGATCCAGCCGAACTGGTCGGCCTACGCCCAGTACGCCACCGGCTTTCTGGTGCCGGACATCAGCGTCACCCAGGTGGCCAGCCCGAACCTCAGCGACCTGAACCCGCAGACCTCGACCAACTACCAGCTGGGCACGGTCTACCACGGCGACCGCGTCACCCTGGACGCCGACGTCTACTACATCGACTTCAAGAACAAGCTGCAGACGGTGACGGTCACCGACCCCGTGGCGGGCCTGGAGACGGTCAACTTCAATCTCGGCGGGGCGATCTATAAGGGCGTGGAAGGCGTGGTCACCGTCCAGGTGAACCCCAATGTCTTCGTCTTCGCAAACGGCTCGATCAATTCGGCAAAGGCCGAGGGCGCCTCGACGACCATCGACGGGACGCCGGTCACCATCGTGGGCGGCAAGCAGATCGCCGGCGCGCCGGAATCCACCGCCGTCCTGGGCGCCTACTATCAGGACGAGCACTGGACCGCCTCGATCGCCGACAAGTACACCGGCGTCCAGTGGGGCGCGGAGGGCGAGCCGGCCGCCTACAAGATCCCCGGCTACCACTCCACCGACCTGACCCTGGTCTACCGGTTCGACCGCTATCGGATCGAGGGCGCCGTCTACAACCTCTTCGACAGCCAGAAGGTCACCAATATCAAGCCCGGGAAGACCGTGCCCTTCGACCAGTACTACTTCCAGCCGGAGCGGAACTATCAGATCTCGCTGAAGGTGAACTTCTGATGCGGACGTCCGTCGCGGGCTTTCTCCTGGCCCTGACGGCCGCGGGCGCGGCGATCGCCCCCTCAGTCGCCGCGCCCGTCCCACCTGCGGCGCAAGCCAAGGCCGCCAAGCCGCCGGCGGTCTCCAAGTTCCTGACGCCCGGCGAGCTCGACCCGGCCCAGCTGCTGCCGCCGCCGCCGGCCGACGGCTCGCCTGAGACCAAGGCCGAGCTCGCCGAGCTGCATCGCCTGGAGGCCGCCCGCACGCCGGAGCGCTTCGCCCTGGCCAGGCACGACGACGCCTTCGAGGACGTGACCTCGATCGCCGCTCCGTTGGGCCCGGCGTTCGACCTGACCCGCCTGCCGGCCACGGCGGCGCTCTTCGAGGACCTGCGCCACGAGGACAGCGTCGCGGTGGATCGCTTCAAGACCTATTTCGCGCGCACCCGCCCGATCACCGCCGACCCGTCGCTGAACCCCTGCAAGCACGGCAAGGACGGCAAGACCGCCTATCCCAGCGGCCACGCCACCATGGGCTATTCGGCCGCCGCAGTGCTGTCGAACCTGATGCCGCCCAAGGCCCAGGCGGTCCAGGCGCGGGCGGCGGACTACGCGGAAAGCCGGCTGATCTGCGAGGCGCACTACGGCGAGACATCGAGGCCGGCCACGTGCTGGGCGTGGCCCTGGTGGCCGAGCTGATGACCAAGCCCCGATTCCGCGCGGAGCTGGAGGCCGCCCGGGCCGAGCTCACCGCTGCGCGCATGGCGCCCTGAGGAGCGACCGGAATCGCAAGGCGGCCTGCAACAATCGCCTCTGGCAATTCCACATCTTGGCCCCAAATCAGGCTTAGCTATCGCTCCCTGAGTCGAGCGGACGGCTGACCGTTGAGGAGATCGAGATGAAGCCATCGCAAGTCGGCGCGAAGCTCGTCGCCGGGACGTTGGCGTTCGGGCTGGCGCTCGAAGCCACGGCCGCCGCCGCGCAACCGCCGCCGCCGCCGTCCGGATACTACCAGGGGCAGCCGCCGCCCTCGGGCTATCAGCCGCCGCCGCCCGGCTACCAGACGCCGCCCGCCGGCTATCAGCAGCCCTATGGCGGCCCGCCGGTCGGCTCGCCCTACGGCGCCGCGCCGCCGCCCGGCCAGTACGCCCCGCCGCCGCCCGGCTATGAGCAGTCCGGGGCCGTCTACGACGACCGCGCCCAGCGCGCCGACCGCGACTACGCCGACCGCTATTCCCGCTGGGCCGCGCAGTACTGCATGGACAAGCGGGCCAACAACTCCGCCGCCGGCGCCATCATCGGCGGCATCCTGGGCGCGGTGGTGGGCTCCAACGTTTCCGGCCGCCACTCCAAGACCGGCGGCTCGATCATCGGTGGCGCCCTGGGCGCCACCGCCGGCGCCGCCATCGGCCGCAACGCCGCCGAGCAGTCGGGCGCCTGCCCGCCCGGCTACTACATCCGCGCCGGCGCGCCGGCCTTCTACTACGGCGGCCCGGCGGTCTATGTCGGCCCGGCCTGGTACAATCCCTGGGCCTTCGAGGGCGGCGTCTGGGTCTATCGGCCCTACCGCTACTGGTACTGGACCCACGAGTCCTACTGGCGCCCGGGCTGGCGCCCCGGCCCCTGGGACTACCACTACCGCCGCTACTGATAGGACGGATCCGCCTCGCAATGTCGATGGTCCGCGGCCCTAGGGCGCCGTCGCCTTGACCTCGTGCAGGATGTGGCTGCCGATCTCGCTCTGCTGGGCGTGGGCGAACAGTTCCGGATTGGTGGAATAGAGGCCCTTCAGATAGGCGACGTCATAGGTCGACAGCCCCGCAGGATCGGGGCCGGCCGGGCAGTCCGGGTTCAGGAAATCGACGATTGTCGGCAGCTCGCTGCAGCCCTTGGGCGCGGTCCCGTGCGCCAGGGCGAGCATCGCTACGTCGTCGGAGATCGCCCCGATCTGATGGCCGACGATCTTGCTGGCGTCGACCACCACCAGCACCGCCATGATCTGGCTTTCCAGCCGCACGGAAAGCCGGCTGCCGGCCGTGCCGCCGGGGGTCGGGCGGAACTCGTCGTCGGGCTCCGGCAGGCCGCCCTCGGTCTTGGTTCCGGTCATGTACCAGGCCTGGAAGGGGTGCTCCATGCGCGCCAGCCGCTCGGCCTGGGCGGCATAGTGGAAGCCCAGCATCTTGGGGTGATGGCGGCGCACGTCGTCCATCAGCTTCTGCGGCTCGGTGGTGAAGACGATCAGCAGGTTGGCCTTGCAGGGGAAGTTGCGGTTCGGGTGCTTGTCGACCGGCGCGCCCACGCCGGCGGCCACCAGCTTCACCCGCGCCGAGACATAGGCGTCGAAGGCGGGCGGCAGGCCGCTGGTCTGCGGGCACACGGGCCCGCCCCAGCGCGAGAGCTGGCCGATCCGGCTCTCGGCGCTATGGGCCTGGACGAAGTGTTCGACCAGCGTCGGCAGCTTCTCCTGCTCGGCCTTCGGCGCGATGACCGTCAGGCCCTCCACGGTCGTGCCCGCTTCGGCGGTGGGCGGAGCATTGGCCGACGGCGTCGGCGATTGGGCGGGCGCGCTCGCCCAGGCCGCGCCGGCGCTCAGCAGGGAGGCGGTCAAGCCGGCCAGGATCGCGTTCCTCATCGCCATCGCCTCCCGCGTTTTCGCCACCCTACACCATGCCGGCCTTGCGCAGCGCCTGGTAGGCCTTGATCACCCGCTGCAGGCGGTTTTCGCCGGCCCGGTCGCCGCCGTTGGCGTCCGGGTGCAGGCGGCGCACCAGTTCGGTGTAGCGGGCGCGGATCGCCGGGCCCTCGGCGTTGGCGTCCAGGTCCAGATCGGCGAGCGCGTTGCGTTCGATCTTGCCGAGGCGGCGGTCCTCCGGTTCGGCGACCGGCTTGCCGGCGTTCTTGCCGAACAGGTTGTAGGGGTCGCGATAGCCGTCGCCCTTGCGGAACTTGGCGGAGAAGGCGGCGGCCTCGCGGCTCATCCGTCCGGCCTTCATCTCCCAGGTGGGCCGCCCGCCGGTGAACAGCTCGTCCTGCTGGCGCCGGCGGATTTCGCCCTCGCTCAGGCCGGCGAAGAAGTTCCAGTTGCGGTTGTACTCGGCCGCGTGCGGCTGGCAGAACCAGTAGTGCTCGTTCAGCATGTCGCGCGATTTCGGCGCCCGCGCGGTGGCCGCGCGGCGGCACCCGGGATGGTCGCAGGCCCGCTCGCCGGGCTTCAGCGCATGCACGTCCTGGGCGCGCGCATCCTCCTCCTCCGAGGGCGGGCGCACCCGGATATCCACAAAACGCGGCTTGTATTGAAACGCAGCGGCCATGGGCCAAGTATGGAGGCGAGATAATCCCTTTCAAGAATTGAAGATGCGGCCGATGGGCGCCATATTCGACGCCATCCAAACAAAGCTCACCGACGCCTTCGCGCCCATCCGGCTCGAGGTCGAGGACGATTCCGCCCGCCACGCCGGCCATGCGGGCGCGCGGCCGGGCGGCGAGAGCCACTTCAACGTGACCATCGAGGCGGCTGCCTTCGCGGGCCAGGGCAAGGTCGCCCGCCAGCGGATGGTCTACCGGGCGCTTTCCGAGGAGCTGGCCGGGCCGGTGCATGCCCTTTCGGTGAAAGCCTTGGCGCCGGGCGAAGCTTAGGGGCAATATCCGTAGGCTGCCTCCGTTTAGAGTGGGCGGCGGAGGAAAGGCAGGTCGGGTGAAGACCACCATCACCGTCAACGGCGAGCCGCGCGCGCTGGATCTCGATCCGCGCACCACCCTGCTCGACGCGCTGCGCGAGGCCCTGCGCCTGACCGGCGCCAAGAAGGGCTGCGACCACGGCCAGTGCGGCGCCTGCACGGTGCTGGTGAACGGGGTCAGGATCAACTCGTGCCTGTCGCTGGCGGTGATGCACGACGGCGATGATGTCACCACCATCGAAGGCGTCGGCGCGCCCGATCGCCTCGCGCCCATCCAGCAGGCCTTCCTCACCGAGGACGCCTTCCAGTGCGGCTACTGCACGCCCGGCCAGATCTGCTCGGCGCTCGGCATGCTGGCCGAGGTGGCCGAGAACTGGCCCAGCCAGGAGACCGCCGACCTGACCGGCCGGGTGCGGCTCACCGACGACGAACTGCGCGAGCGCATGAGCGGCAACATCTGCCGCTGCTCGGCCTATCCGCAGATCGTGGCGGCGATCCGCTCCGCCGCCGGAGACCTGGCATGAGGCCGTTCACCTACGAGCGCGCCGCGAGCGCCGAGGCCGCGGTGAAGGCCGCCGCCGACCGTCCGAACGCGCGCTTCATCGCCGGCGGCACCAACCTGCTGGACCTGATGAAGCTGGAGATCGAGACGCCCGCGCACCTGATCGACGTCGGCCGCCTGCCGCTGGCCGCCATCGAGGAGACCGCCGAGGGGGGCTTGCGCATCGGGGCCATGGCCAGCAACAGCGCCGTCGCCGCCCATGCCGCGGTCCGCTCGCGCTATCCGGTGCTGACCCAGGCCATCGTCGCCGGCGGCTCGCCGCAGCTGCGCAACAAGGCCAGCGTCGGCGGCAACCTGCTGCAGCGCACCCGCTGCGCCTACTTCTACGACACCGCCAAGCCCTGCAATAAGCGCGCGCCCGGCTCCGGCTGCGGGGCGCTGGAGGGGCTGAACCGCAACGCCGCCATCTTCGGCGCCAGCGAGGCCTGCATCGCCACCCATCCGTCCGACATGGCGGTGGCGCTCTCGGCTCTGGGCGCGACGGTGGAAACTCTTTCCAATCAAGGTGATAGACGCCGCCTTGAACTCGATGAACTTCACCGCCTGCCCGGCGAGACGCCGCAGGTCGAGACCGCGCTGGCCCCCGGCGAGCTGATCACCGCCGTCGTCCTGCCGCCGCCGCCGGCTGGCGGACAGGCCTACCGCAAGGTCCGCGATCGCGCCTCCTATGCCGCGGGCCTGGCCAGCGTCGCCGTCGCCGACGGCCGCATCGCCCTGGGCGCCGTGGCGCCCAAGCCCTGGCGCGCCGCTGCGGCCGAGGCCGCGCTCGCCGCTGGCGCCTCGCCCGCCGAAGCCATCGCCGCCGAACTGGCCGGCGCCCACGACCGCGGCCGCAACGGCTTCAAGATCGACCTTGTGGCTCGGCTGGTCCCCGCCGCCATCGCCCAGGCCCGGGGAGAGCGGCCATGAGTTCGGTCATCGACTGGGAGAACACGCCCAATCCGGTCAAGGAGAACCGCGGCGGCGTCATCGGCAAGCCGGTGGACCGCTACGAGGGGCCGCTGAAGGTCACCGGGACCGCGCCCTACGCCTACGAGGTCACCCCGCCGTCGCCGCCGGCCTATGGCGTCATGGTCTCCGCGCCGATCGCCAAGGGCCGGATCACCGCTGTCGACACCGCCGCCGCCGAGGCCGCCCCCGGGGTCCTGCTGGTCTGGACCCACCGCAACGCCCCGGCCCAGGGGCCGCGCCCGGCGCGCTACGACTTCTTCACGCCGTCGCCGCGGCCGGCGCTGGAAAGCGACCAGGTCCACTACTTCGGCCAGCAGGTGGCGGTGGTGGTCGCCGACACCCTGGAGAACGCCCAGGCCGCCGCGGCCCTGGTGCGGCTGTCATACGCCGAGGACCCCAAGGCGGTGGTCCTCGCCCAGCACCACGCCGAAGCGGTCCAGCCGCCCGGCGAGTCCGACGTCGAGATCGGCGACTTCGAGGCCGCCTTCGCCGCCGCCCCGGTCACCGTCGACGACGTCTGGAAGACGCCGCTGCAGAACCACTGCCAGATGGAGCCCTGCGCCACCACGGCCTGGTGGGAGGGCGAGCAGCTGACCGTCCACACCTCGGTGCAGATGGTGCGCTTCGCCCAGAACTCGCTGGCTGAGACCCTGATGATGCCGCACAAGCAGGTGCGCCTGCTCACCCGCTACGTCGGCGGCGGCTTCGGCGGCAAGGGCTCCTTCTACGAGGACCTGGTGCTGGCCTCGCTGGCCGCCCGGGAACTGGGCCGGCCGGTGAAGATCGCCTTCTCCCGCCAGCAGATGATGCACGGCACCGTCCACCGCCCGGCCACCGAGATCCGCGTGCGCCTGGGCGCGACCCCGGACGGGCGGCTCACCGCCCTGTCGCTGATGACCACCACCCACTGCGACCGGCGCGGCAATTTCACCGAGCACGCGTCGAACTTCGCCCGCAGCCTCTATGCGGCGCCCAACCGCCTGACCGGCCATCGCCTGGTGCGGCTGGACCTGCCGGTGGCCAGCGCCATGCGCGCCCCCGGCGAGGCCTCCGGCACGCTCAGCCTGGAAGTGGCCATGGACGAGCTGGCGGAAAAGCTCGGCATGGATCCCGTTGAGCTGCGCATCCTGAACGAGCCGCAGAGCGATCCGGAGACCGGCAAGCCGTTCTCCATCCGCCAGCTCGTCCGCTGTTTCCGCGAAGGCGCCCAGATGTTCGGCTGGGACCGGCGCAACCCGATTCCCGGCCGGGAGCGCGACGGCCGCTGGCTGGTGGGGATGGGCACGGCCGCGGCGATCCGCGGCAACTTCCTGTTGCCCGCCAAGGCCAGCTTCACGGTGGACGCGCAGGGCGTGGTCACCGTGCGCCAGGGGATGACCGACATCGGCACCGGCACCTACACCGTGCTGGCCCAGATCGCCGCCGAGACCCTGGGCGTGCCGCTGGCCGACGTGCGCGTGGAGATCGGCGATTCCGAGCTGCCGCCCGCGCCGGGCTCCGGCGGCCAGTTCGGCGCGGCGACCGCGGGGTCGGCGGCGCTGGACGCGGGCATGAACCTCAGGACGGCGATCGCCGAGCTGGCGGCGAACGATCCGGCCTCGCCGCTCTATGGCGGGCCGGCTGGGGCCGTGGTCTTCCAGGACGGCGTCGTCGCCATCGGCAACCGCTCCGAGCGGCTGGCCGACCTGATCGGCCGCAACCGCCCCGACGGCCTCACCGCCGATGGCGAGGTGCGCCCGGCCGCCGACGCCAGCCAGTGGAGCTCGCACACCTACGGCGCCCACTATGTGGAGGTCGGCGTCGACCCGGTGACCGGGGAGGTCCGCACCCGGCGCATGCTGGGCGTCTTCGCCGCCGGCCGCATCCTCAACTGGAAGACCGCGCGCAGTCAGCTCACCGGCGGGATGATCTGGGGCGTGGGCTCGGCGCTCACCGAGGGCAATGCGCCGGACCCGCGCTACGGCTCGCTGATCAACCAGGACCTGGCGAGCTACCTGGTGCCGGTGCAGGCCGACATCGGCGAACTCGACGCCATCATGCTCGACGAGGTGGACGACAAGGCCAATCCCATGGGCATCAAGGGCGTCGGCGAACTCGGCATCTCCGGCGCCGGCGCCGCGGTGGCCAACGCCATCTACAACGCCTGTGGCGTGCGCGTGCGCGACTACCCGATCACCCCCGACAAGCTGCTGGCGGGGATCATCGCGGCGGGGGGATAGCGGGCCTCGATCGGCGGACCCGATGGAGGTCGGCGATTGGCGGGGAGTCGCCTTGCTGCGGGGCCGGCGACCTCGTCGTTTGTAACGCTCAGTCGGCGGCAGGCTGTCCGCCTGGGAAATGCCGGATAAGCTCGGCGCTCCGCGCCCACGATCGGAGGGGGATATGAAACTCGCAAGCTTCGCCGTTCTGGCCTCGTCGATGGCGTTCATCGCGGCGCCGACTGCCGTACTGGCGGCGCCCGTCTATCTGGTCTGTTTGTTTTCGAGCCCGGATATGCCTGAAGAAGAAGACTACACGCTCAATGAACAGGCGGGGACGATCACCTATACCGGTCCAGGGACCTATACTCCTACGTTTCGGGCGGCGTTTACGCCAGACCGGGTCGTATTCAGAAATCAACTCCTCACAACCTACACCTTCAACCGAGTTGATCTCTCGGTCGCAGTCAAGAATACGTCCGGAGCCGGCATGGATGTTCGCGGCCAGTGCAAGCTTAGGACGCCGCCCGCCAAACGCGCGTTCTAGGGTCCGACCGCGGTTCGACGGCCCGGATGTCCGCAATGTCGGAAGGGGACCTCGGCCCGCTAGACCGCCAGCTTCTCCGGAACGGCCGCCGTTTCCAGCCGGCCGGCGCGCAGCCAGCCCAGCACCGGCAGGGCCAGCAGCGCACAGGCGGTGAGGCTGACCAGCGCGTCCATCAGGAACGATCCGGAGACGTCACCGGCGAGCTTGTAGCCGTAGCCGTCGAGCATCTGCATGTAGGCGTAGGGCAGCACCGCGGCCGTGCCCAGCAGGCCGAACTGGCTGGAGGCGAGCGGACTCCCCTCCTGGATGGACCGGAAGATGATCGCATTCTGCGAGACCTGGGCGACGCTCTGCGCCGCGTTCTCGCCGATCACCGCCAGGAGATAGGTGGCCGGCGTGCGCGGCAGCGCGAGCAACGACAGGGTGAAGGCGGCGCCGAGGCTGCCGACCCCCAGATAGGCCAGCGGCGCGGGCGCGCGCCGCAGCAACTGGCGCGCGGCGAGCGAAGCGACAAGGCCGATGAGGGTCGCGCCGACGCCATTGGCCACGTCGACCAGGCTGTCCGAGGCGTGGAAATCCCGGCCGATCCCGCCGAAGGCGTTGGTCAGGGTGAAGGCGGCGCATGGCAGGGCGAACATCAGGATGATGCGCAGGACCTGGGGCCGGCGCGCCAGCTGCGCGACGTCGACGGCGAGCCTCTTGAAGCTTTCGCGCACCGCCTTGCGGCCGGCGTCGGCGGCTGGAAAGAACCGGATGATGGCCAGCGGCGCCAAGGCGAGACCGGCGATCGCCGCGGCGCCGAACGTCGTCGGCAGGTGCGTCATGAGCCAGTACTGGGAGACCGCTCCCAACCCGAATCCGAACGAGTTGCCGATGGCGAACCAGGTCCCGATCGTCGCATCGCAGCTCTTGGGCAGACCCGCGCCCAGCCACCCGCCGATCGCGGCGTTGTAGAGGCTGATGACCAGCGCATCGATGGCCAGGACCGGGGCGAGCATCGAGCTCGCCTTCGGCATCGCCAGCACGAGGAAGGTCAGCGCCGCCGACCCGAGGGCCAGTGCGACCGTCCATGTGCGGCGACTCACCAGCGTGTCGAGAATCGGGGCGATTGCAAACGTGGCCAGCGCCATCGCGGTCGCCAGGCCGGTGAGGCCGGCGATCACAGGCTCAGCCACCCCGCGCGCCGCCAGCAACTGGGGGATGGTGACCAGGACAACGGCGTAGGCGAAGCCGTAGGTCGCGTTGGTGAAGCCCATCAACCAGACCAGCTTGGGGCGTTCGTCCGCCAACGCTTCCATCGACCCGATTCCCCTGCGGATTCCGAACGGGCCAGCCCCGGAGCGACCTTAGGCGGACTCCTCAAAGGACGGCAATGGGTCGGAACCCGTCCTTGGTCTCCTGGTTTTCGGGGACTTGTTCCAGAAGGGAACGACAGTTCTTCGCCGCCCGCGTCTAACGCCGTGTCGGATCGTACCTATCTCGGGTGTCTTGAAAGCGAGGCTTTCGAGATTTCAGGAGACGGGACGTGAAACTGATACTGCCATTGGCCACGCTGGCGGGGGCGCTGACCCTGCTGGCGACAAGCTGGAGTTCGGCGCTCAGCTACCTCTAGCCGACCCCCTCTAGCCGACCGTCTCTAACCGACCCTGGCGCGCAGTTCGCCCAGCACGCGGGCCAGGTCGCCTTCGCGGAAGGGCTTCTGCAGGACCGGCGTGCCCCGGTCCGCCTCGCGCAGGCCCGCATCCCCATAGCCGGTGGCGAAGGCGAAAGGGGCGCCCTTCTCGCGCAGCAGGTCGGCCACCGGGAAGATCGGCTGGCCGCCCAGGTTCACGTCCAGCACCGCGCAGTCGATGGTCGAGCTCTTCACCAGGTCGATCGCCTCGTCCAGGCGCGAGGCGGGGCCCACCACGGTGCAGCCGAGATCGCTCAGCATGTCCTCGATCAGCATCGAGACCATCATCTCGTCCTCGACCACCAGGACGCGCAGGCCCTTCAGATCGGCTAGCTCGCTCATTCGGAAGATCTCCCGGCGCCCGCTCGCAGCGATGCGGGGACGCCGCCGCCGCGCACTTCGTCCCCCAATTGCACGGGCGCCATCATGACGCGTATCGCGCTCCTGGCAAACCACATGCGCTAAGGCCTAGTCGTCCTGGCGTTCGTCGCGCGGCCAGATCTGCAGGCGGGTTATCCGGTTGGCCTTGCGCTCCAAGACCGAGATCCGGTGGTGATGGAAATGGAAGCTCTGGCCGGACTCGGGAATCCGCCGCGCTTCGTGGATCAACAGGCCGGCCACCGTCACCGCCTCGTCGTCCGGCAGGTCCCAGTTCATCGCGCGGTTCAGGTCTCGGATCGTCAGAGATCCGTCCACCAGCACCGAGCCGTCGTCGGCGGGGCGCAGCCCGGCCATGGCGACGTCGTGCTCGTCCTCGATCTCGCCCACGATCTCCTCGAGGATGTCCTCCAGGGTCACCAGGCCCTGCAGGGCGCCGTACTCGTCCACCACCAGGGCGAAGTGGATGCGCCGCTTCAGGAAGGCGGCGAGCTGATCCTTCAGGCTGGTGGTCTCGGGGATGAACCAGGGCTCGCGGATGATGGCGGCCATGTCCACCGCCTCGATCCGCCCGCCCGCCTCGGCGATGGCGGCCAGCAGGTCCTTGTTGTGCAGCACGCCCACGATGTTCTCCGGCTCGTCGCGATAGAGCGGCACGCGGCTGTGGCCGCTCTGCAGGATGTCGTCGACGATCTGGGCCGGGGTCTGGTCGGCGTCGATGGTGGCGATGGCGTTGCGGTGGACCATCACCTCGCCGACGTCCATCTCGGCCAGGTCCAGCACCCCGCCCAGCATCCAGCGGTCGTGGCTCTCCACCAGGCCCTCGGCGTGGTGGTATTCGACGGCGCCGCGGATCTCCTCGTGGGCGGCCAGCACGTCCATCTCCATGCCCAGGTGCACCCCGAACAGCTTCAGCGTGCCGCGGATCACGTACTGCACGCCGAAGATGATCGGCCCGAACAGCCGCACCACCAGATAGGTGGGGAAGGCCAGCAGGCGGGCGATGTCGTCGGAGCGCAGGATCGCCAGCGTCTTGGGCAGGATCTCGGCGAAGACCAGGATCAGCACCGTCATCACCGCCGTGGCGGCCGCCACGCCCCAGGCGCCGGGGATCACCTTGGCGAACACCGAACTCGCCAGCTCGGTGGCCAGGATGTTGAAGATGTTGTTTCCCAGCAGGACCGCGCCGATCATCATCTCGCGGTCGCCCAGCAGGCGGTTGACGCGGTGCGCGGCGCGGTCGCCGTCGCGCTCCAGCTGGTGCATGCGCGCGCGGCTGGCGCCGGTCATCGCCGTCTCGGCGGCGGAGAACAGCGCCGAGGCGGCCAACAGGCCGAACACGATGGGCGCCAGCGCCATCAGCGCGGCCATCAGACGGCTCCCTCGCTCTTCAGGAAGGCGGCGACGGCCTCGGCGTCGACGTCCTTCGCCACGAAGGCCTCGCCCAGCCGGCGCGCCAGGATGAAGGTCAGCCGCCCGGCCTGCGCCTTCTTGTCCTGGGCCATGTGGCGAACCAGCCGCTCGGCGGCGAACGGCTCGGCGCTGATCTCGGCGAGCCGGGTGGGCAGGCCGGCCGCGGCGATGGCGGCGGACGCGCGCGCCGCCTCCTGCGCCTCGCACAGGCCCTGGGCGGCGGAGAAGCGGAAGGCCAGCCCCATGCCGGCCGCCACGCCCTCGCCGTGCAGCAGGGCCGTGCCGTAGCCGGTCTCGGCCTCCAGGGCGTGGCCGAAGGTATGGCCGAGGTTGAGCAGCGCGCGGCGGCCCTGCTCGGTCTCGTCCTGCTCGACGATCTCGGCTTTCATCGCCACGCAACGCGCCACCGCGTGGGCCAGGGCCTGCGGCTCGCGCGCCAGCACCGCGGCGCCGTTGGCCTCCAGCCACTCGAAGAAGCCGAAGTCGCCCAGCAGGCCATATTTGATCACCTCGGCGTAGCCGCAGCGCATCTCGCGCTCGGGCAGGCTCGACAACACATCGAGGTCGGCCAGCACCAGCCGGGGCTGATGGAAGGCGCCCACCAGGTTCTTGCCGCGCGGGGTGTCTATGGCTGTCTTGCCGCCCACTGAGGAATCCACCTGGGCCAGCAGGGTCGTGGGGATCTGCACGAAGTCGATGCCGCGCTTGTAGATCGCCGCGGCGAAGCCGGCGAGGTCGCCCACCACGCCGCCGCCGAACGCCACGATCACGTCGCCGCGGTCGAGCTCCAGCGCCAGCAGCCGGTCGGTGATCTCGGCCAGGCCCTCGAAGCTCTTGGTCTGCTCGCCCGGCGGCACGACGATCGGCGTGGCGGCGATCCCGGCCCGGGTCAGCGCGCCCATCAGCCGCGCGCCATGCAGGCCCCAGACGGTCTCGTCGCTGACGATGGCGGTGCGGCGGCGCTTCATCAGGGGCGCGATGGCCTCGCCGGCCGCGTCGATCAGGCCGCTGCCCACCCGCACCTGATAGCTGCGCGGGCCCAGCCCCACCAGAATCGCTCGGCTCATGGGCTCGGAACTCCCGGCGCCGGGACGGGGGATGCGGATTGGGCCAAGTGGGCGCTGAGCGCGGCGAGCACCTGTTCGACGGTGACCTGATGGGCCGCGTCGCCGGTCTCCACCACCACGTCGGCCTCGCCATAGGCGGGGTAGCGGGCGGCGGCCTGGACCTGCAGCACCTCTAGCGGGTCCTTGCCGACCAGCAGCGGGCGGGTGTCCTTGCGCGACACGCGCCGGGCCAGCACGTCCAGGTCGGCCTTCAGCCACACCGAGATCGCCTGCGACTTGATCAAGGCGCGGGTCTGCTCGTTCATGAAGGCGCCGCCGCCGGTGGCCAGCACATGCGGCTCCTGGTCCAGCAGGCGCGCGATCACCCGGCGCTCGCCCTCGCGGAAAGCGGACTCGCCCAGGTCGGCGAAGATGTCGGAGATCGAGCGGCCGGCCGCGGCCTCCACCTCGGCGTCGGTGTCGCGGAACGGCAGGTTGAGCGCGCCGGCCAGGCGCTTGCCCACGCTCGACTTTCCCACGCCCATCAGGCCGACGAGGGCGATGGTGCGGCGGCGCAGCGGTGCATAGCGGTCCATGGACGGCCTCAGATGACCACGGGGGGTCTACACGAGGGCGCGCCCTCGCGCCAACTTCGCGCGCTCGCTATGATCGGCCCGATGACTCAGATCTTGCGTCGCTCCCTGCGCCTCGCCCTGATGGTGGTCGCCCCGATCCTGGCCCTGGCCCTGGCCCTGGCGTCGGCGGGCGCCGGCCGCGCGCAGGACGCCGCCCAACCGCCGCCGCCGATCGCCACCGCGCCCTCCGAGACGCCGCCGGCCCCGCCGCCGCCCGCCCAGACCGCGCCGCGGCCGCCGGGCGTGGAGGTGACGACGCTGGCCGCCCCCGACGCCTTCACCACCCCGGGGCGCGACACCGGCCTGCCGGCGACGCTGTGGCGCGGCGCCTCGGCCAAGACGGTCAAGGCCGTGCTGCCGCTGCTGGCGACCAAGACGCTGTCGCCGGCCGGCGCGGCGCTGGCCCGGCGCGTGCTGGCCACCGGCGCGCCCGGCCCGGCCGGGATCGGCGACGACCCCGGCGTGGTCGCCGCCCGCGCCGAGGCGCTGCTCGTCCAAGGCGATCCGCGCGCGGCCGCCGCCATCCTCTCGCGCGCCCCGGGCATCGACCGCAACGCCGACCTCGCCCACGCGGCGGCGGAAAGCGCGCTGCTGGCCGGCGACGACGCGCGCGCCTGCACCGTGGCCCAGGGCCTGGGGTCCGGCCGCGACGATGTCTACTGGCTGCGCCTGCGCACCTATTGCCAGGCGCTCGCCGGCCACACCGACCAGGCCCAGCTCACCTTCGACCTCGCCCAGACCCAGGCGCGCGACCCGGTCTTCGGCCGGCTGATGAGCGCCAAGATCTCCGGCGTCGGCAACCCCGGCGCGGCCAGCCTGCGCAACGGCCTGGACCTGGCGCTCTCCCGCAGCCTCGGCCTCGACGTCGACGCCGGCAAGCCCGCGCCGGAGGTGGCCGCGGCCCTCTCCAAGGGCGATCCCGAGCCGCCGACCTTCGATCCCGCCGCCTTCGGTCCCGACATCGCCCCGGCGGTCCAGCAGATCGTCGACGGCAAGCCGGTGACCTACGGGGCGTTCATGTCGGTGATGAACGGCATCGCCAATACGCCCAAGGCGCCGAACCGCGCGGCCTCGGCGGCGCTGCTGATCATGGCCCTGGGCGACCTTTCCGCCGCCAACGCCAGCGACCAGCTGGAGGACTGGGCCGTGCCGGAAGGCCGCGCCCCGGTGGGCCGCAATATCGCCCTCGACGCCGCCGCCGACCGCAAGCTGGCGGGCGAGGCGGCGCTGCTCGCGCTGTGGGCCTGCGCCGACGCCGGCCCGGCCGGTCCGGCCATCGGCGACCGCATCCGCATCGTGCGCGCCCTGCACCTGGTCGGACTGGAGCCGGAAGCCCGCGCCTTCGCCCTCGAAGGGCTGCTGAGCCTGAAATGAGCGGGCCCGGGGACGGTCATCGGGGCCCGGCCTGGGCCGAGGCCTTCCTGGAGATGATGTCGGTCGAGCGCGCGGCGGCCAGGAACACGCTCACCGCCTACGCCCGCGACCTCGCCGACGCCGCGGGCTTCCTGGCCGGGCGCGGCGGCGACCTTTCCAGCGCCGCGGCCGGCGACATCGAGGCCTATTTCACCGATCTCGGCGTGCGCGGCCTTTCCCCCGCCACCGCCTCGCGGCGCCGGGCCGCCGTGCGCCAGTTCTACCGCTTCGTGCTGGGCGAAGGCTGGCGGGCCGACGATCCCTCGCGCCGCGTGGAGGCGCCGAAGAAGGGCCGGTCGCTGCCGAAGGTGCTGAGCCGCGCCGAGGTCGACCGGCTGATCGCCGCCGCCGCCGCCCGCGACGGGCAGGACGGGGCAGATGGCGCGGGGGGCTTGCGGCTGGCCTGCATGGTGGAGCTGGCCTACGCCTCGGGCCTGCGCATCTCCGAGCTCACCAGCCTGACCCTGGCGGCCCTGGCGCGCGACCCGGCCTATCTCATCGTCAAGGGCAAGGGCGGCAAGGAGCGCCTCGCGCCGCTGAACGCCGCCGCCCGCGCGGCGGTGAAGGCCTATCTGGAAGTCCGCCCGGGTTTCCTGCCCAAGGGCGACCCAAAAACAGGCTTGGGGGCCAACCCCTGGCTCTTCCCGTCACGCGGCAAGGGCGGGCGGCTGACGCCGCGCCGCTTCGCCCAGCTTCTGGACGAGGCCGCCGCCGACGCGGGCATCGACCCGGCCCGCGTCAGTCCGCACGTGTTGCGCCACGCCTTCGCCACCCACCTGCTGGAAGGCGGCGCGGACCTGCGGGTCGTGCAGACCCTGCTCGGCCACGCCGACATCGGCACGACGCAGATCTACACCCACGTCGCCTCCGACCGGCTGGCCGAGGTGGTGGCCAGCAAGCACCCCCTGGCGCGCAAGCGCGCCAAGGAGGCTTAGGCCACGCGCAAGCGCGCCAAGGAGGCTTAGGCCACGCGCACGCGCGCCAAGGAGGCTTAGGCTGCAGCTCTAGCCGGTGACCCGGTAGCGGCCGTCGGCGTCGGGGCAGACGCGCACATAGCGATAGTCGCGGCCGTCGCGGTCCACCGGCGCCGCCGCCAGACGGCAGTGCATCCGCTCGTAGTAGGCATAGTCGTAGCGGCCGCTGCGGAACCCCGGGTCCTCGCGATAGGCGATGGTGTCGTTGTACGAGAAATAGGGGCCGCGGCTGTCGCACTTGTACTTGTCATGCGCATTGCCGATGGCCGCGCCGACGCCGCCGCCGATCACGCCGCCCAGGACGGAGTTCTCGGTGTGCCGGCCGGCCGCCGACAGGTTCGAGCCGAGCGCCGCGCCGGCGATCGCGCCAAGGATCGCGCCGGCGGTGGCGCCGGAGTGGTCGTTGCGGCAGGCCACGGCGACCGGCGGCGGGGCGACATAGGCGCTCGCGCGGCCGTAGCGGTCGGCATAGACCGGCCCGTCATAGGGGCCATAGCGGGCGACGTCCCAAACCGGCGCCGGGCCGTAGACGCGGATGTAGGCGCCGTAGCCGTAGCGGGCGTCATAGTCGGCGCGGGCGCGTTCCCAGGCGGCGCGGCGGTGGTCATAGGCGCGACGGGCGGCCTGGTAGTCGGCGCGGCTCACCTCATAGGCGTCGCGCCGCGCGTCATAGGCGTCTTTCCGCGCGTCGTAGGCGTCCTTGCGCGCCTGATAGTTCTGCTGGTCCTGTTGGTACTGCTGCTGTTGCTGCTGGTACCCAGGGGCCGGCTGGTAGGACGGCCCGGGCGGCGGCCCGTTCTGCGGGTCGCGCTGGTAGTCCTGCGGCGGGTACTGCGGCTGCTGGGCGAAGGCGGGGGCGGTCGAAAGCGCTGTGGACAGCGCCAGGACCGAGGCCATGCCGACCTTCGCGGCGGTCTTGAGGTAAGTGGTCATCTCGGGTCTCCGGTTTCTCCTCGGACGCGCAAGGCGGTGTCGGCGCCTTAAGGCTGCGCATCCCGGCGGGTGGAACCCCTCAGGGCGCCGACGGTTGCCACGGCCGCGGTTGATGATGGGAACCGTGGCCCTCGGGCCCGCGCTCTTGTGACGCGGCGCCATCCCGCCTAGTTTCCGGCTCCGCTTCCACGGCAGAGGACTCAGGTTTCGGATGGCCGCGCACTACCTCGAATTCGAGCGGCCGATCGCCGACATCGAGACCAAGATCGAGGAACTGTCCAAGCTGTCGGAAACCTCGGGCCAGGGGAATTTCGACGCCGAGATCGAGGCCCTGCGCGCCCGCGCCCAGGACATGCGCCGCGAGGCCTATTCCCATCTCGACGCCTGGCAGAAGGTGCAGGTGGCCCGCCATCCCGACCGGCCGCACTTCGTGGACTATGCGGCCGGCCTGATCGACGAGTTCGTGGAGCTGAAGGGCGATCGCACCTTCGCCGACGACCAGGCGATCATGGGCGGCCTGGGCCACTTCCGGGGCCGTCCGGTGGTGGTCATGGGCAACGAGAAGGGCCGCGACACCGTCACCCGCGTGAAGCACAACTTCGGCTACGCCCGGCCCGAGGGCTACCGCAAGGCGATCCGGCTCATGGAGCTGGCCGAGCGGTTCAAGCTGCCGGTGGTGAGCTTCGTCGACACCACCGCGGCCTATCCGGGCATCGCCTCGGAGGAGCGCGGGGTGGCCGAGGCGATCGCGCGGTCGACCGAGATGAGCCTGCTGCTGGGCGTGCCCATGGTGGCCATCGTCACCGGCGAGGGCGGCTCGGGCGGGGCGCTGGGCATCGCCTGCGGCTCGCGCGTGCTGATCCTCGAGCACGCGGTCTATTCGGTGATCCCGCCGGAGGGCTGCAACTCCATCCTCTGGCGCGGCGCGCGCACGCCCGAAGAGGCGGCCAAGGCGATGAAGATCACCGCCCAGGACCTGCTGGCGATGAAGATCGTCGACCGGATCATTCCCGAACCGCCCGGCGGCGCCCACTCCGACCCGGAAGCGGCCATGAAGGCGGTCGGCGACGCGGTGGAGGAGGAGCTGGCGGCGCTGGACGGCCTGACGCCGGACGAACTGCGCAAGCAACGCGCCCAGCGCTTCTACGCCATCGGCCGGGCGGGCCTGCAGTAGCCCGCCACTCGGGAGACGCCACATGGTCGGGATCGCGTTTCGCTATATCGTCGATGACGTGGAGGCGGCGATCGGCTTCTACCGCGACGACCTCGGCTTTCAGCTGGACATGCATCCGGCCCCGAGCTTCGCGGCGCTCTCCCGCGACGGGGTCTCTCTCTACCTGAGCTCGCCGAGCGCCGCCGGTGGCGGGGGCCAGAGCGTGGACGGCATGGCGCCGACCCCCGGCGGCTGGAACCGCCTGCAGCTGGTGGTGGACGACCTGCCGGCTTCGATGGCGCGCCTGAAGGCCGCGGGCCGGCGCTTCCGCGGCGACCTGATCACAGGCGTCGGCGGCGACCAGGCCCTGGTGCTGGACCCCTCCGGCAACCTCGTCGAGCTGTTCCAGCCCAAGCGCCGCTGAACCCCGGGTCTCGACGCCTATTGCCTGACGTCGCGTCTGCGGGTTGAGTGTTGTCCAAACAACTGTTTGGAGGGGCGATCCATGGCGCTCAAGACGCGGTTCACCGAGACCTTCGGGATCGAGCATCCCGTGGTGCAGGGCGGCATGCAGTGGGTCGGCCGCGCCGAGCTGGTGGCCGCGGTCGCCAACGGCGGGGGCCTGGGCTTCATCACCGCGCTCACCCAGCCGACGCCGGAGAAGCTGACCGAGGAGATCGCCCGCTGCCGGAGCCTGACCGACAAGCCGTTCGGCGTGAACCTGACCATCCTGCCGGCCATCAAGCCCCCGCCCTACGCCGAATACCGCCAGGCGATCATCGAGGCCGGGGTGAAGATCGTCGAGACCGCCGGCAACAAGCCGCAGGAACACGTCGACGAGTTCAGGAAACACGGCATCAAGGTGCTGCATAAGTGCACCTCGGTGCGCCACGCGCTCTCGGCCGAGCGGATGGGTGTCGACGGCATCTCCATCGACGGCCTGGAATGCGCCGGCCATCCGGGCGAGGACGACGTGGGCGGGCTGATCCTGATCCCGGCGGCGGCCGACAAGGTGAAGATCCCGATGATCGCCTCCGGCGGCTTCGGCGACGCGCGCGGCCTGGTGGCGGCGCTGGCCCTGGGCGCCGACGGCATCAACATGGGCACCCGCTTCATGGCCACCGTCGAGAGCCCGATCCACGAGCAGATCAAGCAGCAGATCGTCGATAACGACGAGCGCGCCACCAACCTGATCTTCCGCACCATGCGCAACACCAGCCGCGTGGCGAAGAACGACGTCTCCGACCAGGTGGTGGCCATGGAAAAGGAAGGCGCGACCTTCGAGCAGGTGCGCGAGCTGGTGGCCGGCGTGCGCGGCCGCGTGGTCTTCGAGGACGGCGACCAGAACCACGGCATCTGGTCGGCGGGCCAGGTCCAGGGCCTGATCCACGACATTCCCACCTGCGCCGAGCTCATCCACCGCATCGTCCGCGAGGCCGAAGAGATCATCAACGGCCGCCTGGAGCGGATGGTCGGCAAGCGGGCGCTGGCCGACGCCTAGATGTCGTTTCCAAGAAGGTTGTTCACACGCTGCCAGGGTGTGAGGCCTGCGATGCCGGAGTGTGGGCGATCGAGGTTGTAGGCGTCGGTCCAGGCTGCGACGGCCTGGGTTCGTTCGGCCGAGGAGCGGTAGGG
>NZ_DASYAF010000173.1:0-19305 GCF_036501465.1 Phenylobacterium sp.
GCCGAGGCCAACCGCTGGCTCGCCCGCATCGAGGCCCTGCTGCGCCGACCGATCAGCCCCTCCCGCGCCGCGGTGGCGCGCCCTGCCGCGCCCGCGGCGGCGATCGCACAGGAGCCCGAGCCGCCGGCCCGCCCCGCCGGCGAAAGTTCGCTCACCCCGCTCTTCGCCCGCCTCGCCCACGAGGACGATGACGAAGCGGCGGCCGCCCACGACCAGGAGCACGACCACGACCACGACGAGGAAGCGGCGCACGAGCTTGCGCCGTGGGACGCGGCGGAGGCCGAAGAGGACGACGAGGAAGAAGACGAAATCCGCAGCCTGCGGCTCTAGGCGATGGGCGAGATCGTCCTCTATGGCTCGATCTACAGCCGCACCTTCACGGCCCGCTGGATCCTGGAAGAACTGGCCCTGCCCTACCGGGTGACGGAGGTCAGCCTGCGCAAACGCCACCAGAAGTCGCCGCGGTTCCTGAAGCTCAATCCCATGGGCAAGGTGCCGGCCCTCACCGACGATCGCGTGGTGGTGACCGAGACCACCGCCATCTGCCTCTACCTCGCCGACCGCTACGGACTGGGGAGCCTGGCGCCGGCCCCCGACGATCCGCGGCGCGGGCCCTATCTGCGCTGGGCGGTGTTCGCCACCGCCGTCCTGGAGCCCGCCATCTATATGCGCGAGCAGGCGCTGGATCCGTCCGGTGTCGGCTGGGGTGATTGTGACACCGCGCTGGGGGCGCTGGAGAGCGCGCTTTCGCCTGGTCCCTGGCTGCTGGGCGATGGGTTCAGCGCCGCCGACGTGGCGGTGGGCGCGATCCTGTCGGTGGCGATGTTCGCCGGCCGGGTTTCCGGCCGCCCGGTGCTCGAGGCCTACAACGCGCGCCTTTCCGAGCGCCCCGCCTACAAGCGCGCGGCCGAGGCCAACTGGCCGCCGCCGCCGTCCTAGGCTTCGTAGACCGTTCGCCCGCCGGCGACCGTGCGGACGATCCTGATGTCCTTGATCTTGTCCGGGTCCACGGCGTGGGGGTCCTGCGCCAGCACCACGAAGTCCGCCAGCTTGCCAGGCGTGATCGAGCCCTTGAGCTGCTCCTCATGGGTGGCGAAGGCGCCGTTCAGCGTGTTCACCCGCAAGGCCTCCTCGACGCTGATCTTCTGGTTGGCGCCCCAGGTCTTCCCGTCCCAGCCCTTGCGCGTGACCATGGCCTGCAGCGCCATCAGCGGCGAGAACGGCCCGGGGCTGAAATCCGACCCCGCGCAGACCGGCACGCCGGCGTCCAGGAAGTCGCGGAAGGCCATGGCGTTCCTGATGATGTCCTCGCCGTAGAACGGGAACTTGTCGGAGTTGTAGTAGGCGTAGGTCGAGAAGGCCGCCGGGACCACGTTCGCCGCCTTGATGCGGGCGATCAGGCCGGGGTTGACCAGGGTGCAGTGGGTGATCTTCGGCCGCGCGTTCGGGCGCGGGAACAGCTTCTGCGCCCGCTCGACGGCGGTCAGCACATTGCCGATCGCCACGTCGCCGTTGGCGTGGCAGTTGACGTCGATGCCGGCCCGATGGACCCGCTCGATCCAGGCGTTCAGCACATCCTGGGTCTCGGTGAGGTTGCCGTAGTAGGGCGGCGAGACGCCGGGATAGGGCCGGCTCATGGCCAGGGTCCGCTCGGAGAACGAGCCGTCGACCACATGCTCGGCCGAGGCGCCCAGCTTGATCCAGTCGTCGCCGAAGCCGGTCTCCAGGCCGGCGCGGATCATCGCTTCCAGCCCCTCGCCCTGGGGCTCGTAGCTGATCCGGTGCAGGAGCTTGCCGTCGGCGCGAATGTCCTGGATGGCGGCAAGATCGCCGCCCTCGTGGCAGACGCTGGTCAGGCCGTAGCGGACGAACTGTTTCGAGATGAAGGCGACGCCGTCTCGCGCCCGTCTCGCCCGCTCCTCCGGCGAGAAGGTCTCGCGCTTGCCAACCCGGGCGAAGACCACCGTCGCACGGTCGGTGACCCGGCCGGTCAGCTCCCCGTCCGGGCCATGGTCGAAGGTGCCGCCGGGCGGGTTGGGCGTGGCCTTGCCGACACCGGCCATCTCCAGCGCCTTGGAATTGTAGAACGAGGTGTGGCCGCCGCGATGGCGCACCACCACCGGCTGGGTGGTCGAGACCCGGTCCAGGTCGTGGCGATTGATCAGCCGGCCGTCCTTCACCTTGGTGTCGTCGAAGAAGAAGCCTTCGACCCAGGTGTCCGGCGGCAGGGTCTGGGCCTTGGCCTTCAGCTTGCCCACGATGGAGTCGATGGTGACGAACTCCACCTCGTAAGGGTTGCCCACCAGCACGTCGAACTGCAGCACCTCGCCCGGCGCGTGGTTGTGGCTGTCGATGAAGCCCGGGACGATCGTTCCGCCGGCCGCGTCGAAGACCTGGGCGCGCGGCCCGGCATGAGCCTTGATCTCAGCATTCGAGCCCACCGCCAGGAACCGGCCGCCCCTGACCGCGAAGGCCTGGGCGCGCGGCTGTTTCGCATCGACCGTCAGGACGTTGGCGTTGGTGACGATCAGGTCCGGGGCCTCCGCCGCCCAGGCGCCGCCGGCCGCAAGCGCGCCGAGGCTCGCGCCCGCATACCCCAGGAAGTCCCGCCGGTTCTGTTGGATCGTCCGCATGCCGCCCCCTCCGCTAAGGCAGTCTTGCGCCGTCGTGGCCTCTAGCCCAGCGCGAAATCCATCGCCGCTTCGCAGTGGGCGATGGCGGTGTCGACGGTGGGCGCCGGCATGGCGTCGACGTCCAGCAGCAGGCCGATCTCGGTGCAGGCGAAGGCCACGCCGTCACAGCCGGCGGCGAGGCCCGCCCGGATCATCGCCAGCACCTGCGCCTGCGAGGCCGGCTTGATCACGCCTACGATCAGCTCCTCGTAGATGATCGCGTGCAGCCGCTCGCGCTCGGCCTTTTCCGGGATCGCGGTCTCGATGCCCATGGCCGCCAGCCGCTCGGCGTAGAACGGCTTTTCCATGGTGTAGCGGGTGCCGAGCAGCAGGGTCTTGGTCACGCCCCGCGCCTTCAGGGCCTCAGCCGTCGCGTCGCCGATGTGGATCACCGGCGCGCCGACGCCGGCGGCCACCTGGTCGTAGTTCAGGTGCATGGTGTTGGCGCAGATCAGGATCGCCTCGGCGCCCGCCGCTTCCAGCGCCTGGGCGTGGCCCGCCAGGATGGCTCCGGTCGCCGCCCAGTCGTCCGCCGCCTGCAGCGCCGCGATGGGGGCGAAGTCCACCGAGCGGATCACCAGCTCCGCCGAATGGATGCCGCCCAGCCGCTCGCGCGCCAGCCGGTTCAGCGCCTGGTAGTAGACCGTGGTGCTTTCGGCGCTCATGCCGCCGATCAGGCCGATGGTCTTCATGGCGCGGGCGTCCGCATCAGATGTCCGCGTAGACGTGAGCCTCGCCCGCCGCGCCCGGATGGGTGACGGCCCCCAGGTGCGCCGGGCCCACCGAGCGGGCGAACTTCCAGAGCGCGCCGGAGCCATAGTTGGTCGGCCTTGGCCCCTCCTGGTCGAAGTGGCGCTTGCGGTTCTCCAGCTCGATCGGATCGACCTCGAGCTCGATGGTCCCGGCGTCGGCGTCGATGACGATGATGTCGCCGTCCTTCACCAGGCCGATCGGGCCGCCGTCGGCGGCTTCCGGCCCCACGTGGCCGATGCACAGGCCGCGCGTGGCGCCGGAGAATCGCCCGTCGGTGATCAGCGCCACCTTGTCGCTGATCCCCTGGCCGTAGATCGCCGCGGTGGTCGACAGCATCTCGCGCATGCCGGGGCCGCCCTTGGGGCCCTCGTAGCGGATCACCAGCACGTCGCCTTCCTTGTAGTCGCGCCGCTCGACGGCGGCGAAGGCGGCCTCCTCGCCGTCGAACACCCGCGCGGGCCCACGGTGCTGGCGGTGACCGAGGCCGGCCACCTTCACGATGGCGCCGTCGGGCGCGAGGCTGCCCCACAGGCCCACCACGCCGCCGGTGGGCGACAGCGGGTTCGACGCCGGGCGGATCACGTCCTGGTCGTCGCGCCAGACGACGTCCTTCAGGTTCTCAGCCATGGTCTTGCCGGTCACCGTCATGCAGTCGCCGTGGATCAGGCCCTCGTCCAGCAAGGTCCTGAGCAGCATGGGCATGCCGCCCGCCTCGCCCATCTTCTTGGCCGGATAGCGCCCGCCCGGCATCAGGTCGGCCAGGTAGGGCGTCCTCTTCATGATCTCGGCCACGTCGCGCAGGGTGAAGCTGATCCCCGCCTCATGCGCCATGGCCGGCAGGTGCAGGCCGCCGTTGGTCGAGCCGCCGGTCGCCGCCACCACGACGGCGGCGTTCTCGAAGGCTTCGCGGGTGCAGATGTCGCGCGGCCGGATGTTGTGCTCAAGCAGGCGCATCACCGCCTCGCCGCTGGCGTCGCAGTACTGGTCGCGCTCCAGATAGGGCGCCGGCAGCGCCGAGCTCAGCGGCAGGGCCAGGCCGATCGCTTCGGAGACGCAGGCCATGGTGTTGGCGGTGTACTGGCCGCCGCAGGCGCCGTCGCTCGGGCAGGCGTGCTGTTCCAGGTCGCAGAGGTCTTCCAGGCTCATCTGGCCGGCCGAGTGCTTGCCGACGCCTTCGAAGACGTCCTGTACGGTCACGTCGCGGCCGTGCCACGACCCCGGAAGGATCGAACCGCCATAGATGAACACGCTGGGCACGTTCAGGCGCAGCATGGCCATCATCATCCCCGGCAGGGACTTGTCGCAGCCCGCCACGCCGACCAGGGCGTCATAGGCGTGGCCGCGCATGGTGAGCTCGACGGAGTCGGCGATGACCTCGCGGCTGACCAGGGACGAGCGCATGCCCTCGTGCCCCATGGCGATGCCGTCGGTGACGGTGATGGTGCAGAACTCGCGCGGCGTGCCGCCGGCCCGCTTGACGCCGGCGGCTGCGGCGTTGGCCTGGCGCATCAGGGCGGTGTTGCAGGGCGCGGCTTCGTTCCAGCAGGACGCCACGCCCACGAACGGCTGGGCGATCTCGCGGCTGCCGAGGCCCATGGCGTAGTAGTAGGAGCGGTGCGGCGCGCGCGCCGGCCCCTCCGTCGTGTGCCGGCTGGGCAGCTTCGCCTTGTCCCAGCTTCCGTCGGGCTTGCGGTGCATGAAGGGCCTCCAGATCGAGGCTCGTTCCTTAAGCGTGCGGCGCAGCGTGGGGAAGCCCCGGCGCCGCCGCCCTCATCCCCGAACCGCGCGCTGAGGTTGCAGTTGGAACCTTGACCGCCGATACGCGTTATGGCCCCGTAGCATCGGTATCTCGCAACTGTCCGTTTCGCTTGCTGAAATTCCTAGATTCGAAAATCAGGTCTGCATGTAGACTGTAAATCCTGGGATACTCTTACTGAGTACACCATGGCCAAATCTTGGTCATTGTGTCAGGTTGTCACAGTACCGCAGCGCACAATGGGGGCAGCTTCGCTTACGGTGACTTTAGAGTGACCCCACGGAAACTGTGGCGTCTCTGCCGATTTAGGTGAGCTACAGTTAGTTATCACTGATAACTTATGCTCAAGCTGTTGACGCTCCCAAGTTGTGGCCCCAGCCTTCCAGAACAGGCGCAGCCAATAGCGCCACGTAATTTGCTGGGAGGAATCAAATGCCGTGGAAACGCTCTTTGCTGGCGTCCAGCGCTCTGCTGGCCGCAGTCATCGCCACCAACGCCCATGCCCAGACGCGGCCCGCCGCGACCGCGGCGGCCGCCGCGGGCAACACCATTGAGGAACTGGTGGTCACCGCCGAGCGGCGCTCGGCCAACCTGCAGGACGTGCCGGTGGCCGTGACCGCCTTCAGCGCCCGAGAGCGCGCGATCGAGGGCATCACCACCGTCCAGGACATGACCAACTTCACGCCGGGCCTGACCTACTCCAGCCAGCTGGACCGCCCGGTCATGCGCGGCCTCGCCCGCAACAACAACATCTACCTCTCGGACTCCGCGGTCGCGGTCTACTACGACGACTTCTTCTCCAACTCGACCTTCCTCGTCGGCCGCGACGACATGCTGATCGACCAGGTGGAAGTGCTGCTGGGCCCGCAGGGCACGCTGTACGGCCGCAACGCCGTGGGCGGCCTGATCAACACGCTCTCGAAGCACCCGCAGGAGGACTTCGGCGGCGAGTTCCGGATCGTCGCCGGCAACTACGGCTACACCAAGATCGAGGGCACGGTCACTGGGCCGGTGCCCGGCATCAACGGCCTGACCTACCGGCTCAGCGCCTACGATCTCAACCAGACCCAGGGCTACTTCAAGAACCTGGTCGGGCCGACCGAGGGCGACGTCCGCCACGACCCCTATTTCGACGCCATGCTCGAGTACAAGAACGACAAGAACGACATCTGGCTCGATGCCTATACGCTATGGTTCAACAACGACCGCGGCGGCCCGGGCGGCCTGCTCGGCATCCCCACCGCCGGCCACTACGACACCTCGGAGACCCAGCCGGGTCAGCTGGTGTTCAACCCGAACTTCCCGTTCGGCGGCGGCGCCGTGCCCGGCTCGGTGGTCGGCATTCCGCCCGGCCTGACCGACAACCCGGCGCAGAGGGACATCCGCACCTTCGCCCACGCGCAGCCGACCGACATCGTGCTCAACGCGACCTACACGGTCACCCTGCACTGGACCCATCACTTCGACGGGTTCGACATGAAGTACATCGGTGGATACAGCCAGTATCACTACAATCTGCACACCGCCTACTTCAACAACGACAACTCCCCGGTCACGTCCTATCAGATTCCGCTGGCGCCGGGCGGCACGTGCGCGACGCTCGGACCACCGACCTGCACGCCCTTGACCGTGCGTCCGCGGCAGATCTTCCAATATGAGGCGCACCCGAACTGGTCGAGCCACGAGCTGGACTTCTCGTCGACCAATGAAAGCCCGGTGCAGTGGATCGGCGGCGTCTACCGCTACGACGAGTTCGACAACAATCCGGAGACCTTCCAGGAGCCGGACCAGCCGCAGATCGGCGCGCCGCAGCCGGTCGCCCCCGGCCTGCCGGCGCCCCCCAACCCCAGCCTCAACTATCTGGTGCTGGACTATCAGGACCACATCTCGTCCACCGCCGTCTTCGGCCAGGTCGACTGGAAGGTCACCGACCAGATCAAGCTCACCGGGGGCCTGCGCTACACCTACGACGAGAAGCATGGCCAGGAAGAGGCTCGCTATATCGCCTTCCAGGACCTCTCGGCCGCGGTCAGCGCCGAGAACCTCGGCTCGCTGCTGCCGGCTGTGGACATCACCCCGGTGCAGGTCAGCAATGTGCTGAGCAAGGGCGTCTGCTCGCTGCCGACGCTGCAGACCACCGGCAAGTTCGCCGGCGACGACGTGCGCTGCCTGAAGGACCACTCCGACGCCTTCACCGGCACCGCCGGCATCTCCTGGACGCCGGACAGGGACACCCTGGTCTACGGTCGCTACAATCGGGGCTACAAGGCCTTCGGCTTCAACGCCGGCTTCATCGGCGCCAACGTCGAGGCGCTGCCGGAACACGTCGACGACTTCGAGGTCGGCTTCAAGAAGACTATGGGCAACTTCGTCCTCGACGCCGACGCCTTCTACTACAACTACGAGGACGCCCAGATCCCGATCGGCGTGCCGGTGGGCGCGGTCAACGTGACCGAATTCATCAACATCCCGAAGTCGATCTCCAAGGGCATCGAGTTCACCGCCATCTGGAATCCGCTCGACAACCTGAACCTCAGCCTGGTCTACGGCTTCGACGACACGCGCATCCAGTCCGGCTGCAGCCTGGTCGGCGGGGTCGCCACCGGCACCTGCCTCGTCGACGTGGCCGACCCGGCCGCGACCGCGGTCGGCGCCCGGCCGATCGGGGCCACCGGCGCCCAGGCGGTCAGCGGCAACGCGCTACCCCAGGCGCCCAAGAACAAGGTCGCCTTCAACGCCAACTACACCTTCCGGTTCGACCCGGGGAACCTGATCCTGTCCGGCAGCTACATCTGGAAGGACAAGTCGTGGGATTCGGTGTTCGAGCGGGCTTATGACGAGGCTCCGGCCTGGGACCAGGTCGATCTGCGCGCGACCTGGCAGGGCAACCACGACAAGTACGAACTCGTGGCTTACGTCCGGAACGTCTTCAACACCCTGGGCTACGACGCGGCGGCCGGCGGCTATCCGATCGCCGCCCCGGTCGGCGGCGGCGGCTTCACCCAGGCCCCGGCCTACGACCTGACCCCGCCGCGCACCTACGGCTTCGAGGTCCACTACAAGTTCTAGTCCCGCCGCGAGGCGCAGATTGCGGGCCGCCCCTTTCCCCAGGGGGCGGCCTCTTTTTTGGCCTCAGATCGGGGTGAGTTCGGCGATCCGGCCGAGCGCGGCGCGCCAGGCGGCGTCCATCTCGGCCGTCCAGGCCTCCCCCAGCAGCTCGCGGCAGGTCTGCGCCAGCAGCGGGAAGAAGCGGCCGAACACCTCGTGCGGCACGCCGAAGGCGTCGTGGTTGACCCGCTCGGCGGCGATCATGTTGGCCGCATAGGCGCCGTCCAGGTCCAGCAGGCACTGGAAGGCCATGGCCAGCATCTCGCCGCGCACCGCCCCGGTGGTGTCGCGCACGAACATCGCCTCCATCTCCGGATAGGCGGCGAACAGGCGCGCATAGACCTGCGGCGCGGGATCGCCGGCCCGCTCTGCCACGATCTCCAGGGATTGCGCGATGATCTCGCCCATGTCCGCCATGGGCCTATAGTCCGCCGAAAGCGACCGAAGAGGAAAGCCCGTGCCGTTCCACGATGTCATCTATGCCGCGGACCGCGGCGTGGCGGTGATCACGCTCAACCGCCCGGCCTACCACAACGCCCAGAGCTACCGGATGCTGGACGAGATCGACCAGGCCTTCGATCTCGCCCGGGCGGACGAGGCGGTGAAGGTGGTGGTCGTGAAAGGGTCCGGTGGGGTCTTTTCCACCGGCCATGACCTCGGCACCGAGGAGGGCATGGCCTATCGCGCGGCGCTGGGCGCCAAGCCCGGCATCCAGACCTACGACCAGTTCAAGAACTACAACCTCGACCTGCTGCTGAAGTGGCGGAACTTCCCCAAGCCCACCGTGGCCATGGTCGAGGGCTATTGCATCTACGCCGGCTGGATGCTGGCCGCAGCGATGGACGTGGTGTTCGCCGCCGAGGACGCCGAGTTCCTGGCCGGGATGGTGGAATATATGTCGATCCCCTGGGACATCGGCATCCGCCGCGCCAAGGAACTGGTGTTCGAGAGCCGTTTCATCTCCGCCGCCGAGGCCGCCCAGTACGGCCTGGTGAACCGCGTCCTGCCCAGGGCCGACCTGGAGCGCGAGACCATGGCCTGGGCCGCGCGCGTGGCCCAGAACAGCCCCGAGGTGCTGCGCATGGCCAAGCTGCAGATGAACAAGGCCCAGGACGCCCAGGGCTTCTCGCAAGCGGTCGAGGACAGCCTGGGCGACTACTGCGCCATGATGTGGATCCCCGGCGTCAGCCTGCGCATGGACGGCGAGAACCGGCTGCTGGCCGTCGACCTGGCGGTGCGCGGCAAGCGCGGGACGCGCGAAACGGCTTAGAGCGCCTCGTCGATCGCCGCGGTGATCTCCGGCGCCAGCGGCTCGGTGCGCGGTCCGAAGGCCTGCAAGGCCTCGCCGTGCTTACCGACCAGGATCTTGTGGAAGTTCCACACCGGCACGGCGCCCTCGCCCAGTTCCTTCTCCGCCCAGGCGTAGAACGGATGGCGCCCGGCCTCCTTCACATCGACCTTCGAGGTCATC
This sequence comes from Phenylobacterium sp., assembly GCF_036501465.1. Taxonomy (GTDB): domain Bacteria; phylum Pseudomonadota; class Alphaproteobacteria; order Caulobacterales; family Caulobacteraceae; genus Phenylobacterium. Next base: position 9,761 of record NZ_DASYAF010000173.1, read on the forward strand.
GGGAAGTCCACCGAGAAACGGGTCTCGCAGAAGCTCTTGATCTCGGCTTCGGTCCCCGGCTCCTGGCCGGCGAACTGGTTGCAGGGCACGCCCAGCACGACCAGGCCCTTGTCCTTGTAGTCGGAGTAGAGCTTTTCCAGCCCGTCGTATTGCGGGGTGAGGCCGCAGGCCGAAGCGGTGTTCACCACCAGCACCACCTTGTCCTTGAAGCTCGACAGCGGCAGGGCCTGGCCGTCGATGGACTTGAACTCATAGTCGTAGGCGCTGGTCATGCCGGGCTCCTGTGCGAAGGCGGCCGGACGCTAGCGCCGATCCGCCTAGCCGGCGAGGCCTTGTTCGATGGCCAAGGCCAGGTCGAGCGCCCGGATCGCTTCCTCCGCATTGACGATCGGCCGGGGCGCCTCGCCGCGCACGGCCGCCAGGAAGCCCGCGACGCTGGCGCCCAGGGGATCCTGGCCGGCCGGCGTCTCGGCGTAGGCGGTGTTGAGCGCGAACGGCGTGGTGTTGCGGAACATCCGGTTCACGAAGTCGACCTCCACCTCGCCGGACGGATAGACGATCTTCATGATCCGCTTGCGGGCCGCAGCCTGGCGCGAGACGTCGAACATGGCGGAAAACCCGTCGTCGAAGGTGACCTCCGAGCGGGCGACGTCCCAGACGCCATCGTCGCTCATCCGCCCCTCGCCTTCCGCCGTCACTGGCTCGGCGGCGGAGATGGCCAGCGCCAGGTCGATGTCGTGAACCATCAGGTCGAGGATCGCCGAGACGTCGCGGCTGCGGTCCGACGGCGGGCCGTGGCGTAGAGCCTCGAGCCGGAGCGGCTGCTCGGGGATGTCCAGCAGACCCATGGCGCGCGATTGCACCCGCTCCTGATGGCCGCAGGCGACGACCAGGCCCTTGGCGGCCGCCGCGGCGCGCACCCTCTCGCCGTCGGCGACGCTCGTGGCGATCGGCTTCTCTACATAGACCGGCTTGCCGGCGGCGATGGCCGCGAGCGCGTGCTCGGCGTGCAGGGTCGCGGGCGAGGCCACGGTCACCACATCGACGGCGTCCAGGAAAGCGTCCAGGTCGTGGAAGGCGCGTCCGCCCAGCGGCACGGCCACGGCGGCCGCGCGGTCAGGATGCGGGTCGAGCACGGCGGAGAGCACCACGCCCGGCAGCCTGGCGTACTGGCGCGCATGGTAGCCGCCGAACACGCCGGCTCCGACAACGCCCCCCCTCAAGGCGTCAGGCATTGGGGGACTCAACCATCAACATCTCCGGTCAGGGCGGCCCGCCTAGCAGGTCATGGCTCTCGACGCCACCCGTGCCGGCGAGCTAAACGGTTGTTTGAACCCGGCCGGAAAGCCGCGACCGATCCTCCGAACAGGAAAGCCCCATGACCACCGTCCGAGAGATCCGCCTGAAGAGCCGCCCGTCGGGCCTGCCGACCCATGCCAACTTCGAGATGGCGAGCGTCGAGCTGGCCGCCCCGGGGCCCGGCGAGGTGCAGGTGAAGAACCTCTGGATGACGGTCGACCCCTACATGCGCGGGCGGATGAACGACGTGAAGAGCTACGCCCCGCCCTTCCAGCTCGGCAAGGCGATGGACGGCGGCGCGATCGGCCAGGTGACGGTCTCCAACGACCCCAACCTGAAGGTCGGCGAGCTGGTGCAGTCGGGCTATGGCTGGCGCGAGGGCTTCAACGCCCCGGCCGCGGCGTTGCAGAAACTGGACCCGCGCGGCCTGCCGCCCCAGGCCTTCCTGGGCGCGGCCGGCATGCCGGGGCTGACCGCCTACGCGGGCCTGCTGAAGGTGGCCGCGTTGAAGGACGGCGACGTGGTCTTCGTCTCCGGCGCGGCGGGCGCGGTGGGCGCCATGGTCTGCCAGATCGCCAAGGCCAAGGGGCACGTGGTGATCGGCTCGGCCGGCGGAGCCGAAAAGGTGGCCTGGCTGAAGTCCATCGGCGTCGACCACGTGATCGACTACAAGGCCACCAGCGACCTCAACGCCGCCCTGACGGAGGCCGCGCCGGGCGGCATCGACGTCTATTTCGACAACGTCGGCGGCGCCCATCTCGAGGCGGCGCTGAACAGCGCCAAGCTGTTCGCCCGCTTCGCCATCTGCGGGATGATCTCGATCTACAACGCCACCAAGCCCGAGCCCGGCCCCTCAAACCTCGCCCAGCTGATTGGCAAGAACATCCGAATGGAAGGCTTTATCGTCAGCCACCACTTCTCGATGATGCCGCAGTTCCACGCCGACCTCGCCAAATGGGTCGCCGAGGGCAAGGTCAGCTGGAAGGAGACGGTGTTCGACGGCCTCGACGCCGCACCCGACGCCTTCATCGGGCTCTTCAGCGGCGAGAACCTGGGCAAGATGCTGGTGAAGCTCGGCTGAAAGCTGTGATTGGACCGTCACGCTCCAGGGGCTAGAACCGCTCGTCCCTTTCGTTTCAGGTCCTGGTCCCGGAGTCCCTGCACGTGCCGCGCCTGTTCAGCGCCTATGTGATCGTCGACTGGAGCGCGGCGTCGAAGCCGACCACCGGCGCCGATTCCGTGTGGATCGGCGTCCTGAAGCGCGACGTGCGTTTCCGCCTGGCTTTCGAGAGCTTCAACCCGGCGACGCGCGCCGAGGCCGAGGCCAAGCTCACCGCCCTGCTCGCCGACTTCAAGAAGCGTTCGGAGAAGGCCCTGGTGGGTTTCGATTTCCCGCTGGGCTTCCCGCGCGGCTTCGCCGCCGCCGCCAAGCTGAAGGGCGAGCCGCCCTGGCGCGCGGCCTGGGAGGAACTCGGCAAGCGGGTGGTCGACAAGCCCACCAACATCAACAACCGTTTCAACGTCGCCGCCCAGCTGAACCGCCTGCTGACCGACGGGCCGTTCCCGTTCTGGGGTTGCCCGCCGAAGGACGTGCAGACGACGCTGACGGCCACGCGCCTGCATCCGCACGGCGCCGGCGACCTGCCGGAGTTCCGGCGCGGCGAGGTGCTGGCCGCCGCCGCCTCCTCGATCTGGAAGACCTATTACAACGGTTCGGTCGGCGGTCAGGCGCTGGTGGGCATCCCGGCGGTCCGGCGGCTGAAGCAGGCGCGCGGCGAGGCCGCTCGCGTCTGGCCGTTCGAGACGGGTTTCAAGGCGCTGACCGAGGCGGATCTGGACGGCGTCGATGTCGTCCTCGCCGAGGTCTATCCCTCGATGCTGAAAGGCGCGGCGCTGCCCGGCGAGGTGAAGGACCAGACCCAGGTCCGCGTGCTGGCCGAGCATTTCGCCAAGCTGGACGAGGCCGGCAAGCTGGGCGAGGCCTTCGGGCCGCGCAAGGGGACCGCCGCCGACGTGGTGATCGACGCCGAGCGCGAGGAAGGCTGGATCCTGGGAGCTGGCTAGGGAGCCGGCTAATCCCGCCGGCTGAGCATCCAGAACCGGCCCAGCAGCAGCACCGCCGAGATCAGGCTGGCGATCACCACCGCCCAGGCGATGCCTAGCACGCCCATGTGCCTCGGGATGGCCAGGAACCAGGCCAGCGGCGCCATCACCACGATGTAGCTGGTGAGGTGCGTGCCGGTCGGAACCCAGACATCGCCGCGGGCCCGCAGCGACTGGGCGGTCACCACCTGCAGGCAGTCCGGCAGGTACATGAGGCAGGAGACGATCAGCGCCGGGATGGCGATCGCTAGCGTCTCCGGGTTCTTCGTATAGGCCGACGAGATCAGGGCGGCGTTCGGCCAGATCACCAGGCCCACCGCCACGCCGAACAGGCTGATGACGCCGAAGGCGACCAGGGCGGCGCGGACCACGCCGCGCGGCTCGCGGGCGCCATAGGCGCGGCCGACGCGCACCGCCGCCCCGGTCGCCAGGCCCAGCGGGACCATGAAGACGATGGCCGCGACGTTGAGCACGATCGCCCAGGCGGCCACCGCCAGCCCGCCGATCCAGCCGGCGATGATGTTCATGCTGGAGAAGGCCGCCACCTCGAAGAAATTCGACGCGCCGGCGCCGAAGCCGATCCGTCGCTGGTCGGCCTCGGCGGCGCGGTCGCGCGGCGGCTTGGTGAAGACGCCCAGCGCGCGCGCCTCCGGCATGAACGCGATGTAGGTCAGCATGGCGACGGCCAGGAAGCTGCGGGCCCCCGTGGTGGCGCAGGCGCCGCCCACCGCGCCCAGGGCCGGCAGGCCGAAGGTCCCCGGCACCAGAAGCAGGTCCAGGCCCAGGTTGATGGCGTTGGCGACCCACATGGCCCAGGCGAACGGCCCGGGGCGCGACAGGCCCTCCAGCCAGGAAGCGGCGCTGACGCTGATGGTGTAGCCCGGCAGCGAAAGGGCGAAGACCAGCAGCGCCCGCGTCGCCCCATCCGCCAGGCTCTTCTCCAGGCCGATGGCGTGCAGGAACGGCGGCCCCAGCAGCACCAGCAGCGCAGCCGAGCCAAGTCCCACCCAGAGCGCGTAGCCGAGGCCGCGGCGCAGCACCGCGCCGGTCTCATTCCGACGGCCCTCGCCGATAGCCCGCGCGGTCATCACCTGCACCCCGCTGAGCAGGCCGATGGCCATGGTCACCGCCACCGCGCTCGGGGCCCAGCCCAGGGCGTGGTAGCCGAGCTGCACCGCCGAATAACGCCCGACGACGATGGCGTCGGAGAGGCCCATGGCCATGATGCCCAGGCGTGAGATCACCACCGGCCCGGAGAGCTTCAGGAGCTCGGCCAGTTCGGTGCGGACGGGAAGGACGCGCCCGCCCGCAAGGGAGGACGCCTGGGCCGGCGCGCGGTCCATGACGGGTCATCCGGTTTTCAAAGAGGCCGGGAGATTGGCGCCCGCGCCGAAAATGGCAAGCCGTAGCTCAGCCGCGGCGGCCGACCGTGACGCCGAAGGCACATCGGAAAACGCCGTTCGGCGGTATAGTCACTGCGGAGACGGAGGGGTCGATGGCCAAGATCGTGGCGCGCCGGGTGTGCGCGGAGCGGGAGGGCGGCTTCGTCGTCTTCCTGATCGGGATGCGGGTGAACAAGCCGTGGAAATTCTGGAAGTGGCTGCCGGTCTCCACGGCCATGCCGAAGATGATCGTCGAGCTCTTCAAGAATCCTGAGCTCGGCCTGCTGCACGCCCAGACCCAGTTCAGCTTTCCGAACGTGACGGTGACCCAGTACTGGGAAAGCTTCGAGAAGCTGGAGGCCTACGCCAAGGCGCGCGACAAGGCCCACCTGCCCGCCTGGCAGGCGTTCAACCGGGCGATCGCCTCCAACGGCGACGTCGGCATCTGGCACGAGACCTATGTGATCGGGCCCGGCCAGTACGAGAACATCTACAACAACATGCCGCCCTATGGCCTGGGCGCCTGCAGCGCCGTGGTCGACGCGGTCGGCGGCCGTCAGGCGGCGCGCCAGCGGGTGAAGCAGGCGGCCGCCTAAGCCAGGAGCCTTACTTCGGCGCAGGCGCGCTGGGGGTCGGAAGGCTGGGCGCGCTGAGGTGTGGCGTGTTCACATTGAGGTTCACGTCGACCTTCTTGGTGCTCGAGCCGCCCAGGATGCCGGACTTGAAGGCGAAGACGCCCGCGATGACGATCAGGACGGCCAGGAGGACGCCCATGACCACGCCCATGCCTCCGCCAGAGCCGCTTCCGGTATTGCCGGCGTTCGTATTGGACATCTGGACTCTCCGCCATCGCCAGGGGTGAGCCCAAAAGCCGGCGTTCGCTGAAAAGGTTCCCCTCTCCCTTGGCGGCGGCCGTGTGACAGGCGAGAGGCGCCGCCGCGCCCGATCATCATGATCCTGCCGATATTTATATCATAATATGATATGATACACGCCAAGTTCAGTTCAGCCGGGAGTCTGTCGCCATGCGCATCGCCGTCGCACTCACGCTAGGAGCCGCGCTTTCCTTACCCGTCGCGGTCCTGGCCGCCCCGGCCGCGCCGGCGACGGCGGCCAAGTCGATGGCCGACCCGACCATCCCGCAGCCCGGCTGGAAGCCGCCAAAGAACGCCGAGGGACAGCCGGACCTCTCCGGCTATTGGTCCAACGCCACCATGACGCCGCTGGCCCGCAACGCGAAGCTGACCGACAAGGCGACGCTCAGCCCGACCGAGGCGCGATCCGCGGAGAAGACCTGGGCCGCCGCCATCGCCGCGGCCGACGCGCCCACCGACCCCAATGCGGGCGCCACGCTGTCGAAGGCCAAGGCGAGCGACTCCAAGCTGCTGTCGATCCGGCCGGAGTTCGCCGCGGCCGGCGGCGACGTGGGCGGCTACAACGCCTTCTGGCTCGACCCCGGCTCACACATCATGGAGGTCGACGGCCAGTTCCGCACCTCGCTGCTCACCACGCCCAACGGCGAGCCGCCGGCGCGCAAGAACGGGACGACGCCGGCGCGGTTCGCGCGACCCGCCGGCCGGCGGGACAACTACGACAGCTACGAGTACCGCTCGCTAGGCGAGCGCTGCATCATCGGCTTCGGCCGCAACGCCGGGCCGCCCATGCTGCCCAACGGCTTCTACAACAACGACTACCAGATCCTGCAGACGCCCAAGGCGGTGGTCATCGACGTGGAGATGATCCACGACACGCGGATCATCCGGCTGAACGCACCGCACCGCACCGACGGCGTGCGCCCCTGGATGGGCGACTCGGTCGGCCACTACGAAGGCAATACGCTGGTGGTCGAGACGACCAACATCCCGCAGGCCCAGAACTTCATGGGCTCGTGGAAGAACCTGAAGGTCACCGAGTGGTTCACCCGCGTCTCGCCCACCCGGCTCAACTACCGCTTCCAGGTCGAGGACCCCGACACCTGGGCCCAGCCCTGGGGCGGTGAGTACGACTTCGCGCCGCTACACGGGATCATCTACGAGTACGCCTGCCACGAGGGGAACTACGCCCTGCCATCGATCCTGGCCGGCGCCCGCCGCCAGGAAAAGGCCGCCGCCAGCGCACCGGCGCAGGCGAAGCCCGGAGCGTAGGGGCCCGCCTCAGCCGGTCTGCTGCGCCAGCCTGCGCCAGGCGGCCGGCGGCATGCCCTGGGCCCGGGCGAAGGCGCGATTGAACGCGGCTTCGCTTCCATAGCCGGCCTCGCTGGCGATCGCGGCGATCGCGCGGTTGCTCGTGCTCAGCGCCACGCCGGCGAGGCAGAGCCGCCAGTCGCGGACGTAGCGCATCGGCGAGGTCGCCAGCATGGTCTCGAAGCGTTCGGTCATGGCGCTGCGGGAAAGCCCGCTGGCGGCCGCCAGCGCGCCCAGCGACCAGTCGCGTTCCGGATCGGCGTGGATCAAGGCCAGGCACCGGGCCAGCCCCGGATCGGTCATGGCCGCAAGCCATCCGCGCGCGCCGGCAGGCGTCGAGGAGACGTGCTGGCGCAGCACCTCGATGAAGGTGATCTCGGTCAGGCGCTCCAGCACCGAGACGCCGCCCGCCCGAGGCTGGTCCACCTCGGCGACGATCTGGGCGATCGTGGCGTGCAGCCAACCGAGGCCGTCGGCCTTGGTGCGCACGTGCAACAGCGTCGGCAGGCCGTCGCGCAGCGGCTGGAAGCTCGCCGCGGCGAACTCGAGATAGCCGCAGAGCAGGCGCACCGCCGGCCCGCCTTCGCCGTAACGCAGCACCGGGATCTCGCGCCAGGGCCGTGGCGGCAGGTCCTTGACCGGCGTCACCAGCGCGCCGTCCCGCCCGACCCCCAGCTGGTGACCCGTCCCGAACGGAAAGGCGACCACATCGCCTTCGTTGAGCGCGACGGTGCGACCCTCCATCTTCAGCCAGCAGGTCCCCTGCACGACGATATGGAACGGCGTCGCCCCGCCCGGCCGCGCCAGGCTGGCGAGCGAAGGCGCCGCGTCGGTCTGCCACTCGCCCTTCGGCATGAAGCAGAACTGCACCGAACCGGACAGCCGCACCGCCCGCAGGACCGCGGAGAGCACGTCGGCGGCGCGCGCGCCGTCCCGCTGCTGCGGCGGACGTTCGATCAAGAGGTTCGGCGGCCCGGCCAAATACCTGCGTCTCCGATGCGCCTACCCCTTCGATCACGGGCCAACCGCAACGAAGGGAAGACTACTGTGGCGACGCAACAGGACAAGCTGGTGATCCTGATGACCAAGGGCATCGACTCCGAGCTCTCGTCGGTGGGGTTCACGATCGCGAACGGCGCCATCACGGCCGGGCTGCAGGTCTCGGTGTTCCTGACCAGCGCCGCCGTCGACCTGGTCAGGCGCGGCGGCCAGGCCATGACCCACGTGCCGCCGCTCGATCCCCTCGCCGCGCTGATCGCGAACTTCCAGGGCCGCGGCGGGGTCATCTGGGTCTGCCCGCCCTGCGCCGCGACCCGCGGCTATGAGGCCTCGGACCTGATCGAGGGCGTCACGATCATCGGCGGCAGCGCCATGTTCGCCGTCATCAAGGAGGGCGCCGCGACGCTGTCGTTCTGATCGGTGCTGACGGGATGCAGGCACGCCCGGCATTGTCCGCGTCCGCCGCGCGCGGCACCTTGGCGAGGCCGCCGCCCGAGGGAGCCTGACCGATGCGTTCCACCGCTCTTCGCCGCATCGCCCTGTCGATCGCCGTCGCCTGGGTTGGCGTGGCCTGGGTTGGCGGGGCCTGGGTTGGCGGGGCATGGGTTGGCGGGGCATGGGCGGGCGGCGCGGCGGCGGCGGACCCGCCGGCGGGCGGCGCGATCAGCGTGCCGTTCGGCGACACGGCGATGGTGGCCGAGCCCTGCCCGCCCCTGCCGCAGACGCTGGCGCGCTATCTGGCCGGGCCGGCGGGCCAGCCGCTGTCGGCCGAGGCGGCCCGCGACTACCAGGCCTACAACGCCTGGACCCAGGCCAACGACTGGCCGGGGCTCTGCCGCTATCGCGAGGCCGACCGCGAACTGGCGGCGGCGGGGCCGCGGCCGCGGGTGGTGTTCATGGGCGATTCCATCACCGAAAACTGGCGCCGCTACGACCCGGGCTTCTTCCAGGGCGGGGTGGTGGACCGCGGGATCAGCGGCCAGACGACGCCGCAGATGGTGGCGCGGTTCTACCAGGACGTGGTCGCCCTGCATCCGCGGGTGGTGCACATCATGGCCGGCACCAACGACGTCGCCGGCAACACCGGGCCCACCGCCGAGGACAGCTTCCAGGCCAACGTCATGGCCATGGTCGACCTGGCCCGCGCCAACGGCATCGCCGTGGTGCTGGCCTCCATCCCGCCGACCGACCACTTTTCCTGGCGCGCGGCGCTGAAGCCCGCGCCGCAGATCGCTCGGTTGAACGCCTGGCTGGCCGCCTACGCCAGGCGGCGCGGGGCGGTCTTCGTGGACTACACCGCAGCGCTCGGCGGACCGGGCGGCGCGATGCGCCCGGCGCTGACCAAGGACGGGGTGCATCCGATCAAGGCCGGCTACGACCTGATGGAGCCGCTGGCGATGAAGGCGGTGGCCGAGGCGGAAGGCAAGCGGGCGCGGTGACGGCCTAGGTGTCGAAGCTATGAAGGTTGTTCACTCGGGGCTGGGCTGAGAGGCTGGGGTTGCGAAGCTCCAACCCTTGGTCCCGAGGCCCCGAATGAACGTGCATAAGAATGCTCGGCTGACGCCGTTTGGTCGAGCGG
>NZ_DASYAF010000174.1:0-13116 GCF_036501465.1 Phenylobacterium sp.
CCGCTCGACCAAACGGCGTCAGCCGAGCATTCTTATGCACGTTCATTCGGGGCCTCGGGACCAAGGGTTGGAGCTTCGCAACCCCAGCCTCTCAGCCCAGCCCCGAGTGAACAACCTTCATAGCTTCGACACCTAGGCCGCTCGTCCCGGAAAAGGGTTCGTCCCCGACGAGCCGATTTTGTCGGACGCCCGCGCCGCCGACCACCCAGCTTCGGCGCCGCTTGGCGGAATTCGCCTGGCGTTCTGTTGTGGCTCCCACGCGCGGACCCTTACTTTACCGACCGGTCGGTCGAAAACCTAATCCGATCGAGCGCTTTGCGGCGCGTGAAAGAGAGGCGCGACGGCCCGTCGTGGCTGCTCCGCCCCAGCATAGGGGGAAGACATGCGTAGGACGCCATTCATGGCCGGGCCGATCCTGGCCGCAATGATCGCAGCCGCCTTGAGCGCATCGGCCGCGCGGGCCGAGAGCCCGCCGCCGGGGCTGGCCGCCAAGCTGCAGCAGGTGGTGGGCCGCGACGGCTCGCCTGGGGTGACCGCCCTGGTGCTGAAGGACGGCCGGCTGCTCTATCGACTGGACGAGGGGGCCATCGCCGCCGACGCCCAGCTCCCCATCGCCTCGGCCTCGAAGTGGATGACCGCCAGCCTGGTGATGAGCGTGGTCGACGAAGGCAAGCTCAAGCTGGACGAGCCGATCGGCAAGCGCCTGCCGCAGTTCACCGGCAAGGCGGGCCAGATCACCCTGCGCCAGCTGCTGTCCTTCACCGCCGGTCAGGGCGGGCTGCGGCCGGATATGTTCGACCTGCGGCAGGACCCGCACATCAGCCTGGCGGAGGCGGCGGCCCAGGTGGCGGCGCGGCCGCTGGTCGACGAACCGGGAACGACCTTCCGCTATGGCGGGCCCTCGATGCAGGTGGCCGGCGCCCTGGTCGAGCAGGCCACGGGCAAGAGCTGGGCGGCGCTGTTCCGCCAACGGATCGCCGGGCCCCTGGGCCTCTCGCACACCTATTGGGCCAACCCCCTGGTCCCCGGGCTGAAGCCGGAGACGGTGCATAACCCCAATCTGCAGGCTGGCGTCTACACCACGGCCGAGGACTACGCGAAGTTCCTGACCATGCTGGCGGCCGGCGGCGTCTACCACGGCCGGCGCATCCTGTCGGCCAAGGCGGTTGACCAGATGGAGACCTGGCAGACCCGCGGGCGGACCATGGCCTATGTCCCGCCGGGGGCTGGAAAGATCGACAAATACGCCCTCGGCAACTGGTGCGACGCGGTGGAGGGCGACGGCGACCGCTGCTGGCTGGTGTCCAGCCCCGGCGCCTACGGGACCTTCCCGTGGATCGACCGGCGCACCGGCCTCTACGGCATCTTCTTCCTGAAGCATCGCCTGCCGGCGGTCGCCGAGGACCTGCGCGAGGCGCGCGACATGATCATCGCCGCGGACAAGGGCAAGGCTCGCTAGAAGCCTCCGCAACCGCGCCGGGATTTGGCAACGCGCCGGCCAGCCCTTAAATGCCGCATCGGTCCCGGCTTTCGCTGGGATGAGCGGATGATGAGATGAGCAAGCTCAGACTTGGCGTGAACATCGACCACGTGGCCACCGTGCGCAACGCGCGCGGCGAGGGCTATCCGGACCCGGTGCGCGCCGCCGAGATGGCGCTGGCCGCCGGCGCCGACGGCATCACCGCCCACCTGCGCGAGGATCGCCGCCACATCTCCGACGCCGACATCGACCAGCTAGCGGTGATCGTGCGCCGCCGCGGCCGGCCGCTGAACCTGGAGATGGCCGTCACGCCGGAGATGGAGGCCATCGCGCTCGCCCATCGGCCGCACGCCGCCTGTCTGGTGCCCGAGCGGCGCGAAGAGGTGACCACCGAGGGCGGGCTCGACGTGGCTGGCGGCCACAACCGCATCGCCCCGCTCGTCCGCCGCCTGGCCGACGCCGGGATCCGGGTCTCCTGCTTCATCGATCCAGACCTCGCCCAGGTCGCCGCTTCCAAGGCGGTCGGCGCGGCCGTGGTCGAGCTGCACACCGGCGCCTATTGCCAGGCCGTGCGCGAGCGTTCGCCCGACGCCGCCCGCCTGCTGGAAAACCTGAAGGCCGCCGCGGCCGAGGCCCACCGCCTGGGCCTGGAGGTCCATGCCGGCCACGGCATCGACTACGAGACCGTGGGCCCCGTCGCCGCCATTCCCGAACTGATGGAGCTCAACATCGGCCACTTCCTGATCGGCGAGGCGATCTTCATCGGCCTGGGCCCCGCCATCCAGCGGATGCGCGCGCTGATGGACGAAGCCCGAGCGGTGCGCGCGGCGTGATCCTCGGCATCGGCTCCGACCTCTCGGACATCCGCCGTATCGAGACCAGCCTGGAGCGCTTCGGCGAGCGGTTCACCAACCGCGTCTACACCGAGATCGAGCGCGCCCGCTCGGAGCGCAAGAACGACCGCGCCGCCTCCTACGCCAAGCGCTTCGCCGCCAAGGAGGCCTGCGCCAAGGCGCTGGGCACCGGCATCCGCCGCGGCGTCTTCTGGCGCGACATGGGCGTCGTGAACCTCCGCTCCGGCCAGCCCACCATGGCGCTCACCGGCGGCGCGGCGGAGCGCCTGGCCGAGATCACGCCGGCCGGCATGAAGGCGGTGATCCATCTCTCCCTCACCGACGACCACCCCTACGCCCAGGCCTTCGTGATCATCGAGGCGGTGGCCATCTAGCGCCGCTCATCCCGGCTTTCGCCGGGATGAGCGATAGAGACCAATCCCGCCACCAACCCTTGCGCCGCCTCCATCACCCCGTCCCAGTCCCCGAACGCCGGCGCGGTCAGCGCGCGGGCCTGCGGGTACCAGGGGTAGGCGTCGGTCCCGAGCTTGGGCCAGGCGGCCGGCGCGCCGATCAGCGCCAGGGGGCCGCCGCAGGCCCCGGCCAGGGCCGCGGTGGCGTTGGCGGCGCAGACCACCAGGTCGAGCGCGCTCAGAAGCGCCGCCAGTTCGTCGATATCGTCCTTCAGGTCGAGGCCCGGCGGCTCGGCGACCTCGCAGCCCTGGGCGCGGAAGGCGGCCAGCTCGGCGTCGCAGTCGCCGTACTGCAGGTTCACGAACCGCACGCCGGGCGTCCGCAGCAGCGGCGCCCAGAGGTCGCGCGGCGGATACTGCCGGCGCCGGTCGCCGAACACCTTGCCGCTGCGCCAGCTCACGCCCACCGCCGGCGCGCCGTCGCCCAGCGCCTGCAGCCATTGGCGCCAGTGGGCGACACGGGCCGGATCGGGCTTCAGATAGCCGCCGCGCCCGGCCGGGAAGTCGCCGATCCTGGTCCGGAACTGGCGGGGCAGGGAGCCCAGCGGCGCCCACAGGTCCGCCGGCCGGGCGTGGTCCAGCCCGGGCGCGCTGCGGCGCGGGCGCGGCCCGGCCTTGTCGGTGGCGTGGGCGCTGACGGCGGCGGCCGGGAAGCTTCGCTGGAACAGGGCGACCAGCCGGGGTTCCACCGCCAGGCTGAGCTGTCCCTGCGGCCCGAGCGCCTCGATCAGGTCGGGGACCAGGTTGGCGAACATGATCTCGTCGCCTAGGCCCTGCTCGGCCACCGCCAGCAGATGGCGTCCCGCCAACGGCGCGCCCGGGAGCCAGCGGCGGCCGGGAGCCTCGAAGACCGGCGCGTCGGCCCAGTGGCGCGACAGCCGCGTCTCATAGCCCGCCCAGCCCGCGGCCAGCTCGCCCCGGGCCAGCGCCAGGGTCGCCGCGGCGAAGTCGATCATCGCCGCGTGCTCGGGTTTCTTCGCCAGCTTGCGCGCTGTGGCGAAGTCTTTCGCCGCGGCCTCCAGGTCGCCCAGGTCGAAGCGCGCCGAGCCGCGGTTGTAGACCGCCTGGGCGTAGCGGGGATCGAGCCGGGCCGCTTCGTCCAGGAAGGTGATCGCCGCGGCCGGTTGGCTGTCCTGCATCAGGGTCACGCCCAGGCTGTTCCACAGCCGCGCGTCGTCGCGGTTGGCGAGCAACGCTTCGCGCAGCAGGTTGATCGAGGCTTCGAACGCCCCCATCTCGCGCAGCGCCCGCGCCCGGCCGTCCACCGCGTCGAGCCGCGCCGGATCCAGCCGACCCACCTCGGACCAGAGCCGTTCCGCCGCCTGCGGCATCTGCATCCGGTGGGCCAGGCTCGCCAGGGCCGAAAGGGTCTGGACATCCTCGGGCGCGGCCTGCAGCGCCGCCTCATAGGCCTCCAGCGCCCCGGCCAGGTCGCCGGCGCGCTCCAGGGCCTGGCCGCGCATCCGCACATGCACGGGGCTCAGGTGGCCGCGCCGCGCGTGGCCCTCGATCGCGATATGCCCCATCGGCGGCGGCCTCACTGGGCGCGGAGGGCGGGCGCGCCGGACTGCCCCTCTGGGGCGCCGGGGTAGGGGTCAAGTCGGGCCTCAGCGGGTCGCCTCGCGCCCGCTTCGTGTCAGCCTGCCGCCGTCGGGACGGGTTCGGCCGAGCTTTAGGGTTAAGATTGCCGCCAGCGCGTCTGGTGTGTCCGCCAGGTTTCACGCGTCGCCCCTTCGCAACGCCCCGCGGCCGGTTTTGGCGGCCCTGAAACGTTCGCTCGCACGCCGTCCGGACACGATCCTTGGGGCACGGAACTTGCTCGCGGAAGCGGCAACGCGTAGCTAACGGCCCGTCCGCACGCCCCGATCCACCTTTCGGGCGGGCCCACCTTCAAGGACAGTACATGAGCGAGAGCACAACCCCGGCCGCGCCCCCTCCGTCAGGACAGACGGGGGAAAAATCCGGCGCAATGGCCGAGATCGTCGAGATCATCAAGACGGTCGTCTACGCCCTGCTGATCGCGCTCTTCCTGCGGGTGATCTTCTTCCAGCCCTACACCATCCCCTCGGCCTCGATGGAGCCCAACCTCTACGAGGGCGACTACATCATCGTCTCGAAATGGACCTACGGCTGGTCCAAGTACTCGATCCCCTTCGCGCCGCCGCTCTTCAAGGGCCGGGTCTTCGAGCATAAGGCCAACCGCGGCGACATCGTCGTCTTCGCCCTGCCGCACGACCCGCACGTGGACTACATCAAGCGCGTCATCGGCGTGCCCGGCGACCGCATCCAGATGAAGCACGGCCTGCTGTTCGTGAACGGCGTGCAGGTGCCGCGGGTCAACAAGGGCACGTTCCGCGAAGACAGCGGCTACGGCTTCATGCACGACGTCACCCGCTACCAGGAGACGATCGCCGGCAAGACCTTCATGACCAACGACTTCGGCCCCAACGGCGATCTCGACGACACCCAGGAGTTCCTGGTGCCCGAGGGCAATTACTTCATGATGGGCGACAACCGCGACAACTCCTCCGACAGCCGCGTGGCGCCGGAAAATGGCGGCGTCGGCTTCGTCCCGGCCGAGAACCTCGAGGGCAAGGCGCAGATCATCCTGCTCAGCTGGTCCAAGGGCGCCTCGATCTTCAAGCCCTGGACCTGGGTCATGAACCTGCAGCCCAGCCGGTTCTTCAACATCCTCCACTGATGGCGCGGGAATGAACACCCGCGTCGCGGCGATCGCCGAGCTGGAGCGCCGCATCGGTCACGCCTTCATCGACCGCGAGCTCTTGGAGCGCGCCCTGACCCACGCCAGCGTCGGCGACGGGGCCAAGGCCGTGCGCCACAACGAGCGCCTGGAATTCCTGGGCGACCGGGTCCTCAACCTCTGCGCGGCCGAGCGGCTGATGGCGCTCGATCCGGACTCGCGGGAAGGGGAGATGTCGCGGCGGATGGCGAGCCTGGTGAACTACCACGCCTGCTCGCGCGCCGCCCGCGCCTGCGGCCTGCCGGCCGCCCTGCGCCTGTCGCCCAGCGCCAGCAAGGTGGGCGCCCGCGATTCCGACGCCGTGCTGGGCGACGCCTGCGAGGCGCTGATCGCGGCGCTCTACATCGACGGCGGCCTGGACACCGCCCGGGCTTTCTTCCTGAAGTTCTGGGAGCATGAGTTCGCCCACGTGGACGAGCCGCGCGCCAAGGATCCCAAGACCCAGCTCCAGGAGTGGGCCCAGGGCCGCGGCCTGGCCCTGCCGGTCTACGACCTCGTCGGCCGCAGCGGCCCCGATCACGCGCCCACCTTCACCGTCAAGGTCAGCGTCCAGGGCTATGAGCCGGAGGACGGCCAGGGCCGCTCGCGCCAGGACGCCGAAAAGGCCGCCGCGCTGGAGATGCTGCTGAAGCGCGAGGGGGCCGACGGCCACATCCCGCAACCCTCGGACACCCGCCTATGATCCTGTCCCATGACCACTAGAGCGGGTTTCGCCGCCATCATCGGCGCGCCCAACGCCGGCAAGTCGACGCTGGTCAACCGCCTGGTGGGCGCCAAGGTCTCCATCGTCACCCAGAAGGTGCAGACCACCCGCTTCCCGGTGCGCGGCGTGGCCATGGCGGGCGAGGCGCAGATCGTGCTGGTCGACACGCCCGGCATCTTCTCGCCGCGGCGCCGGCTGGACCGCGCCATGGTCCGCGCCGCCTGGGGCGGGGCGCAGGACGCCGACGTGATCGTCCACCTGGTGGACTCGGTCGCCGAACTCGCCGCCCAGGGGGACGCGGCCAGGCCCGCCGACCGCAAGGCCGCCATCGACGTCGAGGCCATCGTGGACGGGCTGAAGGCCGCCGGCAAACAGGCGATCCTGGCGCTAAACAAGATCGACGGCATGAAGCGCGAGACCCTGCTGGGCCTGTCGAAAAGGCTTTTCGATACTGGCGTCTATTCGGAAGTCTTCATGATTTCCGCGGCCGACGGCTCCGGCGTCGACGATCTCAAGGCCCGCCTGGCCGCCCTGATGAAGCAAGGTCCCTGGTTCTACCCGGCCGAACAGACCGCCGACATTCCGGCGCGCCTGCTGGCCGCCGAGATCACCCGCGAGAAGCTCTATCTGCGCGTCCACGAGGAGCTGCCCTATTCCGCCGCCGTGGAGACCACCGCCTTCGAGGAGCGCAAGGACGGCTCGGCCCGCATCGAGCAGACCATCTATGTGGAGCGCGAGAGCCAGCGCCCGATCATCCTCGGCAAGGGCGGCCAGACCCTGAAATGGATCGGCCAGAAGGCCCGCGAAGAGCTCATCGAGCTGCTCGACCGCCCGGTCCACCTGTTCCTCACCGTCAAGGTCGACGAGCGCTGGGCCGACAAACGCGAGTTCTACGGCGACGTGGGCCTCGACTTCGACGCCTGATCCGGCGCGCCGGGACTCGGAATAATCCGTTATTCGTCAGGGCTTTCCCCTCAAAAGATAAGTCGCACAGTCCGGCGTGCTGTTAACCTTTTCCGCAGCGTGCGTTCAGTCGCCGTGGGGGCGACGCGCTGTTGTGTTTGGGGGAGTATCTTCAGATGAAGCGTTTGTTGGCGGCGGCCGTCCTGGCCGCCAGCGTCGCCACGGCCGCCAACGCGGCGGTCACCACCTGGACCATCACCGACGGGACGTTCAGCGACACCGGGACCTTCAGCGGCAGCTTCACCTATGATGACTCCAGCAACACCGTGACCAGCTGGGACCTCGTCACGAGCGACACCACGGGTCCCACCGGCGGCTTTCCGGGCTTCGAATACACAAGCAGCGACGCCAGCCAGTCCTCTTCCATCAATAGCGGTTCGGTCTCGTTTTCGGCCGATTTCGGGCCGTTCTTCATCGGCGATCTCTTCGGCAACCTCGAGTTCGACAACATCCCGCTGAGCGCGCCCGCGACCGTCTCCGCCCTGTCGGGTACTGAAGTGGGCCTCGTTTGCGCGGGGACCTTCGGATGCGGCCCGTTCGGAGGGCGCACCATCACCGCCGGCGTGGCGACACCCAGCATCGCGGGCGCGGCGCCGGAGCCGGCCGGCTGGGCGCTGATGATCGCCGGCTTCGGCCTCGCCGGCGCGATGCTGCGCCGCCGGAAGGCCGCCGCGGCGGCCTAGCCACGGCTACGGCCTCGGCTCCGGGTACTTGAAGCTGTCGGTCACCCTCGGCTGGGTCGGCAGCACGTTCCTCGGCAGGGGCTTTTCGCTGTCGGCCGCGTCCAGCAGCAGGCTGGCGAGGATCACCGCCGCCTGGCGCAGGTCGTCGGGCCGGGCGTGGTCGAAGGTGTCCAGGTTGGTGTGGTGGGTCGTGGACTCATAGTCCAGCGGGTCCTGGATGAACTGGAACGCCGGCAGCCCGAGCTTGACCATGAAGACGTGGTCGGTGGACCCGGTGGGCTCGGCCACCACCGTGTTCGCCCCCAGGCTCGCGAACGGCGCCAGCCACTCCTTCATCACCGGGGCGGCGGCGAAATTGCCCTCGGCGTAGACGCCGCGGATCTTCCCCGAGCCGTTGTCGATGTTGAAATAGCCCTGCAGCTCGTTGAACCCGGGCAGGGTGGTGATCGGATAGCTGTCCGAGGAGGCGAAGTAGGGGCCCAGGCTGGCGAGCTTGGGGTCGCTCGGCGCCGGCCGGTGCGCCAGGTACTGGTCCACATAGGCGTAGGAGCCCAGCAGCCCCTCTTCCTCGCCGGCCCACAGCGCGAAGCGGATGGTCCGCTTGGGCTTCACGTGCAGCGCCGAAAGGATGCGCGCGGCTTCCATCACCACCGCCGAGCCCGCGCCGTTGTCGGTCGCCCCGTCGCCGGCCACCCAGCTGTCCAGGTGCGCGCCGGCCATCACATAGCCGGCCTTGGGATCGGCGCCGGGGATGTCGGCCAGCACGTTGTTGGCCTTGGTGTTGCTGTCGTCGAAGTGGACCCTGGAATCGATCTCCAGGGTGACCGTGCCCACCTTCGCCAGCCGGGCCAGGCGGCGGTAGTCCTCGGCGGCGATCTCCACGCCCGGCAGCTTCGGCGTCTGGCCGACCTGATAGCCGGAGCCCTCGCCGTGCACCGTGCCGTCGTCGCTGCGCGATATCGAGGCCCAGGCCACCGCGCCCTCGGCCGCCAGGAACTCGTCCAGCTCGCCACGGAACAGCCGTCGCTCGGCGTTGCGGGCGGCGGCTTCGGGATCGAAGTTCGGCTCGCGGTAGCTGTTCAGCTTCGCCAGCTCGGCGTCAGTGAGGCGTTCGAACGCCGGCTTGGTGTCGTCCTTGGCCGCGGTGGGCTGGGAGGTGAGCACGATCTTGCCCCGCAGCTTGCCGCGCCAGGCGGCGAAGTCGCGGGCCGAGCGCAGCGGCGCCACGATCACCGGCGCGGACACCGGCCCGGCCGTGGGCGGCGTCCAGGCCACCGGGATAGCGCGCAGCATCACCGGGCGCGGCGCGGTCATCCGCACGCTGGAGGCCTCGATCCACCAGCCGCGGCCGAACTCGAACGGCTCCAGCCGCACGTTGGAAAGGCCCCAGGCCTTGAACTGCCCCTGCGTCCAGGTCTCGGCCTTGCGCATGGCCGGCGAATTGGTCATCCGCCCGCCGATCTCGTCGGACAGGTACTCCAGTGTGTCGGCCACCTGGCCATGGTTGAATCCCTGGTCGGCGATCCGGTTGATCGTCTCCGCATCCACCCCCGCCGCCGTCGCCGGCCCGGCCCCGAGAACCAAGGCCGACCCGCACGCCATCAGGGCCGCCGCCCAACCCACCCGAACCATCCGAAGCCCCTCCAGAATCCGAAGTCGCAACGGGTAGGGCGTTGTTGTTGCGGTGTCATCCCGGTTTCGCCGCAGGCGAAGACCGGGACCCACGGGCGCCGAGAATCCGGAAAAGGCGCAGCGCCGCTGTCGCGGCAGATTCCTCGCCACGGTGCGCATGGGTCCCGGACAAGCGCTGCGCGCTTCCTGGGACGACACTCCGGATTGATTTGGCTGGCGATTGCCCACTTCATGCATTGATCCGGCTTTGGGGGGATTCAGGCGTGAAGATCATCCGAACCTGCGCGGCCGCCGCGCTTTCACTGGCGCTCGCCCTTCCCGCCGCGGCGGCCGGCGTGAACCCCGCGCCGCCGCGCAAGCCGGGCGAGGGGCTGGGCCCGTTCCACACCCTGATCATCCACGGCGCGATCTTGATCGACGGGACCGGCGCGCCGCCGAACGGCCCGGTGGACATCATCATCCACGACAACATCATCAGCGAGATCCGCGAATCCGCCCGCCCCGGCGCCGTGGGCGCGCCGCCCCGCGCCTTGCCGCCCGCCGACCACATCATCGACGCCACCGGCCAGTACGTCCTGCCGGGCTTCATCGACATGCACACCCACGGCGGCACGGCCGACAAGGCGCCGGACCTGACCTATGTCTACAAGCTCTGGATGGCCCACGGGGTGACCACGGTCCGCTCCGTGCCCCTGGTCTTCGACGACAACGCCCTGGTCTCCAGCGAGAAGGCCCGCAGCGCCAGGAACGAGATCGTCGCGCCACGCATCTTCAACTACACGACCCCCTGCTCGAGCTGGAAGGGCGGGCCCTGCAACACGCCGGAGCAGGGCCGCGCCTGGGTCCGCTGGGCGGCCAAGAACAACATCGACGGCGTGAAGTTCTTCAACTTCGACCCGCCCGAGGTGATGGCCGCCATGCTGGACGAGGCCAAGCTCCAGCACCTGGGCAGCGTCGCCCACCTCTCCCAGCCCGGCGTCGCGCGCATGAACGCCCTGCAGGCCGGCCGCCTCGGCCTCGGCACCGTCACACACTACTACGGCCACTTCGAGAGCATCCTGAAAGGCCATCAGATCCAGCAGTTCCCGAGCGACTACAACTACGCCAACGAGGAGGACCGCTTCGGCGAGGCCGCGGCGATCTGGGACCAGACCTACGAGCCCGGTTCCAAGGAGTGGTGGGACTATCTGAAGGAGCAGAAGGCGAACCACGTCGACTTCGACCCGACCTTCACCATCTATTCCGCCGGCCGCGACCTGATGCGGGCCAGGAACGCCGACTGGCACCCGATCTACACCCTGCCGTCGCTGTGGGCCTTCTATCAGCCCAGCCACCAGCACCACGGCTCGTTCTTCTTCGACTGGACCACCGAGCGGGAGATCACCTGGCGGCGGTTCTACCAGCGCTACATGCAGCTCATCCACGACTACCAGTCGATCGGCGGCCGCGTGACCACCGGCTCGGATAGCGGCTTCATCTACAACCTCTACGGCTTCGGCTACATCCAGGAGCTGGAGCTGCTGCAGGAGGCGGGCCTCACCCCGCTGGAGGTCATCCGCTCGGCCACCCTCAACGGCGCCATGACCCTCTACGACCCCAAGGGCGAGGCGCCGCCCATGGGCGAGGTGAGCCCCGGCAAGCTCGCCGACCTGGTCGTCGTGCCGGAAAACCCGCTGGCCAACTTCAAGGTGCTCTACGGCACCGGGCGGCTGAAGCTGGACGACAAGACCGGCAAGGCCGCGATGGTCGGCGGCGTGCGCTACACGATCAAGGACGGCATCGTCTACGACGCCAAGCAGTTGCTGGCGGATGTCCGGGCCATGGTCGAGGCGCAGAGGAAGGCCGGCGTCGGTGCGCCCTAGCCGGCTTCGCCCCGCGAAGCGGCGGAAGGCCCCGGCGTCAGGCCCGAGCCTCAGGCCCGGGCGGCGCCGATCGCCCTGACCTCCGCGCCGGCGAATCCGGTGGCCTCTCCCAGCTTGCGATAGCGGCCGATGTCGGCCATCCGCTCGCGCATCGTCCGGTCGAGGACGTCGTAGGCGTCGGCGCCCAGGACCAGGCGGCGCGGCGGCGAGGGGTCGTCCGCCACGGCGACCATGGCGTCGGCGGCCTTGGCCGGGTCGCCGGGCTGGCGGCCCGCCTGGCCGTAGAGGAAGTCCTCGATGGGCCCGATGATCAGGCGATAGGCCGCCAGGCGCCCGGCCGGGCGCATGTTGGCGTCGCCGGCGAATTCGGTGCGGAAGTTACCGGGCTCGACCAGGGTCACCTTGACGCCGAACCCCGCCACCTCGTCGGCCAGGGCCTCGGTCCAGGCCTCCAGGGCGAACTTCGACGCGCAATAGGCGCCGAACCCACCGATCGAGATCAGCCCGCCGATGCTGGTCAGGTTGAGGATGTGGCCTGATTTGCGCGCGCGCATGTGCGGCAGCGCCGCCCGCGTCAGCTCCGCGGCGGCGAAGAAGTTGAGCTCCAGTTGCGCGCGAAGCTGGTCGGGCGCGAATTCCTCGACCGCCCCCAGCGAGCCGCGCCCGGCGATGTTGGCCAGCACGTCGATGTGGCCGAACCGCCCGATCGCCTCGTCCACCGCCGCCTGGCGCGCCGCGGCGTCGGTGACGTCGAACGGCAGCGTCAGCACGCGATCCGCGTTCCCGCTCGCCAGCGCCGCCAGGGCGTCGCGCTGGCGCCCCGCCGCGGCCACGCGCTCGCCGCGCGCGATCACCGCCTGCGCCAGCGCCTGGCCGAAGCCCGAGGTGGCCCCGGTGATGAACCAGACCCGATCCTTTGCCGTCATGGCCTCGTCTCCTGGTTTGTGTTGCATGCCGCCGCCGTCCCCTGGGGTTTAGCGAGGTGCGCGCGATTGGGTTCCTCGCCGCGAGGCGCCCAGAGCCCGTTCGCGCCGTCCCGAAACAATCTGCTACCTAGACCCCGATGGAATTTGAAGACGACGCCTTCGTGCTCTCGGCCCGCGCCCACGGCGAGGCCGGCGCGATCGTGGAACTGCTGACCGCCGGCCACGGCAAGTATGTGGCCCACGTGGCCGGCGGCGCCTCGCGCAAGATGAAGCCCTTCCTGCAGGCCGGCGCGCCGGTCGTCGCCCGCTACCGCGCCCGCGTGTCCGACCAGCTGGGCTCGGCCAGCCTGGAGCCGATGGGGCAGGGGCCGGCGGCCCTGTTCGACGATCCCCTGGCGCTGGCCGGCCTCAGCGCCGCCGCCGCCGTGGCCGCCGGCGCCTTGCCGGAGCGCGAGCCGCATCCGGGCGCCTACCTGGCCTTCGAGGCCCTGTCGCAGTCGCTGGCCGCCACCGACCTCTGGCCCGCCGTCTTCGTCCGCTTCGAGGCGGGATTGCTGTCGGAGCTGGGCTTCGGCCTCGACCTTTCCAAATGCGCCGCCACCGGCGTCACCGACGACCTGGTCTACGTCAGCCCCAAGAGCGGTCGCGCCGTGTCCCGCGCCGCCGGCGAGCCCTACAGGGACCGCATGCTACCCCTGCCGCCCTTCCTGCTGTCGGCCCAGTCGCGCCTCGCGCCCGGCGACATCAAGGCCGGCCTGGACCTCACCGCCCACTTCCTGGAAGCCTTCATCTTCAACCCG
>NZ_DASYAF010000175.1:0-28886 GCF_036501465.1 Phenylobacterium sp.
ATAGCCAGCGGCACCTGGCCGGCGGGATTCTGCGCCAGGAAGGCCGGCGTGCGAGACTCATCACGCATGATGTCGGTCTCGATCCAGTCGTAGGATCGGCCCAGGAAATCGGCGACCCACTTGGCCTTCAGGCAGTTGCCGGAGATGGAATCCCCATAGATTTTCATGAAATCCCCCGTGCGTCGGCCGCGGCGATAGGCGCCCGATCCGCCTTGCCGGGCAAGCGATCTCGTCTCCGGGCGCTTGTTAGAAATACTGACAGGCCACTGAGCCGCAGTCCGTCCGGGGTTGGCAGGGGCGCCTCAGGCGGCTAGGTATGCGCGCTCCAGTTAAACGACGAAGGAGGATGCCGTCATGCGACGCCGCCTCGCCGCTCTGGCAGCGCTTCCTCTGATCCTCGCTTCAACCTGCGCGCAAGCTGCGTCCGCAGATCCGGTGGGCGACCTGATCATGTCGGTGGTGACGGGCGCCCTGCCCTCGGGCCCCGGCTGGAACCTGAAGGCCACCCTCTATCACGCCGGCGCCAAGGGCGTGGGCGCCCTCGACGCCCTGGGCTGCAAGGTCGTCGCCATGCGCACCGTGGCCGTCGACAAGAACCTGATCCCCAAGCACAGCGTGCTGTTCATCAAGGAGACCGTCGGCCTGAAGATGCCGGACGGCTCGCTGCATGACGGCTACTGGTACGCCTCGGACGCTGGCACCGCGATCAAGGGCAAGCGCATCGACCTCTATACGGGCGCCAACGCCCGCTCGATGGGCGTGATGAAGGCGCTCAACCTGACCAGCCTGACCGCGGTCAAGGTCGGCGAATTCCAGGGCTGCCCGCCGAACTAGGACGGCCAAAAGCCGGGCGATCTGGCGCCCGCAAATCTCCCCGGACTGCTCCCACGCCAATTCCGGCGCAATTTCAGCATGTCTGGAGAGCCCTTTGATCCATAAACCGAATTTCTTCGTCCTCACCGGCGGACCTGGGGTCGGCAAGACCACCCTGCTGCGCCACCTGGAAGCCCTGGGCGAGCGCGTCGTCGGGGAAACCGCGCGCGGCGTCATCCGTGAGCAGGTCGCGACCGGCGGCGTGGCCGTGCCCTGGGCCGACAACGACGCCTACGTCCGCGCCTGCGCAGCGCGCGATATCGCCGGCTTCGACGCCCTGGCCCACGAGGCCGTCCGCATCTTCTTCGACCGCGGGATCATGGACAGCTATGGCGCCAATGGCGCCCTGCCCTGGCGGGAGCTGGAGCAGGCGATCCGTACGCGACGCTACAACGAGACGG
This sequence comes from Phenylobacterium sp., assembly GCF_036501465.1. Classification (GTDB taxonomy): domain Bacteria; phylum Pseudomonadota; class Alphaproteobacteria; order Caulobacterales; family Caulobacteraceae; genus Phenylobacterium. The sequence goes on from NZ_DASYAF010000175.1 coordinate 1,275, forward strand.
TGTTCGTCTTTCCGCCCTGGCGCGAGATCTACGAAACCGACGCCGAGCGGAAGCAGGACTGGGCCGAAGCCGAGGCGACGTTCGACAAGGTGATGACCGTCATGGCGAAGCTGGGCTACCGGCCGCTGGTCGTACCCACCGGGCCGGTCGAAGCGCGCGCCGATTTCGTGCTGGCGGCCGCCTTGCGGGCGACGCCAAGTCCGCCCTAGGGTCGCGCCTTCCTTTGTCAGACGAGTGCATCGATGCTGAATCGCCGCGACCTGTTGTTGTCCTCTGGCGCGGCGGCGGTCGCGGTCGGGCTTTCGCCCCAGGCCCTGGCGGCGGGCGATCCGCAGCTTTCGGCCCTGTTCGACGCCTTCTTCGACGAAGGCCTGCAGCTTCGGCCGGAGAGCGCCACCCAGATCGGCCTCGACAAGGGCAAGAACGCCGGCCTTAAGGCGCGGCTGAACGACCCCTCCAGCGCCGGGCGCGCCAAGGCCCGCGCCCTGAACGACGACCAGCTGCGCCGCCTGAAGGCCATCGACCGGACGAAACTCGCCGGCCCCGACCGGCTGAACTACGACGTAATCCTCTACACGCGGGAATCGACGGCCCGCACGCAGAGCTTCGACTTCGGCGGCGCGGCCTTCAGCCCGTCCCCCTATGTGCTGAGCCAGCTCACCGGCTCCTACCAGTCGACGCCGGACTTCCTGGACACCAAGCACACCATCAACACCGCCGAGGACGCCAACGCCTATCTCTCGCGCCTGTCGGCCTTCGGCGACCAGCTCAATGCCGACACCGAGCGGCTGCATCACGACGTGGCGATGGGCATCGTCCCGCCGGACTTCATCCTGGACCTGACGCTGGACCAGATGACCAAGACGGTGGCGCCGGCCGACAAGGCCCTGGTGGTCACCTCCATCGCGCGGCGCGCCGGCCAGAAGGGCCTCGGCGACCGCTATGGCAAGGACGCCGCCAAGATCTACAGCGACAAGGTGCTGCCCGCGCTGGAGAAGCAGCTGGCGGCCGTGAAGGCGCTGCGGGCGGGCGCCGTGCATGACGCCGGGGTCTGGCGCTTCAAGGAGGGCCCGGCCTTCTACGAGGCGGCGCTGCACTCCACGACCACGACGAAGTACTCGCCCGAGGAGGTGCACAAGATCGGCCTGGAACAGGGCAAGGCGATCTCCGCGCGGATCGACAGCCTGCTGAAGGCCCAGGGTCTGACCCAGGGTTCGGTGGCCGAGCGGATCAAGCACCTCTACGCCGACCCCAAGCAGATCTTCCCCAACACCGACCCGGGCAAGGCCGAAGCCATCGCCTATTGCAACCGTCGGCTGGACGAGATCCGCCCCAGGCTGCCCGCCGTCTTCAAGCGCATCCCGCCCTACAAGTTCGAGGTGCGCCGCGTGCCGCCGCAGGCTGAGGCCGGGGCCGCCTCGGCGTTCAGCGAGGGGCCCGCGATGGACGGCTCGCGGCCCGGCATCGTCTATTTCAACCTGCACGACAGCGCCGAGTGGCCGAAGTTCTGCCTGTCGACGACCATCTTCCACGAAGGCCTGCCGGGCCACCAACTGGAGGGCGGCCTGGCGCTCTCCAACACCAACCTGCCGCTGATCCGCAAGAGCGTCGGCTTCTCCGGCTACGGCGAGGGCTGGGCGCTTTATGCCGAACAACTGGCCGACGAGATCGGCATGTACGACGACGATCCGCTGGGCCGCATCGGCTACCTGAAGTTCCAGCTGTTCCGCGCCAACCGCTGCGTGGTCGACACCGGCATCCACCACCTGCGCTGGAGCCGCGAGCAGGCGATCGCGCGGTTCGTGGACAACGAGGGCGAGGCGCCCGGCTTCGCCGCCCGCGAGGTGGAGCGCTATTGCGCCACGCCGGGGCAGGCCTGCAGCTACAAGCTGGGCCACACCACCATCGTAAACCTGCGTGAGCGGGCCAAGAAGGCGCTGGGCGGCCGGTTCGACATCAAGGACTTCCACGAGGCCGTGCTGTCGGGTGGGCGCGTGCCGCTGGATATCCTCGAGCGCATCGGCGACGATTGGATCGCCGCGCGGAAGGCCTGACCGCGCGCAGATATTCGGGCGCTTGAGGGGGCTGGCGTATGCTGCACTTGGACGCGACCGATCCGGGCCCCTTCCTGGGCGTGGCCATCGGCGCGGTGCTGGCCACCATGGGCGGACTGGTCGGCGGCCAGATCGAGAACCGGCTGAACCGCAAGGAACGCGAGAAGAGCGCCGCCCTGCTGTTCGGCGAGATTCTGGCGGGCCTGCGGCTCATCACCCGCATGGCCAGCGACTCGCGCGGGCGGGGCGAGCCCTACGGCCGGGTAACCCTGAGGATCGTCCAGGCGGCGCTGCGCGAGACCCAGGTCTATGACCGCAACCGCGAGACCCTGTTTTCGGTGCGCGACCCGGACCTGCGCGCGCGCACCCACCTGCTGCTGGCGCAGATGAGCCTGACCTTGGAGTCGGTGCTGGAGGCGGCCAGTGCGATCCGCGCCGCCGACGAGGCGCGGGCGACCGGCGAGGCCAGCGACCATGCCGCCGAACGGCGGGCCGCCGCGGAGAGCGAGCGGGCCGGCTCGTTCGACTTCATGCTGGAACTCGCCGCCGAGCTGCCGCCGCTGATCGTGCGCTACGAGGCGCTGGCCGGCCAATCCTTCGACGCCACCGACCTGGCCCTGCGCGGCGCCGTGGTGACCCCGTCCGCCGCGGCCTAACCGCTCAGGTCTCGACGAAGGCGCGTTCGAGGACGAAGTCGCCGGGGCTGGAGACCGAGCCTTCCTCATAGCCGAGGTCGAGGAGCTGCTGCTTCAGGTCGGCCAGCACCGAGGGGCCGCCGCAGAGCATGACGCGATCCACCGCCGGATCGAAGGCCGGCAGGCCCAGGTCGGCGAACAGCTGGCCGGACGCGATCAGGTCGGTGATCCGGCCCTGCGTACGGAACGGCTCGCGGGTGACGGTCGGATAATATCTGAGCTTGCCTGCGATGATCTCGCCCAGGATCTCGTCGTTGGGCAGCTCGGTCTCGAACAGCTCGCGGTAGTTGAGGTCGGCGACCTCGCGCACCGTGTGGGTGACGATCACCTGCTCGAAGCGCTCATAGACCTCCGGGTCGCGGGCCAGCGAGAGCCAGGGCGCCAGGCCCGTGCCGGTGCCCAGCATCCACAGCCGCTTGCCAGGGCGCAGGCCGTCCAGCACCAGGGTGCCGGTGGGCTTGCGGCCGATCAGCACCGGGTCGCCGACCTTGATATTCTGCAGGCGCGAAGTGAGCGGACCGTCGGCGACCTTGATGGAATAGAACTCGAGCTCGTCGTGCCAGGCCGGCGAGGCGATGGAATAGGCGCGCACCAGCGGTTTGCCGTCCTCCTTCTCCAGCCCGACCATGACGAACTGGCCGCTCTGGAAGCGCAGCGCCGGGTCGCGGGTGGTGCGGAACGAGAACAGGCTCCCGGTCCAGTGCTGGACGGAGGTCACGGTCTCGACGAAGAAGGCGCCGCCGGCTTTCACAGGAGCCGGAGCCGGCGCGACGAGGATGGAGACGTCATTCATCGGGGTGTCTAGACTCTCTCAAGCATAGGTCAAATGCCGCCGCCGACATTGGGGGCGACGCCCGGGGCGCGGGCGATGTGGATGCCGCATTCGGTCTTGTCCTGGCCGACCCAGCGGCCGGAGCGGACGTCGCCGCCCGCCTCCACCGCCTGGGTGCAGGGCCAGCAGCCGATCGAGGGGAAGCCCTGGGCGACCAGGGGATGGGCCGGCAGCTCATATTCGGCCGCGTAGGCGTCCAGGTCGGCCTTGGTCCAGTTGGCCAGCGGATTGAACTTCACCTGGCCATCCGCCGCCTCCACCACCGGCAGCGACAGGCGCGCGCCGCCATGGAAACGCTTGCGCCCGGTGATCCAGGCGTCGAACTCGCTGAGCGCCCGGTCCAGCGGCAGCACCTTGCGGATGTGGCAGCAGGCGTCGGTGTCGCTCTGCCAGAGCTTGGCGTGAGGATCCTCGGTCGCCAGGTCCTGGTAGGCAGGCCGCAGGTCGCGCACGGCGGTGAGGCCGAAGCGGTCGGCGAGCTGTTTGCGATAGTCCAGGGTCTGGCCGAACAGCATGCCGGTGTCGAGGAACAGCACCGGCATGTCGGGCTTCACCTTGGAAACCAGGTGCAGCAGCACCGCCGATTCCGCCCCGAAGGACGAGACCAGGGCCAGGCGTTCCCCAAAGGCGGCGGCCGCCTCCTCCAGGATGGTGCGCGGATGCGCGTGGCGCAGTTCCGCGTCAAGCCGCGCCGCCAGGGGGAGCCGGCGGTCCGATAGGTCGTAGGCATAGGCCAAGCTCAGCCCTCCCGCTCCTCAAAGGCAGGGACCCGCGCGTCGGCCGCACGCTGGTACACGTGACGGAAGCGGTGCGTCACCGCCTCCCATTGCTGGGCGCTGGAGCCGTCGGCCGGCTCAAAGCCGTCGAAGCCGCAGCGGACCATGAAGTGGGCCTGCTCGCGCAGGACATCGCCCACCGCGCGCACCTCGCCCTTGTAGCCCAGGCGCTCGCGCAGGATCCGGGCGCTGGAATAGGGCCGCCCGTCGCGGAACTTGGGGAATTCGAGGGCGACCACCGCCAGCCGCGGCAGGTCGTAGGCCAGGGCCTCGACCTCCTCGTCGCTCTTGATGCGCACGCCCACGGCGCGGCCCTCCGACAGCAGCCGGTCGCCCTCGGCCTGGAAGCGGGTGAGCGACAGGATGAGGTCGCCCTGCACCAGGTCCTGGTCGTCGGCGACCCAGGTGAATGGATCCTCCTGCGGGACCATGTGGCCCTCGCTCGTCAGCCTAATGCGCATCGGCATAGACAGCCTCCTTGAAGGGGGCGACGCCGGTGCGCCGGAAGGTGTCGAGGAAGCGTTCGCCGTCCTTGCGTTCGCGAAGGTAGACATCGACCATCTGCTCGACGGCGTCGGCGACCTTGTCGGCAGGCAGCGCCGGGCCCAGCATCTGGCCGAGCGCGGCGTCCTCCTCGCCGGAGCCGCCCAGGGTGACCTGGTAGAACTCCTCGCCCTTCTTATCGACGCCCAGGATGCCGATGTGGCCCACGTGGTGGTGGCCGCAGGCGTTGATGCAGCCGCTGATCTTGACCTTCAGCTCGCCCACCAGCTCGGCCCGGTCGGGGTCGGCGAAGCGCCGGGCGATGTTCTGGGCGATGGGGATCGCCCGGGCGTTGGCCAGCGCGCAGTAGTCCAGGCCCGGGCAGGCGATGATGTCGCTGATCAGGTCCATGTTGGGCGTCGCCAGACCGGCGGCCTCGAGCGCTTCATGCACCGCCGGCACGTCGTCCAGCTTCACGTGCGGCAGCAGCAGGTTCTGCTGGTAGTTCACCCTGACCTCGTCCAGCGAGTAACGCGCGGCGAGATCGGCGACCACGTCCATCTGTTCGGAGGTGATGTCGCCCGGCGTCTGGCCCGGCGTCTTCAGCGAGACGTCGACGATGGCGTAGCCCGCGACCTTGTGCGGGTGGACGTTGTGGCGCAGGAATCGGGCGAAGGCGCGGTCGCCGGCCTTGGCGGTCTCCAACACCTCCGAGACGGCGGGCAGGGTCTCGAAGGCCGGGGCGAAGTCGGCGCGGATACGCGCCAGCTCCAGGTCCGGCAGGTCGGCGTGGCCCTGGTCGGCCTTGGCCCACTCGGCCTCGACCTGGCGGGCGAACTCCTCGGCGCCGAGGCTGGCCACCAGCACCTTGATCCGCGCCTTCCAGATATTGTCGCGCCGGCCGTGGCGATTGTAGACCCTCAAGATCGCTTCCAGGTACGACAGCAGGTGTCGAGTCGGCAGGAACTGGCGGATCGTGGCGCCCAGATAGGGCGTGCGCCCCAGGCCGCCGCCGACCATCACCTCGAAGCCCAGCTCGCCATTGCGGCCGCGGCGCATGGCCAGGCCGATGTCGTAGACCCGCGTCGCGGCGCGGTCCTTGGCCGCCGCGGTCACCGCGATCTTGAACTTGCGCGGCAGGAAGGCGAACTCCGGGTGCAGGGTCGACCACTGGCGGATCGCCTCGGCCCAGACGCGCGGATCGTCTAGCTCGTCGGCCGTGGCCCCGGCGTAGGGATCGGCGGTGACGTTGCGGATGGTGTTGCCCGAGGTCTGCATCGCGTGCAGCTCGGCCTCGGCCAGATGCTCCAGGATGTCCGGCGCGTCGGCCAGCTTGATCCAGTGCAGCTGCAGGTTGGTGCGGGTGGTGAAGTGGCCGTAGCCCTTGTCGTAGGTCTTGGCGATCCAGGCCAGCTTGCGCAGCTTCTTCGAGGTCAGCGTCCCATAGGGGATCGCGATGCGCAGCATGTAGGCGTGGAGCTGAAGGTAGAGGCCGTTCAGCAGGCGGATCGGCTTGAACTGGTCTTCGGTGATCTCGCCGGCCAGGCGGCGGTTCACCTGCTCGCGGAACTCCGCGGCTCGGTCGTGGACGAAAGCGCTGTCGATGGCGTCGTAACGGTACATGCCGCCCTCACTTGCGTTTGATCAGATTGACCCGGCCCGTGGAGCGGGCCGCGCCATCGGCGTGCTGCAGGGCTGCGATGTCGTCACCGCCCTTCGCCTGCTTGCCGTGCTGGGGATGGTTGGACGGGCCGAGCGCGCGGATGCGCTCGCGGTAGCTTAGCGGCGCCCATAGCCCGTCGGACTGGATGACGTCGATGAGGTAGGGGTCGACCACCACGGTCTGGGCGGACTTGGCCTGGCCCTCGGCCTCCTCGGCCACGCCCTCGTCGTGGAACAGCTGGGCGTCGACGAAGCGCGGGACCCATTGGCCGGCGCGCCAGAACACCGCCTCGCCGTCGGCCAGCAAGTTGCCGGTGAGCGCCTTCACGCGCGGGCCTCCTGGATGAGGGCGGTCAGTTCGGCGGGCTCGCGGGCCACGGCCAGCGCCATGGCTTCGCCGACGATCAGCAGGGCGGGCCCGCTGAAGCCGGAGGCCGCCTCGGCCAGGCCGGACAGCGTGGTGACCAGGCGCCGCTCGTCGACGCGGCTGGCGTTCTCGACGATCAGCGCAGGGGTCGCGGCGGCGCGGCCGGCGGCCATCAGGCGCGCGGCGATCGGCGCGGCCTGCGACAGGCCCATGTAGATCACCATCGTCTGGTTGGCGCGCGCCAGGCTTTCCCAGTCCAGATCGGGTTCCTTGCCGGCCGCGGCGTGGCCGGTGACGAAGGTCACCGCCTGGGCCGCGCCACGGTGGGTGAGCGGGGCGCCGGCGCCCGCGCTGGCGGCCAGGGCCGCGGTGACGCCGGGAACGACGTGGCAGTCGACGCCGGCGGCGCGGCAGGCTTCCAGCTCCTCGCCGCCGCGGCCGAAGATGAAGGGGTCGCCGCCCTTCAGCCGCACGACCTCCAGGCCCTCCAGAGCGAAGGCCACGATCATCCGATTGATCTCGTCCTGGCTGTAGGAATGGCGCGACTTGCGCTTGGCGACGCTCACGCGGCGCGCGTCAGCGGGCGCCAGCGCCAGGATCTCGTCGGAGACCAGGCCGTCGTGCACCACGACGTCGGCCTTCTGGAAGACTTTCAAGGCCTTGATGGTCAGAAGCTCCGGGTCGCCCGGGCCCGCGCCGACCAGCCAGACGGCGCCCGTCGTGCGGCGGCCCTTGCCATCCAGCACCACCAGGCCGCGCCTGCGCCCCTCAGCTTGCCGTTGCGCCATGGATTAGCTTCTCTATAAGCCCGACCCTCGAGTTCGAACGGGGCGGACCGAAGCCCGCCCCGCCCATATCCACCGATGAAAAGGGCCGATACACCGGCGGACGCTTGCAATTAGGTGGCGGGGGCCCCAAGTCGCAAGCCAAGGACTTCTGCCGGGGCTGTCAGGATTTCTATGGAACGAACCGTGGAACGAAGGCGCCTGCCGCCCCTGAACGCGTTGCGCGCGTTCGAGGCCGCGGCCCGGCACCTGAACTTCAGCCGCGCCGCCGACGAGCTGTCGGTGACCCCGGGCGCGGTCAGCCAGCAGATCCAGAACCTGGAGGACTATGTCGGGGCGGCGCTGTTCAAGCGCACGCCCAAGGGCCTTCTGCTCACCGACGCGGCCCAGACCGCGCTTCCCGCCCTGCGCGAGGCCTTCGACCGCCTGGCGGAGGCCGCCTCCCTGCTCACCGCCGCGGTGGACGGCCGCCGGCTGACGCTGACCGCCCCGCCCTCCTTCGCCGCCAAATGGCTGGTGCCCAGGCTGGGCGCCTTCGAACAGGCGCATCCGCAGGTGGACGTCTGGCTCTCGGCGGCCATGGAGCTGGTCGACCTGCAGGCCGGGGAGGTGGACGTGGCCATCCGCTACGGCGCCGGGCGCTATCCGGGGCTGGAAGTCGCCCGCCTGTTCTCCGAGAGCGTGATCCCGGTGGCCAGCCCCGACCACCTGGCGGCCAATCCGCTGGCGACGCCGGCCGACCTCACCGGCCATATCCTGCTGCATGACGGCTCGCCGGACCCAGACGACAGCTGCCCCGACTGGCCCATGTGGCTGGCGGCGCGGGGGTTGAAGAACATCGACGGCACGCGCGGCCCGCGGTTCAACCAATCCAGCCTGGTGATCGAGGCGGCGGTGAACGGCCGTGGCGTCGCGCTCGCCAAGCGCACCCTGGCCCAGGCCGACCTGGAGGCCGGGCGGCTGGTGGCGCCCCTGCAGATCGCCACCGCGGTGGACTTCGCCTATTACCTCGTCCATCCCAAGGCCAAGGGACGGCTGCCGCAGGTGAAGGCCTTCGTCAGCTGGATCGCGGCCGAGGCCACCGCCCACGAGGCCGCCCTGCGGGCCATCGATAACGGGGCCGGTATCTAGGGCGCCGGCATCCAGAGTTCAGAGACGAGTTCAGTTCCAATGGATTTCCACACCGACCCCCGGCCCGCGCCCGACGACTGCAGCACCATGACCGAGGTCCGTCAGGGCGTGGACGCCATCGACCGCCTGCTGGTGGCTGTGCTGGCCGAGCGGCAGCGCTACATGGACGCCGCCGCGCGCATCAAGACCGACCGCGCCGCGGTGCGCGACGTCGCCCGCGTCGAGGAGGTGGTCGCCAGGGTCAAGGCCGCCGCTCGCGCCGCCGGCCTCTCCGAAACCATCGCCGAGCCGGTGTGGCGCACCCTGATCGAGGCCTGTATCGCCCATGAGTTCGGCGTCTGGGACCGCCTGCGCCAAACCGCCTAGCCATCACGCTGCCTGACCGATATTGAAGTCTGGACTTGACTATCCGTTTCGGCGACCCTATATTGAAGTTCACACTTCACTGTTTGAGCGAGAAACGCCCATGAGCCAGTCCACCGTCCTGCACGACACCTTCACCATCGAGCGCAGCTACCCGAAGGGTCGCGCGCGGGTGTTCGCCTATCTGGCGGATCCGGCGAAGAAGCGCCGCTGGTACGCGGCCAGCGACGCTCCCGACGCCTTCGAGATGGATTTCCGCGAGGGCGGCGCCGAGAAAAGCCGCACCGTCATGGGCGCCGACACGCCCTTCCCCGGCGTGGTCCTGGCCAACGACGGGGTGTTCGAGGACATCGTGCCGGAGGTGCGCATCGTGCTGGCCACCAGCATGAAGATGGGCGGACGGCGCATCTCCTCCAGCCTGATCACCTTCGAACTGTTCGACGAGGGCGACGGGGCGAAGCTGATCCTCACCCATCAGGCCTGTTTCTATGAAGGCTCGGGCGGGGCGGAGATGCGCCAGCGCGGCTGGAACGCCCTGCTGGACCGGCTGAGCCAGGCGATGGCGGATTAGCTATGCAGCTGGTCACTTCCGATATCGGTCGGGTGTTCAATGCTCTAGGCGATCCGACGCGCCGGGCGATCCTCGACCGCCTGACCTTGGGGCCCGCCTCGGTCTCCCACCTGGCCGGTCCGCTCGGCGTCACCGTGACCGCCGTGGGCCAGCACCTGCAGGTGCTGGAGGAGACGGGCTTCGTCCGCACCGAGAAGCTGGGCCGGGTGCGAAGCTGCCGGCTGGACCCGGCGGGCTTCCGCACCGTCGAGCAATGGGCCGCCGATCACCGCGCGCTCTGGGCGCGCCGGCTGGATCGCCTGGGCGACCTGATGGCCGAGGAGGACGACGAAGCCTAAGGCAGGGCGGCGACCGCCTCGCGCAGGCCCGGCAGGCGGTCCATCAGCGCCTCGTTCAGCGCCTCGCGTCGGGCCCACAGGTCCCAGAACCAGTCGCGTCGCTGCGCCGCCTGGTCAGCGAACATCCGCTCGCCGCGCACATAGTCCCAGGCGGCCCGCGCCATCCGCTCACGCATCGGCTCATCGGTGAGCGCCTGGCGCAGCAGGGGCGCCCAGTCGGTCGTCTCGCGCGCCAGCAGGCCGTTCTCGCCGTGGCGGATCACCCGGTCGTAGATGGTCGGCGAGGCGATGGTCAGCACCCCGGCGCGGGCGGCGTCGAGGAACTTGGCGTCGCTCTTGGTGTCGCGGAACGGCAGGGCCTCGATGGGCGACAGCGAGACCGTGCACTCGGCCATCAGCTCCAGATAGGCCTCGTAGCCCATGTACTCGTAGTAGCGCTTGTTGGCGGTGGGCAGGGCGTCGAACACCTCGCGGTCCCCGATCACCACCACCTCCACATCGTCCAGCCCCTCCAACGCGGGCCCCAGGGAGGCGGCGACCTCGACGGCGAAGCGGCCGCGGATCACGCCGCCATAGAACACCCGTCGCGGGCGCGGCCCTTCCGGAAAGGGCGCCAGGTCGAACACCGCGTTGGGGACCAGCTCCACCTCCGGATTGAACGGGCGGAACAGCTCGACCAGCGGCGGGCTCGCGGTCTGGATGGCGTGCATGAAGCCGAAGGTCCGCATGATCCGCGGATCGTGCTCGGATCCCTTCACCTCGGCGATCAGCGGCGGATAGTCGTCGTATTCCATGGCCACCACCCAGCCTTCGCGCAGGTGCCGGGCCATGGTCTTGCGCCAATAGTCCTCGCTGGACGTCAGGGGGCGCTGGATCAACAGCACCTTGGGCGCCTCGCGCGGCGGCATCGGTATGCTGATCGGCGGGGTGTCGTAGAACACCCGCAAGTCCGGATCGGCGGCCAGCCCCGTCGCGGGCAGGCGTGTGCGGATGTCCATCAGTAGCGGCGCGAGCGCGGCGTAATGCAGGAAGAGCGCCGGCCGGGGCGCCTCGCCCGCCGCCAGCTTCTGCGCGCGCACCACGCCTGTGCCGCTGAAGTCCACGGGGTCCCGCGGGCTCAAGCCCGCGGCGGCGAGCTCGACCTTGAGGGCGGCGTCGGCCGTCCGCCAGCGGGCGACGAGATGGCCGCGGGGGGCGAGCGCAGCGGCCAGCAACGGCAGTGTCGAGCCCGCCGGCGGCCCACCCAGCACCACCACATCGAACGCCCCGTCCGGAATCGTCTCGCCCTCGGCCAGGTCGATGGCGCTCACCACGCAGCTCGGCGCCACGCGGCTGAAGGCATCGGCGAAGACCTCGCCCTGATGGCCGCAATAGAGGAGCCGGCGCGCAGTGAGCGGCGTCGCCTCCAGCAGCGGCTCGTCCAGTCGCAGACGCGCGGGGCTGAGCGTGCGGCCCGCCCGGCGGCAGGCCTCGCGCACGATCTCGCCCAGCTTCGGCAGGGCCTGGCCGACGACATTGTGCCCGGCCCCCGGGACTCGGTGCAGCCGCACGCCGGGGATTTCGGACAGCCTGCGCCGCTCGGCCTCTCCGACCAGGCTGGGAAAGCGCGTCACCGTCCGCTCCGGCATCAGAGCCTCGGCGCCCAGCACCACGTCTACCGGCGCGGTGAGCCCGGAGAGGACCGCGGTGTGGTCGCGCGGCTCGATCCCGCCCACGCTCACCCCGAAGGCGGCGGTGACGAAGTCGCGGGCCAACGGCTCGGGAATCTGGCGGACATGCTCGCCGAGCTGGCCCAGCACCGGCCAGAGCCCGGCGGTGACAAGGTGCGGCTCGACGGCGACGATGCGGGCCAGGTTCCGCGCCCGGACGCCCAGGGCGATCACCGCCCCGGTGGAGGCGCCCAGCAGCACCACCTGGCGGTCGGCGAACTCGCGCTCCAGCATCTCGCCGACCGCCGCGGCGATTTCGGCCAGGGTCGCGCCGGCGAAACCGGCGCCGAAGTCCTTGGGCGGGCGCAGCATGACGCCGTCGGCGAGCAGGCTCAGGTTGGCGATCAGGGTCGCGAGATCGTTCTCGGTCGCCAGCACGCCGGGCATAGCGAAGACCAGCGGCCGGCGCACAGCGCCCGCGTCGGCGGCCGGCGGCGTGCGCCACAGGCGCGCCTTCCCCAGCCGGGTCGCGACCTCGCTCTGCTCGAAATTCTCCAGCGTCACGGGTCGCCGATCCCTTGGTGAAACGCGCTCTTAGGGCAATTGCCCAGCGCGCGGAAGCGGACCGCCGGCGCCCTCAAGCCCGGGCGGCCTGATAGGCGGCGATGTCGGTCACCGTCCGCTCCAGGGCCGCGCGAACCGCCGTCAGGCGCCCGGCGCCCTCGGCCTCGGCCCTGGCGCATTCGTCGCCCAGCGCATTGGCGCCGACGCCACGGGCGGCGCCCTTGATGGTATGGACCAGATCGCGCCAGCCGGGGTCGTTCCCGTCAAGCTTGCCCACCCAGCCCTCCGCCTGCTGGCGGAACAGGGCGAGCACCTCCAGCACCACGCCCGCGTCGCCGGCGGCGAAGCCTTCCAGATAGCCGAAATCCATCGCGCCCGCGGGCCCCTGCGCCATCCGAAAACCCCCTCGCCGCACGCGCCTTGCCAAGGCCGCGATTTCGCGTATTTTCCGCGCCCTCGCCGCCGGGCGCGATACTGCCTCAGTTTCAAGTCCGGTGCGACGGCGGGTGCTTAGCTCAGTTGGTAGAGCAGCTGACTCTTAATCAGCGGGTCGTGGGTTCGAATCCCCCAGCACCCACCATTCCATACCCATGGAATCGTTGGAAAAATAGCCTCCCGGCCTCCAAGGGGCCGGAGCGGACGCCGACGCCGCCGATCCGTGGCTGGAACCCCATGCGCCGCCACCGGTTTTAGCCGAGGACGGGAACGGGTCCGCCGCGGACGCCGAGGGCCCGGGCTTGGGGGTCAATCCGCTTGGCCGATCCGGACGAAACCGCCCCACCCAAGGACGAGCCCCAGGGCAAGCAGGCCCCTGAGGACGGTCCCGACGGCGGCAAGCTTCAGGATGACGGCCCGAAGAAGAAGCCCAGCCCGCTGAAGAACCCCAAGGTTCTGGTGGTCGGCGCGATCGTCGTCGTTGTGCTGGCGGTCGGCGGCTTCTTCTACTGGCTGCACGCGCGGCAATACGTCTCCACCGACGACGCCTTCGTCGACGCCCATGTGGTGCGCCTGGCGCCCCAGGTGACGGGCCAGGTCGCCCGGGTGCTGGTCGCCGACAACGCCGTGGTCCGCGCCGGCCAGGTGCTGGTGGAGATCGACGCCTCCTCCGCCCGCGCAGCGCTGGATCAGGCGCAGGCCCAGCGCGGCCAGGCCGTGGCGCAGATCGGCCAGGCCGAGGCGCAGATCGGCGTCAGCCAGGCGGCTTATCGCCAGGCGCGCGACCAGGCCGCCGGCCTGCAGGCCCAGGCCGCCGAAGCCAGCCGAGACGCCGCCAGGCTGACCGGCCTGCAAGCCTCGACCCCGCGCGCCGTCGCCGCCCAGCAGGTGGACCAGACCGTGGCCCAGGCCAAGCAGACGAACGCCCAGCGGGACGCGGCCCTGCGCCAGGCCGAGGGCGCCGCGGCCCAGGTGCGTGCGGCCAAGACCCAGATCGAGGGCGCCAGGGCGGTGCTGCAGGCGGCCGACGCGACCATCGCCGAGAACCAGCTCACCGTCGGCCGCACCCAGATCGTGGCGCCCGTGGCCGGCTACGTCTCGCAGAAGACCGTGGCGGCCGGCGCCTATGTCCAGCCCGGCCAGCAGCTCCTGGCGATCGTGCCGATGCAGATGTGGGTCACCGCCAATTTCAAGGAGACCCAGCTGAAGGCCATGCGGGTCGGCCAGCCGGTGACGCTGAGCGTCGACGCCTGCCCCATGACGCTGCACGGCCGGGTCAACTCCATCCAGCGCGGCGCGGGCCAGGCCTTCGCCGTGCTGCCGTCGGAGAACGCCACCGGCAACTATGTGAAGGTGGTCCAGCGGGTGCCGGTGAAGATCACCTTCGACGAGGTGCCGAAGAGTTGCCCGCTGGGGCCGGGCCTGTCGGTGCAGCCCAGCGTCAAGGTGCGCTGATGTCCGAGGCGCCGGCCCAAGCTGGCGGCGGCTGGTCGGCGGCGCGATCCGCAGCCGGCGGCGGCAACCCCTGGATCATCGCCAGCATCGTCTCGATCTCGACCTTCATGGAGGTGCTGGACACCTCCATCGCCAACGTCGCCCTGCGCCACATCGCCGGCGGCCTGTCGGCCAGCTACGACGAGGCGACCTGGGTGCTGACCAGCTACCTGATCGCCAACGCCATCACCGTGCCGATCTCCAGCTGGCTGTCCGGGGTGATCGGGCGCAAGCGGTACTACATGATCTGCGTGGCGGGGTTCGGGATCGCCTCGGCCCTGTGCGGCATGGCCCCCAGCCTGACGCTCCTGGTGCTGGCCCGGGTGGTGCAGGGACTGGCCGGCGGCGGCCTGCAGCCGACGACCCAGGCGATCCTGGTCGACACCTTCCCACCGCAGAAGCGGGGCCTGGCGCTGGCGCTGTTCGGGCTGACCGTGATCCTGGCGCCCACCATCGGCCCGACGCTGGGCGGGGTGATCACCGACGACCTGACCTGGCGCTGGATCTTCCTGATCAACCTGCCGGTGGCGGCGCTGTCGCTGTTCCTGGTGGGGACCATCCTGGTCGAGCCCAAGGCGTTGGAGAAGGAACGCAAGGCCCGGATCGCGCGCGGCCTGCGCCTGGACGTTATCGGCTTCGCCTTCATCGCGCTGGGCCTGGGCGCCCTGGAATACACCATGGACCGCGGCCAACGACTGGACTGGTTCTCCGACGCCACCATCTGCGTGACAGCGGCCCTGGCGTTGGTCGGCATCGCCGCCTTCATCATCCGCGAGCTGACGACCGACGAGCCATTGCTCAACCTGCGCCTGTTCAAGAGCCGCAACTATGCGATCGCCAACCTGATGATCATGGCGGTCGGCATGATCCTGTTCGGCACCACCCAGTTCCTGCCGCAGCTGTTGCAGGAGGTGTTGGGCTACACCGCCACCAACACCGGCTACGCCATGACCGCTGGCGGAGCGGTGACGCTGCTGGTCATGCCACTGACGGGCGTGCTGACCAACAAGGTCCCGGCGCGCTGGCTGCTGGCGCTCGGCATGGGGATGGAGACCTATGCCATGTGGCGGCTGACCCACATCAACGGCGACATCTCCTTCGGCTACGCGGCCATGATGCGGGTGTGGATCGCCGCCGGCATCCCGTTCCTGTTCGTGCCGCTCAGCAACGCCGCCTACGTCGGCCTGCCGCCGGACCAGTCGAGCCAGGCCTCGGCCATGCTGTCGATCTTCCGCAACCTGGGCGGCACCCTGGGCATCTCGACGGTGCAGACCTTCCTGGCCCAGCGCGAGCAGTTCCACCAATCGCGGCTGGTGGAGCACCTGCAGCCGCTGAACCCCAACTTCCAGGCGCTGAGCGCCCAGGTCGGCCAGACCCTGAAAGGCCTGGGCGTGGCCCCCGCCCAGGTGGACGGGGTGCGGATGGGCCAGCTCTACCAGCAGGTGACCAAACAGGCCCAGCTGCTGTCCTACATGGACGTCTTCTGGGTGCTGACGATCTTCGTGGGCTGCGTCACCCCGCTGGTCTTCTTCCTGCGCACCGCCGCGCCGAGCGAAGGGAAGTCCACATGAGGCGCGGGCTCGTGCTCCTGGCCCTGCTTGCACCCGGCGGCTGCATGGTCGGGCCGAACTACCGCGCGCCCAAGGTGACGCCGCCGGCCGCCTATGGCGAGACCGCCGCCGCGCCGGGTGCGAGCGCCAAGGACGCCGACCTGTCACGCTGGTGGCGTGGGCTGGGCGATGCGGAGCTGGACAGCCTGATCGACCGGGCGCTGGCCCAGAACCTCGATGTGAAGACCGCAGCCTCACGGCTGCGCGAGGCGCGCGAACAGGTGGTGGTCGCCCGCTCCGGCCTGTTTCCGACCGTCAGCGGCAGCGCGATCGCCGCCCGGCGCGACGCCCAGAGCGGCTCGAGCGGCGGCCCGCCGCGCAGCACGACCGGCGCGGCGGGAGGCGCAACCCCGCCCGCCGCCGCGGCCGCCTCGGGCCTGTCCCTGCCCAAGCACCTCGACGTCTATTCCCTGGGCGCCGACGCTAGCTGGATGGTCGACATCTTCGGCGGCGCACGGCGCGGCGTCGAGTCGGCGGAGGCGCAGGCGCAAGCCGCCCATTGGCAGGCGCGCGACGCCCAGGTGGCGCTCGCCTCGGAGGTCGCCAAGACCTACGTGACCCTGCGGCTTGCCCAGGCGCGGCGTGCGGAAGCCGACGCCGACGTCGCCCGCATCTCCGACCTGATGGGCCTGGTGGCGGCCCGGTCGAAGGCGGGCGTGGTCACCGAACTCGACGTCAACCAGCAGCGCTCCGCCCTGCAGGCGCGCCGCGCCGAGATCCCCCAGCTCGACCAGCAGGCCCGCGCTGCGATCCACGCGCTTGGCCTTCTGCTGGGCCAGGAGCCCATGGCCCTGGCGGCGGAGCTGGCCCCGCTGAAGCCCCTGCCGGCCCAACCCGCCGCCCTGCCCGTCGGCCTGCCATCGGAGTTGCTGCAGCGCAGGCCCGACATCCGCGCCGCCGAGCGAAGCCTGGCCGCAGCCAACGCGCAGATCGGCGTCGCCACCGCCGCCCTCTATCCGAAGCTCGACCTATTGGGCCTGGCGAGTTTCGCCGGGCGCGACCTTTCCAGCCTGCTTTCGCGCAGGAACTTTTCGACCATCGTCGCGGGCGACGGCGGCTGGACCCTGTTCGACGCCGGCCGCGGCCGCGCCCAGGTCCGCGCCAAGCGCGAAGCGGCCGCCCAGGCCGGCGTCGCCTACCAGAAGGCTTGGCTCTCGGCGCTCAAGGACGTCGAGGACGCCCTGGTGGGCTATGACGCCGACCGCGAGCGGCAGGCGCGGCTCGCCGAGGACCTGAAGACCTCGCAGGACACCGCCGCCCTGGCCGACGCGCGCTACAGGGCCGGCCTCACCCCGTTCATCGACGTGCTGCAGGCGCAGGGCTTGGTGACCCAGGCCAACGACCAGCTCCTGCAGGCCCAGGGCGCCGTGATCGGCGACCTCGTGAGCCTCTATGCCGCGCTCGGCGGCGGCTGGTCGGATGGCTAGCGGCTTTCACACTTGAGGTGTTCGGCAACCGAAGCGCCGCAGAGACGATTGAAGGGCATCGGCGGCGGCCCGTTGCGCGCCATCCACCAGCCCGGAAACAAGTCATGACCGAGAAACCTGACGCCATCGCCCTGCTCAAGGCCGACCACCGCAAGGTCGAAGGCCTGTTCGAGACCTTCAAGAAGGCCAGCGGCCAGAAGCGCAAGCGCGAGATCGCCG
Organism: Phenylobacterium sp.; assembly: GCF_036501465.1. GTDB lineage: Bacteria > Pseudomonadota > Alphaproteobacteria > Caulobacterales > Caulobacteraceae > Phenylobacterium. The sequence goes on from NZ_DASYAF010000175.1 coordinate 18,730, forward strand.
AGCAGATCTGCATGGAGCTGGCCATCCACACCAAGATCGAGGAGGACATTTTCTACCCGGCCTGCAAGGGCAAGGTCGAAGACGACCTGCTGGACGAGTCCTACGTGGAACACGACGCCGCCAAGGTGCTGGTGGCCGAGATCGAGGAAGGCTCGCCAGAAGAGGCCTTCTACGACGCCAAGGTGCAGGTGCTGAGCGAGCTCATAGAGCACCACGTCGAGGAAGAGGAACGTCGCGTCGAAGGCCTGTTCGCCCAGGCGCGCAAGGCGGACCTCGACATGGACGCCTTGGGCGACCAGCTCACCGCCGAGAAGCAGCGGCTGATGGCCGTCTACAAGCAGGACGGCGTGCCCACGCCGGAAACGCCCACCCTGCGCGGCACCGAACTGCGCTGAGGCTCTACAGCAGGTCTTCCATGCGGATCGGCAGGTCGCGGATGCGCTTGCCGGTCGCGTGGAAGACGGCGTTGGCGACCGCGGCGTTCATGCCGACGATGCCGATCTCGCCGATGCCCTTCACACCCAGCGGGTTCACCCGGGTGTCCTCCTCGGGCACGAAGATCACGTCCACCTGGGGCACGTCGGCGTTCACCGGGATCAGGTAGTCGGCGAAGTTGGTGTTCACATAACGCGCGGCGGACGGGTCGATCTCGGTGGCCTCGTGCAGGGCCGACGACAGGCCCCAGATCGCCCCGCCCATGAATTGGCTATAGGCGGTGAGCGGGTTGACGATCGTCCCGGCCGCGAAGGCCGAAACCACTCGCGGCGTGCGGATCTCGCGGGTCAGGCGATGCACCCGCACCTCCACGAACTGCGCGCCGAAGGCGTAGGCGGTCACGTCCTTGCGGCCCGTGCCGCGCACCATGGCCATCTTGCCCTGGTACAGTCCCTGGGCGGCGTCCGGCGGCAGGCCCTCGGGCACATTCTCGGCATGCACCTCGACCACCCCGCCGATCCGCGCCACGGCCTTGGCCAGCGGCTCGGACTTACCGCCCGGCCCCACCAGCTTGCCGCTGACCAGCTTCAGGCCCGCGGCATCGGCGCCGGCGAAGGCCCCGGCGTTGTTCTTCACCGCCGCCAGCGCCAGGCGGCTTCGAACCCCCTCGCAGGCTTTCATGGCGACGTTGGTGGTGGAGGCGGCGTTGTTCGACCCGCCGGCCACCGGCACCGGCGGAAAGCGCGAGTCGCCCAGCTCCACGGTCACGTCGGAGACCTTGAGCCCCAGGCCGTCGGCCACGGCGATGGCGACGGTGGTGTAGGCGCCCGTGCCGATCTCGTGCGCGGCCAGTTCGATCCGCGCCTTGCCCTGCGGCGTCAGCGTCAGCCGCGCGGCGGCCGGGCCGATGTTCGACGGATAGCAGGAGGTGGCGCAGCCGAAGCCCACCTGCCAGTCGCCGTCGGTCATCGAGGCCGGCTTCGGGTCGCGCTTGGCCCAGCCGAACTTCGCCGCCGCCGCATCGAAGCACTTCATCAGCGAGCGGCTGGAGAAAGGCTTGCCGCTGATCGGATCGACTGCCGTGTCGTTGACCCGGCGCAGTTCGATGGGGTCCATGCCCAGAGCTTGGGCCAGTTCGTCCATCGCGCATTCCAGGCCGAACATGTAGGGCGTATCCGGCGGGGCGCGCATGAAGCCCGGCGTCGAGCGGTCGGCGTGGACCACGCTGACGTGGGTCGTCACGTTCGGGCAGGCGTACATCCGCGCCGTCGTCTCGACGCCCGAGACATTGTAGTTCGACGGCCGCGAGGTGACTTCCGCGCCTTCGTGAACCAGGGCCAGAAGCTTGCCGTCCCGGTCGGCCGCTAGCTTCACATGCTGGCGGGTCTCGGCGCGGAAGGTGGCGATGGTGAAGCCCTGGTCGCGGGTGGGGACCAGCTTCACCGCCCGCTTCAGCCGCCGGGCCGCCAGCGCGACCCAGGCGGTGCGTGAGGTCGCCGCGCCGCGCGAGCCGAACGCGCCGCCCACGAAATGGGAGACCGTGCGCACATTGGCCGGATCGATCCCGAGCTGCCTGGCAAGCGCGTTCTTCAGGCCCCACATCGACTGGCTGGGCTCGTAGATGGTCAGCCTGGGCCCGTCCCAGACGCAGGTGGTGGTGAACAGCTCCAGCGGATTGTGGTGCTGGGTCGGCGTCGAATAGCGCGCCTCGATCTTCAGCGGCGCCTTGGCGAAGGCCGCCTCGGCGTCGCCCTTGGCGGGTTCGGGCTGTTGCGGGTTCGAGGGCTTCGGCTGCTCGGCGGCGCCGGGGCTGTCGAAGGTGGCGCTGGGCGCCTCCTCGGCATAGCGGACGGCGACCTTGTGGCCGGCCTCGCGGGCGGCCTCATAGGTGTCGGCGACCACCAGGGCGACGATCTGTCCGGCGTGCCAGACGCGCTCGCTCTCCAGGGTTGTTGTGGTCGGCTTGCCGTCGGGGCCCGGGGGCGACTTCACCGCGCCCTGGACCGTCTCGTGGGTCAGGATCTCCAGCACCCCAGGCACCGCCTTCGCGGCGGCGAGGTCGAAACCCGCCACCCGGCCGCGGGCGATGGTGCTGGTGACCAGCCAGGCATAGGCCGGATTGGGGACCGGTTCATCGGAGCCATAGCGCGCGGCGCCGGTGACCTTCAGCGCCCCGTCGATGCGAGGGCTGGGCTTGCCGAAAACCTTGCCGAATGGGCGGCCGGCGCCGTCGGCCATGGTCAGACCTCCATCACGCCGGCGGCCAGGATGGCGCGCACCAGGGTGCGGCGGCCGAGCTCCGGCTTGAACGCGAGTCCGCCAGGCGCAACGGCCTGGGCGAAGGCGGCTTCGGCGGCGGCAAGCGCCACGGCCGGGGTGAGCGGCTGGCCGACCAGTGCGGCTTCGGCCTCGGGCGCGGGCCAGGGCTTGGCCGCCACGCCGCCCAGTCCGATGCGCGCCTGGCGCACCACCCGCCCGTCCAGATCCAGGGCGACGGCGGCCGAGGCGATGGCGAACTCGTAGGAGGCCCGGTCGCGGACCTTGAGGTACAGCGAGCGCCGCAGCCAGGGCGCGGCGGGCACGGAAAAACCGGTGATCAGCTCGCCGGGCTTCAGGGTGGTCTCGATGTGCGGGGTCTCGCCCGGCAGGCGATGCAGCGCCTCAAACGGGATCACGCGGCGGCCCTGTGGCCCCTCAAGGTCGACGCTGGCGCGCAGGGCGGCCAGGGCCACGGCGAAGTCTCCGGGATAGTTGGCGATGCAGTGGTCGCTGACGCCCAAGATCGCCAGCTTGCGGTTCACGCTTTGGCGCGCCGCGCAGCCGGAGCCCGGCTCGCGCTTGTTGCAGTGAGCCCAGCCGGTGTCGCGGAAATAGGGGCAGCGGGTGCGTTGCAGGACGTTGCCGCCGAGGCTCGCCATGTTGCGGATCTGTGGGCTGGCGGCGAGGTCCAGCGACTCGGCGATCATCGGATAGGCGTGGCGCACCGCCGGATCGTCGGCCACGTCGGCCATGCGGGCGAGCGCGCCGAGATGCAGGGCGTCCGGCGTCACGCGGATCTCGCTGTGCTCGCGGGCCAGGGCATTGATGTCGACCACGGTGCGCGGCCGCATCACGTCCAGCTTCATCAGGTCGATCAGGGTGGTGCCGCCAGCCAGGTAGTGGGCCGAGCCGCCGGCGTCGTTGGCGGCCTTCAGGGCTGCGGGGCGATCGGCGGCGTAGGCGTAGCGGAACGGGCGCATCAGGCGGCCTCCGCCCGGGCGCCGGCGGTCAGCCTGGCCGTGGCCGGCGCCGCCTCGCGGATCGCGGCCACGATCTTCGGATAGGCGGCGCAGCGGCAGAGGTTGCCGCTCATGTATTCGCGGATCGCCGCATCGTCGCCGGCGTGGCCCTCGTGCACACAGGCCACCGCCGACATGATCTGGCCGGGGGTGCAATAGCCGCATTGGAAGGCGTCGTGCTTGATGAAGGCGGCCTGCATGGGATGCAGGGTCTCGCCGTGCGCCAGGCCCTCGATGGTGGTCACCCGCCGCCCCTGGACGCTGGCGGCCAGCGTCAGGCAGCCCAGCACCCGCCGGCCGTCGACGTGCACGGTGCAGGCGCCGCACTGGCCCTGGTCGCAACCCTTCTTCGAGCCGGTCAGCGCCAGGTGGTCGCGAAGCGCGTCCAGCAAGGTCGTGCGCGGATCGAGCGCGAGGCGATGGTCGGTCCCGTTGACGTTGAGGGTCAGGTCCATGCGCGGCTTGCCTCCGGACGGTGGACGGGACGGCGCGGGTCGGGCCGCCGCCGCGAGCGGCAGGGCCGCCGTGGCGCCGCTGGCGGCGGTCAGGAATCCGCGTCGACTGGGTCGGCGGCCGTCGTCGGTCATAGTCACGTTCCGGGCCCGCCCAACGTCTGACAACCCGGCGCTTCGGAACTGGTTCCTGGCGGCGCCCCCAGGCCGGCGACGCCCGCCGAATTTCGCGCCCTGGAATAAGCCAAAACCGCTCGCGCGGCGGGGCGGGCGCGGCCCTATCACCACCGAGCGCGGGCATCCTGCGAAGTGGAACTGAACGAAATCATGGGCGAGCGGCTGAACTTTGCGACGGCGCCCGACGGGGTGCGGATCGCCTGGCGCGACGACGGCGACCCGGGTGCGCCGGCCGTCCTGCTCTGCTCCATGGGCACGGCGGCGATGAGCGTCTGGGACCCGATCGTGCCGGCGCTGGCCCCGCGCTGGCGGCTGATCCGCCATGACCGGCGCGGCGATGGCGAAAGCGACCCCGGCGCGCCCGCAAGCCACAGCTTCCAGGGCTACGCCCGCGACGCGCTCATGGTGCTGGACGCCGCCGGAGGTTCTGCGGCCCACGTGACGGGCATGGCGTTCGGGGCGCGGGTGGCCGCGGCGCTGGCCATGCTGGCGCCGTCGAGGGTGAACCGCCTGATGCTGTTCGACGCCACCGGCGGCCCGCCCGCGCCGGAGCCGCTGCGCAGGGAGATGAGCCGCAAGGCCGCCGTCCTGCGCGCCGAGGCCGGCCGGCCCAAGGCCTTCTTCGATCCGCGCTGGTTCGAGCGCCGCGACCCGGCCGGCGCGGGGCTTTCACGTCACGCCTTCGCCGGCTTGCCGGACTGGACGCCGGGCCTGGAGACCATCGCCGCGCCGACCCTGGTGGCCTGCGGCGACCACGATCCGAACCTCGAGGGCGCCCGGCGGATGGCGCGTGAGATCCCGGGCGCCGTCTTCCGGCTTATGCCGATGACCGGCCACGCCTCCCTGCTCGACGACCCTGGCCAGACCGCGGAGCTGATCCGCGAGTTCCTGGACGCGGCCTGATGGGCGCTCGTCGCCACAAGCTCTCCCAGAAACGTCCTCCCCGCCTCTCGATGGAGCTGATCCCCTCATGAAGACCGCCCTTGTCACCGGCGCCGGCTCCGGCATCGGAGCCGCCATCGCCCAGCGCTTCGCCGAGGGCGGCGCGGTCGTCGGCGTCCTGGACCGCAGCGCCGAGGGTGTGGCCGCGACCGTCGCGCGCCTGAAGGACGCGGGCCTGAAGGCCGAGGGCCTGGTTTGCGACGTCACCGACGCCGAGGCGCTGGACGCCGGCGTGGCGGGCTTCGCCGTGCGGCACGGCGCGCTGGAGGCCGCGGTGGCCTGCGCCGGGATCGCCAGCCGCCACACCATCGCTCAGATGGATGCGGAAACCTGGCGACGGGTGATCGACGTGAACCTCACCGGCGCCTTCCTGCTGACCAAGGCGGCGGCGGCCTGCGCGGCGCCCGAAGGCGCCTCGATCAGCATCATCTCCTCGATCGCCGCCCAGCACATCGCCTTCCTGAGCGGCGTGCACTACGCCTCCAGCAAGGCGGCGCTGACCGGCCTGGTGCGCCACGCCGCCTTCGAGCTCGGCCGGCGTGGCATCCGCGTCAACGCCGTGGGCCCGGGCCCAATGACCAACGGCATGGGCGGGCGGACGATCGATCCCGAGCGCGCCGCCGCCAACGCCCGGAACCTGCCGCTCCAGCGCCTGGTCGAACCGTCCGACGTCGCCGAGGTCTGCTGGTTCCTGGCCAGCCCAGCGGCGCGCGCGGTGACCGGCGCCTACCTGCCGGTGGACAGCGGTTTCCTGACCGGGCGCGGCGTCCCCTATCGCGCCTATTTCGACCTGCATGAGGAGGCGTTCTGACGCCGGGGCGGCCCCGTCGTCGCGCGCCTGCGAATATCCGCCTAAGACCACGGAAGGATTTAGGTTTCGGCCGTTTTCGGCTAAGGCTGGAGGCGGGTGGAATCTGGGAGCGCGGACGCGGTCATGGGCGGGGTGGTGGCGCTCGGCGAATGCATGGTGGAGCTGAGCCTTTCAGGGTCCCGCCAGGCCGCGATCGGCTATGCCGGCGACGTCTTCAACACCTGCGTCTACCTGCAGCGCCTGGGCGCGTCGGCCTGCTTCGCCACGGCCGTGGGCGACGGCGACCCATTCAGCGCCGCGATCCTGGCGCTGATGGCCGCCGAGGGCGTGGGCGATGGCCTGGTGACCCGGGTCCCGGGCCGCGTGCCCGGCCTCTACGCCATCGAGCGCGATGCGGCCGGCGAGCGGCGGTTCTTCTACTGGCGCGACCAGGCGCCGGTGCGCCAGTTCTTCGACCTCGCCGACGTGACCGCCTTCCGTGACGCCGCGCTCTCGGCCGACCTGGTCTATGTCTCCGGCATCACGCTCGCGGTGATCGGCGAGGCCGGCCGCGCGGCCCTGGGCGCGATCCTGGCGGAAGCTTGCGCCGCCGGCGTCCCGGTGGCCTTCGACCCCAACTACCGCCCTCGCCTCTGGCCATCGCACGAGGTCGCGCTGGCGGCGACGCAGGCGGTGATCGGCTGGTGCCGGATCGTCTCGGCCAGCGGGCCGGATGTCGAGGCGCTCTGCGAACGTCCGCTGGGCGAGGTCGCCGCCACCTGGGCGGCGCGCGGCCCGCAGGTGCTGGCGCGTTTCGAGGACGGGGCGATCGAACTGCACGCCGCCGACGCCGTCCGCCGCCTGCCCGCCGGACCGCAGGTGAAGGCCGTCGACACCACCGGCGCCGGCGACAGCTTCAACGCCGGTTTCCTGGCCGGTTGGCTCAAGGGCCTGTCAGCCGAACAGGCGACGGCCGTGGGCCGCCGCCTGGCGTCGCATGTGGTGGGTCATGTCGGGGCGATCACACCGGCGGCGGACTTCCCGCCGCCGGGGTCGCTGTTCGAAGCCTAGTAGCTGTAGCGGACGCCGAACAGAACCTCGCGTCCGGTGTGGTGGTAGTAGTACGACAGGTCCCGCGTGGTGTCGTTGAACTCGTTCTCGTACTGGTCGGTCAGGTTGATGCCTTCCAGGGTGAGCTTGAGGTGCGGGTTGATCGTGTACTGCACCGAGGCGTCGAGGTTGAACGTCTGGTCGAAGCCGTCGGCGTCGGTTCCGGTTTCCTTGCCCGGCACCTGCATCAGGTAGCGGCTGCGATAGGCGCCGGAGATGCGGGCGCTCCACTTCTCGTCCTCGTAGTAGAGGGTCGCATTGGCCGAGTAGCGCGACAGGCCGAGCAGTTGGTTCGGCACGAAGCCGCCCGAGCCGTTCGGATAGAGCACGCGGCTGTCCACCCAGGTCAGGTTGAGGAGCGTACCGGTGTGGCTGAGCAGGCCCGGCAGGAAGCTGAACGGCTGCTGGTAGTTGATCTCGAAGCCGTTGACCGTGCCCCCGGGCGTGTTCTGCGGCGTCGAGAAGGCCCACTGCGCGCTCGCGCTGCACCCCGGCGTGCTGCCGCAGGCCGCCACCGCGGCGCTGTCCGGGATGCCGAACGGATTGTCGTGGAAGACAAGGTTCTGGGTGAGCGTGGTCACCAGGCTGGTGATGTCTTTGCGGAACACCGCCAGCGACACGAGCGTCCCGCGTTCCGGATACCATTCCAGCGCCAGGTCGTAGGAGTTGGCGAGGAACGGCCGCAGGTCCGGGTTGCCGGTCTTCACCGAGAAGCTGGTGCCCGAGACGGTGACCGAGGTGGCCGCCACCAGGTCGGTGAGGTTCGGCCGCGCCATCATCTTCGAGGCGCTGGCGCGCAGCAGCACCGTGTCGCTCACGTCCCAGACCAGGTTCATGGACGGCAGGGTGTTGTTGTAGTCGTGGGTCGCGGTCACCGGGCCAAGCACGCCGCCGATGAAGGTGAAGCCGCTGGCGTCCTCGCCGGTCTCGACGTAGCGGACGCCGATGTTGCCGTGGAACGGCCTGCCGAGCAGTTCGGTCTTGAAATCCGCCTGGACGTAACCGCCCACATCGCGTTCACGCACCGAGGCGTTGTCGCCGAGGTCGCCGGTGGTCGAGAGCGCGAACAGGCTGGTGTTGCTGTAAAGGCCGAGCGCGCTCGCGGCGTTCGAGACACTGGGCGTCAGCCAGGTCAGGGAGCTGCCGGATGGCACGCTGAGCCCACTGGTCGGCAGGGTGACGAGCTGGCTGTAGCTGGAGATCGGGATCGCCAGCAGGCCCTTGTAGGCGTTGGTGCTGTTGACGCTCTCGCCGTTCACCAGGCGCAGTGAGGTCGTGGCGAAGTCGTACTGCTTCCAGTTGACGCCGGCCGAGAACTTCCAGGTCTTGTTCCATTCGTAGTGGCCGTTGACCTGGACGGTCTTGTAGCCGTTGTCGTCGGTCTGCGGCCGCTCGCGCACCTCGGTCAGCACCCAGGGGCCGTTCGCGCCCAGGTTGGCCTGGCCGAAGTTCAGCATCGGGACGCGGCTTGAGAAGTCGTAGCTGAAGCCCTGCACGTTGAACTGGTCGAAGCCCAGCGTGGTCTGGATCGGGTTCGAGAAGTCCGAGGTCGAGTAGCCGATCAGCTCGTCGATCGACAGCTTGTCGGTCAGCTGGTGCTGCCCGTTCAGGGTGTATTGCTGGAACACGGTCTCCAGCTTGTCGAAGCGGTCTTCCACCCGGGTGTCGACGCCATTGAAGGTGCCGGCGGTCATCACGCCCTGGCTGTTGATGGTGTCGCTGAGCACCGCGATGTTGGCGATGCTGGTGCAGGTGGTCGCCGAGGCGCACTTACCGGTTCCGCTGAAGCCGGGGGCTTCGAGGTACTGCTCCTGGCGGGTGCCGCGATAGTCGGAATAGAGGGTGTCGAACGAGACCAGGTTGCGGTCGTTGGGCTTCCACTGCAGGGACAGCGACGCGCCCAGCCGGCTCTGCTTGTCGGTGTAGTCGTCATAGCGCGGGAAGCGCGGGTGCAGCGCGCTGTCGGCGGCGGCGCAGGCCGCGGGCAGCGGGAACACCTGGCAATTGGTCCCGCCCACCGAGCCGAAACCCACCAGCGGCGCGGCCGAAGTGCCGCCCGTGGACAGCACATTGCCCATGTCCCAGCGCACCGTGGACGAACCCACATCGATGAAGTCGCGCTTGGTGTAGGAAACGCTGGCCAGGGCGCCGAAGGTCCCATCGGGGGTGACGTCGGCGATGATCGCGGAGAACCGCGGATTGTTGGACTTGGCCAGGGTGTTGTAGTCGTCCTTGGCCGCCGCGATGAAGGTGAACTTGTTGTAGTCGAAGGGCTTGGCGGAGTTCAGATCGACGGTCGCGCCCAGAGCGCCCTCGTCCACGTCGGCCTCGGCGGTCTTGCGGGTCGAGATCGAGTTGAACAGGTCCGACGAGAAGACGTCAAAGTCGAAGGCCCGCGTGCGGTTCACACCGCCGTCGTTGTCGGGCGCGCCGGTGGTCGACAGCGCCTCCATGCCGTTGATCCGCACCCGGGTGTACTGCGGGCCCAGGCCACGGACGGTGATCTGCCGGCCCTCGCCGCCTTCGCGGGTGATCGACACGCCCGGGATGCGCTGCAGCGATTCGGCGAGGTTGAGGTCGGGGAACTTGCCGATGTCCTCGGCCAGGATGGTGTCGATCTCGGCCGTGTCGGCGCGCTTGATGTTGATCGCCTTGGCCAGGCTGTCGCGGAAGCCGGTGACGACCACCTCCTCCACTTCCTTGGACGCGCTGTCGTCGGCCGCCGTTGCGGCTTCGGCCTGCGCGGCGCCCGCCCAGAACGTGGCGGCGGCCATCGCGGCCATCGAGGCGCCGGTCAAGAGCGCGCGTGCGGACGCAGGACTTCCGTGGCGAAGCATATCTTTCCCTCCCTCGCGAACCGCCGCCTGTCGATACGCCGCCGACCGGTCTAGCGCGGCTTGACGCCGTTCGCATCCTATGTATGACACCGGTGTCAAAACCTTGCATGACACCGGTAGCAACGGCGAATAAGCC
>NZ_DASYAF010000176.1:0-56168 GCF_036501465.1 Phenylobacterium sp.
TACGTGGAGGGCGGGAGGATGATCCTGCCGTAGTCCCTCGACGGCGACCGCAACGCGTCGGCCGCGGAAAACGGCGGCCGCCTGTTGTCCTTGGCGGTGAAGCGCCCGTACACGTGACACGCGCGGATGCGAAGCATCAACATGACGGGCAGCCTCGTCGCCAAGGCCAACCGGCGCCCGTCGATGACGGTCGCCGAGGCCGCCGCCGCGCCGGTCCGCGACGTGGATCGCATCGTCCTGCCGCCTGCCAACATCGTCCACGAACGCGAGAAGATCGCCGAGCGCTGGCCGGCGGCCGTGCGCTTCATCGAAGACGCCCGCCTGAACGAGCATTTCGGCGCGGCGGACGGCGACATCGGCGTCATCGTCCAGGGCGGGCTGTTCAACACGCTCAACCGGGCCCTGGAGCTCCTGGGGCTGTCCGATCCGTTCGGCGCGAGCCGCGTCCCGGTCTACTGCCTGAATGTCACCTATCCGCTGATCCCGGCGGAGGTCGCCGCCTTCTGCGCCGGCAAGCGCGCCGTGCTGGTGGTCGAGGAAGGCCAGCCGGAGTTCATCGAGCACGAGCTGAACACCCTGCTGCGCCGCGCCGACCTGCAGACGCGAGTGGTCGGCAAGGACCTGCTGCCGCGGGCCGGCGAATACACCGCCACGGTCCTGATCGAAGGCTTGAGGCGCTTCCTGGACGCCTGGGCGCCCGACCTAGAGGTCCGGCCGGCGGCGGCGCCCGACCCGGTTCCGCCCGCGGCCGCCGGGGCGGTCCCGCCGCGGCCGCCCGGGTTCTGCACCGGCTGCCCGGAGCGGCCGATCTTCACCGCCATGAAGCTGGTGGAGCGCGAGCTCGGGCCGCGGCACGTCTCGGCCGACATCGGCTGCCACCTGTTCTCCATCCTGCCGCCGTTCGACATCGGCAACACCACCATGGGCTATGGCCTGGGGCCGGCTGGGGCGTCGGCCTTCAAGACCAGCGGGCGCCGCGCCATCGCGGTGATGGGCGACGGCGGCTTCTGGCACAACGGCCTGACTTCGGGCGTCGGCAATGCGGTGTTCAACCAGGACGACGCCGTGACCCTGGTGGTCGACAACGGCTATGCGGCGGCGACCGGCGGCCAGGCCATCCCCTCGTCACGGGGCGACAACGCGCTGCGGGTGACCCGCAACCCCATCGAACGCGCGATCCGCGGGGTCGGCGCGACCTGGGTGCGGACGGTCGAGCGCACCTACGATGTCGCTCAGATGCGCGATGTGCTGAAGGCGGCGCTCACCGCGCCCGACCGCGGCCCGAAGTTCATCGTCGCGCAGTCGGAATGCATGCTGAACCGCGAGCGCCGGGAGAAGCCGGCGCGCGAGAAGGCTATCGCGTCCGGCGTCCGCGTCACCCGCGAGCGCTTCGGGGTCGATCCGGACACCTGCACGGGCGATCATAGCTGCATCCGGCTGTCGGGGTGCCCGTCGTTGTCCGTCAAGGCGAATCCCGACCCGTTGAAGACCGACCCTGTGGCGCACGTCGACAACAGCTGCGTGGGATGCGGCCTCTGCGGCGAGGTCAGCCATGCGGCGGTGCTGTGCCCGAGCTTCTACCGGGCGCGCATCGTGCAGAACCCCACCCGGTGGGACCGCTTCGTCCAAGGGGTCCGGCGCGCCGTGATCGGCGCCTGGCAGCGGCAGGCCGCCCGCGCGCTCGCGGCGCGGAGCTTCTGATGGCGCCGGCTGCTGGGGGCCGCATCAGCATCGCCATCCTGGCGCTCGGCGGCCAGGGCGGCGGCGTGTTCGCCGACTGGCTGCTGCAGGTCGCCGGCGACCGCGGCTACCAGACGCAAGGCACCTCGGTGCCCGGCGTCGCCCAGCGCACCGGGACCACGGTCTACTATGTGGAGATCGCCCCGCCGGCGGCGGGGGCGGCGTCGCGCGGCCCCGCCCTGATGGCGCTCAGCCCGGTCCCCGGCGACGTGGATATCGTGGTGGCGTCGGAACTGATGGAAATCGGCCGGGCGCTGGTGCGCGGCTTCGTCTCGAGCGGACGCACCACGGTCATCGGCTCGACCCACCGCATCTATGCGATCTCGGAAAAGATGGCGATGGGCGACGGCCGCGGGAACGGCGAGCGGGTGCTCGAGGCCGTCGAGGCGCGGGCCGGCCGCTTCGTCGGCTTCGACATGGACGCGGTCGCGGCGCAATCGGGGTGCCTGATCAGCGCGGTGATGCTGGGCGGCCTGGCGCGCAGCGGCGCCCTGCCGTTCGAGCGTTCTGCGTTCGAGGCGGCGATCCGCGGCAGCGGCGTCGCGGTTGAGGCGAACCTGCGCGGCTTCGCCGCCGGTTTCGAGGCCGCCGGGGGGCCTGTCACAGGCCCAGCGCCCGACCCGGCGCCCGATCTCCCCGAGCCCACAACCGCGGCCGGGCGAGCGCTGGCGGCCAGGGTCCAGACCGAACTTCCCCGCCCAGCCTGGCGGCACGCCACCCTGGGGGTGCAGCGGCTGATGGACTACCAGGACGCCCGCTACGCCGAACTCTATCTCGATCGCCTCCAGCGTGTCGTCATGACCGACTCCGCGGCGGCGGACTGGCGGCTGACCGCCGAGGCTGCCCGCCACCTGGCGCTGTGGATGGCCTATGACGACACCATCCGGGTCGCCGACCTCAAGACCCGCGAGAGCCGCTTCGCCCGGGTGCGCCTGGACCTCGGGATCGGCGCCGACGACGTCGCCGGCGTCACCGAGTTCATGCATCCGCGGCTGCAGGAGTTCTACGAGACGGTTCCGGCCGGCCTCGGCCGCCTCATCCGCTCGAACCGCCTGGCGACCAGGCTCCTGACCCCACTGTTCAGATCCGGCCGGCACGTCGAGACCACCAGCCTGGGCTGGTTCGTGGCGCTCCGGGCCATCGCCCTGCTACGGCCGATCCGTCCGGCGTCCCTGCGCTACCAGGAGGAACAGCGGCGCATCGAGCGCTGGCTCGATGCGGTCGTCGCGCTCGCCGGGACCGAACCCGCCGCGGCCCTGGAGCTGGTCCGCTGCCAGCGACTGCTGAAGGGCTACAGCGACACCTTCGAGCGGGGCCTGCGCAACGTCACCGCCATCCTGGACCGGCTTCCGGCCCTGGCCGGACGGGGCGACGCGGCGGAAGTGCTGCGCCGCGCCCAGGACGCGGCCCTGCAGGACGAGACGGGTGAGCGGCTCGCGGCGGTGCTGGCGGCCTGAGGCGCCGCGCCAGGCGGCCGCCCGCTAGGCTGAAAACTCAATCAATACGTTGATTTTCTTATATAACGTCATGGCCGGGCTTGTCCCGGCCACCCATACGCCCCGATGGGACCAGATGAAGAGCAGTGTCGGTGCAAGCGGTCTCGCTTGCGAATGGCGGTGTCTATGGGTGGCCGGGACAAGCCCGGCCATGACGGTTGAAGAATGATTGAGTCATCAGCCTAGACATCCAGATCCGCCACGGCGAACTCGGCGTTTTCCTGGATGAACTGGAAGCGGCTTTCGGGTTTGCGGCCCATCAGCTTCTCGACCAGGTCGTCCACGCTGTCCTCGGCGCGCGGGACGGTGACGCGGGCCAGCGTGCGCTTGGAAGGATCCATGGTGGTCTCCTTCAGTTGGCTGGGCATCATCTCCCCCAGGCCCTTGAAGCGGCTGATTTCCGGCTTCTTGCCCTTGAACTCGGTAGCCAGCAGGTCGTCGCGGTGGGCGTCGTCGCGGGCGTAGACCGACTTGCCGCCATGGCTCAGGCGGTAGAGCGGCGGCAGCGCCAGGTAGAGGCGCCCGGCGCGGATCAGGTCGGGCATGGTGCGCCAGAAGAAGGTGATCAAGAGGCTGGCGATATGGGCGCCGTCGACGTCGGCGTCGGTCATGATCACCACGCGCTCATAGCGCAGGTCCTCTTCCTTGAATTTCGTCCCGCCCTGGACGCCGAGAGCGAGAAGAAGATCGCTCAACTCCTTGTTTTGCCCGAGCTTGTCGAGGGTGGCCGACGCGACGTTCAGAATCTTGCCGCGCAGCGGCAGGATGGCCTGGGTCTTCCGGTCGCGGGCCTGCTTGGCCGAGCCGCCGGCGCTGTCGCCTTCGACCAGGAAGATTTCCGTGCCGTCGGTGGCGCCGCCGGCGCAGTCGGCGAGCTTGCCGGGCAGGCGCAGCTTGCGGGTGGCCGAGGCGCGGGCGACCTCCTTGTCGCGGCGGCGCTTCAGCCGCTCCTCGGCGCGCTCGATGACGAATTCCAGCAGGGCGCTGGCGGACTTCGGCTGGGCGGTCAGCCAGTGGTCGAAGGGGTCGCGGATCGCGGCCTCGACCAGGCGCTGGGCCTCGGCGGAGGAGAGCTTTTCCTTGGTCTGGCCCTGGAACTCCGGGTCGCGGATGAAGACGCTGACCAGGGCGCCGGCCTGGGCCAGGACGTCGTCGGCGGTGAGGATCGCGCCGCGCTTCTCGCCGGTGAGCTCGGCGTAGGCCTTGAGGCCGCGGGTGAGCGCCGCGCGCAGGCCGGCCTCGTGCGTGCCGCCTTCCGGGGTCGGCACGGTGTTGCAGTAGGACTGCAGGAAGCCGTCGGCCTCGCCGAAGCCGCGCGGCGTCCAGGCCATGGCCCATTCGACCTTGCCGGCCTCGCCCGCCCGCTCGTAGCGCCCGGCGAAAGGCTCCGGCGTCACCGTCTCCAGGTCCTTGACCCGCTCGGCCAGGAAGTCGGCCAGGCCGTTCGGGAAACGGAATGTGGCCTCGGCCGGGGTCTGGTCGTGGATCCGGGACGGGTCGCACGACCAGCGGATTTCGACGCCGCCGAACAGATAGGCCTTGGAACGGGCCATGCGGTAGAGGCGCGCGGGGCGGAAGGCGACGGCCTCGCCGAAGATCACCGGGTCCGGCGTGAACGCGATGGCGGTGCCGTGCTTACGGGTGGGCCCCAGCTTCTCGATGGAGCCGATGGGCTTGCCGCGGGTGAAGGCCTGGCGCCATTCGAAGCCGTCCTTCCAGGCGGTGACCTCGACGCGTTCGGAAAGGGCGTTGACCACGGAAACGCCCACCCCGTGCAGGCCGCCGGAGGTCTCGTAGGCCTTGCCGGAGAATTTCCCGCCGGAGTGCAGGACGGTCATGATGACCTCCAGCGCCGACTTGCCCGGGTGCTTGGGGTGGGGGTCCACCGGGATGCCGCGGCCGTCGTCGGTGACGGTGAGCGTCCCGTCGGCGTCCAGCCGCACGGCGATCACCTTGGCGTGGCCGGCCACGGCCTCGTCCATGGCGTTGTCCAGCACCTCGGCGAACAGGTGGTGCAGGGCGCGTTCGTCGGTGCCGCCGATGTACATGCCCGGCCGCTTGCGGACCGGCTCGAGTCCTTCCAGGACCTCGATGTCCTTGGCGGAGTAGCCGGACTTGCCGGCGGTGACCGCCGGGTCTGGACGCGGCTCATGGGTCTGGGCCAGCGGCGCGGCGGGCGCCGGGTTCAGCGCGTCGTCGAACAGGGAGGCCTGGGCCTGGGCGGTGGATTTGGCGGGCGGGGACATCGGGAACGCAAGCTAGGGGGATTCTGGACCCGCCCGATATGAATCGCCCGCCTCGCGAACGCAATGCGGCGCGAACGGCCGGCGCGTTTCCTGGGCCTCGACAGAGGCGCGGCGCCGGGTCCTAATCCTCCGAAAAGCGGGGCGGACGCCATGTCGAGCTGGAAGGACCCTGAGATCGCCGGCGTGCGCGCCCTGCTGGCCTCGCGCCAGCCGGCTCCGGGCGCGCCGCAGCCGAGCATCGCCGAACGCCGCGCGGCCATGGACGCCTTCGGCGAGATGGGCTCGCTACCGCCCGGCTGCCTGCACGAGCCCACGACACTGGGCGGGGTGAAGGCCGAGCGGGTGGCGCCGACCAACGCCATCGAGGGCCGACGCATCCTCTACCTGCACGGCGGGGCCTATGTGGGCGGCAGCCCCCGGAGCCACCGGCCGCTGGTGGCGCGGCTGGCCGAGGCGGCGCGCTCGGCGGCGGTCTCGCTGGACTACCGCCTGGCGCCGGAGCACCCGTTCCCGGCGGCGGTGGACGATGCGGTGGAGGCCTATCGCGACCTGCTGGCGCAGGGCGTCTGGCCCGAGCGGACGATCATCGCCGGCGACAGCGCGGGCGGCGGGCTCACCCTCGCCACGGCGCTGAAGCTGAAGGACGAGGGCCTGCCGCAGCCGGCCGGCCTGTTCGTGATCAGCCCCTGGGCCGACCTGACCCACAGCCACGCCACCTACAAGACCAAGGCCGGCGACGACCCGATGATCACCCGCGAGCGGCTGGTGGAGGCCGCGGGCCAGTATCACGCCGCCACGAGCCCGAAGAACCCGCTGGTCTCGCCGGTGTTCGGCGGGTTCGAAGGTGTGGCTCCGATGCTGATCCAGGTGGGGTCGGAGGAGACGCTGCTGGGCGACAGCCTGCTGCTGGCCGAGCGCGCCGGCCATGCCCGGGTGGAAGTGCGCCTGGAGGTCTGGCCGGAGATGATCCACGTCTGGCATGCCTTCGGGGGCCAGCTTTCCGCCGCGCGGCGCGCCATCGCCGCCGCCGGGGCCTGGATGGACGCGCGGCTGGGCGGCTGATGCTGAGACAAGCGCGAAACAATCACTCGACAAACTCCCGCACTGGCTCGCCAATGGGTTGAGTTTGGGCGGCGTTTTAAACGGGGGCGCATCCGTGGTCGCGAGAAGGGTCATGACGGGGGCCGCGCTGGCGGCCGGGATGTTCGCGGCGGCCTCGGCCGCGCAGGCGGACTGCAAGTTCCAGAAGGTCGCCGAGCTTCCGGTGACCATGGAGGGCCTGGCGCCGCGCGTGCAGGTCAAGCTGAACGGCAAGGACGCGACCTTCGGCGTCGCCGTCGCGGACTTCTTCAGCGGGGTGCGGGAAGACACCATCGCCGCCTACGGCATGCATCGCTCCTCCGCGCCCTACGGCATGATGGTCAGGACGCTGGGCGGGGCGGAGCGGGACGCGCGGGCAGCCACCGCCGATGAGCTCACCTTCGGCCAGGCGCGCTTCCGGAACGTGCAGTTCCTGGTCGGCGGGCGGATGGACGGAAGGATCGCCGGCCTGATCGGCGAAAACCTGATGGGGCCGTTCGACGTCGAATACGACTTCGCCAACGGCGTCATGCGCTTCTTCAAGGCGAGCGGCTGCGGCGGCAAGGACCTGGCCTATTGGGCGACCGGCCAGCACGTCTCGAAGATCGCGCTGGATGCGCCCGGCACGCTGATGACCGAGGTGGTCGGCACGGCGCGCCTCAACGGCCACCCGATCCGCGTCAAGTTCGCCTCCAGCGGGGCCTCGCTGCTGAACGCCACGGCGGCGAGCCGCGTCGGGATCCAGAAAACTTCGGCGGGGACGACGGACGCCGGGGTGGTGCATGGCAGCTACGGCGCCGGCCACGAGGCGTTCGTGGCGCCGTTCGACAGTTTCAAGATCGGCGACGAGGAGATCAAGAACACCAAGCTGCGGGTCACCGACGCCTCGATGAACCAGGTCGACATGCTGCTCGGGTCCGACTTCTTCCTATCGCACCGGGTGTTGATCTCGGGGAGCCAGAGGGCCGTCTATTTCACCTACAACGGCGGCCCGGTGTTCCGGCTGGACGGCGATCGCGAGCCGCCCGCCGCCGTCGCCCCGGTCCAGGTCGCCACCACCGGCGGGGCCGCCGCGGTCCCGCCGGCCGCGGCGGGCGCTGCGACCGACGAGCCGAAGACGGCGGAGGCGTTCCTGCGGCGCGGCGCCGGTTTCGCCGCGCGGCGCGAACTGCAGCGGGCCATCGCCGACTTCACCCAGGCGATCACGCTTGAGCCGGAGAACGCCGCCGCCTACCGCGCTCGTGGCATGGCGCGGGCTGCGACCGGCCAGCCGGTGCTGGCCATGGCCGACCTGGACGAAGCGCTGAAGCGGCAGCCCAATGACGCCGACGCCCTGGTGCGCCGCGGCGAGCTGTACCTGACCACCCGCGACCCGCAGCGGGCCAAGGCCGACTTCGAGGCGGCCCTGAAGCTTTCCCCGACCAATGTCAGCCTGCCCGCCAACATCGGTGCGGCCTATGCCCGGGCCGGGCTCTACGAGGCCTCGATCCAGCAGCTCGACGGCTGGCTGGCCGCCCACCCCAGGGACGAGAACGCGGGCCAGGTGCTGGCGTCGCGCTGCTACGCCCGGGCGCTGTGGGGCAAGGAGCTGGAGACGGCGCTCGCCGATTGCGACGCGGCGCTGAAGAAGGACCGCAACTCCAACGCCATGCAGAGCCGGGCGATCGTACTGATGCGGCTGGGTCGGCTCGACGATTCGGTCACCCAGTTCGCCGCCATCATCAAGCTGCAGCCGCGCGACGCGGTGGCGCTCTATGGCCGCGGGCTCGCTGAGCTGAAGAAGGGGGACCGGTCCACGGGCGACGCCGACCTCGCCGCGGCCACCGCCATCGCGCCGGCCGTCGCCAACCAGTTCCGGCGCATGGGCCTTGCGCCGGACGGGCAGGGGGTCGCGCCGGCGAAATCCTAGCCTGCGGCCGCGATCCCGGCCCTCCTGACGGGCCGCCCTACTTCTTCGGCGTGTAGATCGCCGACAGCAGGTCCGGCGTGCCCTCGATGCGCTCCAGGCGCGGATAGCGCAGGCCGCCGTGGTAGTCGATCGGCACGGTCTTGTAGTGGTCGCCGGCCTTGACCAGCAGGTCGATCGTCCCGCCGCCCTTCTTGGCCTCGGTGATCGTCTCCTTCAGCCGGTCCATGTCGTAGGCGATGCCGTTCACGGCGATGATCTTGGCGCCGATGGTCAGCCCGGCCTTGAAGGCCGGGCCGTCCCACTGGACGGCGGTGATGTCGCCGTCGCGGCCGAGGGTCAGGCCGACGGAGTAGGTGAGATCGATCGAGTGGCGGCGCATCTCGGCCGATTTGAAATATTCGGTCTCCTTGTCGGTATAGACCAGCTTCCAGCCGCCGCGGGCTAGGCCGTCGAGCGGCGGCTTGGGCGCGACCCGGTTGATCCGCTCGTTGAGGAAGGTCGCCCAGTCGTAGGGCTCGACCTTGTTCAGCGCCGCCACCACGTCGTCGAAGGTGTAGGTGACGGTGGTCCAGCTGCCATTGTTGATGCCGAAGAATTCCCTGGCGAAGTCGTCCAGGGATTTCTTCCCGCCCGACTTCTGGCGGATGAGCGTGTCGGCGTCGAGCCAGACGAGCTGGCCTTCGGAATAGTAGTCCTCGCTGCGCTGGAAGCTGAGCCAGGGCTGCGGGCGGCGGGAGGCGATCACCGGATCGTTGGTGGTGTCCTCCACCGGCCGCCATTCGCGGCCCACGCGGTTGGCGTAGGTGGCCGCCGTTGAGGCCAGGGCGTCCAGCGCTTCCTGCTTGGAGATCAGGCCCGAGCGGCCGGCGAGCACGAAGCCCCAGTACTGGGTCTGGCCCTCGTAGACCCAGAGCAGCGAGCCGCGCATGGGCACGTTGAAGTTGGGGGTCCAGAGGTCGGCCGGGCGGCGGAACTTGCCGTTCCACGAGTGGGTGTACTCATGGGCCAGCAGGTCGCGCGCCGAGGGCGTCTTGGCCCAGTCGGTGAAGTAGTCGGGGATGGTGCCGTCCTCGCTGGAACGGTGGTGCTCCAGGCCCGAGCCGCCCATGCGGCTGGAGAGCGAAAACAGGAAGTCGTAGTGGTTGTAGTGGTGCGAGCCGTAGAGCTTGTAGGCCTGCTGCACGAGCGCCTTGTGCTTGTCGATTTCTTCCGGCGTGGCGTCGAGCAGCTCGGGCCGGTCGGCGATCACGTCCAGCGAAACCCGCGCCGGGCCGCCCGGATCGAGGTCGAACTGCTTCCAGTAACGCCCCGCGATCATCGGGCTGTCGGCCAGGGTGGCGAAGTCCTCGGTCTTGTAGTGGGTGACGCCGCCCTCGGTCCCAGTGGTCTCCAGCGCCGAGAAGTCCTTGAAGCCCTCGGGGAAACGCACCGACGGGTCGACCTGAATGCGCCGCGCGAAATGGCCGGCGGGATAGAGGACCAGGTCGATCCATTCCAGAGAGAGCATCTCCGGCGTCATGACGATGCGGCCTTCCGGGCCGTCAACGGCGGTGAGCAGGTCGAAGTCGATGTCGATGCTAGTCGCGCCGGGCGGCACGTCGATGTGAAAGGCGAAGACGTCCACCGGATCGCGCATCCAGCGCAGCGTCTGGCCGTTCGCCTTGAAGCTGAAGCCGTCGGCGGTCTTCAGCGGCCCGTTCGGCGCGTGGTTGCCGGGCAGCCACTGCGGATAGAGCAGGGTCATCGGCCCGGCCTTGCTGACCGGGATCGTCTCGTGGACGCGGTAGATGTGACGGTCGAGGTCGGTGGCGTCGACGGCCACTTTCAAGGTCCCGGGGTAGGGCGTGTCCTGCGGCGCCTCGGTCTTCGGCGGCATCGGGAAGGGCTGCGGCCCGTTCGGGACGTTGGCCTGGGCGAGGGCGGCGCCGCTGGTCGCGGCGGACAGGACGAGGGCGGCGGCGCAGGCGAACAGGACTGGCTTCAACGGTGGCGACCTTGAACGAGGAAGGATTTGTCCTTGTAGGGCCTGTTCGCGGCAAAGCTCAACCGTCCGACGTAACCCAGCGTCAAACCTCCGGGTCCGGAGGGTCGCCGTTCTCGTCGCCACGGGCGACGCGGCGCTCGCTGGCCTCGACGGCGTGGCGGGCCGGCGGTTCGAACACCATGCCGAAACCCAGCAGCATCGAGCCCATGGCGCCGTAGCGCCGCATCCGCCGCCGCCCGCCCGTGGTGGACAGCCAGCCGATCAGAAGCGCGATCGCAACGACGGTGAGGATGGCCAGCAAGGTCCCGAGCCAATGGGGCATGCGGCCAAGGTGGGAGCCGGAAGCCCAAAAGGAAAGGGCCGCGGCTCGCGCCGCGGCCCTTGGGCCTTGCGTCAGCGGATGACGCCTAGCACTTGAAGTACATGTCGAACTCCACCGGGTGCGGGTGGAGGGCCAGGCGCATCACCTCTTCCATCTTCAGCTCGATGTAGCTGTCGATGAAGTCGTCGCTCATCACCCCGCCGGCCTTCAGGAAGGCGCGGTCCTTGTCGAGGTTGTCCAGCGCCTCGCGCAGGCTGCCGCAGACCTCGGGGATCTTCTTCTGCTCGCGCGGCGGCAGGTCGTAGAGGTTCTTGTCGGCCGGGCCGCCCGGATCGATCTGGTTGATGATGCCGTCCAGGCCGGCCATCAGCAGGGCGGTGAAGGTCAGGTACGGGTTGCCCATCGGGTCGGGGAAGCGCGCCTCGATGCGCTTGCCCTTGGGGCTGTCCACGTGCGGGATGCGGATCGAGGCCGAGCGGTTGCGGGCCGAATAGGCCAGCTTCACCGGGGCTTCGTAGCCGGGCACCAGGCGCTTGTAGGAATTGGTGGTCGAGTTCGAGAAGGCGTTGATCGCCTTGGCGTGCTTGATGATGCCGCCGATGTACCACAGGCAGGTCTGCGACAGGCCCGCGTACTTGTCGCCGGCGAACATCGGCTTGCCGCCCTTCCAGATCGACTGGTGCACGTGCATGCCCGAGCCGTTGTCGGCGAACATCGGCTTGGCCATGAAGGTGGCGGTCTTGCCGTAGGCGTGGGCCACGTTGTGGATCACGTACTTATAGAGCTGCAGGCGGTCGGCCATGGTCAAAAGGTCGGAGAACTTAAGGCCGAGCTCGTGCTGGGCCGGCGCCACCTCGTGGTGGTGCTTTTCCGGCTGCATGCCGAGTTCGCCCATCACCGCCAGCATCTCGCCGCGCAGGTCCTGGGCTGAGTCCACCGGGTTCACCGGGAAATAGCCGCCCTTGGGGCCCGGGCGGTGGCCCATGTTGCCTTCCTCGTACTCCTTGACCGAGTTGATCGGCAACTCGGTGGAGTCGAAGGCGTAGCTGGTGTGATGCGGCTGGGTGGACCAGCGCACGTCGTCGAAGATGAAGAACTCGGCCTCGGGGCCGAAGTAGACCACGTCGCCGATGCCCGACGACTTCACGAAATTCAGGGCGGTCTTGGCGATGGAGCGCGGGTCGCGCTCATAGGGGGTGCCGGTGTCGGGGTTCAGCACGTCGCAGAAGATGGCCATGGTCGTCTGCTGGTAGAACGGGTCGATGATCGCCGTCTCCAGGTCGGGGCGCAGCTTCATGTCGCTCTCGTTGATGGCCTTCCAGCCCGAGATCGATGAGCCGTCGAACATGGTGCCGTCGTTCAGGAAGTCGTCGTCGACCAGGTCGATGTCGAAGGTGACGTGCTGCATCTTCCCGCGCATGTCGGTGAAGCGGACGTCGACGTACTTGACGTCCTTCTCCTTGATCTGGGCCAGGATGTCTTTGGCGGTGGTGGCCATGGTGGTGTGATCCCCTCGTGACTTGAAGTTGATGTGGTCTAGACGGCGTCGGATCCGGTCTCGCCGGTGCGGATGCGCATGACGTCGAGGATTTCGGAGACGAAGATCTTGCCGTCGCCGATGCGCCCGGTGCGCGCGGCGGTGGCGATGGCTTCCAGGGCGCGGCCGAGCTGGTCGTCGCCGACCACCACCTCGATCTTG
The DNA here is from genome assembly GCF_036501465.1 of Phenylobacterium sp. Taxonomy (GTDB): domain Bacteria; phylum Pseudomonadota; class Alphaproteobacteria; order Caulobacterales; family Caulobacteraceae; genus Phenylobacterium. The sequence goes on from NZ_DASYAF010000176.1 coordinate 12,477, forward strand.
ATCTTCGGCAGGAAGTCCACGACGTACTCGGCGCCGCGATAGAGTTCGGTCTGCCCCTTCTGGCGCCCGTAGCCCTTGGCCTCGATCACGGTCATCCCCTGGACGCCCAGCTCCTGGAGCGCTTCCTTCACCTCGTCCAGCTTGAACGGCTTGATGATCGCTTCGATCTTTTTCATGGGTCCTCGGACGCGCCGGCCCCCGAAGAAGCACCCAGGGGGGACCTGCGTGGTCGCCGGGACGGAGCATGGCTTGGCGGGGGCTCACAAGCGCGCTCGCGAGCGGGTTGGCGATGGGCGGGCGCCAAAACGGCCGGCGCCCAAAAACAAGGCGCCACGAGCGCAAAAAACGGTCAATGCCGAAATGCCTTCAAGACGACGGTTCCGGCGCCTAGGATCGACCTCGTTTGGCGTTTGAGGGCGACGAAAGCATGGACGGCGCGACCCCAGTTCTGATCGGCGCGGGCCAATTCACCTATCGGGGTGATCCGGCCACCTCGCCATCGCCGACCGCCCTGCTGAAGATTGCGGCGGAACGGGCCGCCGCCGACGCCGGGATCGGGGCGGCGGTACTGGCGGGGCTGGACAGCCTGGCGGTGGCCGGTTTCACCATCGACGCCCAGGGCTCGACGCGCGGCGCGATCCCGCATTCGGCGAACCCGCCGGCCAGCCTGGCCAAGGCGCTGGGCGCGACGCCGACGTGGGCGGTCTATTCCCACATGGGCGGCAACACCTCGCAGCAACTGGTCAATGTGCTCGCCGAGCGGATCGCCCGGGGCGAGACGGAGCTGGGGCTGGCGGTCGGGGCGGAGTTCCTGGGCTCGGCCCTGAAGCGGCTGGGCAAGGGCCTGGGCTTCGCGGACTGGCAGGCGGCGGAAGACGACGATCTGCCGGCGCCGGAGCGGTTCGGCGATCCGCGGCCTGGGGTGAGCCCCTATGAGGCGCGGCACGCGATCAACCGGCCGATCAATGTCTATCCGCTGTTCGAGAACGCGCTGCGCGCCCGCGACGGCCGCTCGATCGCCGACCACCAGAAGCGGCTGGGCCGGCTGTTCGCGTCGTTCACCGAGGTCGCGGCGAATAATCCCGAGGCCTGGTTCCCCATCGCGCGCAGCGCTGAGGAACTGGTGAGCGTCACCGAGAAGAACCGGATGGTGGGTTTCCCCTATCCGAAGCTGTTGAACGCCATCATGGAGGTCGACCAGGCCGCCGGTGTGATCCTGGCCAGCGAGGCCAAGGCGCGCGAACTGGGCGTCCCGCAGGACAAGTGGGTCTATCTGCACGGCTGTGCAGACGCCGCCGACCTTTGGCATCCCATAGACCGGCAGGACTTCCACTCCAGCCCGGCCATGCGGCTGACCGGCAAGCTGGCCCTGGAGATGGCCGGGATCGGGATGGAGCAGGTCGACTTCATCGACCTCTACTCCTGCTTCCCGGTGGCGGTGGAGATCGGGGCGGAGGAGCTGGGGCTGGCGCTGGACGATCCGCGCGGGTTCACGGTGACCGGCGGGCTGCCCTACGCCGGCGGCCCGGGCAACAACTACGCCATGCACTCGATCGCCGCGATGGCGGGCAAGCTGCGCGCCGCGCCCGACGCCTACGGGCTGGTGACCGCCAACGGCTGGTACCTCACCAAGCAGTCCACCGGGATCTATTCGCGCCGCCGGCCGACCCGGCCGTTTGAACGCCAGGACCCTAGGGTGCTGCAGGCCGAGATCGACGCCCTGCCGCATCCGGCCGTCACGGAGACGCCGCAGGGCGCGGCGAGGATCGAGACCTACACCGTCGTCCACCGCCGCGAGGGGCCTTTCATGGGAATCGTCATCGGCCGTGACGAAGCCGGCCGCCGCTTCTGCGCCGTCACCCCCAACGACGCCGAAACCCTGGCCGGGCTGGAGCGCGGCGAGCAGGTGGGGCGGCCGGGGCAGGTGAGCCAGAACGCCGATGGCCAAGGGACTGGCGGCCAGACCAACCTCTTCGTGCCGCAGTAAGGAGTTCCGATGGCCCGCCTCTACATGATCCGTCACGGCAAGCCGTCCGCCACCTGGGGCGGCGACGATGACGATCCTGGGTTGGACGAGGCCGGCCAGGCCCAGGCGCTGGCGGCGCGCGACTGGCTCATGGCCCGGCCGGCCGGCGAGCGGGTGAGCCGGGTGGTGAGCTCGCCGCTGCGCCGCTGCCGCGAGACCGCCCAGCCGACCGCCGAGGCCCTCGGCGTGAAGCTGGAGATCGACGCGCGGGTGGGCGAAATCCCGACGCCCAAGGGGATCGCCCCGGCCGAGCGCGGCGCCTGGCTGCGCGAGGCCTTCGCGGGGACCTGGAAGGGCGTCAAGGGCGACCTGGACTACGATCAGTGGCGGCGCGAGATCGCCGCCTCGCTCCTGCCGCGCAGCGGGACGGCGGTCTTCTCGCACTATGTGGCGACCAATGCGGTGGTCTCGCTGCTGCTGGGCGATCCCAGGGTGCTGGCGTTCCGGCCCGACCACGCCTCGATCACCGTGCTGGAGACCGACGGGGGGAAGCTGCGGCTGATCAAGAAGGGCCGTGAAGCCACCACGGGAGTCCTCTAGGAATGTCCCTTAGGAAAAGGCGGTAAGCGTTTGAGTGTTCGTCAGATCCTGACCGTGGCCGAGATGGGCCGGGCCGATGCGGCGGCGATCGCCGCCGGCACCCCGGGGATCGTGCTCATGGAGCGCGCCGGGGCGGCGGTGGCCGACGCGGTCTGCGCCCGTTTCCCGCGCCAGAACGCCATCGTGCTCTGCGGGCCGGGCAACAACGGCGGCGACGGCTATGTGGCTGCGCGCCTGCTGAAGGACCGCGGCTGGCCGGTGGAGGTGCGCAGCTTCGGCGAGCCCGCCAGCCAGGACGCCCAGGCGGCGAGCGCGCGCTGGGACGGCGCGACCCGGCCGCTGACTGGGGCGCTCGGCGATCTCGAGGCCTCGGGCGTGTGGGTCGACGCCCTGTTCGGCGCGGGCTTGTCGCGGGCGCTGGACGGGTCGGCGGCGGCGGCGGCGCTCAAGATGGCCGAGGCGCCGGAAAAGGTGGTGGCCGTGGATACGCCCAGCGGCGTGCCCGGCGATACCGGCAAGCCCACGGGGCCGGCGGCCGCGGCGGCGCTGACCGTGACCTTCCACGCCAAGAAGCCGGCGCACCTGCTGGAGCCTGGCCGCAGCCGCTGCGGTGAGGTGATCGTGGCCGACATCGGGCTCGCGCCCAGCGACAGCAAGACCGTCGAGAACGGCCCGGAGCTGTGGCTGCCGCGCTTCCCCTGGCCGACGGCGGCCTCGCACAAGCACGCGCGCGGCCGGCTGGTGGTGGTGAGCGGCGAGGCCTGGCAGACCGGCGCGGCCCGGCTGGCGTCGCGCGGCGCGTTGCGGATCGGGGCGGGGCTGGTGACGGTGCTGTCGCCGCCCGAGGCCCTGCCGGTCAATGCCGCGCACCTGGAAGCAGTGATGCTGAAGGGCTTCGAGACCGACCTGGAGCTGGAACAGGCGGCCAAGGATGTGGACGCCGCGGTGATCGGCCCGGCCGCCGGGGTCGGCGAGCCCACCCTGCTGAACGTGCTGGCCCTGGCGCGCACCGGCGCGGCCCTGGTCCTGGACGCCGACGCCATCACCGTCTTCCGCGAGGATCCGGAGGAGCTGTTCTCCCTGCTCGACCGCGACGACGTGCTGACCCCGCATCCCGGCGAGTTCGAGCGGCTGTTCCCGGGCCTGCTGGCGGCCTCGCCGGAGCGGATCAGCGCGGCGCGGACGGCGGCGGAGCGGGCCGGGGCCGTGGTGCTGCTGAAGGGCTCCGACACGGTGATCGCCGCCCCGGACGGGCGCTGCGCGGTCAACGCCAACGGCTCGCCCTTCCTGGCCACCGCCGGTTCCGGAGACGTCCTGGCGGGCTTCATCGGCGGGCTGGTGGCGCAGGGGATGGAGAGCTTCGAGGCGGCCTGCGCCGGCGCCTGGATCCACGCCGAGGCGGCCGACCTGCACGGCCCGGGCCTGATCTCCGAAGACCTGCCGGGCCTGGCGCCGGCGGTGCTGCGCCGCCTCTACGACGAGCGCTGATCTTCGCTGCGGATAGAAAAAGGGCGGCGGATTGCGCCGCCGCCCGATTCCACTGAGGTGACCGCGTCCTAGAAGTCGGCGGTGAGGCCCACGAAGACGAAGCGGCCGAGGGCGTCGTAGACCTGCGGGAAGGTGTTCCCGTTGCCGGTGGTGCCGGGCAGGTTGGAACCGACCAGCGGCGGATCCTTGTCGAACACATTGTTCACGCCGACCCGGAAGTTCAGGTTGTTGTGGACCGTGAAGTTCGCCGTCAGGTCGATGTAGTTCTGGGCCGCCAGGTGCTGTTCGACCGGGAACTGCAGCGCGGGATTGTTGAGCTGCGGGTTCGAATCGTAGGCGTCGAGGCTGACCTTGCCGAAGTAGCGCCACTGCACCCGAAGGGCCAGCGACTTGAACCAGTCGCCATAGGAGTAGGGGGTGTTCCACTGCAGCGAGGCCTTGTGCCGCCACTTGGGCGACGGCGACCCGTTCGTCCCCTGGTTACCCGAGCAGATCGTGCCGTAGAGGCCGGCGCAGTCGAAGCTCGGGCCGCCCGGCAGGGGCTGGGTGACCAGGCTGTCCAGCCAGGTCCCGACCAGGTTGGCCGAGATCGAGCCGTTGTCGCCAAGGCCGATGTTGGACAGGTCGGTGTGGTAGTTCACGTTGAGGTCGACGCCCGTGGTCTTCAACGAGCCGGTGTTCAGCGTCGTGTCGGTCACGAAGCCCTGGTTGGTCAGGAACAGCGAACCGTTCGGATCGCGGTGGACCAGGGAGCAGAACGTCGGATTGCCGGTGTTGATGCACTGGTTCAGCTCGAGGTTCGCGCCGATCCGCGAGATGAACTGGTCGATCCTGATGTCGAAATAGTCGACCGACATGTCGAAGCCCGAGATGAACTTCGGCCGCCACACGACGCCCGCGGTGTAGGTGTCGGAGATTTCCGGCTTCAGGTTCGGGTTGCCGCCGATCTGGCCGTTGTACTGGTTGGCCGGATTGGCCTCGATGGCCAGCACCTGCGCCGTGGACAGGTGGAAGATGTTGGCGCAGTTGGCGATCTTGGCGGCGTTGGCGGCGGCGTTCGCCGCCAGGCCGGCGCAGGGGTCCTGGGTGCCGTCCAGGACGACGTTCTGCGGCGCGAACAGCTCCTGCACGTTCGGCGCGCGGACCGCGCGGTTGTAGCCGGCCCGCAGGCGGAAGCCGTCGACCACCTCCCACTCGCCCGACACCTTGTAGGTGTTGGTGTCGCCGATCGAGGAGTAGTCGGAGAAGCGGTAGCCCAGCTCGAGGGAGACGTCCTTGGCGAACGGCATGTCGCTCACCAGCGGGATACGGCTCTCGCCGAACAGCTCGTAGACGTCGTAGCCGCCGTTGACCGGCGGGTTCGCACCGCCGTTGCCGTTCACCAGGCCGTTGTTGGCCAGGAAGTCGGCGACGGTGTCGAGGTGCTCGCGACGGTACTCGGCGCCGAACGCGACACCCACGCCTTCGGAGGCGTAGGGGCTCTTGACCCCGTAGTCGCCCAGCTTGCCGGTGAAGGCCAGGCTCACGACCCGCTCGGTGATGTTGCCGCTGTTGAAGCTGTTGATCGACAGGAACTTGATCGCCGCGGCCGAAATCGTCTGGGCCGAGAAGATGTTGATCGGCACGCAGCCCGGGTCCGGGTTGCCCGCCGGGTTGCAGATCACCGTGCCGCCGGGGCCCGCCACCGCGTTCAGCGACTGGTTGATGCGGGTGGTGTCGAAGTTGCCGCTCTGCCGGTTCTGGTCCTCGACGGACCCGTATTGCATGTAACCGTCGTAGTTCCAGTTCTTGCCCAGATCGCCCTTCAGGCCGATCACGATCCGGTAGTCGGTGTGGCGGAACTGGGTCAGACGGCCGGTCTGTTCGCTGTCGAGCAGGCGGCGGGCGACGGTGCCGGTGAAGATGCCGCCCGGGTTGGTGGCGCAGGTGCCGCCGCCGAGGGCGCCGGCGCCGTTCGGGACCAGAACGCCCTTTTCCTGGGCGGTCAGGAACGGGTTGGCGCAGTCGACGCTGAAGGTGGAGGCGAAGATGCCGCCCGCCGCGATCTGGGCCGTCGACAGGTCGTCCATGAACATCGCGTCCATGTAGGCCGTGGCCCAGGGCGCGATGTCATAGTGGGCGAAGGCGCCCAGGTTGTAGCGCTCGTCGGGCCGGACGAAGAAGTTGGCCGGACCGAAGTTGAACAGGTCCGTCGCCACCCGCGGGCGGAAGGTGTTGAAGGTGGTCGGGTCGACCAGGAAGTTGCCGACGCGGGCCGGGAAGGCCGTGCCTGAGCCTGAGCAGCCGAAGCCCGCGGCGGTCGAGGCCAGGGTGCAGGCCGAGAAGTCGCGGTCGGCCTCCAGGATGGGGTTGTTCTGCCGGTAGGTGGCGTAGGCGGTCACATTGCCTTTGCCGTCCGGCGCGTTGACGCCGAGGATCAGCGAGGCCTCGGAGCCTTCGCCTTCCCACAGGTTGCCGGGGATGGTGAACTGCGAGGGGATGATGGCGTTGGTGGCGGCCGCCCGCAGGGCTGCCTGGCCCGTCGAGTTGTTGTTGTCGTGCTGGTAGCCGGAGTACTGCGCGTCGAGGCGCACGCCCTCGAAGTTCTTCAGCATGATGAAGTTCACCACGCCGGCCACGGCGTCGGCGCCGTAGGTGGCCGAGGCGCCGCCGGTCAGCACGTCCACCCGCTCCACCAGGGCAGAGGGGATGAAGTTCAGGTCCGCGGCGACGAAGGTGGTGGTGGTGGGGTCGCCCGGCATCAGGCGGCGGTTGTCGATCAGCACCAGGGTGCGGTTGGGGCCGAGGCCGCGCAGGTTGACCACCGCCGCGCCGGTGGCGCCGTTGGTGACCGAGGAGCCCTGGCCGGCGAACACCTGCGGCAGGGAGTTGGTGATGTCTTCGATTCGGGTGACGCCCTGGGCCTTGATCTCGGCGCTGCCGACGGTGGTGACCGGGGCGATGGAGGTCAGGTTCGGCGACGGGATGCGCGTGCCCGTCACCACGATCTCGGAGACTTCGCCGCTGCCGGCGTCCGCCGCCGCTGCGGCGGCCGCGTAGGCCGAGCTGGCGGACAGGCCCAGGAAGGCCGCGCCGCAGATCATCGAGGAGGCCAACAGGCGCTCCCGGTTGTTTCGAATTTTCAAGGTCAACTCCTCCAGCGGCTGGGTCCGAAAGGAGCCCGCCTGCCCCCAAACAATGAGAGTCCCGGGACTCCTTGGAGACCCCGGTTAGGCTGGAGTTACTGATCGCGGCCGGAACCGGTCAATGTAGATATGAGTGCAACTAAGGTTATGTCGTGGGTGTGTCTCGAAATGGACACAAAGACCGAAGTAATCGGTATAGATTAGGCTGTAGTCGATCGTGGTTTCAATTCGACTGCATGGCTCATAGCGGGATGGCCGTGGTGAATTTGACCCGCTTCTTCACGAAGTTGGCTTCATAGCGGCGCACGGCCGGATGCCCGGCGATATTGGCGTCGGTGAAGGCGTTGAATTCCTCGATGCCGCGGAAGATGGCGATGCAGGAGATGTCGTAGGCGCCGGAGATCTCCATGCACACCTGGACGTGCGGCGAGCGGGCCAGGTGGGAGCGGAATTCCCCGACCGCGGCCGGGGAGTGCATCTCCAGCTGCACCATGATCACCACCGAAATGCGCTCGCCCACATGGCCGGCGTCGATGATCGACACGTCGGCGGCGATGACGCCCTCGTCGCGGTACTGGCGGATGCGCCGCAGGATGGCGGACGGCGACAGCGGCACCTTGTCGGAAAGCGCCTGGGCTGTGGCCTGATTATTTTCCTGCAGGGCGGCCAGGATCTGAACATCCAGGCGGTCGAGTGAATAGGCCATAACGGTACGAATTTCCCCAAGAGGGGAAATTTGAACCACAGGAATCAGCGTTACAATAGTTAACTTGCGTTCATCTGCGGTAACAAGGTGACATCATAGTATTCAATCTCGGGTTTATTGCGAATGCGGATGTATCCGAGGCTGCAAGGAAAGGGCGAGTTCTAGGCTCCATTGTCGTAGTCGATGGTCACCGCCTTCTTGATCATTTCGTCGAGCCGGTCGCGCAGGAAGCGGCCCTGATCGGTGAGGTGGACCACGTGGCTGCGCCCGTCGTCGGGGTTCAGGAAGGCGTCCACCAGGCCCAGCGCCGGCGGCTGGGCCCAGTCGGAGCCGGGCCGGCCCAGGGAGCGCAGGCTGCGCGAGGCTGTGGACTGGGTGAGGCCCGCCACATAGGCGAGTTCCTGCACCGAGAGGCCTTCGTTCTCGCAGGTATAGAGGAACGCAATGATCTCATTGACGCTGATGCGCGCGTCCATCGCCTTCAAGGCGAGGATCGCCTCGAGCAAGGAGTCCCTGGGGCGGGCCAAGGCCTAGTCGTCGGCGTAGCGGTTGAGGGCGCCGGTCGACGCCGCGCGCGGCGCGGCGCGGGTCAGCGGCAGGGCCTTGCGCTGGCGCCGCTCGCGCATGGCGAGCGTGGCGTCCGGATAGGCGGCGCGCACCAGCTTCAGGATGTCCTCCAGGCGCTTCTGATGGTCGGCGGCCTCGATGTAGTCGCCCACGTTCAGTTCGACAGAAATCTGACCGCAGAGTTTCATAGCCGTTCCCGCAAGCATTCCGCTCCCACTGGTGGAAAGCGTAGGCCGGCTTGGCTGCAAATTTGCGGTTTTCATCGTAACCGGCGCGCATCGATCGCGCGTTGCCGCCGCGTCACGCGCTCAAAAAGCGCAACTTTCGAGTGTGACGAAGATGTAATGGGTCATGTGAAGATTCTGTAATTTATCCAACAGGTTCGCCGGCCAGCAGGGCGAGGAGGGCGAAGGAGGCGAGCCAGTGCTCGCCCATATAGTCGCCCGCCACGTGCGGCAGGCTGGCGGCCATGTGCTCCGTGGCGGCGGCTTCCGCGACGGAGCGCAGAGGGTCGGCCAGCGGCAGGGCGGCGGCCAGTTCGCGCCAGCACCAGGCGCGCGAGAAGTTGAGGCCGTCGAGGTGGGCGATCTTGCCGTCGCTGCGGTCGGAGACGATGGCCGGGGTGAACAGGGTCGCAGGTTCGCGCTGGGCGGCGCGCGGCAGGTAGGCGGCGAACCAGGCCCGGAACTCGGCTGGCGGCAGCAGGCGGCGCAGGCACTCCGCCGTCATCAGGGTGGCCGAGAGGAACTCGTCGCCCGACGGTTCCCACGCCGGGGCGTCGCGATCGCCCATGTGCCAGGCGCGGACCTTCTCGGTGAACAGGACCGTGAGCGGCCGGTCGCCGGCGGCGACGGCGTAGTCCTGGGCGAGCGCGATCGCGAAGGCCGTCGAGGAATGGACGCCGGTGCGCAGGGGGTAGGTGGCGCGTGGCAGGAAATCGCGGAACCGGGCGGCGAAGACGTCGGCCAGGGGCTGGTGGATCGCGGCCCAGGGCGCGTCGTGGGCCAGCAGCTCGGCCTGCAGCTTGAGCAGCCAGCCCCAGCCGTAGGGCCGCTCGAACCCGCGCGTGGCGGGCCGCGCCAAGTAGGCGACCTCGCCCTCGACCTTCGCGGGCGTGAAGGTCTTGTCGAACAGGGCGCGGATGGCGTCGGCCTCGGGGATGTCCGGCTGGCGGCGCAGCACGGTCGCCAGCAGCCAATAGCCGTGGACGCAGGAATGCCAGTCGAAGCTGCCGAAGAAGATCGGGTGCAGGGCGCGCGGGCCCCTGGCGTCGGCCGGGCCTTCCAGCACGTGGTCCAGCTTGTTGGGATATTCGCGGGTCACGTGACCGAGCGCGATGGCGGCGAACTTGGAGGCGATCTGCGGGGTCAGCCGGCTATTTGGGGAAGGCGAGGACATACATCAGCACCACGTTGACGATCAGCAGGATGAGGGCGGTCGGGGCCTGGACCTTGATCACCGCATAGCGGTCGGGGATCTCCAGCAGCGCCGGCGGCACCAGGTTGAAGTTGGCGGCGAGCGGCGTGACCAGCGTCCCACAATAGCCTGAGAGCATGCCGAGCGAGGCGACCACCGCCGGGTTGCCGCCGAAGTGGCCGACCAGGATCGGCAGGGCCACGCCGCCGGTCAGCACCGGAAAGGCGGCGAAGGCGTTGCCCATGGCCGCGGTGAAGGCCGCCATGCCGACGCAATAGACGGCGACCGCGGCGAGGCGGGTGTCCACCGGCAGGTAGGTGGTGACCAGCAGGCCGATTTCCTTGCCGACCCCGGCCGAGGCGAACACCACGCCCAGGGCGGCCAGGTACTGCGGCAGGAGCGCCGCCCAGCTCACCGTGTTCGCCAAGCGCTGGCCCTCGCGGAACGGCGCGTCGGGCGGCTGGCGCAGCAGGACCAGGGCTGCGGCCAGGGCGGCGATGGCCGCCAGCGCCAGCGAGATCAGGGTCGCCTGCTTGGGATCCATCAGCGGGACGCCGGAAAGCTGCACGGGCTTCAGCACCAGCACGCCGATCGCGACCACCACCGGCAGCACCAGGGCCGGGACGAAGATGCGGTTGCCGAACCGCTCGGCCGAGGCCGTGCGGTCTTCCGCGACCGCCGGGCCGCGCCCCACCAGCCGCAGGCCGGCCAGCAGGGCCATGCCCAGCGCCAGGACGCCGTTGCCCAGGTCACCCAGCCGGTCGCCGGCCAGGAAGCTCAGCGCCGTCAGGCCCCAGAAGGCGGCGTTGCCGAACCGCTTGGGGTTGCGCGCGTCGAGCGCGCTGTAGACGGCGAAGGCGGCGAACATCAGCCCGGCCAGCACATAGACGAAGCTGAGCTTGATCACGGCGCCGCCCCGGGCTCGGCCGCGGCTTGCGCCTGGGCGTCGGCTTGGGCGTCGGCCTGGGCGTTGGCCTGGTTCCGGGCGGCCAGGCGGCGATCGAAGAGGATCAGCCGCACCCCCTGGATCGTCAGGGCGCAGAGCGCGGTGGGGATCGCCCAGACCGACAGGCGCAACGGGTCCATGACGATCTTGGCCGTGGTCAGGAAGCCGACCATCAGCAGCACCGCGCCCAGGGCCACGAAGATGTCCTCGCTGAAGAACACCGCGACATTGTCGGCGGCGGCGGACCAGGCGCGGATGGCGTGGCGGGTCGCCGGCGCCAGGGGCCCGTGGCGCTGCTCGGCGGCGGCCTCGGCCATGGGGGCGACCAGCGGGCGGATGGTCTGGGCCTGGCCGGCGATTGGCATCAGGCCGATGGCCGTGGTGACCTGGCGGAAGACCATGTAGCCGATCAGCAGCCGGCCGGCGGAGACGCCCCGCAGGCGGGCGATCAGGCGCGCCGCCTGCTCGCGCACCCCGGCCCGCTCCAGGGTCCCGACCAGCGGCAGGACCAGGTAGGCGGCGCTCACGAAGCGGTTCTCGTTGAACGCATGGCCGAAGGCGGCCAGCACCTGTAGAGGGGTCATGTGGGCGAAGAGGCCGCTGGTGAAGGCGGCGATGACCACGACCAGAAGCGGGTTCAGGCGGATCGCGAAACCCACCACCACCACGGCCACGCCCAGCAGGATCAGCATCCGGCCCCGATATTCCCGTAAAGGTCCCTCTGAAGAGGCGCCATAGGACCCCGCGCCGGGCCGCTTCGCAACGGCCTTGGTCAGCCGGCCTGGCGCTGCGCGAGCCAGGCCTCGGCGAGGGTGAGGAAACCTGCCACGTCGATGGTCTCGGCGCGGGCCTGGGGGTCGAGGCCGGCGGCTTCGATCAGCGCCTCGCCGCCTAGGGCCTTGAGGCTGGCGCGCAGCATCTTGCGGCGCTGGCCGAAGGCGGCGGCGGTGAGCTTCTGGAGGGCGTCCAGGCGCTCGGGCGAGGGGCGGTCGGCGCGCGGGGTGAGGCGGACCACGGCGGAATCCACCTTGGGCGGCGGGGTGAAGGCGCGCGCCGGGACCTCCATCACCATGGTCGCGTGGCTGGTCGCCTGGGCGATGACGGCGAGCCGGCCGTAGGCGGAGGTGTCGGCCGCCGCGACAACCCGCTGGGCGACCTCCTTCTGGAACATCAGGGTCATGGAGGCCGGGGTCCACGGCCCGGTCAGCCATTTGATCAGCAGGGCGGTGCCGACGTTATAGGGCAGGTTGGAAACCAGGTGGCCGGGGCGGCCGCGGACCAGCGCGGCCTCGTCGGCGTCAAGCGCGTCTGCGAACGCCAGGGTGAGCGTCCCGGGCGTCGCCGCGGCCGCCAGGTCCTCCAGCAGCGGGCGGAAGCGTTCGTCCTTTTCCACCGCCGTGACCTGGGCGCCCGTCTCCAGCAGGGCGCGGGTGAGGCCGCCCGGGCCCGGACCCACCTCGATGACCGCGGCGCCCGCGGGCAGCTCGGCCAGGCGGGCGATCTTGCGGGTGATGTTCAGGTCCAGCAGGAAGTGCTGGCCGAACGCCTTCTTGGCCATCAGGCCGTGGGCCGCCAGCGCCTCGCGCAGCGGCGGCAGCGCCTCGAGGGTCAAGCCGCCCGGACCCCGGCCGTTCTGGCCCGGGCCATCCGGTCGGCGACGCGGATGGCGGCGATCAGGCTGTCGGGTCGGGCCAGGCCCCGGCCGGCGATGTCGAAGGCGGTGCCGTGGTCGGGCGAGGTTCGCACGATCGGCAGGCCGAGCGTCACGTTCACCCCGCCCCAGAAATCCAGCATCTTCACTGGGATCAGCGCCTGGTCGTGGTAGAGGCAGACCGCGGCGTCGTAGCGGGCGCGCATCTCCGCCGGGAACAGGCTGTCGGCGGGGTGCGGGCCGGTGGCCTCCACGCCGCGCTCGGCCAGGGCCTTCACGGCCGGCGCCACGATCTCGATCTCCTCGCGCCCGATGCCGCCGTCCTCCCCGGCGTGGGGGTTGAGGCCGGCGATGGCCAGGCGAGGCCTGGCGATGCCGAAGTCGCGCTTCAGCGCCTGGGCGGTGACCAGCCCCACATTGACGATAGCCTCGGCGGTGAGCTGGCTCGACACCTCGGCCAGGGGCGTATGCACGGTGACCAGCGCCACGCGCAGGTCGCCGGCGGTCAGCATCATCACCGGCCCGCGCGCGCCTTCGTAGCGGGCCGAGGCGGTGAGCTCGCCCAGGAACTCGGTGTGGCCGGGGAACTTGAAGCCCGCCGCATAGAGCGGCGCCTTGGCGATGGGGGCGGTGACCACGCCGCCTACAGCGCCGCCGAGCGCCAGGCCGACGCTGGTCTCGATCCACTGGATGATCGCTGGCGCGGCGGCCTTGGACGGCTGGCCGGCGACCACCGGGCTCTTCAGCGGCAGGTCGATGACCGGCAGGGCGTCGGGGAAGATGTCCGCGGCCTGGGCCGGGCCGGCGACCTTGTGCAGGATCGAGCCGCCGCCGCCGGAGGCCGAGGCCAGCGCCTGGTGGTCGCCCACCACCACGAACGGCGGCCCGCCCTTGCGCAGCTCGTTCCACGCCTTGACGATGATCTCCGGGCCCACGCCGGCCGGATCGCCCAGACTGAGCGCCAGGGGCTTTACGGCGAGCGGTTTGGGCCCGCTCACGCCGCGCTACCGTTGCTCTATGGTGGCCGTCGAGTGCAGGTCGCGCAGGGCGCGCCGCGAGATCATCGACAATTGCTGGCCCTTCAGGCGGTTCTCGATCTGGTCGTGGTCGATCTGGGCGGCGCCCGCCGCGCGCTTGCCGCAGACCGCCAGCACGTGCAGGCCGACCTTGGTGCGGATCGGCTGGGAGAGCTGGCCCGGCTGCAGGGTCTTGGCGGCTTCGGCGAACTCCGGCAGCAGGTCCGAGGTTTCGGCCTCGCCCAGGTCGCCGGCGATCACCCCGGGGGTGTTGCGCACCGTGGCTTCCAGGGTGGCGCAGTCCTTGATCTGGGACCGCACGGCGATGAGCTTGGTTCTGGCGGCCTCGACGTCGGCGGCCGGCGCATCGGCCGGCAGGGCGATGGCGGCCTGCTTGAGGCTGACCAGGGTCTGGCCGGCGCCGGCCCGTTTGTCGCGCAGATAGATGATGTAGACGCCGTCCTTCACCGGGATCGGCTGGGAGAGCTGGCCTGGACGCAGCTGCTCGAGGGCGGTGTCGACCTGCGGCGGCATCTCGCCCGGGCTGATCCAGCCCGCGTCACCGCCGGCCGCGGCCGTGGATGACGAGGAGAACTGCCGGGCCACGGCGGCGAAGGGCGCGCCCTGCTGAAGCTGGGCGACCAGTTGGGCCGCGCCCTTGTTGGCGGCGTCCATGCCGCCCGCGCGGCCGGCGTCGATGAACACCTCGGAGACGTCGTACTGCGGCTTGGAGGCGGCCGCGACCAGCCGCGCCTTGGTGGCCTGGATCTGGTCCTCGCCGATGCGCAGGCGGCTGCCGTAGCGGCCGCTGATCCAGTGCTCCCAGCTGCGCGAGGCCCGGATCTGCTGGAACAGGGTGTCCTCGGCGATTCCCTGCGACTTCAGCGAAGCCAGCAGCTGGTCGGCGGTCATCTTGTTGTTCGAGGCCATGTCGGTGATCTCGTCGCGGACTTCCTGGTCGTTGAGGATGATCGGGAACTTCTGGTCCTTCTCGACGCGCTTCAGCTCCTGCAGCTCCAGGTGCTCGTCGATCAGCGACAGCAGGGCCTGCTGCTGGAATTCCGGCAGGTTCTCCTGGGTCGGCTGGATGCCGGTGGTGGCGATCAGCAGGCGCATGCGCTGCGCCAGGTCATAGGTGGAGATGATGTCGTCGTTGACGATGGCCGCCACCGATTCCGACATCGGCCGCGACATGGTGTAGGCGGGAGTCGACGCGCGCACGGGCGCAGCCCCGGCCCCCGTTGACGCTCCGGCGACCGCCGGCGTCGCCGTTGCAGCGGCTCGGGCGGCCTGGGCGAAGGCTCCGTGGGCGGCGCTCACCATGAGCAGGGCGGCGGCTGCGACAGCGCCCCGCGCCCCCAGGCTCGTGACGTTACGCGCGGACATCATGGATAGGTTCATTCCCTCGTTCGGCGCGGCCCGGACCGGAGTCTCAATGGCCATAAAATGGTGCGCCCAATGTGGCGAGCGTTAGGCGCACGGACAGCTGGTCACTAGAGCCCAGACGCCCGATGATAACGTCTTCGTGGCGGTAATACACGTCCACCCGGATGCAATCATCCTTGTAGAACACGCCCACGTCGCGGACCACCCAGGCATGTTGAAGCAGGTCCCGGTTGCCGTAGGCCGAGACGCCCCAGTTCTTGGTCAGGTTGAGATCCATGCCGGCGTCCAGGTTCTTGACCGGCGTGCCGTTCACCCCCTGGTCGTCGGTCAGGTAGCGGACATAGCCGGAGGTCCAGCTGAAGTGGACGTCGGCGCCGGCTTCCAGGCGGTGAATCGCGAAGGTCTCGCCGTCCAGCCGCGTGCGGGCGAAGAACGTCAGTTCCTTGATCGGGGCGGCGTCGGCGGCGACCACCCAGTCCGAGGCCGAGGTGGTCAGGCCTGAACCCGGCGCGAAGACGTTGTTCGAGCCGTCCCGGAAGCTGCGCCCGACCAGCAGGCTGGCGCGGCGGCCGTCGTCCCACAGCACCGAGGCGCGGCCGCCGAGGTTGAGGCGCGCGCCGTCCTCGTAGAGGTCGTAGCCCGGGAACTTGTTGGCCTGGAACAGGGTGGTCTCGTCGAACTCGAAGGCGACCGAATCCTCGTCGAAGTAGATCGGCTGGCCGGTGGTGGGGTTGTGGCCGATCACCACCTGCTGGGCCTTGGGCGAGACGGCGATCTGGGCCAGGGGCTCCAGCACCACCGTGGCGTCGCCGACCCGGCGATACAGCGGGTAGGAGATGTCGGCCCCGACGGTGCCCACGGCGCGCGATTCGGTCTTGGTGAAGGTCGCGAGGCTGGTGGGTGTGACCTGGCCGAGCTGGGTCAGGATGTCGGTGATGTAGAAGTTGTCGACCCGCGCCTGGACGAAGGGCGAAAACCGCAGGCCGCCCTCAGAGGTGAAGTTCCGGTTCCAGTCGAAGCCGGCCGAGGCGCGGGTCGAATCCATGCCCGGCGCCCGCTCGGTGAGCACATCCGGCGACTGGTCGCGGGTGAGCGTCACCTCGCTGGCGTTGAAGCGCAGCCGCCCGCCCGCCACGTCGTTCGGATCCTCGTAGCGGCCCTCGATGATCGGGGCGACCACCGGGAAGGTGCGGTTGTTGTCGCCTGGGCGCAGGCCCTGGATGTCGAGCGCGGCCACGGAGAAGAAGGAGTTGTCGTCCTGGCGGATGGCGTAGGCCTGGCTGATCAGCCGGTGATCGTCGGCCACATAGGGCCCGCGCGCCTCGTAGACCCGGCCGATGTCGTACTTGTCGAACAGCAGGGTGTCGGAGCTGCGCTCGGCGGTGAAGCCGGCGCTCCAGTCGTCGCTCACCTTGAAGGAGCCGCGCGCCAGGATGTAGCTGCGGTTGGTGTCGTCGCCGATCGGATTGCCCTTGGGGTCCAGGTCGGTCTCGTGGGTGTAGCCCACCCGCACATCCAGCACGCCGGAATTGAACGCCTCGCGATAGCGCAGGTTGAGGAACGGGTTGGCGTTGGTCATCACCCGCGGGCTGATCGTCAGGTCGGCCGACGGGCTGAAGACCAGCAGGTAGGGCTGTTCGTAGAAGAAGCCGAGGCGGCTGTTGTTGCCGACCCGCGGGCTCAGCAGGCCCGATTCCCGGTCCGCGGTCGGGTCGGCGTGCCAGAACACCGGCAGGTAGATCGCCGGCAGGCCCAGGATGTGGATCCAGACGTGGCGGTAGTAGATCACGTGGTGGACCTGGTCCTGCACCACGCGGTCGGCGTGCAGCGACCAGGTGGGCGACTTCGGCTTGTCGCCGACGCAGATCGGGCAGGCGGTGTAGATCGCCTTGTTCAGCTCCTGCAGGTCCTCCGAGCGGCGCACGGCGGTGTCGCTTGAAATCCGCACGTCCTGGTTGGCCTTGACGTCGTGCATCTGCAGCGAGAAGCCCTGGGCGACCGCCGCCTGCATCTTGTCGTCGAGGGTGATCTGGTTGGCGTACTCGATCGTGCCGTCGTCCTTGATGATCTGGACGTGGCCGTAGGCGCGGATCACCCCCTGGGCGGGGGCGTCCTTGTCGTGGCTCCTGGGCGCGTCGGACGGCGGCTCCTTGTAGACCACCCGGTCGGCGCGCAGCGTCTGGTCCTCGTAGCGGATCTCCACGTGGCCTTCGGCGGTGGTGATCCCGGCCTTGTCGTCGCGGCTGAGCTGGTCGGCCTCCAGATAGAGCTCCCCCGGCTTCAGGCCGTCGAGGTGCTGGGGGACCTTCTTCTCGGCGGGCTTCTGGCTGGGCAGGCCGGTGTCGTTCAGAACCTGGCCGCGCTGGTCCCGCGCCAGGGGGCTCTGGAAGTCGGGTGGGGCCTGGCCCTGGCTCTGGGCCAGCGCCATGGCCGGCCACAGCACCGCCGCGGCCGCGCCGGCCAGCATGGCGCGCTTGGCGCCCCGCGGCGGGGTGATCGAAGCGGCTGCGGGGAGGGCGCGCCGGCGCGGAGTCATTCTGGCCTTCCGATCCTCATCGCGACGCGCTGTTACGCCTGCATAGCCGGGCATGCGGAGGATTCAACCGTCTTCGGTATAGCAGAGCAGGGTGAGGCCGGAGAGCAGGGCCACAACCGCCGGCGCCCAGGCCGCGGCGAACAGCGGGATGATGTCGGCCTTGCCCAGCGCGCCGGAGAACTGATTGAAGAAGAACACCACGAAGCCCAGCGCCACGCCCGCGCCCACCAGCCCGGCCAGCCCGCCCAGGCGCACCAGGCGCAGCGAGAAGGCCGCCGCCAGGATCGCCATGGCCGCGAACATCACCGGCGTGGCCAGCAACTGCTCGAACCGCAGCCGGTAGCCCGACGCCGAGAAGCCGGAATCCTCGGTCTGCTTGATGGCCCCCGGCAGCCGCCAGAAGGTGATCGAATCGGGCGAGCCGGCGAACCGCTCCACGGCGGCCTCGGAATCCAGCGTCGAGCGGATCGTCAGGCTGTCCGACTGCACCGAGCTTTCCCCAGCGGTGGCCTCGCGCACGTTCTTGAGCTGCCAGAACCCCGGGCGCAGCAGCGCCTCATCGGCCTCCAGCCGGCGCTTGAATTCCGGCTGCCCGGCGGCGTTCTTCTGGTAGACGAACAGCGAGACCCCGCGCAGGCGCACCTCGCCCTGCACCGTGTCGCGCGACTTGGCGTGGATCACCATCTGGTTGTGATCATCGCCCTGGCGCAGCCAGATGTCCTTGGGCGCGTCGCTCAGGTTGTTGGCCACGATGTTCGCCCGGTCCGTCTCGTAGCGGGCGTACATGTCCGCCGCGACCGGGTTGATGGCGACGATCGCGATGACGCCGCCGACGAAGGCGGCGATCGCCGAGGGCATGATGAACCGCCAGGCCGAGACCCCGGCGGCGCGCATGGCCACCAGCTCGCTTCGGCGGTTCAGGCCCACATAGGCGAACATCACCCCGAACAGGAAGACCAGCGGCAGCAGGATCTGGATCACCGAGGGCGACTTCAGCAGGGTCAGGCCCAGGACGTCGGCGGCGCTGACGTCGGTGCGCACGCCGAACGAGCGTCCGACCTCGATGAACTGCACCAGCAGGATCACCGCGGTGATCACGGCCAGCGCGCCGGCCACCCCGGTCAGGTTGCGGTAGAGGACATAGCGTTCCAGGCGGTTTCGCATCGCCGCCTCAGGCCGGGACGGGGGCGATGCGCGTCGGGCGCCGGCGGATGTCGATGAAGCGGCTGACCCGCTGGCGGAAGACGCTGCGCAGCGACAGCCCCATGGCGGTCAGCGGTATGGCGTATTGCAGGACGTTGACCCAGACCGCGCCTTCGCTGGCCGACTGGGCGGCGAAGCCCAGCACCCGGACCACCACCGCCAGCGCGCCCATGGTGACGATCCGGCGGATGTAGCCCAGGCGCGAGAATCCGCCGCCGATGATCGCCGACAGCGCCATGCACATGGCCACGATGTTGTAGAGCGGGGTGGCGATCCGTTCGTGGCCCTCGGCCAGCAGCGCCTTGCGGTTCTTCTTCTCCCAGCCCTGCTGGAGGTCGGGGTGGAACAGCTCGTGCAGATAGCGGTCGGAGAACTTGTAGTGGATCAGCTCGTCCGGGTTGCTGAGCTGGGACAGCTCGAACGGATATTCGTTGAAGGTCAGGTACTGCAGCACGCCGCGCGCCGAGAACCCCTGGGTCGAGCCGTTCTGCAGGATCAGCACCGCCTGGCCGTTGCGCTTGGCGATGTGGCCGGTGTTGGCCATGTAGGTCGTGGCGCCGCCGTTGTCCTTCAGCTGGTGGATGAAGAGGTTATGCATGTCGCCGCGCCGGTCGATGCTCTGGGCGTAGACCGTGAGGCCGGGCGCGGGCTCGGTGAACTCGCCTTCGCGCACCAGGGTGGCGGCGAGGTCGCCGCGGATGTCCATCAGCACCTGGCGCAGCGCGCGGTAGGTGACCGGCTGCACCCACAGGTTCATCAGCAGCGCCAGCAGCGCCACCGTGCTGGCCAGGTGGATGGCCGGCGAGATCACCCGCCAGCGGCTCATGCCACCCGCGAAGCAGACCACGATCTCCTGCTCGGTGTGCAGCCGGTTCAGCGCCACCAGGGCGGCGACGAAGACCGCGATCGGCAGCACCATGTTGAGCAGCTGCGGCAGGGTCAGGAAGGTGATCTTCAGGAAGACGATCGCGCTCTGCCGCTGGTTGACGATGTAGTCCAGGCTCGAAAGGCTTTCGCCCAGCAGGGCGACGGCCGTCAGCGCCGCGATGGCGAAGACGGTGGGGCCAAGGAGTTGGCGGAACAGGTAGCGGTCGATCAGGCGCATCGATTAGAAAGGGCTCACTCGGATTTTTGGCCGCGCCCCCGCCGCGGAGGTGATCTAAACCATGCGTCGCCGCGCCGGACAACCGGCAGGCGGCAAGTCAGGGCGCGATCCGACCCCGGCGTGACCTTTTCGCTTCGCCAACCCCAGGATGTGTTGAGAAACCCGTATGGACATCGAGTTCGTCGCCGCCGCAGCCGCCCTTTCGCCGAAGACCGCCCTGGCCCGGGTGGTCCATGAGGGCGCGGCCCTGGAGGGGGCGGCGGCGCAGGCGGCGCAGGCCAGCCGGTTCACCGGCGCCAAGGGCCAGACCCTGGACGTGCTGGCCCCGGCCGGCGGCGCGGCGGCGCGGCTGGTGCTGGTGGGCGTGGGCAAGGCCGAGGCGGCCGACGCCATGGCCATCGAGCACGCCGCGGCCTCGGCCTATGCGGCGGTGAAGGCCTCGGGGCTGGAGACCCTGCGCATCGAGCTGCCGGACGCCTCGGCGGCGCTCGCGGCCCGCGCGGCGCTGGGCGTGCGCCTGGCCAGCTACCGCTTCGACAAGTACCGGACCAAGGAGCCCGCGGAAAAGAAGCCCTCGGTGGTCAAGACCGAGATCGTGGCGGGCGATGGCGCTGCCGCACTGAAGGCGTTCGAACCGCTGGCCGCCCTGGCCGATGCGGTCAGCTTCACTCGCGACCTGGTCTCCGAGCCGCCGAACGTCCTCTATCCGGCCGAGTTCGCCGCCCGGGTGAAGAAGCTCGAGGCGCTCGGCCTGGAGGTCGAGGTGCTGGGCGAGGCCGAGATGATGAAGCTCGGCATGGGCAGCCTGCTTGGCGTCGGCCAGGGCAGCGTGCGCGACAGCCAGCTGGCGATCATGAAGTGGTACGGGGCGGACGACAAAAAGGCCCAGCCCATCGCCTTCATCGGCAAGGGCGTCTGCTTCGACACCGGCGGCATCTCGCTGAAGCCGGCCGAGAACATGGAAGACATGAAGTGGGACATGGGCGGCGCGGGGGCGGTCGCCGGCCTGATGCACGTGCTGGCGGGACGCAAGGCCAAGGTCAACGCCATCGGCATCCTGGGCTTGGTGGAGAACATGCCCGACGGCAACGCCTACCGCCCCGGCGACGTGCTGACTTCCATGTCCGGCCAGACCATCGAGGTGATCAACACCGACGCCGAGGGCCGTCTCGTGCTGGCCGACGCCGTCTGGTATTGCCAGAACCGCTTCAAGCCGAAGTTCATGGTCGACCTGGCGACGCTCACCGGGGCGATCATCATCGCGCTGGGGAACGACTACGCCGGCTGCTACGCCAACGACGAGACCCTGGGCGCGAACCTGATGGCCGCTTCGGCCGCCTCGGGCGACGCCCTGTGGCGGATGCCGCTGCCCGGGCAGTACGACAAGGCCCTCGACTCGATGATCGCCGACATGAAGAACACCGGCGGGCGGCCGGGCGGTTCGATCACCGCGGCCCTGTTCATCCAGCGCTTCACCAACGGCGTGCCCTGGGCGCACCTCGACATCGCGTCGACCGCCTGGAAGAAGCCGTCGTCCGTCCCCACCATCCCGGAGGGCGCCACCGGCTTCGGCGTGCGCCTGCTGAACCAGATGGTGGCCGACAGCTACGAGGGGTGAGCGCGGGTGGCTGAGGCGGCGATCGAGGTCTGGTTCTACCACCTGGAGCGCACCGGGCTGGAGCAGGCCTTGCCGGAACTGCTGGAAAAGACGCTGCAGCGCGGCTGGAAGGCGCTGGTCAGGGCGCGCGAGGGGCCGAGGCTCAGCCACATCGACGCCGCGCTCTGGACTTGGCGCGACGACAGCTTCCTGCCGCACGGGCTGGAGGACGAGCCGCAGGCCGCGCGCCAGCCGATCCTGCTGACCACCGGCTTCGACAACCCCAACGCCGCCGAGGCCCTGTTCCTGGTGGACGGCGCCGAGCCCGGCGACCTCGACGGCTACGCCCGCTGCCTGGTGCTGTTCGACGGCGGCGACGAGGCGCAGCTGGCGGTGGCCCGCGCGCAATGGAGCGCGCTGAAGGCCGCCGGTGCGGCGCTGTCCTACTGGAAGCAGCAGGCGCGCGGCTGGGAGAAGCAGGCGTGAGGGCCGCGACCCTGCCGGCCGTCGCCGCGCTGGCGCTCGCCATGGCCGGCTGCGCCGTGCCGGACTATCCGACCACGGTCGCGGCGACCTCGCCGACGTCCCCCCAAGCGCCCCCGCCGGCTCCCGAGGCTCCGGCCCGGCCGCCGCCCGTCGCCCAGGCCGCGCCCACGCCCCGGCTGGCGACCCCGATCCCGCGGCCGGAGCCCGCGGCGAGCGACTCCTGCGGCGCGGCCAACATGCAGGGGATGATCGGCCGCTCGCGCACCCTGATCCCGGTGCCGGTGGACCCCAGCCGCCAGCGCGTCGCCTGCACCACTTGCAAGCTGTCCGACGACGTCGATCCCGGCCGGCTGAACTTCCTGTTCAACGCCCACACCGGGCTGATCGAGCAGGTCCGCTGCGGCTAGACAGGTTGGGTGTGGCTAGGCGGGGAGCTCCAGCCCCTGGGCGCGCAGCACCTCGAACCAGGCCTTGAGCCCCGCGTCGCGCGAGAACCTCGCCACCGCCGTCGCCCGCGCCGCCGCGCGCAGCGGCGCCGAAGCCTGCGGATCGCGGCAGGCCTCAATCAGGGCCGTCGCCAGGGCGTCGGAATCGAAGAACGGCAGGAGCCGGCCGTTGACCCCGTCCTCGATGGCGTCGCGGACCGGCGCGGTGTCGGAGGCCACCACGTAGCAGCCGGCGGCCATGGCCTCGACCAGCGACCAGGAGAGCACGAAGGGGTAGGTGTAGTAGACGTGGGCGGTGGAGAGCCGCATGGCCGCCAGCAGCGCGTCCGGCGGGACCTTGCCGACGAAATGCAGGCGCTGGGCGTCGACCTCCAGCCCTTCGAAGAACACCTCCCGCCAGGTCCGCCCGTCCGTGGGTTCGCCGCCATAGGCCCGGCGGCTGGTGTCGCCGAACACCAGCACCTGGGCGTCCGGCGCCTCGGCCATCAGCCGGGGCAGGGCGCGGGCGAAGATGTGCAGGCCGCGCAGCGGCTCCAGGTTATTGTTCACATAGGTGATCACCGGCGTCCCGGGTGCGATGAAGCGGCCGTCGGCCAGGGCGAAGGGCTCGGCGGGCGCGGGGCGGACCTGCTCGATATCGACGCCCTCGTGGATCACCCGGGTAAGGGGACGGAACACCGGCGGCAGGGCCGAGGCCTGGAATTCGGTGGGCGTGACGATCGCGTCGGCCTGGGTGAGCGCCCAGGCCATCACCGCGTTCTTGGCCTCGGCGGTGAGCGCCACCCGCTCGCTGGGCTCGCCGAATTCCGGGTCGAAGCCCACGTCGAAGCCGCGGCCGTGGTAGAAGAACTCCGAGAAGATCACCCGCTTCGCGTCCGGCCAGACCTCGTGCAGCAGGGCGGTCTCGCCCCAGCCGGGGTGGCCCACGATCACCTGCGGATCCATCCCGGCGGCCTTCATCCGGCCGGCCGCGCGCCAGGCGCTGGCGGCGCGGATCAGGTCGGCCTCGGCGCGGACGGCCAGTGGGAAGACGCCCGGGGTGGACCCGCGCGACAGGCCGTAGCGGTTCATGCCCACCGGCGGCAGGCCCGGCGCGTTCGCCCCGCCCAGCGCCTGGCACGGCACGCCGCGCGCCACCAGCGCCTGCGCCAGGTGCCGGAACTGGCCCGGGAAGTTGTTGTGGACGAAGAGCACGCCTGAGCCCATGGCCGCCTTCTGCCCGCAGCCGCGCCCGCTGTCATCCGCGGCGATGAGGAGACTGGACAGTTCGCGGGGCCGTGTCAGCCTAGATGGGTCATGACCCTGGCCCTATCGCTCGACCGGAAAGCCGCGGCGCGGCCCAGTCCCGCGGCGCTGCTGGCCGCCGGCCTGGCGGGTCTTTGGCTGCTCTATGTGGCGATCTTCGTCACAACCGGCGGCGCCGGCCCATTGCACGCCGTCACCGACGCCGCGGCCAATGTGGCGCCTCTGGCCGGACTGGCCCTGGCCACCCGCGCCCTGGTGCGCCGGCTGGCCGCGCGAGCGGTCTGGGTCCAGGCCGCAGGGCACGTGGCCCTGGCCTTCGCCTTCGCCCTGGCCTGGTACGGCGCAGCGGTGATCCTGCTGGCCACAGGCTCGTGGCTCACCGGCGACGGGTTCCATATCCACGGGTTCTCCGGGGTCGCGCTCGCCTGGCAGGCGTTCCAGGGCGTGGCGGTCTACAGCGCCTTCGCCGCGGCCAGCTACGCCCTGCGCGCGGCGCCGGCGCCGGCGGCGCTTTCCGCGGAAACGCCACCGGGCGCCGCTCCGCCGCTGGAGCGCTATCTGATCCGCCAGGGCGAGGACTTCCGTCCGGTGGACGTGCGCGACATCGTCGCCATCGCCGGCGCCCAGGACTATTCCGAGGTCTCCACGGCGAACGGCCGCCACCTGGTCCGCATGAGCCTGGGCGAATTCGAGGCGCGGCTGGACCCGGCGCGGTTCATCCGCGTGCACCGCTCGGCGATCATCCAGCTCGCCTTCCTCGAACGCGCCGAGCCGGCCGGCGGCGGGCGCATGCTGGCGCACATGACCACCGGCGAGCGGGTGCCGATCAGCCGCAACGGCGTCAAGGCGCTGCGCCCGCTCATCGTCTGAGGCGCCCGTTCATCGATCGGCTCGCCCGTTGGCGGCTTTTCCAACCGCGACCCGCAAATGGCGCCAGCTTCTCCTAAAGCTTTGGGAGTAGAGTGATGCGGTCGATGGTTTGGATCCTGGTGGTGTGGAGTCTGGCGTTCCTGGCGGGCGCGTCCCAGGCCTTGGCGGCCGCGGGCCCGGTGGTCGCCTACACGCATGGTCGTTGGTGGAGCGGAGCCGGGTTTGTGGCCGGCGACCGCTACGTCCGCGACGGTCTGTTCGTTCCCCGCCCGGCCGGTGGCGCCGCGGAGGTGGTCGACTTGGGCGGCGGCTATGTCGTCCCGCCCTTCGCCGACGCCCACAACCACATGGCCGGCCGCACGAGCCAGGTGAGCGACCAGGCCATGGCGGCGGGCGTCTTCTACCTGATGAACCCGACGCTGCTCGCTTCGCTGGGGCCGGGAATCCGCCAGGCCCTTGCCGGTCCCGGCCATGTGGACGCTGTGCTGTCCATGGGGGCGGTGACCGCGCCCGGCGGCCACCCGGAGGGGCTCTACGAGAACCTGATCCGCATGGGCGTCTATCCCGACAAGCGGCCGCAGGATCTGCTGGGCGACGCCTTCCACGAGGTGACCAGGGCCGCCGACATCGACCCGGTGCTGGACCGCCTGGTCGCCCAGAACGCCCAGTTCGTGAAGATCATCCTGATGTTCTCCGACGAGTACGAAAAGCGCCGGGACGATCCGGCCTACGGCGAGATGAAGGGGCTGGACCCGGCGCTGGTCCCGCTGATCGTCCAGGCGGCGCATCGGCGGGGCCTGCGGGTCGCGGCCCACATCGAGACCGCCGCCGACTTCCGCGTGATCGTGGCCGCCGGCGTCGACGAGGCGGCGCACATGCCGGGCTACTACGGCGGCGTCGGCCCCGTCGCCCAGTACGCGATCACCGACGCCGACGCCCGCGCGGCCGCCCGCGCTCACATCCGGGTGGTGGCGACCGCCAGCTATGCGCTGAACAACCGGGACAAGACGCGGCTGCCCGCCATCCAGGCCATGCAGCGGGCGAACCTCATGAAGCTGAAGGCCGCGGGCGTCCCGATCCTGATCGGCACCGATGGCGTGGCGGACGCCGCGATCGCCGAGGCGCGCTACCTGGTCGACCTCAAGGTCTTCACGCCGAAGGAGGCCTTCGTCGCGCTGGCGGTCAAGACGCCGCGCTTCATCTTTCCAGGCCGCAGGATCGGCGTCCTGCAGCCGGGCTATGAGGCGAGCTTCCTGGTCCTGAAGGCCGATCCCACCCAGCGCTTCGACGCGGTCACGAGGATCGTGCGGGCGGTGAAGCAGGGCTTCGAGGTTCCGCGGGGCCGCCCGGTGGCCTCCGAAGCGTCGGCCGCCAAGCCGTCGCTGGCGATCGCCCATGTGTCGGTGCTCTCCATGGTGAACGACCGGGTCGCCCGGGACCAGACGATCCTGATCGCCGGCGCGCGGATCGCCGCCATCGGCCGGGGGCTGCGCATTCCGCCGGGCGTGCCGAGGCTGGACGGGCGAGGGCGGTTTGCGATTCCCGGCCTCTGGGACATGCACGTCCACGTCCTGGCCCAGGCTGACGGCCCGCAGGCGATCGCGACGCTCGCCCAGATGCTGCGTGGCGGGGTGGTCGGCCTGCGCGACATGGGCTCGACCCTGGGCGAACTCGCCGCCTTCCGCGCGGCCTTGGCGAACAACCGCCAGCCGCTGCCCGACCTGGTGGCCGCGGGGCCGGTGGTGAACGGGCCGGCCACGCCCTGGAGCCGGCCCATCGAACTGCATGTGGCGGCCCCCGCCGAGGCCGCCGACGCGGTGGCGGGGCTGGCCGCCGGCGGCGCCCAGTTCGTGAAGGTCTACAGCGGCCTCGACGCGGCGAGCTACGCCGCGACGGTGGCGGCCGCCCAGGCGCGGGGCCTGCCGGTGGCCGGCCACCTGCCATTCGCCATCGACCTGCAGACCGCCGTGGCCGCCGGCCAGCGCAGCATCGAGCACATGGAAGTCAGCCTCTCCAAGAGCTGCGGCGCCCGGCCGCCGGCCAAGGCCGCGGACCTGTGGATCGGGGCGCTCAGCCGCGGCGGGGTCGGCGCCGCAGACCGCGTGGCGCTCGACCTGCGCGCCGAACGCGATCCGCCCCGATGCGCGGCGGTGCTGGCGAAGATGGCCGCCAAGCCGGTCTGGTGGACCCCGACGCTCAGCCTGGACTTCGCCGACGCGAGCTTCGTCGACGCCGATTTCCGGCGCTTCGCCCCGCCCGGCGGGGCCGCGGCGTGCCAGGCGGCGGCGAGCGCCTGGCTCAAGGACACGCCCGGCGATCTCCGCGCCCGCGCCCTGCAGGCCGAACTGGACGACGTGAAGGCGATCCGCGCCGCCGGCGTCCCGCTGCTGGCCGGGACCGACATGCCCGCGCCGTGCGAGGCCCCGGTCGCCAGCCTGCGCCGCGAACTGGCGCTGTTCGTCCGCGCGGGGCTTTCGCCCTATGCGGCGCTGAGGACCGCCACCGTCGAGCCCGCCGCTTTCCTCGGCCGGGCGGACGCCGGAACCCTGGCGCCGGGCGAAACGGCCGACATCGTGCTGCTGGCGGCCAACCCGTTCGAACGGATCGAAGCGGTCGGCGAGGTGGCGGCGGTGGTGAAGGGCGGGCGCGTGGTCGCCGCGGCGGCCCCCTGACGCCCGTTGCGGCGCCGACGAGGCTTGGCGGCCCCCGGCTTCCCGGCTAATGGCGGCGGCAAGCGGCTATGGCGGAATTGGTAGACGCACTGGTTTTAGGTACCAGCGGGCAACCGTGGGGGTTCGAGTCCCTCTAGCCGCACCATCCTGCTTCGTCCTGACGGGCTTGGCAGGCGGGGTCCTTGGCGAAGCGGAAAGGGCGTGACATAACCCGCGCCCTCCGCCGCCCGGGCGGCTATAGTTCCAATCCTCCACGAGGCCGCAGGCGCGCCGGACGCGCGGCGGTCCGCAATAGACGAACCGGAAGTCCTGAAGATGTCGATGCAGATCGTTGAAAAGTCTAGCGATGGCCTGAGCCGCGTGTTCGGCGTGACGGTGCCCGTAGCCGAGCTGAACGCCGCCCTGGACGCCCGGATCGCCGAGGTCACCCCGACCCTCAACATCAAGGGCTTCCGCCCCGGCAAGGTGCCGCCGGGCCACGTGCGCCGCCTCTACGGCAAGGCGCTGATGAGCGAGGTGGTCGAGAAGACCCTCAACGAGA
This sequence comes from Phenylobacterium sp., assembly GCF_036501465.1. Lineage (GTDB taxonomy): Bacteria > Pseudomonadota > Alphaproteobacteria > Caulobacterales > Caulobacteraceae > Phenylobacterium. The sequence goes on from NZ_DASYAF010000176.1 coordinate 40,045, forward strand.
CCACCCAGAAGGTGCTGGACGACAACAAGCTGCGCCCCGCCGCCGAGCCGGACCTGAAGCCGGAAGCCGACATGGCGCAGGTGATCGAGGGCAAGGCGGACCTCGCCTATGAACTGGCCGTCGACGTGATGCCGGAGTTCGAGCCCACCGACATCGCCAAGCTGTCGCTGACCCGGCCGGTCTACGAGCCCACCGCCAAGGAAGTGGACGCGGCGCTGGCCGACCTGGCCAAGCAGAACCGCACCTACGAGGCCAAGACCGGCAAGGCCGTGAAGGCCGCGGACGGCGACATGGTGGTCATCGACTTCGTGGGCAAGCTGGACGGCGAGGCCTTCGAGGGTGGCACGGCGAGCGACGCCGAGCTGGTGCTGGGCTCCGGCCAGTTCATCCCGGGCTTCGAGGACCAGCTGAAGGGCGCAAAGCCCGGCGACGACGTCGAGGTGAAGGTCACCTTCCCGGCCGACTACCAGGCCGCCAACCTGGCCGGCAAGGCCACGGTCTTCGCCGTGAAGGTCAAGGAAGTGAAGGCCGCGGTCGACGCCCCTGCCGACGACGCGCTGGCAACCCGCCTGGGCATCGAGAGCCTGGAGAAGCTCAAGGAGCTGCTGAAGGGCAACCTGGAGCGCGAATACGCCGGCGCCAGCCGCTTCAAGCTGAAGCGCGCCCTGCTGGACCAGCTGGACACCAAGCACAGCTTCCCGCTGCCGCCGAAGATGGTCGAGGCCGAGTTCGCCGCCATCTGGCAGCAGGTGGAGCAGGACAAGGAAGCCGGGAACCTGCCGGACGAGGACAAGAACAAGTCCGACAAGAAGCTGCGCGAGGAATACCGCAAGATCGCCGAGCGCCGCGTGCGCCTGGGCCTGGTGCTGGCCGAGATCGGCCGCGCCAACAACGTCCAGGTCACCGACCAGGAGCTGGGCGAGGCCATGCGCCAGGAGGCCATGAAGTACGGGCCGCAGGCGCAGCAGGTGTTCGACCTGTTCCGCCAGAACCCCAACGCCCAGGCCCAGCTGCGCGCGCCGATCTTCGAAGACAAGGTCGTCGACCTGATCGTCGAGAAGGCCAAGGTCAAGGACGCCAAGGTCTCCAAGGACGAGCTGATGGCCGACGACGACCTGCCGGAAGGCTATGGCGACGACGAGGCCCCCAAGCCCGCCAAGAAAGCCGCCCCGAAGAAGGCCGCGGCCAAGAAGGCGGACTGATCCAGAGTGTCATCCCGGAAGCCGCGAATGCGGCTGTCCGGGACCCACAAGCGCCGCGTGCGCCAAGGAGGGCTCGGCCGACCTGCCGGGCCCTTTTCTGTTGAAGCCGAGTCGATGGGTACCGGTCTTCCGCTCCGCGGAAACCGGGATGACGCGCTTGGGCTAGAGCCCCCGCAGCTGCTGCAACAGTTCGGTGTTCTCGACGCGGGCGCGGCGCGCGTTGATCTCCTGGAACAGGCTCGTGGGGCCGATGCCCTCGTCGAGCGGCGGTTCCGGATAGGCCTGTGACTCCTGTACGGGGACTTCCTGCGGTTCCATCGCGGCCTCCCAATCCCCCGCGCGGCGCACGCGGGGCTCTCCCGTCGTTAAGTTACCATTAGGAAATCCGTCCGCTCGCCAGAAAAGCTGGGCCGCCGCTCACGTTCGCTTGAGGGGCCGCGACGGAAGCTGGGCCGGGAAGGGGCAGGAATTCTCGCAACATTCGCATTTCCGACCGGAAATCATCGAACAAGGGTCCGGAAATGGGCTTGGCTTCACCGGCGAACGGGGCCTAACCTGAGGGAAGAACGCCGCGTTGTGACGGCTTAAGCCTCTCCCGAGCCCGCGCCCTTGGTTTCCGCGCCCGCCCCGGGTCCGACTTGCCGCCTCGAGAGTAGAGCGTCGCGGGAAGGGACCTGAGACCGTTGCAACGTACCGACGCGTGGACTCCCGACTACTTCCATAAAGTCGTCGATTGCCAGTTCGCCTGTCCGGCGCACACCCCGGTGCCGGAGTACATCCGGCTGATCGCCGAGGGCCGGTATTCCGACGCCTACATGATCAACTGGCAATCGAACGTCTTCCCCGGCGTGCTCGGGCGGACCTGCGATCGCCCCTGTGAACCCGCCTGCCGGCGAGGACGCGTCGAGGAGGAGCCGGTCGCCATATGCCGGTTGAAGAGGGTCGCGGCCGACAACAAGGACGACGTCTCCGACCGGATGCCCGCGCCGGCGGCCCAGATGAACGGCAAGCGGGTGGCGATGATCGGCTGCGGGCCGGCCTCGCTGACCGTGGCGCGCGACCTGGCGCCCCTGGGCTACGACATCACCATCTTCGACGGCGACGCGAAGTCGGGCGGCATGATCCGCTCGCAGATCCCGCGCTTCCGCCTGCCCGAGGGGGTGATCGACGAGGAGGTGGGCTACATCACCGGCCTCGGCATGACGCTGAGGCTCGGCGAGCGGATCGACAGCCTGAAGGCGCTGCTGGGCGAGGGCTATGACGCGATCTTCGTGGGCTCCGGCGCGCCGCGCGGCCGCGACCTGGATATCCCCGGCCGCGAAGAGACCCGCGCCAACGTCCACATCGGCATCGACTGGCTGAGCTCGGTCTCGTTCGGCCACGTCGACAGGATCGGCAAGCGGGTGATCGTGCTGGGCGGCGGCAACACCGCCATGGACTGCTGCCGCACGAGCCGAAGGCTGGGCGGCGAGGACGTCAAGGTGATCGTCCGTTCCGGGTACGAGGAGATGAAGGCCTCGCCCTGGGAGAAGGAAGACGCGATCCACGAGGACATCCCGTTCATCAACTTCCGCGTCCCCAAGGCCTTCACCCACGAGGGCGGCAAGCTCACCGGCGTGACCTTCGAGGTCGTGGAAGCGGTCTACGACGACAAGGGCCGCCGCCGTCTGGTCCCGTCGGGCGCGCCGGACGAGCACTACGAATGCGACGACGTGCTGGTGGCGGTCGGCCAGGAGAACGCCTTCCCCTGGATCGAGCGCGACATCGGCATGGAGTTCGACGAGTGGGACATGCCCAAGGTCGACCCGGTCACCATGCAGTCGACGGTCCCGGGCGTCTTCTTCGGCGGCGACGCGGCCTTCGGGCCCAAGAACATCATCTGGGCGGTGGCGCACGGCCATGACGCGGCTGTCTCGATCGACAAATACTGCAATGGCCAGGACGTGGCCGACCGGCCGCCGCCCGACTTCTCCCTCGTCTCCCAGAAGATGGGCATCCACGAGTGGAGCTACGACAACGACATCGCCAACGACCGCCGCTACCGCGTGCCGCTGCGCGACAAGGCCGTGGCGCTGAAGGACGTGAAGCTGGAGGTCGAACTCGGGTTCGATCCGGCCACCGGCTACAAGGAGGCCGAGCGGTGCCTGAACTGCGACGTCCAGACGGTGTTCGCCGACAACCTGTGCATCGAGTGCGACGCCTGCATGGACATCTGCCCGGTGGATTGCATCAGCTTCGTCCACGACAGCGCGACCGATGAGGCGGAACTGCGCACCAAGCTCAAGGCTCCGGCGCTCGATCTCGCCCAGGATCTCTACGTCTCCGGAACGCTGGTCGGCGGGCGGATCATGGTCAAGGACGAGGACGTCTGCCTGCACTGCGGCCTGTGCGCCGAGCGCTGCCCCACGGGGGCATGGGATATGCAACGCTTCACCCTGGAGATGACCCACGCGGGGGCGGCATGCCAGTCCCGGTAGTCAACGACTTCGTCGTCAAGTTCGCCAATGTGAACGGTTCTGGCTCGGCCAGCGCCAACGGCATGTTCGCCAAGTCGATCCTGCGCTGCGGCGTGCCGGTGGCGGCGCGCAACATCTTCCCCTCGAACATCCAGGGCCTGCCGACCTGGTTCGAGGTGCGGGTTACGGAGGACGGGCATCTGGGACGCCGCGGCGGCGTCGACCTGATGGTCGCCATGAACCCGCAGACCTGGGACCGCGACCTGGCGGAGATCGAGCCCGGCGGCTTCCTGTTCTACGACAACACCAAGCCCTTGCCGCCCAGCAAGTTCCGGGACGACATCACCGTCGTCGGCGTGCCGCTGACGGCGATGTGCAACGACCGCTATGAGCTGCCGCGCGAACGGCAGCTCTTCAAGAACATCGTCTACCTGGGCGCGCTGGCGGCGCTGCTCGGCATCGATCCGGCGGTGATCGAGACCATCCTGTCCGAACAGTTCGCAGGCCGCGCCAAGCTGATCACCGCCAACTTCGAGGCCCTGCGCCTGGGCGTCGACTATGTCCGCGAGAACCTTGCGCCGATCCGCCTGCAGGTCAGGAAGGCCGACAAGGTGGGCGAGCGCATCTATGTCGAGGGCAATTCCGCCGCGGCCCTGGGCGCGGTCTATGGCGGGGCCACGGTCTGCGCCTGGTATCCGATCACTCCGTCGACCTCGCTGGCCGAGGCCTTCACCGGCTACTGCCAGGACCTGCGCGTGGCGCCGGACGGCAAGGCGAAATACGCCATCGTCCAGGCCGAGGACGAGATCGCCTCGATCGGCATCGTGGTGGGCGCGGGCTGGAACGGCGCGCGGGCCTTCACCTGCACCTCCGGGCCAGGGGTCTCGCTGATGACCGAGTTCATCGGCCTTTCCTACTTCGCCGAGATCCCGGCGGTGATCTTCGACGTGCAGCGCGGCGGCCCGTCCACCGGCATGCCGACGCGGACCCAACAGGCCGACCTGATCGGCGCGGCCTACGCCAGCCACGGCGACACCAAGCACCCCATGCTGCTGCCCTGCGATCCCGGCGAGTGCTTCGAGATGGGCGCGCAGGCCTTCGACCTGGCCGACCGGCTGCAGACCACCGTCTTCGTCATGCTCGACCTCGACATCGGCATGAACGAGTGGCTGTGCGCGCCCTTCGCCTGGGATGACAAGCGCCAGATCGACCGCGGCAAGGTGATGACCGCCGAGATGCTGGACGCGGGCGCCGATTTCGGCCGCTACAAGGACGTCGACGGCGACGGCATCCCGTTCCGCACCTATCCCGGCGAACACCCGTCCAAGGGCGCCTATTTCACCCGCGGCACCTCGCGCAATCCCTACGCCCGCTATTCGGAGGAGGGGTCGGTCTACGTCGACAACATGCAGCGCCTGCTGCGCAAGTTCGAGACCGCAAAGAGCCTGATCCCGGCGCCGATCCGCCGTGACGCCAAGCGCAAGACTCCTGACGGGGTGATCTATTTCGGCTCCACCACGCCTTCGATGCTGGAGGCGCTGGAGCACCTGGAAGGGCAGGGCCGCCATCTCGACGCGATGCGCCTGCGCGGCTTCCCGTTCTGCGACGAGGTCTATGAGTTCGTCGCCGCGCACGAGCGGGTGTTCGTGGTCGAGCAGAACCGTGACGCCCAGCTGCGGACCCTGCTGATGAACGAGGGCGAGATCGATCCGGCCAAGCTCGTGCCGGTGCTGCACTACGACGGAACCCCGATCACCGCGCGCTTCATCGCCCGGGAGATCGGCCAGCTCCTGGCGCTGGGCCAGATCGAAGCAGCGGAATAGGGGCGGCCGAATGACCTACATCCTCAAGCCCCAGCTGCATCACCCGAAGCTGGCCGCCAACAGCCTGGGGTTCACACGCCGCGACTACGAGGGCCGCATCTCGACCCTGTGCGCCGGCTGCGGCCACGACTCCATCTCCTCGGCGATCATCCAGGCGGTCTATGAGCTGGAGCTGCCGCCGCACCGCATCGCCAAGCTCAGCGGCATCGGCTGCTCGTCGAAGACGCCGGACTATTTCCTGGGCGCCAGCCACGGCTTCAACACCGTCCACGGCCGCATGCCCTCGGTGCTGACCGGCGCCAACCTGGCCAACAAGGACCTGATCTACCTGGGCGTCTCCGGCGACGGGGATTCCGCCTCCATCGGCCTTGGCCAGTTCGCCCACGCCGTGCGGCGCGGCGTGAACATGCTCTACATCGTCGAGAACAACGGGGTGTACGGGCTCACCAAGGGCCAGTTCTCGGCCACCTCCGACAAGGGATCGAAGTCCAAGCGCGGGGTGGTGAACCACGACGCCGGCATCGACCTGGTGGGCATGGCCCTGCAGCTGGGCGCGACCTTCGTCGGCCGCTCGTTCAGCGGCGACAAGGAACAGCTCGTGCCGCTGATCAAGGCGGGCCTGAGCCACAAGGGCGCGGCCTTCATCGACGTGCTGAGCCCCTGCGTGCAGTTCAACAACCACCAAGGCTCGACCAAGAGCTTCGACTATGTGCGTGAGCACAACGAGGCGGTGAACCGGCTGGACGTGATCACGCCACGCGAACCGATCCAGGTCAGCCATGCGCCGGGCACGACGGTGAAGGTGACCCAGCACGACGGCTCGGTGCTGTCGCTGCACAAGCTGGCCGAGCTCTACAACCCCAACAACCGCGCCCAGGCCCTGGGCTACCTGCAGGCGCGCCAGGCGCGGGGCCAGGTGGTCACCGGCCTGCTCTACGTCGATCCCGACTCCAGCGACCTGCACGACGCCCTGGAGACGGTGGACACGCCGTTGAACGAACTCGGCACGGCGGAGCTTGTGCCGGGCGCCTCGGCCCTGGCGGCGATCAACGCCGAGCTGCGCTAGGGCCCGCCAGGCCGATCGGGACGGAATTCCGGGCCGCACGTTTCGGAAACCCTGGTTCTGTAGGCTGTCGCCAATCCAGGAGATGGCGCATGGCCGGCCGAGCCTTCCGAGACCGCACTGCGGACCCGCGCTTCGCGCGTCGCCTCGCCGCCGTGGCGGCGGCCGCCCTTGCCCTGCAGGCCGCGAGCTCCGCTGCGGCCCAGCCGGGCGATGCGGCCCAGCAGCGGTTCGCCCGGGCCTACATGGCCGCGATCCGCGGCCGCGATCCCGCAAAGCTGAAGGCCCTGTTCCATCCCGCGACCCTGGCCTGCATCAACGCCCAGACGCGGGGCTATTTCGAGGATGGCTTCGCCGAGGAGCTCCAGACGGGCGCCACCCTGCAGGCCGCCTACGCCCTCGAGGGTGTCCGAGCCCTCAAGGGACCGTCGGCGCTGAAACTGGCGCCGGGCTTCGCCTATCCGACGACGCCGACCTTCGAGATCCAGATCGACGCCCAGACCCTCGACCACCACAAGGCCTCGCTCCTGCGCTACGTCGCGCCGGCGAACGGCGTCTGGCTGATCGTCGACCCGTGCCCGAACGAGGATGGCCTGAAAGCCTACCTCGCCGAACGGGCCAAGGGCGCCGCCCAGCGCGCCGAGGCGGCCAGGATGGTCGCCGGCCTGCCGGGGCCGTTGCTGGCCGAATTGCGGGGCCTGGTGGCGAAAGGCCGGTGGATCGACGCGGTGAGCCGCTATCGCGACGCGACCGGCGCGGACCAGTTGACCGCGCTCAGCGTCGTCGAGGTTCTCCGCGGGCCGGCCTAGAAGGCCGTTGACGCCCGCCCGCCCCGCCGCCTAAGACGCATCCACTCTTTGGGGAGTAGCCGGCCTCGCGTTCAAGAGGCGCTTGCGTCAACAGCATTGGGCCAATCCTTTTCCGGATCGGCCTGTGGCGCGGCGGTCAGTCCGACTTGGCGAGACCATGGGGTTCGGCGGACGCACCGGGGTCGGGCGGGGCGCCGATCCCTTGGCTCGTGCGCCTGACCCCCGAAGTGAGCCCCTAGTGAGTTCCGTGAATTCCCTGCCCGTCACCATCGCCCTGCTGCTGGGCTCGGCCGCGGCGATCTATCTCGCCTGCGAGGTGTTCGTGAACGGCGTGGAGTGGGTGGGCCGCCGCCTCGCGGTGGGCGAGCAGGCCACCGGCTCGATCCTGGCGGCCATCGGCACCGCCCTGCCGGAAAGCGTCGTGACCTTCGTCGCCGTGGCGTTCGGCGCCAGCGCCGCCCAGAAGCAGATCGGCGTGGGCGCGGCCTTGGGCGGCCCGCTGGTGCTTTCGACCATCGCCTACGCCACGGTGGGGATCGTGCTGATCTGCTGCCGCACGAAGTTGCCGAAGACCGCGGCGATCCGGAACGATTTCCACAGCCTCTCGCGCGACCAGGGATGGTTCCTGGTGATCTTCGCCGCGAAGATCGGCCTGGGCCTGGCGGCCTTCGCCTTCAAGCCCTGGCTGGGCGTGCTCTTCCTGGCCGCCTACGGCGCCTATTTCTGGAAGGAGATGCGCGGGACCAGCGACATCGAGGAAGAGGCCCTGGAGCCGCTCAAGCTGATGCCGCGCGTGGCCGACCCGCCGACCTGGGCGGCCGTCGTCCAGACCGTGGCGGCGCTGGGCGTGATCTTCGCCGCCAGCCACCTGTTCGTGAAGCAGCTCGACGTGCTGGGCCCGGCGCTCGGCCTCAAGCCGCAGTTGCTGGCCCTGCTGCTCAGCCCTATCGCCACGGAGCTGCCGGAGACGCTGAACGCCGTCATCTGGGTGCGCCAGGGCAGGCACCGCCTGGCGCTGGCCAACATCTCCGGCGCCATGATGATCCAGGCGACCGTGCCCACGGCCTTTGGCCTGTTCTTCACCCCCTGGGTTCTGGACCCGGCGCTGCTGGTCGGGGCGGCGGTGACAGCCGTGGCGGTGCTGGCGATGTTCTTGGCCTTCCGGCGCGGCTTCATCAGCCGGGTGTTCCTGGCCGCGATGGCTGGCTTCTACGGCCTGTTCGCCGTGCTGGTCTTGGCCTTGAAGCTCTACTAGGCGCCGCTCATCCGCCGATGATGCGCGGGTCCTGCACGTAGCCGAAGCCGCCCTGGCCGGACCAGCCGCGGCCGTCCGGATAGCGCAATTCCGTTCCGGCAAGGTCCGCCTCGTCGGCCAGGCGCACATTGACGCCCATCTGGACGTTCCCGAACTTCGCCACGGCGCTCGGCGTCAGGACGAAGTGGGTGGTCACGCCGCACTGTTCGCAGAAGCGGATTTCCGCCGCCGGGTCTTCCTTGTCGTCGCGGACAAACCCCTTCGTCGTGCCCTCGACGCCGACCTCCGAGGGATGGAAATAGGCCCAGCGCGCGCCCGCCTTGCTGCACAGGGTGCAGTTGCACTCGTGGACGAAGTCCGGCCGTTTCGGCATCTGGATGCGGACGTGGCCGCAGAGGCAGGAGATCTTCGGCATTCCCGCTTCATATCAGGGAAGCCGCCCGGCCGGGAACGGCCGTCAGGCCTTCGCCAGTTCGCCGATCACGAAGGCGTCCTCACCGTCGCGCACCAGGCCTTCCAGCACGTCGGGCAGGTCGTGCGGGTCGACGATCAGCATCAAGCCCACGCCGCAGTTGAAGGTGCGCCGCATCTCCTGGTCCGAGACACCGCCAACTTCCTGCAGCCAGCCGAACACCGGGGGCGGGACCCAGGCGTCCCAGTCGAAGCGGGCGACCAGGCCGGGCGCGATGGCCCGGGGCGGATTCTCCACCAGGCCGCCGCCGGTGATGTGGGCCAGGCCCGAGACGCGGCCGGCCTTCAGGTGCTTGAGCACCGTCTTCACATAGATCCGGGTGGGCGCCAGCAAGGCTTGGGCGAGGGTCTGGCCGCTCGCCGGAGCGTCGATGGGCGCATCGAACGGGGCCGGCGCGTCCCAGGCTAGGCCCGAACGCTCGACGATGCGGCGCACCAGGGAATAGCCGTTGGAGTGCGGGCCCGACGAGCCCAGGCCGATCAGGATGTCGCCCGGCTTCTGGGCGTCCAGCCTGGGCAGCACCTTGTCGCGATCCACGGCGCCCACGCAGAAGCCGCCCATGTCGTAGTCGCCTTCGCCGTACATGCCCGGCATCTCGGCGGTCTCGCCGCCCACCAGGGCGCAGCCGGCCTGCCGGCAGCCCTCGGCGATCCCGGCCACCACCGCGGCGGCGGTATCCACATCCAGCTTCCCGGTGGCGTAATAATCGAGGAACATCAAGGGCTCGGCGCCCTGGGCCAGCAGGTCGTTGACGCACATGGCCACCAGGTCGATCCCCACGGTGTCGTGGATGCCGGTCGCGATGGCGACCATCAGCTTGGTGCCGACCCCGTCGGTGGTGGTGACCAGCAGCGGGTCGTCATAGCCGGCGGCCTTGAGGTCGAAGAGGGCGCCGAAACCGCCCAGGGAAGCCTCCGCGCCGGGCCGGCGCGTGGCCTTCGCCAGCGGCTTGATCCGCTCCACCAGCGCATTGCCCGCATCGATGTCGACGCCGGCCTGGGCGTAGGTGAGGCCGTTCGGGCGGTCGGACATTGACGGGGGCCTTCGGAGAGAGAATTTCGCAGAACAGCAACGCGGACTTGCAGACTCGCCGCTTCGCCGGGCTATAGCTAATCGATGACTCCGATTACGACCACCGCCGAACTCGCGGTGTTTTGCGACAAGCTCAAGGGCCAGCCGTTCGTCGCCGTGGACACCGAGTTCATGCGCGAGACCACCTACTGGCCGAAGCTGTGCCTGGTCCAGGCCGCCGCGCCCAATGGCGCGGAGGCCTGCATCGACCCGCTGGCCGAGGGCATCGACCTCGAGCCGTTCCTGACGATCATGCGCGACGAGACGGTCCTCAAGGTGTTCCACGCCGCGCGCCAGGACGTGGAGATCTTCAACAACCTGCAGGCCATGCCCCGGCCGCTGTTCGACACCCAGGTGGCGGGCATGGCGGCGGGGTTCGGCGAGCAGATCGCCTATGACGCCCTGGTGCGCCAGATGCTGAAGATCGAGCTCGACAAGTCCTCGCGCTTCACCGACTGGGCGCGCCGGCCGCTGTCGGACAGCCAGCTGACCTATGCGCTGGCCGACGTGACCCATCTGGCGCGGCTCTACCCCATGCTGCGCGAGCGGCTGGAGAAGGAGGGCCGCCTGGCCTGGGTGACCGACGAGATGAGCGGGCTCACCGACCCGGCCATCTATGACGTGGACCCGGAGAACGCCTGGAAGCGCCTGCGGCCGCGCAAGCACACGGCCAAGTACCTGGCGGTCTACAAGGCCGTCGCCGCCTGGCGTGAGCGCACCGCCCAGACCCGTGACCAGCCGCGAGGCCGCATCCTGAAGGACGAGGCGATCGACGAGATCGCCACCCAGGCGCCCACCGACGCCGACCAGCTCGACCGGCTGCGCTCGGTGCCCAAGGGCTTCTCAGGCTCGCGCTTCGGGCCGGACCTGCTGGCCGCGATCCGCGAGGCGCTGAAGGACCCGGAGGCCTACGCTCCGGTGATCGAGCGCAGCCGCACCCCGCCGTCGCCCGCCGCCGGCGCGGTGGTGGAGCTGTTGAAGGTGCTGCTGAAGGCCCGCGCCGAGGAGGCCGGCGTGGCCTCGAAGCTGATCGCCACGGTCGCCGACCTGGAACAGATCGCCAATGACGACGAGACCGACAACGCCGCCCTCAAGGGCTGGCGGCGCGAGGCGTTCGGCGAGGACGCCCTGAAGCTGAAACGCGGCGAACTGGCCCTGGTGCTGGACGGCGCGCGCGTGCGCGTGGTCGAGGTGCGTCGGGCCCCGAAGGCGGCGGCTTCGGGCGGCTGAACCCGGCTTTCCGGCGGTTCCTGAGGATAAGCGCAAGCGCTTGACGCCGCTGTGCTTTATGGCGTCGCTCCTGGCTTCTCCACAGGCCGTCCACCGCCTTCCCAGAGGTCCGCGCACAGGCCCGTCTCGCCGACCCGTTGCGCGCCGCCCGGATCGTTGCAAATCTCCACTTGCCGAGAGGGACTGCGGCGCGGCGGACCGGGTGACCGGGTCGAAAGCGGGCAGGAGGTTCTGAGAGAGCAGGTTGGCAAGGGGCGACCCGAGCCGGACGATCTCCCGGGATATCGAGGTGGTCAAGGTTCCGGTGTGGGGCGACCCAGTCCGATCCGAGGCGGCCTCGGCCTCAAAGGCTCAGATCCCCCAACGGGTCTGGTTCAGAGGGCGGTGTTCCGGGCAACCGGGGCGCCGCCCTCTTGCTATGCGCTCAGCCACGCGCCGGCAGCCCCACCTCGCTGGGATCGGCCTCGTTGAGCAGGGGCTCCTTCGCCAGGTAGCGGCGCAGGTTCTCCAGGAACAGTTCGTCGCCGCGGCCCAGGTTGCCGTCGCCGGAATTCGACGTGTGGGCGGTGACCCGCACCTTCGGATGGTCCCAGAACCAGGCGTCGGCGGGCAGGGGCTCGGTGGCGAAGACGTCGAGCACGGCGTGGCCCGGCTGGTCGCGGTCTAGCCCGGCCCTGAGCGCATCCTCGTCCACCAGGCCGCCGCGGCCGATGTTGATCAGCACGGCGCCCGGCTTCATCGCCGCGAAGAAGGCTTCGTCGCACATGCCGCGGGTCTCGTCGTTCAGCGCGCAGGCCAGGACCACCACGTCGGCGTCCGGCAGCGCGGCGCCGATGTCGGCCAGGGTGATGACCTTGTCGGCGAGGTCGCCCTCAGCTACCGGGCTGCGCCGCACGACGGTAAGATGCACGCCGAACGGCTTGATCCGCTTGGCGATTTCGTGGCCGATGTTGCCAAAGCCGGCCATCAGCCAGCGGGTGTGGCCGAGTTCGCGATAGGGGGTCGATTTCCACTCGTGCTTCGCCTGCAGGGCGGCCTGCTGCGCGATCGGGACCTGCAGGGACAGCGCGTGGGCGACCACATATTCGGCGATCGGCGTCGCCTGGGCGGACGACTTGGAGATGCGCACGCCCTTTTCCATGATCGAACGGAACATCGGATTGTCGATGCCGGCGGCCATGATCTGGGTCCAGCGCGGCGAGGCGGACTTCATCAGTCGGCTGTAGAGCTGGCGCAGCGTGCCCGAGGCGTAGCTGTCGAGGCTGAGCCAGACGACCTCGGGATCGATCTTCTCCGGCGCGATCTGGTGGCCCGCCAGTTCATAGGCCTCGTCGGGCAGGGCGGTGACCACCTGGGCGTCCGGCGCGACCTTGGCCAGCCGCTCGCCCACGCGCTTGTGCGCCGCCCCGGTCATCAGGATCTGCATCGGCTCACCCCAGCTCGAGTTTCAGTTTCAGCGCCGAGGCGAGCGTCTGGGCGCGCTTGGCGGTCTGTTCGCCCAGCAGCATGTCCTCCCAGCCCGCCGTGGCGGAGAGCGAGACCTTCTCGTCCCTGATCGCCAGGCTGGACTTCTCCAGGAGGCGCGGGTTGCGCCCGGAGAGGTCGCAGCCCAGCCGCACCGCCGCGCCCAGCGCGCGGGCGCGCTGGCGCCGCTCCGACGAGATCACCCGGGCCACCGCCTCGGCCTCCGGCGGCGTGCCGGCCGAGGTGTGGCGGGCGAAGGCGACGCTGGCCAGGAAGGCGCGCTCCGGGTGGCTCATGCCGGCGATCGGCGCGCGCAGCACCTGTTCGAAGGCGAGGTCGGCGCGGTGGTCCGGGTGCAGCCGCACGCCGAGGTCGGCCAGCCGGCAGGCGGCGGCCAGCAGCACCGGGTCGCGCGCCCCGAACACCGGGGTGAGCTTGTCGAAGGCCGGCGTCAGCCAGGCCTCCAGCGCCCCGCCCAGTTCGAACGGGCCGCCGCGCGCGGCGGTCAGCGCCTCGCAGCCCTCGATCAGCGGGTCGCGGGCGCGCGTCTCGGCGGTCATGGCGTCGAGCAGCAGGCCCTCGCGCACCCCGAAGGCCGAGATGATGATCCGCTCGACCCCGAGCTGCTCGATCAGCGCCTCCAGCACGACGGCGGCATAGGGCAGGGTCTCGATGCGCTTCTTCGACAGGCCCTGCATGCGCTCCAGCGAGGCGCGCGACTGGCGCGAGATCAGGCGCGAGACCCCAAGCGCGTCGGCGCGGCTCATCTCGTACTGGTGGGCCACGTGCAGCGGATAGTCGGCCAGCTCCATCTGGAACAGCGCCAGGTTGCGCCACGCCCCGCCGACCGCGTGGAAGTGCTGGGTGGCGAAGCGGTTCACGTGCGGGGCCAGCGCGGTCTCCACCAGCTTGGCGATGCGGTCATGATCCAGCGGGCGCGGCGCGCCCAGCGCGAACGGGCCGAGCGGCAGGGTGGCGCCGAGGTCCGGCGTGGCGCCGAGGCCGCTGTTCAGCCGCACCAGCTCCAGGCTGGAGCCGCCCAGGTCGCCCACCACGCCCTCGGCGTCCGGCTGGCCGGCGATGACCCCCAGCGCCGCATAGCGCGCCTCCTCGTCGCCGGTGAGGGTGCGGACGGCGAGGCCGGTCTCCTCGCGGATGCGGCGCAGGAAGGCCGGCCCGTCGGCCGCCTCGCGCACGGCGGCGGTGGCGGCTGCGGTGACGTCCTCCGCGCGCCAGCCGTCCAGCAGCGAGCGGAAGCGGCGGATGGCGGTCATGGCGATCTCGACGCCCTCGGGCGACAGCCGCCCGGTGGTCGGCAGGTCGCGGCCGAGGCCGGCCAGCGCCTTCTCGTTGTAGACCGTCCAGATGGCGCGCCCGTCCAGCCGGTAGATCACCAGGCGGACCGAGTTCGAACCGACGTCGATGACGGCGGCCTGCCGGGATTCGGGTCTGCTATCCCCGCGGGGCCACATGATCGATCGCGCGCGGCATGTCCTTCACCTTCTGCCCTCTACCCGAAAGGCTGGGGTTGGTCATGAAATACTCGTGCGCGGAAAAGGCGCCCGGGTGATCCCAGGCGGGATCGCGGGCGTAGTGGCCGTTGGAATCCAGCCACCAGCTCTGGGCTTCGTCCTTCAGGTTGGCCAGCATGATCTGCGACAGCACCTGCTGATGGACGGTGGGGTTCTCGACCGGCGTCAGGGCCTCGACCCGGCGGTCGAGGTTGCGCGGCATCCAATCGGCCGAGGAGATGAACACGCGGGCCTCCGAGGAGGGCAGGGGCGCGCCGTTGGCGAAGGCGGAGATGCGGCCATGCTCCAGGAACCGGCCGATGATCGACTTCACCCGGATGTTCTCCGACAGGCCCGGCAGGCCGGGGCGCAGGCAGCAGATGCCGCGCACCACCAGGTCGATCTGCACGCCGGCCTGGCTGGCGGCATAGAGGGCGTCGATGATCTGCGGGTCGACCAGGGCGTTCATCTTGGCCCAGATGCCGGCGGGCTTGCCCTCCGTCGCGTTCAGCGCCTCGCGGGCGATGTGGTCCAGCAGGTCGGCCTTCATGGTGACCGGCGAGAAGGACAGCTTTTCCAGCCCGCCTTCGGGGCGGGCGTAGCCGGTGACGAAATTGAACAGCCGCGTGGAATCGCGGCCCAGCGCCGGGTCGGTCGTGAACAGCGACAGGTCGGTGTAGAAGCGCGCGGTGATCGGATGGTAGTTGCCGGTGCCGAAGTGGCAGTAGGTGCGCAGGGTGTCGCCCTCGCGGCGCACCACGGTCGAGAGCTTGGCGTGGGTCTTGTACTCCACGAAGCCGAAGACCACGTGGACGCCCGCCCGCTCCAGGTCGCGGGCCCACTTCAGGTTCGCCGCCTCGTCGAAGCGGGCCTTGATCTCCACCACCGCGGTGACGTTCTTGCCGGCTTCGGCGGCGTCGATCAGGGCCGCGACGATCGGGCTGTCGTGGCTGGTCCGATAGAGGGTCTGCTTGATCGCCAGCACATTGGGGTCGCGCGCGGCTTGCCGCAGGAACTGCACCACCACGTCGAAGCTCTCGAATGGATGGTGGACCAGGATGTCCTTCTCGCCGATCGCCGCGAAGCAGTCGCCGCCGTGGTCTCGGATGCGTTCGGGGAAGCGCGGTTCGAAGGCCTTGAACTTCAGGTCGGAGCGGTCGGCGGGGATCAGCTGGTTGAGCTCGTCCAGGCCCAGCAGGCCGTCGATCTTGACGATGTCCTGCGGCTCGGCGTGCAGCGCCGAGGTGATGAAGCCCTGCAGCTCCTCCGGCATGGAGGTCTCGATCTCCACGCGCACCACGCTGCCGAGGCGGCGCTGCTTCAGCGCCAGCTCGAATTCGCGCACCAGGTCCTCGGCTTCTTCCTCGATCTCCACGTCGGAGTCGCGGATCAGGCGGAAGACCCCCTGCGCCTGCACCTCGCAGCCCGGGAACAGGTGGTCGAGGAACAGGCTGACGAAGCTCTCCAGGGCCACGAAGCGCCGCTCGAGCCGGCGGCGGCCGCCGCGATGGTGGCTGCGCTGGGCCGGCAGCTCCCAGAACCGGTTCACCTGCGCCGGGATCGGCACCAGGGCGTAGAGCTGGCGGTTGTCGGCCAGGCGGCGCAGCTTCAGCACCAGCGAGAAGGCCAGGTTCGGGATGAACGGGAAGGGGTGCGCCGGGTCGATGGCCAGCGGCGTCAGGACCGGGAAGATCTGCGAGGCGAAGGGCTCTTCCAGCGCGTCCAGCTCCGCGTTGGTGACGTCGGTGGCGGGCACAACGCGCAGGCC
>NZ_DASYAF010000177.1:0-25080 GCF_036501465.1 Phenylobacterium sp.
GCCCGCTTCCGCCATCCGGAGCGGCAGGGCGAGGAGGCCGTGTTCCGCGCGGTGTTCGCCCGCCTGAAGGCGCGCGGCCTTGTCCGCGAGATCGTCGATCTGCCCGACGGCGTGCTGCAGGAAGGCGCGGGCGACGCCATCTGGGACGCTCGGCGCGGGCATTTCTGGGCCGGCTTCGGACCGCGATCCTCCAGGGCCTCGGTCGGCGTGATCCGCCGGGTCTTCGGCCAGGCGGTCGTGGGCCTGAAGCTCGCCTCGGACCGCTTCTACCACCTGGACACCGGCTTCTGTCCCTTGAGCAGCGGGGAAGTCCTCTACTTCCCGGACGCCTTCACGCCTCAGGCGCTGGCGGCCATCCACGCCCACGTCGCGCCCGCCGACCGCATCGAGGCCACGGCGGAGGAAGCCGCCGCCTTCTGCGTCAACGCGGTGAACCTCGACGGGCGCCTGCTCATGGCCCGCGCCCCGGCCAGCCTGCGCGGCAAGCTGGAGGCCCGCGGCTACCGGCTCACGGAGATCGACCTTTCGCCCTTCGTCCTGTCCGGCGGGGCCGCCTACTGCATGACCCTGCGCCTCGATCGGGTGAGCGATCCCAACCCCGCCATCCTGGCCGCCGAATAGAGGAGCCCGCCTCATGAACGACATCGACCCCATGGATTTCAGGCATCGCCCCGGCTCCGCCGACCTGATCGCGCTGGAGGGCCTGTACGGCGCGAAGAACTACAAGCCGCTGGACGTGGTGCTGACCCGTGGGCAAGGCGTCTTCGTCTGGGACGTGGACGGCAACCGCTACCTCGACTGCCTGTCGGCCTATTCGGCGGTGAACCAGGGCCACTGCCACCCGAAGATCCTGGCCGCCATGGTCGAGCAGGCCGGGCGGCTGACGCTGACCTCGCGCGCGTTCCGCAACGACCAGCTCGCGCCCTTCTACGAAGAGCTCTGCGCGCTGACCGGCAGCCACAAGGTGCTGCCGATGAATTCCGGCGCCGAGGCGGTGGAGAGCGCCATCAAGGTCGCCCGCAAGTGGGGCTATGAGGTCAAGGGCGTGCCGGACGGGCAGGCCGAGATCGTGGTCGCCGCCGACAACTTCCACGGCCGCACCGTGGCCATCGTGGGCTTCTCCACCGATCCGACGTCGCGCGGGCATTTCGGCCCGTTCGCGCCGGGCTTCCGCACCGTCCCCTACGGCGACGCCGCGGCGCTGGAGGCGGCGATCGGGCCGAACACCGTGGCCGTGCTGCTCGAGCCGATCCAGGGCGAGGCGGGCGTGATCATCCCGCCGCCCGGATACCTCAAGCGGGCGCGCGAGCTCTGCACCGAGAAGAACGCCATCCTGATCCTGGACGAGATCCAGACGGGCCTGGGCCGCACCGGCAAGCTGCTGGCCGAGGCGCACGAGGGGATCGAGGCGGACCTGACCCTGATCGGCAAGGCCCTGTCGGGCGGTTTCTATCCGGTCTCCGCCGTGCTCTCGAACAGCGAGGTGATGGACGTGCTGCACCCCGGCGAGCATGGCTCGACCTTCGGCGGCAATCCGCTGGCCTGCGCCGTGGCGCGGGCGGCGCTGAGGGTGCTGACGGACGAGGGTATGATCGAGAACGCCGCCCGGATTGGCGCGCGCCTGCACGCCTCGCTTGAGTCCATCCGCGCCGATAGCGTCAAGGCGGTGCGCGGCCGCGGCCTGATGCTGGCCGTCGAGCTGCACCCCGAGGCCGGGGGCGCGCGCCGCGTCTGCGAGGGGCTGCAGGCCCGCGGCCTGCTGGCCAAGGAGACCCATGCCAACACCATCCGCATCGCCCCGCCGCTGATCCTCACCGACCACCAGGCCGACTGGATCGCCGAGCAGTTCGAGGCGGCGCTTCGCTAAGCTATTGACCGTCATGGCCGGGCTTGTCCCGGCCACCCATACACACCACCGCTTTAGGCGATCCCGCGACGACAGCGTCTATGGGTCCCCGGCACAAGGCCGGGGATGACGTCTCAAGAGAGAATTACTTCCCCGCCGAAGCCCCCGCCACCGGCAGCGGCTCGCCCTTGCCCTGGGAGATCAGGAAGGCGCGCACGTCCTCCACATCCTTGGGCGTCAGGAACTTGGCGAAACTCACCATGCCGTTGTGGGCGCGCACCCCCTGGAGGACCACCGAGTTGAAGTCGTCCGGGGTGGTGATCATCGGCGAACGCTTCAGGTCCGGCAGCCAGGAGCCGGTGGCGTTGGTGCCGTGGCAGACGCCGCAGTTCTCGTTGAACACCGCATAGCCGTGCGCCTTGTCGCCGGTGGTGGTGACCTTGCTGAGGTCGATGGTGGGCTGGGCCGGCAGGACGAAATCCTTGGCCTTGGCCGTGCCGCCAAGCTTGAAGACCAGCAGCCGTCCCGGCAGGCGCGGCCGAGTCGGCATGAAGGCCGGCGCCGAGATCTGGCCGCCGCCGCCGGCGCCCACCATCAGGGCCACATACTGCTCGCCGTTCAGCTCATAGGTCATCGGCGGGGCGATCACCCCATTGCCGGTCTGATAGGACCAGAGCTGTTTGCCGGTGCTGGCGTCGTAGGCGTAGAACTGCCCCTCCGCCGCGCCCTGGAAGACCAGGCCGCCGCCGGTGGACAGCACGCCGGCGTTCCAGAAATAGGGGTGCTCCACGCTCCAGACCGCCTTCTGGGCCACCGGGTCCCAGGCGATCAGATAGCCCTTGTAGGAGGCCGCCGTCTGCTTGGCCTGCTCGGGCGTCATCGGCCCGGCGTTGGCCAGCGTATTGATGCCCAGGTTCCAGGCGCCGGCCTTGTAGCCGAAGGTCTTGGCGCCCTGATAGGCGAAGGGGTCGGACTGGGCCGGGATATAGACCAGGCCGGTCTTCGGGCTGAACGACATCGGGTGCCAGTTGTGGGCGCCCAGCGGGCCCGGCTGCTGCAGGTCGACGCTGCCGTTCTTGTAGCGGGCCTGGGGGTTCTCGATCGGCCGGCCGGTGGCGATGTCGATGCCCTTGGCCCAGGTCACCGGCACATAGTTCTTGGCTGAGAGCAGCTTCCCGTTGGTGCGGTCCAGCACGTAGAAGAAGCCGTTCTTCGGCGCCTGCATCAGCACCTTCTTGACCTGACCGTCGATCTTCAGGTCGGCCAGGATCATCGGCTGCACGGCCGAATAGTCCCAGCTCTCGCCAGGGTTCACCTGGTAGTGCCATGCGTATTCGCCGGTGTCGGCGTTGATCGCCACGATGGACGACAGGAACAGGTTGTCGCCCTTGCCGCCGGAGCGGACCTCCTGGTCCCAGGGCGTGCCGTTGTCGACGCCGAAGTAGATCAGGTTGAGCTCGGGATCGTAGACGATGGCGTCCCAGACCGTGCCGCCGCCGCCGACCGTCTTCCACTGGCCGTCGGGCCAGGTGGCCATGGCCTTTTCCTTCAGCGCCTTGTCGGAGGGCTCGCCGTCCGGCGTCCCGGTGGCGTTGGGCAAGGTGTAGAAGCGCCACAGCTTCTTGCCGGTCGCCGCGTCATAGGCCGCCAGGAAGCCGCGCACGCCGTATTCGGCGCCGGATTCGCCGATCAGCACCTTGTCCTTCACGACCCGGGGCGCCTGGGTGATGGTGAAGGGCTTCTTCGGGTCGCCCACCTGCTGCTGCCAGACGACGTGGCCGTCCTTGGCGTCCAGCGCGATCAGGCGCGCGTCCATGGTGCCGACGTAGACCTTGCCCTTCCAGATCGCGACGCCGCGGTTGACCACGTCGCAGCAGGCGTCGAAGCCCTTGGCCCCGTCCACCTTGGGGTCGAAGGCCCAGAGCTGCTTGCCGGTGGCGGCGTCGAAGGCATAGACCTTCGACCAGGCTGTCGTGGTGTAGAGCACTCCGTCGACCATCAGCGGCGTCGCTTCCTGGCCGCGGTCGGTGTCGAACTGGGCGTACCAGGCCAGGCCCAGCTGGCCGACGTTGGTCGTGTTGACCTTGTCCAGGGGCGAGAAACGCTGCTCGGAGTAGCCCTTGCCGTAGGAGACCCACTCGGTGTTGGTGTCGCGGTCGGCGGCGGCGATACGCGCGCCGTCCACATTGGCGACCGGCTTCTGGCAGGCCGCCACGGTCGCGGCCAGCGCCAGGGCCAGCCCGAGCTTGATGATCTTCATGAACGCCTCTCCCGACGGCCGTAGACCTCGGCCTTGGCGGCACTATGCGCGGTCTTAAGACGCGGGCAAGCGCTCCGGCGCCTGAGGCCGAACCGATGGCCCGCGTTCAACCAGCCAGGCGACCAGGGCCACGGCCCCATAGCCCAGCAGCGCCAGGCCGCCCGTCTGCATCCGGTTGACCGCGCCCGGCGAGCCCCCTTCCGGCGAGCTCATGGCGTAGATCTGCAGGGCGACCAGGACGGTGAGGAAGGCGGCGGCCGGCCAGGCCGGGCGGCCGTCGCGCAACCGCCAGGCGGTCCAGAAGACGCCGGTGACCGCCAGCAGGCCGATCTCCACCGCCTGCTCTGCGACCGGTGAATTCCAAAGGCCCAGGCCCACCTTCGGCCCGTTCGGCCACAACAGCAGGTCCGGCCGATGGACCAGGAGATCCGCCAGCCAGTGGGAGAAGACCGCCAGGCCGATGAACGCCGCCGCGCGCCACGGGACGCGGAGCGCGAACCGCGCCAGCAGCGCACCCGCCACCGACCAGGCCAACGATCCCGGCAGGCTGTGGGTCCAGGGCATGTCGTAGAGCACCAGCGGCGAGCCCGGCAGGCTGGGGTCGATGCTGGCCTTCTCCGCGCCGGTCATGATCAGGCCGGCCCAGCCCAGGTCCAGGAACTGGCAGGCGATGGCGTAGGACCAGAGCGGCGCGCGCGGCTCGGCGGACTTGGCGGCAAGCGCCGCGGCGTAGTGGCCTGCGAACATGAGATCCCCTCGGTTGCGACGTCCCAGGGGTAGCTCACGCTTGTCGACCGGGCGACGCCCACGCCCGTGGGCCAGCCATTCAGTTTTGCATGGCCTGCCGGGTCGCCATCACGGCCTGCCCGCCAGGGCGTCGTCCAGCCAGCCGGGGACCAACATCCGCGCCCCGGTGGCGCTCAGATGGTCGGCGTCGAAATAGAGGATCTTGCGCTGCAGGACAGTGACGCAGGTCTGCCGGGCGCAGAGCCGCTGCGCCGGATAGACCGGCTTCACCTCAGGCGCGCGCGCCAGGGCGGCGGCGATCTCCGCCTCGGCCGCCCGGGCGCGGATCATCGGCAGACGGGCCGGCGCATCCCAGCAACGCTGCTCGGCGCCGCCGAGGTGGCGGGCCATGGCGATGCAGTCGGGCGGCGAGAAGGTGAGCTCCGGAACCGGGCCGACCAGCAGGATCTGCGCCTTGGTCCCGGTGGCGGCCAGCGTGGCCAGGGTCCGGCGCAGCGCCTCGTCCAGCGGATAGATCCGATCGCCGGCCGCGCCGGCGTCGAACATCCGGATCGGCGGATTGTGCGGGTCGTACTTGGGCGCGTCGCCGTTGTAGATCGGCCAGCGGGCCGAAAGCACGATCAGCTTCAACTTCGGATCCTGGGCGATCTCCGCCAGCGCCTGGCGATTGCTTTCGGCGCAGCCGGGCAGCGCGCCGAAGCGAACCCGGGTCGTGCGGGCGTCGACCAGCGGCGGGCAGCCGCCGTGGGTCGCCTCGCGCACGCTCCAGCCCTTGGCCTGCGCCCAGGCGACCACCCCGGGCGTGATGGCGTCGGCATGGCTGTCGCCCCAGACCAGGACGTCATAATCCGTGGCGTTCGGCGCGGCGCCATAGCGGCACCCGACCGGCGCGACGCCCTTGATCTGGGTGAAGCATTCCACGCGGCGCGGATTGATGTCGGTCCCGGCGAAGGCGGCGGCGCGGCGCACGGCCGGCGACAGCCGCTGCGGCAGTCCGCCGGTGGCGAGGATCAGGCCGCCCAGGGCCACGAACAGCAGCAGGGGCGAGAGCGTGAGCGCCAGCGCCCGGCCGGGCGCCTGCGGCATGGGACGTCCGCGCCAGGGCTGCTCCACGAAGCGCCAGCTCAGCCAGGCGAGGCCGGCGCTGACGGCGGCGAGACCCAGGGCTTCGGCGGGGGCCAGATCGCGCTGCAGGGCGGCCCTGGCCAGCACCAGCACGGGCCAGTGCCAGAGGTAGAACGAGTAGGAGATCAGCCCGATGCCCACCACCGGGCGGCTTTCGAGGACGCCGGTCGCCGCGGGCCTGGCGGAAAGCCCGCTCCAGATCACCAGCGCCGTCCCCAGGCAGGCGGGCAGCGCGGTCAGGCCCGGGAAGGGCGCCGTATCGCTCAGCAGGGCGACCGAACCCAGGATCAGGGCGAGGCCCAGCCCGCCGGCGAGGTTGGCGGCCGCAGGCCCGCGCGGCGGCGGCGCAAGGCCCAGCGCCAGCACGCCGCCCATCAGGAACTCCCAGGCCCGGGTCGGCAGCATGAAGAAGGCGAAGGTCTCCCGCCCGCCGGCCACCAGGACCTGGGCGAGCGCCAGCAGCGCCAGCATCAGCACGACGGCCACCCCGGCCCGCGCCCGCCGCAGCACGCCGATCGACAGCAGCGCCACCAGCAGCGGCCAGACCAGGTAGAACTGCTCCTCCACGCCCAGGGACCAGAGGTGCAGCAGGGGGTTCGTCTGGCTGCCCGGCGCGAAATAGCCGAAGCTGAAGAGCCCCAGGACGTTGGTGAGGAACAGGCCCGATGCGCTCAGCGCCCAGCCGACGGGCGCCAGGGCCTGCGGCAGGAGGATCGCCAGGGCGGCCGCGGCGGTGGCGGCCAGCGCCACCAGATAGGCCGGGACGATCCGCCGGGCGCGGCGCAGATAGAAGCCGCGGTAGGAAAAGCGGCCTTCGTCGCGGCCTCGCGCAATGATGCCGGTGATCAGGAAGCCGGAGATCACGAAGAAGACGTCGACGCCGACAAAGCCGCCGCGAACCCATCCGGGAACCGCGTGATAGGCCACGATAGCCAGCACCGCGATGGCGCGCAGACCGTCGATGTCGCGCCGATGCTGCGCCTGCCCACCTGTTTCCACGGCCATTTCCGCCCCCTGGAACTACGTGTGTAAATTCCTTTCGAAGGAGCGCGAACCGCGATCGACTGTCAATCTCTGGTGAAGCCGGCTTGACGAGAAATTTTACGGGTGTAACCGTGGGCCGAAAATCACGGATGTAAGACCCATGGCTCGAATCTCGGCGGCGGAAAGCCAGGTGATGGAGACGGTGTGGGGCAAGGGTCCGCTCGCCGCCGACGAGATCGTGGCCGAGGTCGGGGCCCCACAAGGTTGGGGCGAAGCCACCGTGAAAACCCTGATCAACCGCCTGTTGAAGAAGAAGGCGCTGGTTTCCGAGCGCCTGGAGGGGCGCACCCGCTATCGCGCCCTGGTCACCCGCGAGGACTATGTGCAGGGCGAGAGCCAGGGCCTGCTGGACCGCCTGTTCGGCGGCGAGCTCGCCCCGCTCGTCGCCCACTACGCCAAGCACCGCAACCTCTCCGCCGGCGAGGTCGCGCGGCTGAAAAGGCTCATCGCGGAGCTCGACGATGGCGAATGAGGTTCTGATCGTCCTCATCCATTTCAACCTGGCCGCCGCGGCGGCGACGCTGGCGGTGCTGCTCGCGCGCCGGCCGATCCGCGAACGCTTCGGGGCCGAGGTCGCCTACCGCCTGTGGATCGGCGTCCCGATTGCCGCCCTGGCCGCCCTCATGCCGCCGGCGCAGGCCACCCGCATCGTGCCGCCGGGCCTGGGGCCGCACTTCGATCCGATCTGGACCGCCAGCCAGGACCTCGCCCATGCGCCGGCCGGGACCTTGCTCGCCCTGTGGCTGGCCGGCGCCGTGATCGCCATCCTGATCCTGGCGGCCTGCCAGATGCGGTTCCTGGCGGCCGCCCGGCGCGGCGTGGCCGGACCCGCCGTCGCCGGCGTGGTGGCGCCGCGGGTGATCATGCCCGCCGACGCCGAGGCCCTGTTCACGCCGGAGGAACGGACCCTGATCCGCGCCCACGAGCGGACCCATATCGACCGCGGCGACCCGCTGACCAACGGCATCATCGCGCTGGCCCAATGCCTGTTCTGGTTCAATCCCATGGCCCACCTGGCGGCTCGCACCGCGCGCCTGGACCAGGAGCTGGCCTGCGACGCCCAGGTGCTGGCCCACCGCGCCGGCCAGCGCCGCCGCTATGCCGAGACCCTGCTGAAGACCCAGCTCGGCGGCGTGGCCGCGCCGTTGGGCTGCCACTGGCTGGCTGGGACCGCCAGCCACCCGCTGGAGCAGCGCATCCAGGCGCTGCGCCAGCCCGCGCCGGACTTCAAGCGCCAGGACCATGGGGCGATCGCGCTGCTCTGCGCCCTGGCCATCGCCGCCTACGGCGCCTGGCGCGCCCAGCCGTCGGCGGTGGCCGTGGGCATGGCGCCCGACCCGACGCCGCCGGTGGAGACGCACCACATGCAGGCGATCATCATCCCGCCGGTCCGGCTCTAGGAGCCGAGGGCCGTGACCCCGGCCGATCGGCGATGGCTGCAGGCGGCCGCCGGCGCCGCGGGCCTGATCGTTGGCCTGGCCGCCTGCCACGCCGCGCCCTCCACATCCGACGAGCTGATCGCCCGGCAGAAGGCCCTCGACCCGCCTCAGCTGTGGCTGGCGCAGGTGCTGGGCGAGGGCGGCAAGGTGAAGGGCTCGGTGTTCATCTGCGCCGACGGCGGCATGCGCGAGGCCTTCACCCGCGCCCGGGCGGAGGTGAACGGCCAGCCCTGCGTCGACGCCACCTCGCCGCGCATCAAGCCGAACGGCTGGCGGCTGCGATGCACGGCGCACGGCCGCTCGTTCAGCGTCAGCTCCGTCACCGTGGGCGACCTGCAGCAGGACTTCCTGGTGGACTTCGCCCTGACCGAACAGGTCTACTTCGGCGGCGACGATGCGCCGACGCCCCAGTCGGTGCGCCAGATCCGCCGCTTCCGCCACGTCGGCGCCTGCCCGCTGGGCTGGCGGATCGGCGACCAGGCAAGGCCCGGCCGGCGGCCGCACAGCGCCGTCTAGCGCAGGACGCGATCCCGGCCGGCCCAGGCCGTGCGAGCACGCTCGCCCCATGAACCTTGAGGCTTCTCGGGGATTTAGCTCCGGTCAGCCGTTGGCGCGCCGTGAGGAGAGGCGGGTCCCATGTCCAAGAGGATTCGGTCCGGGAGGAATCTGTCCAGGAGTCTTGGCAGGGGCGCTCTGATCACCGCGGGCCTCAGCCTCGGCCTGGCGGGCGTCGCGCAGGCGCAGCTGAAGCCCGGCTCACAATCGGGCCTCGGCCTGACGGGCGCGGACATCCCGCCGATCCTGCAGCAGATCCGCGCCGACCCCTACCGCATGCCGGCCGCGCCCGTCTGCGCCTCCATCGACCAGGAGATGGCGCAGCTCGACACGGTGATGGGCCCCGACGTCGACAAGCTGAAGACCGACCGCAGCGTCGCCGACCGCGCGGCCGGCTACATCCGCGGCATGATCCCCTATCGCGGCGTGGTGCGGTTCCTGACCCGGGCCGATTCCAAGGACCGTGAGCTGCAGGCCGCGGCCAGCGCCGGCTATGCGCGGCGCGGCTTCCTGCACGGCCTCAAGGCGCAGAACCATTGCGACGGCGCGAGCGCCGACACTCGGGTCGCGGCCGTGGACAAGACCAGCCCGCCCGCCCGCCCGGCGACGGCCGCCCCGGCAGAGGTGCGGCTTGCGGCCGCAGACGCCCCGAGCGTCGACCTGCACGGCGCCGACGCCAGCGCCCGCGCGCCCGATCCCCAGGCGCGGATCGCCGCCGCCGACGCGCGGGTCGCCGAAGCCGACGCCAAGGTGGCCGAAACCGACGCCAGGGTGCGGGCTGTCCCCGTCGCCGACCGCGCGCCGGCCTCGGGCGAACGCCTCAGCGACGAGATGCTGAACGGACCGGCCCCCGATGCGCCGCCGCCCGCTGCGCCCGCCGCCGTGCGCCCGGCGAGCGCCCACGTGGTCTACCAGCTGATCGACACCACCTCGGGCCGGCCCATCGTGCCCGACCCGCCCGGGTCCGGACCCGGTGGGCGTTAACGCCTGAATAGGGTCTCCGAAACCCGTCCTTTACGCCTGCCCTGTATCAATTCGTGACAACAGGAGCCTGGGTCCCATGAGGCGCAGGCCGGTTTCGGTGGGTGTCTCAAATGGCTAAAACGGTCCTCGTCGTCGACGACGATCCGACACAACGTCGGCTGATCCAGGCAGTCCTGGAACGCGAAGGCTTTGCGGTCGCCCACGCCGAGAGCGGCGACGCGGCGATCGCCTACCTGACGTCCGGGGCCGCCGCCGACGTCATCCTGCTCGACATGGTCATGCCCGGCATCTCGGGCCGGGATGCGCTGGTCGAGATGCGCGCGCGCAGCTTCAACCAGCCGGTGATCGTGGTCACCGCCACCGGCGGCGTCGACACCATCGTGGCGGCCATGCAGGCCGGGGCCATGGACTTCCTGGTCAAGCCCGCCGCGCCCGAACGCATCATCGTCTCGATCCGCAACGCGCTCTCCATGGGCGACCTCAAGGGCGAGGTCGACCGGCTGAAGAAGCACGCCTCGCACCGGACCGGCTTTTCCGACCTGATCGGCTCATCGCCCGCCATGACCATGGTCAAGCGGCTGGGCGAGCGGGCGGCCAAGTCGGCCATCCCGATCCTGATCACCGGCGAAAGCGGCGTCGGCAAGGAAGTCATCGCGCGTGCGGTTCACGGCTCGTCCGAGCGGGCCGGCAAGCCCTTCGTGGCGGTCAACTGCGGCGCGATCCCCGAGAACCTCGTGGAGTCGATCCTGTTCGGCCACGAGAAGGGCAGCTTCACCGGCGCCCACGAGAAGCACCTGGGCAAGTTCCAGGAGGCCAACGGCGGCACCCTGTTCCTCGACGAGGTCGGCGAGCTGCCGCTGGACGTCCAGGTCAAGCTGCTGCGCGCCCTGCAGGAGAGCGAGATCGACCCGGTGGGCGGCAAGCGCCCGATCAAGGTCGATGTGCGCATCGTCTCGGCCACCAACCGCGACCTGAGCCTGGCGGTGAAGGACGGCCGCTTCCGCGAGGACCTGTTCTATCGCCTGAACGTCTTCCCGATCGAGGCGCCGGCGCTGCGCGAGCGCAAGGAAGACGTGCCGGCCCTGGTCGAGGCCTTCGTCCGCCGGTTCAACGTCGAAGAGGGCAAGTCGGTGGTGGGCGCGACGCCCGAGACGCTCGCCTGCCTCAGCGCCTTCGACTGGCCGGGCAATGTTCGCCAGCTGGAGAACGCGGTCTATCGCGCCATCGTGCTGGCCGACGCGCCCTATCTGCAGCCGCACGACTTCCCGGCGATCAGCGGCGTGGCCCCGCCCGCCCCGGCCGAGGGGGCGCCGCCCGTGACCTCATCGACGGCGGCGGCGCTGATCGCCCTGCCGGAGCTGCCGCAGGCCGTGCCCGTGCGCATCCTCGACGAGCGTGGCCACCTGCGCACCCTGGAGGAGATCGAGCGCGACCTCATCCAGCTCGCCATCGAGATCTACGCCGGCCACATGAGCGAGGTGGCCCGCCGCCTCGGCATCGGCCGCTCGACCCTCTACCGCAAGGTCCGAGAACAGGGCCTGGAAGACGTGATCCGGGGCGGCGAGGCCGCAGGCGACGACATCACAGGGGACGTCCATGAAGATCCCGACGCGCAAGTGGCCTAAGGCCTACCTTCGCAAGGCCGCCCCGACGACGGCGCCGAGCGCCTCGCGTGACGGCCGTTCGCGCGACGAGCGGCTGGCCGACCTGCTGCGGCTGGCCAAGCCGGCCCCGAGGCCGCAGGCGTCCTGAAGCGGCTGAACCCGCGCTCACGATCGCTCTAACCGCTTCCCTGGCGGAAATATCGCCGTAACATTGGCGCCGACCCTTCGCACCCAAGACGAAGGCAAGGGAGGCAGCACTATGTGCGACGACGAAATCCATCAGTTCGAAGGCACGATCCGCGTACCGGAACTCCCGCTGTCCCGCCGCGCGTTCGGCGTGTCGGCCGCGGCCGCCGCCAGCCTGGCGGCCACCATGGCCCACGCCGAGGCGACGGTCACGGAGAAGGACGTCAGCATCAAGACCCGCGACGGGACCTGCGACGCGGCCCTGTTCTATCCGCAGGGCAAGGGCAAGTGGCCCGCGGTGCTGGTCTGGACCGACATCATGGGGCTGCGCCCGGTGTTCCGCGACATGGGCCGCCGCCTCGCCGCCCAGGGCTATGTGGTGCTGGTGCCGAATCCCTTCTACCGCAAGGCCCCGGCGACCGAGACAGTCAAGCTCGACTTCTCCAAGCCTGACGAGCGGGCGCAGCTCATGCCGATGGCCCAGAGCATCGGCGCGCCGGGCGCGGTGGAGAGCGACGCCACCACCTTCCTGGCCTACCTCGACGGCCTGCCGCAGACCGATAAGAAGAAGGGCGCCGGAACCCAGGGCTACTGCATGGGCGGCCCGCTGGTCTATCGCACCGCCGCGGTGGTCCCCGACCGCATCAGGGCCGCGGTCACCTGCCATGGCGGCGGCCTGGTCACCAAGACCGACGCCAGCCCGCACCTCTTGATCCCCAAGATGAAGGCCGAGGTCTATTCGGCGGTGGCGGCCAACGACGACCAGCGCTCGCCCACCGACAAGGACGTGCTGAAGAAGTCTTTCGCCGACGCCGGCAAGACGGCGCGCGTGGAAGTCTACGACGGCTGCAACCACGGTTGGTGCGTCAAGGGCAGCGCCGTCTACAACGAAGCCGGCGCCGAGCGGGCGTGGAGCGAACTCTCCAACCTCTACAAGAAAAAGCTGGTCTGAGGGCCTAGACCCCTCACGGGCGGCCATAATTCGCCTGTGAGGGGAATTGCGAGCACAACCAAAGCTTTAGGTTGTTCTTTCCGTCACATAAAAGGTTAATAAGGATTACGCGCCGCAGTCCGCGGCGCCTTTTGTGTGAGTGGGGGAATTCCAATGTTCAAACGCGTTCTAGGCGCGGCTGCCCTCGCAGCCGCGGCAGGTCTGGTTGCGGCCTCGTCCGCCCAGGCCTCGTCTGTCACTGTGCTCGACACCCAGTTGGCCGCTCCTGGCGTCTACCGGGGTATCGGCAATTTCAATACGGGCTACGCCGTGACCACGGACAGTCTCGGAGTCGAGATCGGCCTGAAGTCGAAGATCAACAGAGATCCGAACGACACGGTCCAGCCGGTGGGCGATGTCTATTCCTTCGACCTCGGCGAGAAGGTCAACATCGACTATTCGGTCAATCCTGATTTCACCGGGACCGAGGTCGATATCTCGCAAGCGATAGCCTCCATCACGATCCTCAACCTGAGGACCGGAACCTCGGCCACCTTCAATCCGGAGACCTTCGGCGGCGACGCTTCCTTCGGTTCGACCGTGATTCCGGGCCATGACGCCGACGGCGGCTATCAGAACAGCGAGCAGTTGGGCTTTTTCCCCGCGGCCGCCTTCAGCCTCACGACCAACGACACCTACGACGTCACCCTGAGCCTCAGCGGCTTGCCGAACGGTGACACCATCTCGGTGGAGAACGTGGTGAAGTACGGCACCGGCGCGATCCCGGAACCGGCGTCCTGGGCGCTGATGCTCCTGGGCTTCGGCAGCGCGGGCGCTCTGCTCCGCCGTCGCCGCCAGGCCGTCGCGGCCTGAGCCGAACCGACAGTTCACATACGGGAGAAGCCGCCTCCGGGCGGCTTCTTTCGTTTCTAGGCCGTTCCTCAGGCTTTCAGGCGATGCGCCGCCAGGGCCTCGTAGTGCGGCCGCGCGGCGTCGGCGATGCGCGCCAGCTCGTCGGGCAGCGGCGCGGCCGCCGGCCGTTCGGGCGCTGCGAAGCCGATGGAGCGCTCCACGGCCTCGTACCAGGCCGGCGCCCAGACGCCGTCGCTGTCGCGGCGGCCCGCCGGCCAGCCCAGCATCTCCTGCCGGAACGGGATGTCGAGCGCTGCGCAGAGCGCGCCCAGAGCTCCGCGCGGGTCGGCCAGGACGTCTGCGCCTTCCACCACCGGCGGCGCGCGGCCCAGGCGATCGGCCTCACGGTCGAACAGTTCACGCTGGCGCACCACGCCGATGTCCTCGAGGCTGACCTCGGCCCGCTTCTTCACATAGGACGCCAGCACCTGCGCCGGGTCGCGGATCAGGAAGGCGTTCACGCACGAGGCCGCCCAGTCCAGGCCGAAGCCCGGCAGCATGTGGTGGGTCATGTGCTTCTGATAGAAGACCGGCGCGGGCTGGTCGCTCGCTAGCCCCTCGGCGACCACGCGCCAATCGGTCGGCTGAGAGGCCAGCACGACCTCGCGCATCGGATGGTCGATCCCGGTCTCGGCCAGGTAGGCGGCGTAGAACGGCTCGTCGACCACCGCGCAGTCCGGCCGGTTCTCGAACGAGCGCATCATCGCCGTGGAGATGTTGCGCGGCCCCGACCACATGGCGATGCGCGCCACACTCATCCGGCCGCGCCCGCGTCGGCGTCCTTCAGCGCCTCGTAGAGCGCCCGCAGCCGGGTGGTCAGCGGCCCCGGCAGGGCGGCCGGCAGCACACGGCCATCCACCTCGCGCACCGGCGTCAGCCCGCCAAAGGTGCCGGTGACGAAGGCCTCCTCGGCGGCGTGCAGATCCTCCAGCGGGAAGTGGTCGAGCTCGATCGGGATGGCGTTGTCGCGGCAGAGCTGGATGACATTGCCGCGGGTCACCCCATTGAAGCAGAACTGCCCCGTCGAGGTCCTGACCGTCCCGTTCCGCACCCAGAACAGGTTGGTGGCGTTGCAGCTGGAGACGTGGCCGCCGGGATCGAGCATCACCGCCTCGTCGGCCCCGACCTTGATGGCGTCCAGCAGGGCGGTGACCAGCGCCAGGCGCGAGTGCGAATTGATCCGCATGTCGAACATCTCGGCCGGCGTGCAGCGGATCTGCGACGTCCCCAGCGACAGGCCCCGGGTGACGATCTGCTCGGAGGGCTGTTTGTATTCCGCCGTGATCACCAGGGTCGGCTTGCCCAGCCAGTTGCGCGGATCCTGGTTGACGGCCTTCTTCTCGCCGCGCGTCACCATCAGGCGCAGGTGCGCGCCATGCTCCATCCGGTTGGCGTTGAGCAGCTTCCAGATCTCGGCAGTCAACCGTTCGGGCGTGAGGCCCAGGTCGAGCTGGATCTTCGCAAGGCCCCAATAGAGCCGGTCGAGGTGCGCCTGGAGGAACAAGAGCCCGCCCTTATGCAGGCGGATGCCCTCCCAGACGCCGTCGCCCAGCACGAAGCCGGCGTCGAAGATCGACACCTTCGCTTCGGCGCGGCGGACCAGATCGCCGTTGAGGTAGATCCTGAGGTCCGCGTTGCGCGGGTCGACGGCGAAGTCCTGGCTTCCGGGCATGGAGAAGTTCTAAGCGCTTCGACCCTGGCCGTGAAAGGGCGAAAGCCCGGCATCCCTCGGGATGCTGTTGCTGCTTAACGCCATGGGTGATTGCGAGCTTGGCGTCTCCGGCAAGTCAAGGACGCGGCTCCGACGCGCCGCGAAGCGGCTGGCTTCGCCAGTCCTTGAGTTGTCGGAGACGCCAAGCAAATCTGACCGCCATGGATTTAAGGCGCAGTCGGTCAAGCTGCGTGGGATCGGGAGTTCGATGATGAGCAACGGTATCGGCGGATCGACGGCGGAAGCCGAGCTGGCCCAACTCAAGCCCTGGTCCAATCCGGCGCCGGCGATCACCGCCGCCGAGCGTGGGGAGCGCCTGGCCAAGGCCCGGCGGCTGATGGTCGAGATGGGCGCCGACGCCCTGATCGTCGGCGCGGGACCCTCGCTGCGCTATTTCGCGGGCGTCGGCTGGAACCCCACCGAGCGGCTGGTCGCCATGGTGCTGCCGCGCGAAGGCCGCCCAATGATGATCTGCCCGAGATTCGAACTGGGTTCGCTTGAGGCCTCGCTCGGGATCGAGGCCGAGATCGCGCTCTGGGAAGAGCACGAGAGCCCCTATGCGCTGACCGCCCGGGTGCTGGCGAACCTGGTCGCCAGGAGCGTGGCCGTCGATCCCGCCCTGCCCTTCTTCGTCACCGACGGCCTGCGATTGGCCGCGCCGGACGTAGCGATGGCGAACGGCGCGCCGGTCGTCGACGGCTGCCGGATGATCAAGTCGCCGGCGGAACTGGCGCTGATGAGCCAGGCCAAGGCCATGACGCTCGAGGTCCACCGCCGCGCCGCCCGCATCCTGGCGCCTGGGATCACCACCACGGCGGTGAAGCGCTTCATCGACCAGGCGCATCGGGCGCTGGGCGCCGACGACGGCAGCTCCTTCTGCGCCGTGCAGTTCGGCGTGGCCTCGGCCTATCCGCACGGCCTGCCGGGCGAGCAGAAGCTGGTCGACGGCGACCTCGTGCTGATCGACACCGGCTGCAAGGTCCAGGGCTACAACTCCGATATCACCCGCACCTATGTCTTCGGAACGCCCAGTCCCGAGCATCGCCGGGTCTGGGAGATCGAGAAGCGCGCCCAGGCCGCCGCCTTTGCCGCCGTGAAGCCGGGCGTGCCGTGCGAGGAGATCGATGCGGTGGCCCGCCGCGTGCTGGAAGAGGCCGGCTTCGGCCCGGACTACGAGCTGCCGGGCCTGCCACACCGCACCGGCCACGGCGTCGGGCTTTCGATCCACGAAGCGCCCTATCTTGTGCGCGGCGACCGGACCCCCTTGGCCCCCGGCATGTGCTTCTCCAACGAGCCGATGATCGTCATTCCCGAAGCCTTCGGCGTGCGCCTGGAAGACCACTTCCATGTCACCGAAGACGGCGCGGCCTGGTTCACTGAGCCGCAGCCCAGCCTGGACGAGCCGTTCAGGCCGTCGAACTGAACCCGCCATGGACGGGACCTGTCATTGTGGCGCGCTGGGCTGGCGGTTCGAGGGCGCGCCGAAATCGGCGACATCCTGCAACTGCAGCATCTGCCGACGGCACGGCGCGCTCTGGGCCTATGGCTTCGACGGCGAGGATTTCACGGTCTCGGGCGAGACGGCGGCCTACATCTGGAATCGCGAGTGGCTCGCGTTCCACTTCTGCGCCCGTTGCGCGTGCGTGGTCGCGTGGCTGGCCACCAGCCCCGGCCAGGATGGACGCCGCTATGGCGCGGTGAACCTGCGTTGCGTCGTCGATCCGGACGCGGTGGCCGCCGTTCCGATCGTCCACCACGACACCGTCACCATGAGCGACCTGCCCCTCGACGGGCGATGCGTTGCAGACGTGTGGTTCTGAATGGGGACTGGACGCGCCCCGGCTGGACGCCCCTAGGCCGCCGCCCAGGCGCGCGGGTCGAGCGCGTCGGGATCGTCCAGCGCCATCTCGTCCCAGTCGAGGTCCGGCGGCGGGCTCATGGCGGCG
Organism: Phenylobacterium sp.; assembly: GCF_036501465.1. GTDB lineage: Bacteria > Pseudomonadota > Alphaproteobacteria > Caulobacterales > Caulobacteraceae > Phenylobacterium. The sequence continues at coordinate 17,291 of NZ_DASYAF010000177.1, forward strand.
GCGATCACAGCCGACATCTCGGCGGCCGAGGCGACGGCCACCAGGACACAGGAGGCTTCCGGCCGCGACAGGGCGAAGCCCAGGGCGGCCTGCAGCGGATCGGAACGGCCCTCGGCGATCAGCCGCCGCGCGCGGCTGATCCGCCCGGCTGCGGCCTTCAGATGGTTCGGCGCGCGGTCCGGCGGCAGGAACAGCAGGCCGTTCAGGAACAGCGAACGCAGCTGCACCTCGATCCCCATGCCGGCCAGCTGGGACAGGGTGCCATCGATCAGCAGGCGCTGGTCGAGCAGCGACGCCGGCGCCTGGACCAGGTCCGGCTTGAACCGCTTGGCCAGGCCCACCGGATCGTCGGAGGCATAGACCGAGACGCCGATCTTCTTGGTCAGGCCCTCGTCGCGCAGCTTCTTCAGCCGGTCCCACAGCTCCGGGCCATGATGCGAGAACAGGTCGGTGGCCGAGGGGGCCAGGATGGCGTCGACCGACTGGACGCCCAGACGCTTCAGCTGGGCGCGGACCTCGGCCTCGGCCAGGTCGGCGCCGCGGTCGGGGCGCACGGTGGTGACGGTGAGCTTGAACGGCTGCGGCTTCGGCAATACCTGCCCAAGCGTGATCTCGGCGGCGGCGGGATGGCGGCCCACCTCCAGCACCGGCAGGCCGGAGCGGGCGGCGATGGCGAGGATCTCGCGCGCTTCCTGGTCGCGCGGGCGCCCGCGGCCTGGCTGCTGGTCCAGACCGAACTGTCCGGAGCCAAGGCCAAGTTTGCTGAGGGGCGACGTCATAAGCGCGGGGCGACTCAAGGAGCTTCCAACAGGCGGGGATGTTGGGCCTATGATGCCTAAGAAGGCGTATCCGAGACCTTTCCAGAGGGTAAATTCTTGAGCGAGCGGGAGCCGCTGCCAGACTGGCCGCTGTTCGGCATGACGGGCGACGTGCGCCCGGCGCTGAAGGCCGCGCGCGCGGCGGGCGGGCCCCTGGTGCTGGCCACCCTGATCTCGGTGGAGGGCGGCGGCCCCCGTCCCGAGGGGACACAGATGGTGTTCGCGCCCCATGCCGGCGAGCCGGCGATCACCTCGGGCTATTTCTCCGGCGGGTGCGTGGAGGGCGATGTGGCCGACCACGCCTTCGCCTGTCTCCGCGACGGGAGCCCACGCACCCTGGTCTATGGCGAAGGCAGCCCCTGGCCGGACATCCGCCTGCTGTGCGGGGCGCGGATCGAGATCTTCCTGGAGCGGGTGGAGGGTGGTGACCCGGCGCTTTCCGAATTGCTGGCCGCCTTCGACGAGCGCCGGCCGGTGGTCTGGGTCAGCGACGGGGTGATCCGCGAGTGCGCGCCAGACCTGTCGCCCTGGCCCGAAGCGCGGGTCGTGCGCCATCACGAGCCGACACCACGGCTCATCGTGGTCGGCGGCGATCCCACGGCGCTCGCCATCGCCCAGCTGGGCGCCCAGGCGGAGCTGGAGACCACGCTGGTGCGGCCCAAGGGCCCGGCCGCCCCGCCGCCGATCCCGGGGATCGCCTACAGCCGCGCCGAGCCCGCCGAGGCCTTCGCCACCATCGGCGTCGATCCCTGGACCTCGATCGCCATCGCCACCCACGACCTGGAGATCGACCGCGCCGCCCTGCGCGCCGCCCTGCCATCGGCCGCCGCCTATGTGGGCCTCCTGGGCGCGAAGAAGCGGGTGGCGGAGCGACTGGCGCCATTGCGGGCCGACGGCGCGCCGGAGCATCTGTTCGCCAAGCTGCACGCCCCCATCGGCCTCGACATCGGCGGCAAGGCGCCCTGGGAGGTGGCGATCTCGGTGATCGGCGAGATCACAGCCCTGCGCTATGCGCGGATGAGCGGCAGCACCTCGACCACGGCGCCGGCCTCGGCGGCCTGAGCGCCCGCCAACCGGCGCAGCAGGGCGTCGGACGCGGCGAAGACGCTGACCAGGGATGAGTCCTGGTCGCGGTAGGGCGCGACCGTCACCTCGCCGTCCGCGTAGGCGAGCCTGGCCCGCATCCAGTGTTCGCGCGACCCGTTGGCCGGCAGCGGCTGGGCGAGCCGGGCGGCGATGGTCACCGGCTCGGTCGGCGCGCCCTGGTAGGCGGCCAGGATGGGCCTCAGGAACATCTCGGCGCAGACGAAGGCCGAGGCGGGATTGCCCGGCAGGCCCAGGAGCCGGCGGCCGTCACCCAGCACCCCGAAGAAGGTCGGCTTGCCCGGCCGGACGTTGACGCTTTCCACCCGCAGCGCCAGGCCCAGCGCTTCGCCCGCCGCGCGCACCAGGTCGTGGTCGCCCACCGAGGCGCCGCCAACCGTCACCACGAGGTCGCCGTCCGCGCCCTTCAGCGCCGTGACCACCGCCTCGAGCTCGTCGCGCACCGGCCGGACGCGCACCGGGACGCCGCCCCAGCCCTCGATCATCGCCGCCAGGGCCGGAACGCCGGAATCGTAGATCTGGAAGCGGCCGGGCTTGGCCGGCGCCTCGACGATCTCCTCGCCGGTGGACAGCAGGGCCACGCGCGGGCGGCGCGCCACCGCAACCTCCGCCCGTCCGGCCGAAGCCGCCAGCGACAGCCGCCAGGGATCGATCCGCGTCCCCTTCGCCGCCAGCACCGCGCCCGCGACGAAGTCGCCGCCGGCCGGGCGGACGAAGGTCCCGGCATCGACGGCCGGCACGCGCACGCCCTGGCCGTCGCGGGCGGCGTCCTCCTGGATGACGATGGCGTCGCAGTCCGCAGGGAGCGCGGCGCCGGTGAAGATACGCACGGCCTCGCCCGCGCCCACCGCGCCCTCGAAGCCGTGGCCCGCGGCGCTCTCGCCGACGATCCTCAAGGTTCCCGGGCAATCGCCCGAGCGCACCGCCCAGCCGTCCATGGCCGAGGCGTCGAACGGCGGCTGGTCGCGCACGGCGGCCACGTCGTGCGCCAACACCCGGCCGATCGCCTGGGCGAGCGGGACCGTCTCCGCCGCCAGCGGCGCGATTTCGGCCAGCATGCGTGAACGTGCTTCGTCCACGGGAAGGAGTTTCATTCCTTGCTCCGATTATCCCCGCGAAAGCGGGGACCCAGGCTTTTTGAACCACGGAATTCACGGAAGAGCACGGAAGGCGCGGACGTTTTCCGTGAATTCCGTGTCCTCCGTGGTTTGAACGAAAAACACCTGGGCCCCCGCCTCCGCGGGGAATGCGGTCTAGGGGGCGGAGAAGTCCCCGCCCTTGCCCCCGGTCTTGGAGACCAGGCGCACGGCTTCGATCACCATGTCCTTCTGGGCGGCCTTCAGCATGTCGTAGAGCGTGAGGCAGGCGACCGAGGCCGCCGTCAGGGCCTCCATCTCCACGCCGGTCGGGCCGGTGGTCTTCACCCGCGCGGTGACGGTGAGCCCGCCATCGGCGGCGGCGACCCGAACCTCGACCTTCGACAGCGCCAGCGGATGGCACATGGGGATCAGGTCGGCGGTCTTCTTGGCGGCCATCACCCCGGCCAGCTCCGCCACCGCGAACACGTCGCCCTTGGCGCCCGCGCCGGAGGTAGCCAGCGCCAGGGTCTGCGGCGCCATGCGCAGGAAGCCTTCAGCCACCGCCTCGCGCGCCGTCGCCGGCTTGCCCGAGACATCGACCATCCGAGCGCGGCCGGCTTCGTCCAGGTGGCTGAGCTTGCTCATGGTTCGAGACGCCTCATTGCTCGAGCAGCCTGGGCATCAGCTCGACCATGTTGCAGGGCCCGTGGCGGCTGTCGAGCTGGGGCGAGATCACCTTGTCCCAGCCGTCCTTCACCGCCCCGTTGGAGCCCGGCAGGCAGAAGACGAAGACGCCTTTCACGATGCCCGCCGTGGCGCGCGACTGCAGGGTGGAAAGGCCGACGGTCTGATAGCTCACCATGTGGAAGACCACCGAGAAGCCGTCGAGCTTCTTGTCGAACAGCGGCTCGACCGCCTCGGGCGTCACGTCGCGGCCGGTGATCCCGGTGCCGCCGGTGGTGACGATGGCTTCGATGAAGCCGGAGGCCGCCCAGGCTTCGATCTTCCCGCGGATCTCATCCACCGAGTCGCGGACGATGGCGCGGTCGGCGAGCTCGTGGCCGGCCTCGGTGACCCGCGCGGCCAGGATGTTTCCGGACGTGTCGCTTTCGGCGTCGCGGGTGTCGGAGATGGTCAACACCGCCACGCGCACCGACTTCAGCGTCCTGGTCGCGTCGATCTTGCCACCGGGGGTGAGCGCGTTCACGTCAGGTCTCCTTGTCCCAGCGGGAAATGTCGGCGTGGTCTTCGGCCCGCGGCTCGATCCAGCGGGCGCCGTCCGGGCCATGTTCCTTCTTCCAGAAGGGCGCGCGGGACTTCAAGTAGTCCATCAGGTAGTCGCAGGCCTCGAAGGCCGCGCGACGGTGGCGCGCCGCCGTCGCCACGAACACCACCGGCTCGCCGGGCGCCATCCTGCCCACGCGGTGGACGATGGCGAGATCGAGCAGATCGAAGCGCGCGCGAGCCGCCTGGGCGAACTCGCCGATCCGCGCCTCGGTGAAGCCGGGATAGGCCTCCAGCTCCAGGCTCTGGGTCGCGCCGCCATCGGCGCGGGCGAGGCCCGTGAAGGTGGCCACGGCCCCGACCTCGGCCCGATCCTTCGCGAACCCGGCAAGCTCCGCGCCCGGGTCGAACGCTTGGTCGGTGAGGCGGACCTGCCCTCCGCAGCCTTGGCGAAGGAGGGTCATCTAGCCCCCGCTCATCGGTGGCAGGAAGGCGACTTCGGACTTCGCCGTCAGGCTCGCGTCGCCGCGCACGATCGCCTGGTCCAGCGCCACCTGGATTCCCTTGCCGGCCAGCGCCTGGCCTAGGGCCTCGTCTTCCGCGGCCAGGAGGTCGCGCAGCGTACGGATCGATATGCAGTCCACCTGCCGTTCACGCCATCCGGCCACGTCGGCCAGCCGCCCGAACAGCAGCACCCGGGCCATGGTCAGCCGCCCGTGGTGGACATGTGCCGCGCCACCGCCGGCGGGGCGGCGCGGGCGATGTGGAAATCGTGGCCCTTGGGCTTGGCGTCCACCGCAGCGCGGATCGCGGCGACCAGATCGGCGTCCGAGGCGCCGGCGCGCAGCACAGCGCGTAGATCGGCGGCGTCCTCGCGCCCCAGGCAGGTGTGCAGGGTCCCGGTGCAGGTCAGCCGCACCCGGTTGCAGGCCTCGCAGAAATTGTGGCTGAGCGGGGTGATGAAGCCCAGCCGCCCGCCGGTCTCCTGCACCGCCACATAGCGGGCTGGGCCGCCGGTGGAGAGCGGCAGGTCGGCGAGCGTCCAGAAGCTCTCCAGCCCGCGGCGAACTTCGGCCAGCGAGATGAATTCGGCGGTGCGGTCGACGTCGACCTCGCCCATCGGCATGGTCTCGATCAGGGTGATGTCCATGCCCCGTCCGTGGGCCCAGGTCACCAGCTCGGGAATCTCCGCGGCGTTGTCGCCCTTGAGCGCCACGGCGTTGATCTTCAGTTTCAGACCGACCGCCTGGGCCGCATCGATGCCAGCCAGCACCTTGGAAAGGTCGCCGCCGCGGGTCAGGGTGCGGAACAGATCCGGCTTCAGGGTGTCCAGCGAGACGTTGACCCGCCGGACGCCGGCGGCGGCCAGCGCGCCGGCGAATTCCGCCAGCCGCGTGCCGTTGGTGGTGAGCGTGATCTCGTCGAGCGCGCCGGTCTTCAGATGCCGGCCCAGGTTCTCGACCAGGCCCAGGACGCCCTTGCGCATCAGGGGCTCGCCGCCGGTGATCCGCAGCTTCCTCACCCCCAGCCCCACGAAGGCGCTGGCGATGCGGTCCAGCTCCTCCAGCGTCAGCACCTCGGCCTTCGGCAGGAAGGTCATGTGCTCGCTCATGCAGTAGACACAGCGCAGGTCGCAGCGGTCGGTGACCGACACCCGCAGATAGGTCACCTGCCGCCCGAAGGCGTCGACCAGTGCGTTCTGGCCTTGCGGCGAGGAGGCGTCATAGGGCGTCATGCGGCTGTAAACATAGAGAGGAAGCGGCCTTGGCGACAGGTCCCGTGTTGGAGGCTGTGGTTCTGGCCGCCGGTTCGGGCTCGCGGTTCGGCGGCGGCAAGCTGACCGCCGCCTGGGGTCCCGGCGTGCTGCTGCAGGGCGCGCTGGCCGCCGCCTTCGCCGCGCCGGCGCGCAGCGTGACCGTGGTGATCGGCGCGGACGCCCAGGCGGTGGCGGCGGTCGCGCGATCCTTCGACCCCCGAGTGCTGGTCGTGCATGCGCCTGACCACGCCGAGGGCATGGCGGCCTCGTTGCGGGTCGGCATCGCCAGCCTGCCGGCCGACGCCGGCGGCGCCTTCGTCTTCCTGGGCGACATGCCGCGCGTGCCGACCGTGGTGCTCGGGCGAATGGCTGCAGCCCTAGCGGCCGGCGCGCTGGCGGCGGCGCCAGTGTTCCAGGGCCGGCGCGGCAATCCGGTGCTGCTGGACCGGACCCTGTTCCCCGACCTCATCGGCCTTTCCGGCGACGCCGGAGCGCGCGGCGTGCTGCAGGGCCTGGGCGATCGCCTGGCGCTGGTGGAGAGTCCCGACGACGGGGTGCTGTTCGACGTGGATACGCCGGGCGATCTCTCTCAGGCCTGAGCGGAATGGGCCGCCAGCGCCAGGTCGTCCGCATGCACCAGGGGCCCTGAGGTGTAGCCGAGCGCCGCCTCGATCGCCCCGCTTTTCAGGCCCAGGATGCGCACCGCGTCCTCGGCCTCATAGCGCACCAGGCCCCGGGCGATCTCGTGGCCGGCCTCATCGCGGATCACCACCGCGTCGCCCTTGTCGAAGCGGCCCTCGGCGCGGCGTACGCCGGCCGCCAGCAGGCTCTTGCCTCGCCGCACCGCCTCGGCCGCGCCGGCGTCCACCACCAGCACGCCGGCCGGGGCCAGCGAGCCGGCGATCCAGGCCTTGTAGGCGGCTGCCGGCGTGGTGGACGGCCCGATCAAGGTGGCGCGCTCTCCGTCCTCCACAGCCTGCAGCGGTGAGGGCCGCGAGCCCAGGGTGATCACCGTGCCGCAGCCGGCGGCGCTGGCGATCCGCGCGGCGGCGAGCTTGGTGGCCATGCCGCCGGTGCCCACGCCGTCGTCCAGGTTCGCGCCGCCGGCCATGGCCTCGACCTCGCGGGTCAGGCGCGCCACGCGAGGCAAATGCTCCGCTGACGGATCATGCCGAGGATCGGCGGTGTAGAGGCCATCCACGTCGGACAGCAGAACCAGCAGGTCGGCGCCGATCATCTGGGCCACGCGGGCGGCCAGGCGGTCGTTGTCGCCATAGCGGATTTCTTCGGTCACCACGGTGTCGTTCTCATTGACCACCGGGACCACGCCGAGGGCCAGCAGGGTCTCTACGGTGGCCCGGGCGTTCAGCCAGCGGCGGCGGACCTCGGTGTCGTCGCGGGTCAGTAGCACCTGGGCGGCGGCGATTCCGTGCGGCTCCAGCGCCTCCTCCCAGGCGCGCATCAGGCCGGACTGGCCGGCTGCGGCGGCGGCCTGTTTCTCGGGGAGAGTCAAAGCCCTACGGCCCAGCGCCAGGCGCCGGCGGCCCAGGGCGACGGCGCCGGAGGAGACCACCAGCACCTGCTGGCCCCGGGCGCGCAGGCGGGCCACATCGGCGGCGAAGGCGGCCACCCAATGGGCGTCGGCGCCGTCCGGTCCCACCAGGAGCGAGGAGCCGACCTTGACGACGATCCGCTTGGCGGCCGCCCAATTCCCCGAGAGGGGATCGGTCACGGCGCCCAATCCTCGGGGGCTTGGCCGCTGGCTTCCAAGGCGTCAGCGGCTTCCTCGCCCTTCCGTTCACGGACGAG
>NZ_DASYAF010000178.1:0-13983 GCF_036501465.1 Phenylobacterium sp.
GACGCGGTGGCCGCCAAGCTGGAGGCCCGCGAGGGAACCTCCGGCATCGCCGAGAAGGCGTCACGGCCGAAGAGCTGAGGCGCCCCGCCTTGCGCCGGCCGGGTCACACGGGCTAACTCAAAACCATGCCCCAACGAGCGACGATCATCGCGCCCTCGATCCTGTCGGCCGACTTCGCCAAGCTGGGCGAGGAAGGCGAGGCGGTGCAGGCGGCCGGCGCGGACTGGCTGCACGTGGACGTCATGGACGGTCACTTCGTGCCCAACATCACCATCGGCCCGGAGGTGGTGAAGGCGATTAAGCCGCATGTGACGATCCCCGTGGACGTCCACCTGATGATCTCGCCGGTCGATCCCTATCTGGAGGCGTTCCGGGACGCGGGCGCCGACCATTTGCTGATCCACCCGGAGGCCGGGCCGCACCTCAACCGCAGCCTGCGGCACATCCGCAAGCTGGGAGCCAAGGCGGGCGTGGTGTTCAACCCCTCGACCGACCCCTCGGTGATCCGCTGGATGATGGACGACGTCGACCAGGTGCTGGTGATGTCGATCAATCCTGGCTTCGGCGGCCAGACATTCATGCCCTCGCAGCTCGCCAAGATCTCGGCGCTCCGGGCGATGATCGACGAGACCGGCCGCGACATCCCGCTGGAGGTGGACGGCGGGGTGACGCCGGAGACGGCGAAGCTGTGCGTCGAGGCCGGCGCCACGGCGCTGGTGGCGGGCACGGCGGTGTTCCGGGGCGGCCCCATGGCCTACGCCGCCAACATCGCCGCCCTGCGCGGCGCCTGACGGGCGGGGGCGCGCCGATGCCCGCGTCGGCCCTGTCCAGCATCCTCGACCGGCTTTCGATCGGCTATCCGCTCTACGCCGCCCTGGCCGGCGCGCTGAAGCGGCCGGGCGTCGAGTGGCGCGCCTCGGCCCTGAACCTGGCCCTGCTGGACCGGCCCGAGCCCGAGGGCCTGGCCGCCCATCCGCGCGACCTTCGCCCACCGGACCCGGAGGCGGGGCGGCGCATCCTGGCGGGCGGCTTCGTCCTGGGCGGCGAGACCCTGACCATGGGACCGCGCGGCGACCCCTGGGACCGGCCGAGCCCCAACCGCCGCTTCGCCGCCGCCCTGCACGGTTTCGGCTGGCTGAAGGACCTGACGGTCCATGGCGAGCCCGGCGCCTGGGAGGCGCTGCGCCTGACGCTGGGCTGGCGCCGGCTGTTCGGCGACTGGAACCGCTTCGCCTGGGACGGGCCGATCCTGGAGCGCCGGGTGTACAACCTGGCCTGCGCGGCAAGCGCGCTCAGCGGCCCGGCGTCCGACGCCGAGGCCGACCAGATCGCATCCGACCTGGCCCGCCAGGCGCGCTACCTGCTGGCCCTGAACGACGGCCCGCTGCGGGCGGCGGAGCGGGCGGTGGTCGCTGCGATCGCCGGGGCGACGCTCGGCGGCGCGGCGGGCGAGGGGCTGCTGGACCGGGCGCTCCGGCGGCTGCCGGGCCGGCTGGCCGCGACGGTGCGCCCCGACGGGAGCCACGCGAGCCGCAGCCCGCAGGCGGCGCTGGAGCTGTTCTTCGACCTGCAGGTCCTGGACGACGCCCTGGCCCAGCTGGGCGTGGCCGCGCCCTGGGAGATGATGCAGGCGCTCGAGCGGCTGGCCGGTGCGCTCAGGGTCTTCACCCTGGCCGATGGGCGGCTGGCCGCCTTCCAGGGCGGCGAGAGCCTGGAGCCGGCCTATGTCGCCGCGGCGCGCGCCCAGGATGGCGCGGCGGACCGCGAGGCGCCCAACACCTGCGGCGGCTATCACCGGCTGGAGGGCCGCGCGCTGCAGATCGTGGCCGACGCCGGCGCGCCCGCGCCGGGCGCCTGGAGCCTCGCCGCCTGTGGCCAACCGCTGGCGCTGGAGATCCTGGCCGGCGGCAAGCGGCTGGTGGTGGGCGCGGGCTGGTCGCCGACCGGCGCCGGGCCGGCGGCGCTGCGCCTGGCCGAGGCCGCCTCCTGCGCCTGCCTGGGCGAGGCGGCCTGCGGGACGCCGCTGCAGGGGTTTCCGGCCCAGGTGCTGGGCCCGCGCCTGCGCGACGCCTATGCGGTGACCGAGGTCAGCCGCCAGGTGGAACGCGACGCCCAGTGGCTGGAGGCGGCCCAGGACGGCTGGGTCTACCGCTTCGGCCTGATCCACCGGCGCAAGCTCTACCTCAGCGAAGACATCGACGAGGTGCGGGGCGAGGACGCGCTGATCCCGCTGCGCCAGCGCGGCGGCGCCGAGGGCCGCCGGTTCATCCCCTTCGTGGTCCGCTTCCACCTGGCGCCGCAGGTCAGCGCCCTGATCGCCCGCGACAAGAAGAGCGTGCTGATCAAGGCCGAGGGCGACGACGCCGGCTGGTGGCTGCGAAACGACGCCGCCGACGTCAGCCTGGAGCCCTCGATCTGCCAGGAGGACGGCCAGCTGCGCCACGGCCAGCAGATCGTGCTGCGCGGCCAGGCCCGCCTCGACGCCGGCGCCAAGCTGCGCTGGAAGCTGTCGCCGGCTCACGATCGCGTGGAGAGCCGCATCGTCGAGGGCGCGGCGGTTGACGAGCCGGAAGGCGCGGCCTAAGCCCCAGCCATTCCGCGTGACTGGCGATTTTCAAGGTGGGCGACCACCGGGGAGCGCGGAACCATATCTTCGCCGCGCGCCTGGGCATGTCTCTTTCAATCCGAGAGGAGAATGCCATGCCTGCCGCTCCCGATTTTCCCCCGTCACCCGACCGCGCGCCGCTGAAGCGCGCCCTGATCTCAGTCTCCGACAAGACCGGCCTGATCGAAGCCGCCAAAACGCTGGTGGCCCTAGGGGTGGAACTGGTCTCCACCGGCGGCACGCGCAAGGCGATCGCCGACGCCGGCCTGGCGGTGAAGGACATCTCCGAACTCACCGGCTTCCCGGAGATGATGGACGGCCGGGTGAAGACCCTGCACCCCATCGTCCACGGCGGCCTTCTGGGCGTGCGCGATGCGCCCGAGCACGCCAAGGCCATGGCCGAGCACGGCATCGGCGGCATCGACCTCGTCTATGTGAACCTCTACCCGTTCGAAGCCACCGTGGCCGCCCTGACCACCTCAACGGGCGCCGACTACGCCACGGCGGTGGAGAACATCGACATCGGCGGCCCGGCGATGATCCGCTCGGCGGCCAAGAACCACGGCTACGTCTGCGTCTGCACCGAGATCGCCGACCTGCGCGCGGTGCTGGACGAAGCCCAGGCGAACGGCGGGACCACGAGCCTTTCGTTGCGCAAGTCGCTGGCGGCGCGGGCCTATGCGCGCACGGCGGCCTATGACAGCGCCATCTCGACCTGGTTCGCACAGGCGCTGGGCGAGGAATGGCCGCAGCGCAAGAGCTTCGCCGGCGAGCTGGTCCAGACCATGCGCTATGGCGAGAACCCGCACCAGGCCGCGGCCTTCTACCGCTTCCCGAACCCGCGCACCGGCGTGGCCACCGCCAGGCTCTGGCAGGGCAAGGAACTCAGCTACAACAACATCAACGACACCGACGCGGCCTTCGAGCTGATCGCCGAGTTCGACCCCGCGGCCGGGCCGGCCTGCGCGATCATCAAGCACGCCAACCCCTGCGGCGTGGCGACCGGCAAGAGCGTGCTGGAGGCCTATGAGCGGGCGCTGGCCTGCGACCCGGTGAGCGCCTTCGGCGGCATCATCGCCTTCAACCACAGGCTGGATGCGAAGACGACCGAGGAGATCCTCAAGCTGCTGACCGAGGTGGTGATCGCGCCCGGCGTCGACGAGGACGCGCTGGAGCTCTTCAAGAAAAAGAAGAATGTGCGCCTGCTCACCACCGACGGCCTGCCCGATCCGCTGGCCAAGGGGCTGACTTTCAAGTCGGTGGCCGGCGGCTTCCTGGTCCAGGGCCGCGACGACGCGCGGATGACGCCCGCCGACCTGAAGGTGGTCACCAAGCGCTCGCCCACCGAGACGGAGGTGCGCGACATGCTGTTCGCCTTCACCATCGCCAAGCACGTGAAATCGAATGCCATCGTCTATGCGCGGGCCGGCCAGACCCTGGGTGTCGGCGCGGGGCAGATGAACCGCAAGGATAGCGCCCGGATCGCCGCCCTGCGCGCCGCCGATTTCGGCCTGGACCTGACAGGCTCCGCCTGCGCGTCGGAAGCCTTCTTCCCGTTCCCCGACGGGCTGATCCAGGCGGCCGACGCCGGCTGCACCGCGGTGATCCAGCCGGGCGGGTCCATCGGCGACAAGGCGGTGATCGAGGCGGCCGACGAACGCGGCGTGGCCATGGTGTTCACCGGGGTGCGGGTGTTCCGCCACTAGGCTGGTCGTAGGGCGTGTAGCCTTCCCATTTCCAGGGCAGGGCGACGTCGCCCATCAGGGCCTCGACCAGCGGCTTGAAGATCGCCTCGGCGCGGTCGGTGTTGGACATCACCAGGATGCAGGAGCGGCGCTGTTGGATGCAGAGCGCATAGTTCTGCGTCCCGTCGTCGTGCCCCTCCTTGAAGAAGGCGTGGCCGAAGGGGCTCTGGTAGACGCCCCAGCCCACCCCATAGCCCAGGCGGATGGCGTAGTTCTCGTCGGTGGTCTCCTCGGTCAGGCTCGGGAACTCCGTGGCGCTGTCGATGAACACCCGCGGCCGGATCATCTCGCGCAGGCCTTCGGGGCCCGTGGGCTCGCCGCGCACCACGGCGGCCAGGAAGCGGGACCAGTCGCGCGGCGTGGTGTCCATGGAGCCGGCGGCGCGCACGCTGGCGCGGCGCTGGTGGGGCTGGACCGAGCCGTCGGCCAGGAAGCTGTCGGCGACGTTGTCGGCGAAGTCGTCGCGCCAGGTCAGGCCCGTGCGGCTCATCTCGTAGCGGTCGAAGATGCGGCGCTGCAGCTCGGCGGCCACGTCGATCTTCAGTCCCTCCTCCAGCACGAACTGGGCGAGGTTGATCCCCTCGCCCGAGTAGCCGAAGCGGCGGCCGGGATCGCGGTGGAAGCGCAACTTCCCGTCCGGCTCGAGGCCGCGGTAGTTGGCGATGCCCGAGGTGTGGTCGAGCAGGATGCGAAGGGTGAGCTTACGCCAGCGCGGGTCGCCCTTGAGGTCGGCGTACTTCGGATAGTCTGGCAGCGGCTTGGGCAGATAGGTCGCGATCGGCCGGTCGAGGTTGACCTTGCCATCGGCGACCAGCTGCATGACCAGCACCCCGAAGGTCGCCTTGGTGAGCGAGGCTGCGTACATCACCGTGTCCGGGGTCAGGGGATCGCCCCGGGCGTCGCGGGCGCCGAAGCCGCGTAGATAGGCCACCCGGCCGTCGCGGATCAGCGCCACGGCCAGGCCCCGGACCTGGCCGGCCTGCATCAGGGCGCGGACCTTGCGGTCGGCGCCGGCCGGGGTGAACGCCTTGCCGTCGAGGGTGCGCAGCGACTGCGCCGCAGCCGGCGCGGCCGTGGCTGCGAGGGCCACAGCCAGCGCGATGCTGGCGATGGCGGCGCGCCTCACCGTTTGCGCTTGGCGCCGTCCGCCGCCAGCTCGCGCAGGGCGGCGTTGGCGATGGTCAGCTTGGCGAAGGTCCAGGACGCGCCGGCGGCCTCGATCTCGTCGATCGTGCGGCGCGCCACGCTCACCTTGTCGGTCCTGAGCGCCGACCAGGCCGAGGCCGCGTCGCGGGCGTGGTCGGCGGTCTCGCCGGCCTGGGAGCCGCCGGCGAAGGCCATGATGGTGCGGGTGAGATCGGTCTGCTGGGTGAGCAGATCCTCGATCAGGCGGCGAAGCGCCATCCGCTCGAAGGTGTCGCCCACCGCATAGGCTCCCGCCGCCTGGCGCACCCGGTCGAAGCAGAAGCTCTCGCCCACCGCGTGGTAGAGCCGTGCGACATTGGCCAGCGGCCAGCTGGAGGCGTCGGCCAGGTCGACCAGGTCGCCGGCGATGGTCATCGGCTGCAGGACGGCCACGGCGCGGGCCTTGTCGGCGGGCGCGCCGGCCTCGGTGAGCTGGCGGATCCGGGCGTCCACCTGCGCCTGTTCGATCGGCGACAGGATGGCCGGCATCAGTTTCAGCAGGCCTTGGAAGCTCGGCCCATAGGCCTTGACCAGGGCGTCCACGTCGAGCTTGTCGCGCGCGGCGCGGCGGGTCAGCCAGAAGGTCGATCCGCGCAGGGCCGCGGCGATCCGCCGGAACAGCGCCATCTGGCCGCCGGCCGGAATCCTGCCGTCCAGGGCCGCGACGGCGTCCCACAGCGCGGGCACGCCAAGCACCGCCTTGGCCGCCTCATAGCCCGCCGTGAAGGCGCGCGCGTCGGCGCCGGCCGCCGGCATCAGGCGCGCCGGGAAGCTGGGCCCACAACGGTTGATGATGTCGTTGGCGACCACGGTGGCGATGATGTCGCGGCGCAGGCGGTGGCGGCGCATGGGCTCGGCCCACTTGCGCATGGGCTTGGGGAAGTAGTGCTCCAGGAGCCGCTCGAAGAACGGGTCGTCCGGCGCCTCGCTGGCGACGATTTCGCGCTTCAGCTCCAGCTTGCCGTAAGCCAGCAGCACCGCCAGCTCCGGCCGCGTCAGCGGCTTGCCGGCGGCCAGGCGCTCGGCCATGCCGGGGCCGTCGGGCAGGCCCTCGACGTTGACGTCCAGCCGCCCGGCCTGGACCAGCTCGCCCATGAACTGGGCGTAGGGCGCCATTTCGCCCAGCGCGTCCATCTCCATCAGCGAGAGCGCCAGGGTCTGGTCGTAGTTGTGCGCCAGCACGTGGCTAGCCACGTCGTCGGTCATCGACTGCAGCAGCGCGTCGCGCTTCTTGCGGGTGAGCTCGCCGGTGCGCTCCAGCATGCCGGTGAGGATCTTGATGTTGACCTCGTGATCAGACGTGTCGACGCCTGCCGAATTGTCGATGGCGTCGGTGTCGATGTGCCCACCCGCCATGGCGAACTCGATGCGGCCGGCTTGTGTCAGCCCCAGGTTCGCGCCTTCGCCCACGACCTTCACGCGAAGGTCCACGCCGTTGACGCGCACCGCGTCATTGGCCTTGTCGCCCACGTCGGCGTTGGCTTGGCCCTGCGCCTTCACATAGGTGCCGATGCCGCCCAGGTAGAGCAGTTCGGCGGGCGCCTTCAGGATGGCGTTGATCAGCTCGGTGGGCGCCATGGTGTCGGCCCTGACTCCCAGCATGGCCTTCACCTGGCCCGAGAGCGGGATGGACTTCAGGCTCCGCGAAAAGATGCCGCCGCCCTTGGAGATCAGCTTCTTGTCGTAGTCCTGCCAGGACGAGGTCGGCAGGTCGAACATCCGCTTGCGCTCGGTCCAGGTCTTGGCCGGGTCCGGATCGGGGTCGAGGAAGATGTCGCGGTGGTCGAAGGCGGCCAGCAGCCTGGTCTGCTTGGACAGCAGCATGCCGTTGCCGAACACGTCGCCCGACATGTCGCCGCAGCCGACGACGGTGAAGGGCTCGGCCTGAATGTCCTTGCCGAGCTCGCGGAAGTGGCGCTTCACGGCCTCCCACGCGCCGCGGGCAGTGATGCCCATGACCTTGTGGTCGTAACCGGCCGAGCCCCCGGAGGCGAAGGCGTCGCCCAGCCAGAAGCCGTAGTCTTCGGCCACGCCGTTGGCGATGTCGGAGAAGGTGGCCGTGCCCTTGTCGGCGGCCACCACCAGGTAGGGGTCGTCGCCGTCGAAGGCGATGACTTGAGTGGGCCGGATCACCTTGCCGTCGGGCGCCAGGTTGTCGGTGATGTCCAGCAGGCCGTAGAGGAAGGTCTTGTAGGCGCTGATGCCCTCGGCCTGGACCTCGGCGCGGGTCCCGCCCTTGGGCAGCTGCTTCGGATAGAAGCCGCCCTTGGAGCCGACGGGCACGATCACCGCGTTCTTCACCTGCTGGGCCTTCACCAGCCCCAGCACCTCGGTGCGGAAGTCGTCGCGCCGGTCGCTCCAGCGCAGGCCGCCGCGCGCCACCGGGCCGAAGCGCAGGTGGACGCCCTCGACGCCCACGCCCCAGACGAAGATCTCGCGGTAGGGCTTGGGCAGCGGCAGGTCGGCGAGTTCGCCCGAAGCCACCTTGAAGGAGATGTAGGGCTTGGGTCCGCCATCTTCGGCCGGCTGGTAGAAGTTGGTCCGCTGGGCCGCCTGGACCAGCAACGCCAACCGCCGCAGCACGCGGTCCTCATCGAGGCTTTCGACGTCCTGCAGGGCGTCCACGATCTCGCCCATCAGCGCCCCGGCGCGCGTGCGCCGGGCGTCCAGGCTTTCGCCCGACGCCGGATCGAACTTGGCGCGGAACAGGTCGAGGATCAGCCCGGTCACCGCCGGGTGGGCGGCCAGGGTTTCCTCCTGCACGCGCTGGCTGGGATCCAGCCCCGACTGCTGGCGATGGCGGCAGAGCGCGCGCATCAGGGCCGCGTCCCGCCAGGGCAGCGACAGCTCCATCACCAGGCGGTTGAAGCCGTCGTTCTCGGTGCGGCCGGTCCAGACGGCGACCACGGCGTCCTCGAAGGCGGCCTTCAGGTCGGCGAACACCAGGTTCGCGCCGCGCGGGTCCTCGATCTCGAAGTCGTGCACCCAGATGGCCGGCTGGCGCGGGCGGCAGACCGGGAAGCCGGCCTCGGCGATGGCCTTCAGCCCCATGTTGTCTAGGATCGGCAGCACGTCGGCCAGTGGCGCGGGCAGGCCGCGGCGGTAGAGCTTGAAGCGGAACTGCACGGCGTTGTCGGCCGGGCTGCGATAGGCGCGCACGCACACCGGCTGGTCGTCGGCCATGGCGTCGATCACGGCCAGGTCGGCCAGGGCCTCCTCCGGCGCGAAGCGGTCGCGGTAGCCGGCCGGGAAGGCCTCGCGGTAGCGGCCGAGCGTCTCGGTCACCTCGGTGGAGGTGCGGCCTGACCCGCGCACGACGGATTCGAAGCGGTCCTCCCAGGTGCGGGCGGCCTCGGCGATGGCGCTCTCTAGGCCGCGCAGATCGGGGTTCTCGTGCTCGCCCGGCGAGAAGCCGATGATGTAGTGCACCCGCGCCAGGGGCGCGTCGGAGAAGCTGGGGTAGGAGGCCGAGACCCGCCCGCGATAGGCGCTGGCCAGGATCTTGCCGGCCCGGTCCGCCAGCTCGGAATCGTACTGGTCGCGCGGCAGGAACAGCAGCAGCGAGGCGAAGCGGTCGAAGGGATCGCGGCGCTCGAACAGCCGCACGCGGGGCCGATCGTTCAGGTGCAGGATGCCCAGCGCCACGCGCAACAGGTCATCCTCGGTCATCTGGAAGAGCTCGTCGCGCGGGTGGTTCTCGACGATGGTCTTCAGGCGCTTTTCGTTGTGGCTGCCGGGCGCCATGTCGGCGCGCTTGAGGACATTGGCGACCTTCTCGCGGATCAGCGGCACTAGATGCGCCGGCTGGTCGTAGGCCTCGGCGGTGAACAGGCCCACGAAGCGGACCTCGCCCACCGGGCGGTCCTGGGCGTCGTAGCGTTTGATCCCCACGTAATCCATGTAGCCGCGCCGGTGGACCCTGGAGCGGACGTTGGACTTGGCGACGGTCAGCGCCGGGTCGGTGAGCAGCCGGTCCTTGACCTTGCCAAGCAGGATCGCCGGCTCGTTGGCGCGGCGCAGGACGGTGCGCGAGGGGTCGCGCAACACGCCCAGGCCGTCGGTGGCTTGGTAGAGCGGCTCCTCGGCGGCGTAGTCGCCGTTCTTCAGCCGCGGATATTCGTAGACCCGGGCGCCCAGGAAGACGAACTCCTCGGCCTGCAGCCAGCTCAGGAAGGCGATGTCCTCGCTGGAGGCGCGGGTCGGGTGCAGCTGCAGCTCGGCCAGGGTCCTGCCCATCAGCTCAAGCATCGATGGGAAGTCGTCCACGGCGGCGCGGACGTCCTTTAGGGTCTCGGCGAGGCCGGCGACCAGGGCGTGCTCGCGGTCGGCGCCGACCGAATCCAGGATCACCTGGATCATCGACTCGCGATGCGGGACACCGCTTCCGCCGCGCATGCCGGTGCGGTCGCGTTGCACCTCGACGATGGGATGGAAGAGCGCGCGGACCGAAAGCCCCTGGTCGGCGATCTCGCCCATGATCGAGTCGACCAGGAAGGGCGCGTCGTCCTGCACGATCTCCAGCCGATCGAGGCGGGTCTCCTGGCCGATGGCGCGCACGATGCGGATCATCGGCGCGCGGCCGCGGCGGCGTTCGCCGAAGCGCCAGAAGTCGGCCAGGTTGGCGGCGAGCCCCGCGGTGGAGAGTTCGGGCAGTTCCTCAGGCGCGGCGTCGGCGGCGGCCTGGGCGGCGAAGGCCTTGGCGTCCTTCAGGGCCGGGTCGCCTTTCAGCGCGCCCATGATGGCCTTGGTGAGGGTCCCGTTGACGATGACGGCGTTCATCGCGCGCCCCCCAGGTCGAAGGCGGCCGACAGGTCGCAGGAGGCCGATACGAGGACGGCGCCGGAGGAGAGTGTCCGGCGCCGTTTGGTTCCGCCGTGGGGGGGCGGCGGAACGCTCGCTGCTCGCTGGGTCCGCAGGCTTGGGGGGTTGCGGGTCCAGTCACCGGAGCGCTTCGCCCCGGGGCCCACCATAGATAGGAACCGATTTCGCAAGTTGAAGACCCTTTGACTTAGGCGTTCGTATCAAGCGCTCTTGGCGACGGCGCGCCGGGCCGAGGACGCGGGGCCTTTGGAAGGCGGCGGGTCGGCGACGTCGGGCGGTTCGTTCGGCATCTTGTTCTTAAGCTGTTGCGGATCGCCGTTGGCCGAAAGGATCACGGCGATCCACCGGCTTCCGTCGAACTGCGCCAGGATGACCATGGCCATGACGGTCAGCGGCGTCGAAAGAAAGGCGCCGGTGACGCCCCAGATGGCGCTCCAGAAGGCCAGCGAGACCAGCACCACCACCGGGTCGATGTTGAGGCTGCGCCCCTGCATCCGCGGGTAGACCACATTGCCGATGATCACCCCGATCGCCTGGAGGGCGGCGAGCAGCACGACCGCGCGGGCGTAGCCGTCGAACTGCACCAGGGCGAACAGCGGCGGGGCGCAGCCGGCGAAGACGCCGCCGGCCACCGGGATATAGACCGCCAGGAAGATCAGCAGCGCCCAGAGCAGGCTGTCGTGCAGCCCGACGGCGGCCATGGCGGCCCAGCTCAGGCCCGCCACCATCAGGCCGGTGATCGTCTGGACGAACAGGTAGCGCTCCACCCCGTCGCGGATGCGCAGGAAGGTGACCACCGCGTCCTGCCGCTCCTCGCGGTTGTGGAACAGGCCGATGGCCTTGCGGTCCCAGCCCGAGCGCGAGGCCAGGATCAGGCCCAGGTAGACCAGGACGAACAGCGAGGTCGAGGCGAAGTCCTGCACCGCGCGAGCGGCCAGGCCCAGGTAGGTGGTGGGGTCGAGGCCCTTGATCAGGTCCAGCGCCGTCGGCGGGTTCTTCACCCCGGCCATGACGGCGATGTGGGCGATGATGGCGTCCAGCTTGGGCGCATAGTTCAGGAGCTGGCTGACGAAGGAGGTGGCGTTGATCGCCACGAAGAAGGCGGTGCCGCCGAACAGCAGGATGGACAGCACCAGCGCCAGCGGCAGGGCGGCGCGCTTGGGCAAGGCCGTCAGGCGCTGGTTCAGGACGCGGGCGAAGCCGTCGACCATCACCGCCAGGAACAGGGCCAGCGCGAGCGGCGTGAGGATCGGCGCCAGCCAGTAGAGCGTCGCCCCGCTGGCGAGCACCGCCAGCACGACCAGGGCGTTGCGGGCGATGGCGGACTCGCGGATTGGGGCTGGCGCGGTGGGCATCGAGCTTTGGCGTTTGGGCCTTTCGGGCGATCCCTACCCCGCTTCGAGCGCGAAGGGGAGGCGGTTTGCCCGATTTCGCGCAGCTCGCGCGCGGTTCAACCTTCGCCGAGCGTCTTGTCGAGGATGGCTTCCAAGAGTTCAGCCTCGCTCAGCGGCTCGGTCATGAAGCCCTTCAGCCGGCCGCCCTGCACCAGGGTGATGAAGCCGTGCAGGGTCGCCCAGCCGGTGATCGTGCGGCGCTTGACGCTCGCCAGGTCGGCTTGCGGATCGGCGGCGGTGACCGCGTGGTAGAGCCCTTCCCAGGCCTCGCGCGCCGCGGAAAGCAGGCTGGTCGGCGCGTCGGCCGCGTCCACCAGGTCGCTGGCGAACATCATCCGGAACAGCCCCGGCCGGCCGAAGGCCAGGGTCAGGTAGGCCTTGGCGGTTTCGCGCAGCGCCGCTTGCGGATCGGGTGCGTCGGCCTGGGCGCGCTGGTAGGCCTTGGCCAGCTCGGCGAAACCCAGGGCCGCCACCTCGTCCAGCAGGGCGCGGCGGTCCAGAAAGTGGCGGTAGGGCGCGGCGGTCGAGACGCCCAGCGACTGGGCGAGGTCGCGTAGGGAAACCGCCTCCGGCCCGCCCGCCTCGACGGCCGCCGCCGCCGCCGCGATCAGGGCCGCCCGCAAGTCGCCGTGATGATAGCCGCGCTGGGTCGCCATGATCTTATGTTGACACAGCTAACATCGAGTCGCAATGTTAGCGACGCTTACAACAAAAGGGAGCGACCATGATGAAGGCCCTGACCGCATTCGTGGCGGTGACGGTTCTGACCCAGGCGACGCCGGCCGGGGCGAGCGTCGGCTTCGAGACCGCCAGCGCGCCCGTTCCCGGAGACAAGCCGCTGGCGGTGACCATCTGGTATCCGGCCGCCGCGCCGGAGCGACCCACCCCCCTCGGCCTCTACACCCAGTCCGTGGCGACGGGCGCGCCGGTCGTCGGCCACGGCCACCCGCTGATCGTCATTTCCCATGGCACGGGCGGGTCCAACGCCGACCACTACGACACCGCCCGCGCCCTGGCGGCGGCCGGCTTCATCGTGGCCGCGCCGACCCATACCGGCGACACCGTGGGCGATCGCAGCCGTTCGCTCCGCATCACCGAGCGCCCGGCGCAGCTGTCGCGGGTGATCGACTACATGACCCACGACTGGCGCGGCCGCGACGCGGTGGATGCGGGCAAGGTCGGCGCCTTCGGTTTCTCGTCCGGCGGCTTCACGGTGCTGGGCGCGATCGGCGGCGAGCCGGACATGGCGCTGGCGGTCCGGCACTGCGCCGAGCACCCGCACTTCTTCGACTGCGCCCTGCAGCGCCAGTTCGGCGCCGCGTCCCAGACATCCAACCCGACGCCGCCGGCGCCGGTCGAGCACGACCCGCGCATCAAGGCCGCCGTGGCGGCGGCTCCGGCTCTGGGCTTCACCTTCGCCCCGGGCGGCCTGGCCAAGGTGACGGTCCCGGTGCAGCTGTGGCGCGCGGAATGGGACACGGTCCTGCCGCAGCCCTACTACGCCCAGGTGGTCCATGATCTGCTGCCGAAGGCGGAGTACCATGTGGTCCCCGCCGCCGATCATTTCGACTTCATGGCGCCGTGCAGCGCCGCGCTCGCCAAGGCGGTCCCGATGATCTGCGCCGACAACATCGATCGCGCGGCCTTCCACAAGACCTTCAACGCCGCCGTGGTGCGGTTCTTCGAGAAGACGCTGCGGTAGAGGCTACCGCGGCGCCATGCGGATCGCGCCGTCGAGGCGGACGTCCTCGCCGTTGAAGTAGCCGTTGGTGATCATGGTCAGCGCGAGTTGGGCGTATTCCGGCGCGTCGCCGAGGCGCTTGGGGAACGGCACGGAGGCGGCCAGCGCGTCCTTCACCTGCGGCGGGGCGAACTGCATGAGCGGCGTGTTGAAGATGCCGGGCAGGATGGTGTTCACCCGGATTCCGTCGCCGGCCAGGTCGCGGGCGATGGGCAGGGTCATGCCGACGATGCCGCCCTTGGAGGCGGAATAGGCCGCCTGGCCCATCTGGCCGTCCTCGGCGGCGACCGAGGCGGTGTTGACGATGGCCCCGCGCTCGCCGTCGACCGGCTCCAGGTCAAGCATGCCCTTCGCCGACTTGGCGATGCAGCGGAAGGTGCCGACCAGGTTGATCTGGATGATCAGGTTGAAGGCGTCGAGCGGGAAGTGCTTGGTCTCGCCGGTCTGCTTGTCGCGGCTGGCGGTCTTGGCGGCGTTGCCGGTGCCGGCGCA
>NZ_DASYAF010000179.1:0-36454 GCF_036501465.1 Phenylobacterium sp.
AAGGCGTTCCGGGGCCGGGCTCGCCTCTTACACGCCGCCCGCAGGAGGTCCAAGGCCAGCCTTTGCCGCGTGGGGGTTTGGGGCGGTGTGGGTGGGGGCGGGAGGAGGCCGGAGCGCGCGGAGGGGCGGAAGGGGTTTGGACGGGTTTTGGCGCATTTCCGCCGTAAAACGAGCTGTGCAGTGCAAGCTAGCTGATCGCGCGCGCTTGGCGATGGTGCGCAGCGCTCGCCCACGGTCGCGATGCCGGAGATCCGCGGGACGGCTTCGCCGCCGTAGAGCGCCATGGCTTTGCCCTCCATGTCGCGTACCCTGCAGTCGAAACTGCAATGAAGGTTCGGGTCATGTGTTGGCCACCGGTCGCGTGGCGCTTGCGAAGCGATCCAGGCGCTTGTGGATGATCGCGTCGGCCTCAGCCATGATGCCGTCGATCAGCTCCTTCACGGTCGGGATGTCGTGGATCAGGCCCACCACCATCCCGCAGCTCCAGCCGCCGGCATCCATCTCGCCCTTCTTCATGATCGCCGGATAGACGCCCGCCACTTCCGGGGCGATGTCGGCGAAGGTGATGGCCGAACCCAGGGTGCGTTCCTTCTCCAGGAGGCGCTCGACGCCGGCGTTGGTCAGCACGCGCTCGGTGTTGCGCAGCGGGCGCATGATCAGGCGGGTGTCCAGCTCGCTGGCCGCCAGGATCGCCTGCTTCACATGCTCATGCACCGGCGCTTCCTTCGTCGCCATGAAGCGGGTGCCCATGTTCATGCCCTCGGCGCCCAGCGCCAGGGCCGCCACCAGCTGGCTGCCGGTGGCGCAGCCGCCCGACGCCACGAAGGGGATCTTCAGCTCCTCGGCGGCGCGGGGCAGCAGCACCCAGTTGCCGACGTCGTCCTCGCCCGGGTGGCCGCCGCACTCGAAACCATCGACGCTGACCGCGTCACAGCCAATGGCCTCGGCCTTCAGCGAGTGGCGGACCGAGGTGCACTTGTGGATCACCTTGATCCCGGCCTCCTTCAGGGCTGGCAGCCACTTCTGCGGATTGTTGCCGGCGGTCTCCACCGCCTTGACGCCGCTTTTGATGATCGCGTCGACGAAGCCCGGATAGTCCGGCGGGGTAACGGCTGGCAGGAAGGTCAGGTTCACGCCGAACGGCTTGTCGGTCATCTCGCGGCACCGGGCGATTTCCTTCGTCAGGTTCTCGGGATTGCCCTGGGTCAGGCCGGTGATGATGCCCAGGCCGCCGGCGTTGGACACGGCGGCCGCCATCTCGGCATAGCCCACCATGTGCATGCCGCCCTGGATGATCGGATGCTCGATGCCGAACAGTTCGGTGATCTGGGTCTTCATCGCGGTCCCTCTCGCGGCCTGACGTCTCGCCTATAGGGGCGACGCCGGGTCCGGCAAACGGATTCCCTTCCAATCACGATGATCGGAGGGGGCGGTTGTAGGGCTCCATCTAGAGCGTTGGCGCCCCGTCAGTCCGACAAACTAGCGGCTGATTTCGTCCGCTGGGTACAGTCAGCTCAGAGGCAGGCATAGATCGCCTCGCAGAGCCCGACGGATCGGGGGTCGCCGACAACGCGGTCGCCCATCTGGTTGAGCACATAACCAACGGCGAGCCCGGTCTTGAGATCGCCGCAGCCGAACGATCCGCCCCAGCCCGCGTGGCCGAAGACCCCGGGTTCCGGTCCGAAGACCCCGACCCCGTTGCGCGTGACGCCCCGGCCCCACTGCGGCGCGACGCCCAGCAGGACATCGACCCGATCGGTCTGGACCTCGATCATCGCCTCGACGGTCTCGCGGCCCATCAGCCGCACGCCGTCCATCGATCCGCCGTTGGCCATCGCGGCGTAGAGGCGGGCCAGACCGCGCGCGCTCGCCTGGCCGTTGCCGGCGGGAACCTCGGCGGCGCGCCAGGCGCGCGCGTTGCACAGGGTCGGCTCCATCAAGGGATTGGTCAGGGCCACGCGCGCTTCCGGCGCCATGGCGTCCAGGTCGAAGGCCGCGGTGATCCGAGGCGCGATCAGCGGCGATACGCGGGCCTC
Source organism: Phenylobacterium sp. (assembly GCF_036501465.1). Lineage (GTDB taxonomy): Bacteria > Pseudomonadota > Alphaproteobacteria > Caulobacterales > Caulobacteraceae > Phenylobacterium. The sequence goes on from NZ_DASYAF010000179.1 coordinate 2,037, forward strand.
TTCCGCCTGGGGCAGGCCGATGAAGACGTCGGCGCCCAGGGGACCGGCGACGTCGTGCGCCAGGAACTGGCCGACGCTCAAGCCCGAAGCGCTGCGGATCAGCTCTCCGGCCAGGAAGCCGAAGGTCATGGCGTGGTAGGAGTTCTTCGTCCCCGGCGGCCACATCGGCGCCTGGGCCGCCAGCCGTCCGGTCACCGTGTTCCAGTCGTAGAAGTCGGCCAGCGCCGTCGCCGCGTCGAACCCCGGCAATCCCGCCTGGTGCGACAGCAGCTGCGAGACGGTGATTTCGGCCTTTCCGTTCTGGGCGAACTCCGGCCAGTAGCGGGCGACCGGCGCCGCGTAGTCGAGCCACCCCTGATCGACCAGCCGGGCCACGGCGATGGCCGTCACCCCCTTGGTGGTCGACCAGACGTTGACCAGCGTGTCAGGTGTCCAAGGCGTGGTCTGCTCGGCGTCGCGCCAGCCGCCCCACAGGTCGACCACCAGGGCCTCGCCCCGATAGACCGCCAGCGATGCGCCGACCTCGCGATAGGCGTCGTCACGTCCGAAATTGGCCGCGAACTCATCGCGAACTCTCTCGAAACCCGGCGCTACGGCGCCACTGATGACCGTGCTCATCGTGGTCCTCCCGTTTGGTCTGGTCTTCAGCGAGCCTTGAGGCCGCGGAAGTAGATGTCGCTGATCTCGTCGGCCAACCGCCGGGGTCCGCGCGGATCGTCCGGCGGAAGCCACTTGGGCAACCAGGCGAAGCCGCCGGCGCCGATCAGGGCGACCATGCGCGTGTCGATGGGGCGGCAGGACCCGTCGGCGACCCCGCGCCGCAACAGCCGGTCGAACAGCAGGGCCAACCGCCGGGCGCGCGCCACAAGCGCGTCGCGTCGCGGATGTGGCAGGGCGTCGAGGCCGGGCTGGGGCACCAGCGGCGTCAACGCGCCGGCCTGAGCCTGGACGTTGAGATGGGTGCCGATCAGCGCCCGCTCCAGCCCATCGCCGCCGTGGTCGTCGGCCGCCGCAGCGAAGCGCTCGAAGAGATCGAAGCCGCGTTCATAGCAACGGGCGACCAGGTCGGTCTTGTCGCGCAGATAGTGGTAGAGCACGCCCTTGGTCGCCCCGAGCGAGGCGGTGATCTCGTCCAGCGAGGTTGCTTCGATGCCGTCGCGGTTGAACAGCCGGGAGGCTGCGGTCAACAGCTGCTCGATCCGCATGTCCGAGGCGTCCTGCCGGTCGAAGGGGTTGAAGCGCTTGGGCAGGAACTGATCGGCGTCGATCGGTCCTTCGAAGCGCCGCACGGCGTCGGTGGTCAGGCCCGAAGTCAAAAGGTCGATCGCCGCGGCCAGGAACCGAGCCTGGAATTTCCGGCCCCGGCTGTCCTCCATCCATTGCGGCGAGAGCCGGCCCCAGGCCAGGGTCCCGATGATGGTCTGCGCGGCCACCTCGGTGTCGCAGGGCCGGATGCTGCCGTCGGCCACACCGGTCTCCACGAAGCCGATGAGCGCGGCGACATTGCGGTCGTTGGCGGTTCGCACCACTTCGGCATGCGCCGGTGACAGGTAGTTGACCTCGCTGAGCACCGCGGTCGGCGCCCGCCCTGGCGTGAGCGCACGATTGATGAAGGCGAGGGTTTTCTCGAGCCCGGTTCCAGCTTCGCCAGCCGCGGCGAGGTCCTCGGCCATCAGCTCGCAGGCCCGCTGATAGCACTGGAAGACCAGCTCGGCCCGATCGTTGACGTAATAGTAGACCGAGGCCCGCGAGAGGCCGAGCCGCTCGGCGATCTCCGCCAGGGACGTGGCCGCGATTCCTTGCGCGTTGAAGGCGCCGGCGGCAGCTTCCAGCAGGGCTTCGCGCTTCAGCCCATGCCTCGACGGTCGGCCGCGCCGTTTCGGCGACGGCGGCGGATCGATCGCGCCGCCCACGTCGGCGGAAGGCTTGGCGTCATCCCTCATTCTTCGACAGCTTCTACCTGCTCCGTACTTTTGTGTCGAATATATTGACACACAATTCTCGACGTGACGATATGCGCACATTCGCAATCGTCGAATAAATCACGCGGCCGCCGTCAACGATCGGCCGACACAGACAAGGGGAAACGCCATGGCTGCGCTCAGCAGGACCGAAGCCCGGTGGCATGCCGCCGGCGCAAGCGCTGGGTGGAGCGCGAGACCCGCGTTGTTGCTGGCCGGCGCGTCGCTGGCCGTCCTGATGGCGGCGCCGGCGGCGCGCGCCGCGGACGACGCCAACGGCGGGACCTCCGTTCAGGAGATCGTGGTGACCGCCGAGAAGCGGGAGGAGAGCGTCAACCAGGTGCCGATGTCGATCGTCGCCGCCACCGGAGCCCAGCTCCAGGCGCTGGGCATCGACCAGGCCCGCGATCTGGTGAAGATCACGCCGTCCTTCACCTATGCCGACTCCTATGTCGGCTCACCGATCTACACCCTGCGCGGCGTCGGGTTCAGCGACAACAGCCTGGGCGGACGGCCCACGGTCAGCATCTACACCGACGAGGCGCCGATACCCTTCGCCATCGAGACGCGCGGGGCCGATCTGGATCTGGAACGGGTCGAGGTGCTGAAAGGGCCGCAGGGCACCTTGTTCGGCCAGAACGCCACGGGCGGCGCGATCAACTACATCGACGCCAAGCCCACCGCGGCCCTGCAGGCGGGCGCGCACGCCAGCTACGGCAGCTACAACGCCGTCGATGTCGGCGGGTTTGTCAGCGGCCCCGTCGCCGACACCCTGCAGGCGCGGGTCGCGATCGATCACACCCAGATGGACCCCTGGCAGCGGAGCTACACGACGGGCGCAAGAACCGGCGCCGGTGATTTCACCTCGGGTCGGGTCATCCTGGCCTGGACGCCGGACGCGGACCTAAAGGTCCAGCTGAACCTCAACGGCTATGTCGATGGTTCAGAGCTCCAGGCCGGGCAACTCATCGGCGTGTCCCCCAGCATCCCTGCCGCAGCCGCCGCGATCGCGGACCTGTCGGCCTATCCGCTATCGCCGCACAAGGCCACCGCCGCCGACTTCGATCCGGGCGACAACTATCATCGCAACAACCACTTCGGGCAGGCCAACCTGCGGATCGACTACAGCTTGCCGCACGACCTGACCTTCACCTCGATCACCTCCTACAGCCGCTATTCCGAGCGGCAGCTCCAGGACCTCGACGGCACGGCGCTCTCCAACCTCAACCAGTTCACCCGCGGCGAGATCTCCTCCTGGTCGGAGGAGGCGCGGATCGCCGGAAAGCTGATGGACCGCGGACACTTCGTCGTCGGCTTCAACGACGCGAACGACCGGGTGCTGGAGTCCAACTTCCTGCAGATTCCCGACAGCACGCCGGCCTTCACCTTCGTGCCGTTCGGCCTGCCGCTCTACGCGGCCTTCCGCGACATGGACAACCAGCACGCCACCACCACCGCGGGGTTCGGCAGCGCCGACTATGACCTGACCGGGGCCGTCAAGATCTACGGCGGCGTCCGCTACACCCAGTCGAGAGATGCGTTCAACGGCTGCACTGGCGACAACGGCAACGGCGTGGCGGCCGAGGACTTCGGATTCCTCTACAATGTCTCCCGCGCGGCGGTCGGCCTGCCGGCCAATCCGCCGATCGCGCCGGGCGGCTGCATCACCGCAGCTCCGGGGCTGGTCCCGGGGCTGGTTCGCTCAACGCTGGATCAGAACAACGTCTCCTGGCGGGCCGGCGCGCAATGGGCCCCGCACGATGGGGTGCTCCTCTACGCCAATGTCAGCAAGGGCTACAAAGCCGGCGGCTATCCCGACCTGGCGGCCAGCGCGGCCAGCCAGTTCGCGCCAGCCCTGCAGGAATCCGTGCTCGCCTACGAGGCGGGCTTCAAGGCGACGTTGGTGGCGCGCAGGCTGCAGCTCAACGGCGCCGCCTTCCACGACGACTACGACGACAAGCAGATCCTGGGCCGGGTGCTGGACCCGGTATTCGGCCCGCTGCTGAAGCTGGTCAACGTGCCCCACTCGGCGATCACCGGCGCCGAACTGCAGTTCAACTGGACGCCGATCCGCGGCCTGGACGTCGGCGCCGGCGGCTCCTACATCCACTCCGAAATCCTGAACCACTTCACCAACTACGACCCCAATGGCGCCTTGACCGATTTCAACGGCGAGGCGTTCCCCAACACGCCGAAGTGGCAGCTGGTCTCGAGCATCGACTATCATTGGGCGCTGAACGACCGGCTGGACGGATTTGTCGGCGGGAACGTCACCTACCAGAGCTCCACTAACAGCCAGCTCGGCGACCTGCCGCTCCTCAAGATCGACGCCTATACCTTGCTCGATCTTCGGGCCGGCGTGGAGAGCCACGACGGCGCATGGCGGCTTTCGGTGTTCGGCCGCAACGTCACCAACGCTTACTACTGGACGGCGGCGAACCACGATCTGGACACCACCGTCCGCTTTGCCGGCATGCCCGCCACCTGGGGCGTCAGACTGGACTATCGCCTCAAGTGAACCGCGGTGGATTTCGCCATCGATCTAGCCGACGCTCTCCCTGGAGGAACTCCTTTGTGCCGGTCGTCAGCTTGCCTTGTCACGTGACGCGCGGGTGAGCTTGAGAACGTCCGCTTTCGGGATCGATTCCAATGTCCGCTCCTGGCGCAAAGCCGACGACCGCCACCCCTACCGCTGCGACGCCGCCCCACCCCCAGCCGCAGCGCCCGCCTTGCGCGCCTGCGCTTCCGCCGCCCGGGCGCCGGACAGGATGTCGGGCAGGGCGTAGTTGCCTTCGTGGCAGGCGTATTCGTAGACCGGGCCCTTGGCGGGCGAGAACTCGTATTCGCCGCCCCACGGGGTGGCCCAGACGGTGGGGTCCTCGACCTTGAATTCGTAGCGCAGGCGGGTGGGGCCGACCCGGGTGAAGCGCTCGGTGACCACCATGTTGGGCGAGCCGCCGAACAGGGCCTCGTTCGGATTGTAGTTGGTGGTCTCGACCACCAGGGTGTCGCCCTCGTAGTGGCCGATGCTATCGCCGTACCACGACCGCGTGGGGCTGTGCCGGGCGTTCAGCCGCACGATGCGCACGTCGTGGATCATCTCCACCAGGATGGCGACGGCGTCGCGGCCCTGCACGATCTGGTAGTTGGAGTTGTAGAAGCTGGGCAGCATCACCGGGCCGGCGTGGTTGGCGAAGGAGGTGATGCAGCGCTCGGCCAGGGTCTGGTTCTCCGGGTTCTCGCCGGCGCGGCCATAGACGCCGCGCACCGGCGCCGGCGCGCCCGGCTTGCGCGGCAGGCGCGGCGGCATGCGGCCGTTGGCCGGGACGGTGATCAGCGAGGTCCTGGGCTCGCCGTTGACCCGCATCACCGCATCGCCATGGTCGGTCCAGAAGGCGTTGTAGCCGCAGTCCGGCGTGGCCCCGCTGTCGATCAGGTTGGCGGCGTAGCAGGGCAGCTTGTTGAGGTCGACGTTGGCCTTGGTGGGCGCGTTGCTGGCGGCGATGACCGCGGCGCGGCGGCCCTCGATGGCCTTGACCTCATCGGCGGTCATCACCTTGCGCTCGCCCAGCGCCGGGGGCCGCTCGAACGGGGTCAGGCTGGCGTTGGTCCAGGTTCCCTGCAGGTCCGGCTGGCCGTCGACGGCGCGCGGCGCGCGGTAGGCGGGGGCGGCCAGGGCCGCGCCGCAGAGGGCCCAGAGCGCCGCGCCGGCGATGAGGCCCCGGACTGTCTGCTTCATCGGATCGCTCCTTCGCGCGGCGGACGAAGACTAGACCTCACCATAAATCGGCCTAGGCTTCACCGAGGATCCGACGCTTGGAAAGGCCGCAAGTCAAACGCGGTCGCCAATGGGAGGCGGGGATGGCGAAATCCATGAAGATGGCCGCAGTGGCCGTGGCCGGCGCGCTGCTCGGCCTGTCGGGCGGCTCGGCGAGCCAGGGCGCGGCGCTGAACGCGCCGGGGCCACAGCGGGTCGGCGACTTCCAGCTTCCCGACCAGCACTTCATCGGGCGCCGGCTCTACAAGATGGACGACGACAAGGCCGTCGTGCTGGTGGCCTACGCCGCCGGCGACGCCCAGTTCCGGGCCGACGCGCCGGCGCTTTCGGCGCTGAAGGCGGCCTATGGGAGCCAGGGCGTGGATTTCCTGGTGATCGATCCGCGGCTGGGCGACACGCGCGCCAAGCTGGCCGCCGACCCGGCCGCCGCGGGCCTGGGGATCCCGGTGCTGTTCGACTACGAGCAGCTGGTGGGCGAGAGCCTGGGGCTGACCCGCTCGGCCGAGCTGCTGGTGCTCAATCCCAAGGACTGGAGCATCGCCTTCCGCGGGCCGGTGGGCTCGGCGGCCGCGCGCAAGACGCTGGACGCCCTGGTGGCCGGCCATCCGGCCGCCCTGGGCGCTGAGCCCGCGAGGGGCGAGGCCATCGCCTATCCGCAGAAGGGCGAGGCCCGCTGGTCGGAGATCTCCTACGCCAAGGACATCGCCCCGATCGTGCAGTCCAAATGCGTGGTCTGCCACCAGCCCGGCGGCCAGGGGCCGATGCAGCTCACCAGCTATCAGCAGATCAAGGGCTTCGCCCCGATGATCCGCGAGGTGCTGCAGACCCACCGCATGCCGCCGTTCCAGCCGGACGTGACGGTCGGCCACTGGGCGCCCAACGAGGGCCTGTCGTCCGACCAGCTGAAGACCATGGTCCACTGGATCGAGGGCGGCGCCCCGCGCGGGAGCGGCGAGGACCCGCTGGCCAAGCAGAGCTTCCACGCCCCGCCCTGGAAGCTGGGCACGCCGGACGTGGTGCTGGCCCTGCCGCCGGTGAACGTGCCGGCCACCGGGGTGCTGCCCTACCAGAACCCGGTGGTGGCCTCGGGCCTGACCGAGGGCCGCTGGCTGCGCGCCAGCGAGTTCCTGGTGACCGACAAGAAGGTGCTGCACCACGTCACCACGACGCTGTCCTCGCCCGGCGAGAACGGGACGATGATCCGCCAGGAGGCCGCCGCCGGCGGCGTCGGCGGCCAGGGCCCGGGCCGGGTGATCAACCTGGTGCCCAAGGACATGGGCGTCTGGGTGCCGGCCAACGCCGACATCCACATGCAGACCCACTACACGCCCTATGGGAAGCCCACGACCGAGGCCACCAAGCTCGGGCTCTACTTCTACCCGAAGGGCCAGGAGCCGAAGTACCCGATGCGCACCTACGGCGTGTACGGCACCGGCATCACCATTCCGGCCGGCGAGGAATACCACCCGGAACTGTCCTATGCCGACATCCCCAAGGACATGCTGGTCTATGGCCTGACGGCGCACGCCCACGTGCGCGGCGGCTCGACCTCGGTCTCGATCCGCTATCCCGACGGGCATGAGGAGATGGTGCTGGCGGTGCCCCGCTACGACTTCAACTGGCAGTGCGAGTTCTATCTGGAAAAGCCGATCATGGTCCCGGCCGGGTCGCGGATCATCAACCGCTGGACCTATGACAACTCGACCCGCAACCACGGCAACCCGGACCCCAAGAAGAACATCGCCTTCGGCGAGCAGACGACGGACGAGATGCTGGCCTTCTTCATCCACTACCGCTGGGTGGGCGAGACGGTGGCCAAGCCGCACGGCGACTACGACCAGCTGATGGCCAGGGGCCAGCTGATGGGCGCGCTGGACGCCAACATGGACGGCAAGCTGGAGCCGTCGGAGCTGCGCGGCCAGTCCGGCCAGCGGCTGCTGGCGGCCTTCGCGAAGCTGGACAAGAACCACGACGGGTTCCTGGACGCCGACGAACTGGCCGCCGCCATGGTGCGCGGGCCCAACCTGGTGCGGCCGAAGCAGACGGCGTCGGAATCCACGAGCGGCGCCCGGCCGGTGGCGTCGAACTAGGGGCCGATCGATAAAGGCGGGGGCGTCTCAACCGGGTCCTCCTCCCCTTGTGGGAGGAGGTGTCAGGCGGATGCCTGACGGAGGTGGGGTCGCGCTCCGCTATCCGCACCGGCGACGGCGGGAACGAGGCTGAGATGTTTGCGAGACCCCACCTCCGACCTGCTTCGCAGGCCACCTCTTCCCGCAAGGGGAAGAGGATCTGGATCGGCTTGCTGAGCGCCTTTCCGCTGCTGGCCGGGTCGGCCATGGCCCAGGAAAGCACGCCGGCGCTGGGGACGGGCGGCGCGGCGATCTTCGAGGCCCGCTGCAAGAGCTGCCACGAACCCCCGGTCGCCCGCGCGCCCAGCCGCGAGCAGCTGCGCGGCCGCAGCAACCTGGAGATCGTCGAGGCCCTGAGCAGCGGGATCATGAAGCCGATGGCGGCGGGCCTGACGGGCGGCGACATGAACGCCGTGGCCGCCTTCATCACCGGCCGCAACGCCCAGGTGCAGGCGGCCCAGTTCGCGGCCGCGCCCGCCCCGGGCCCGGTCGCGCCGAGCGCGGCGGCGGCGGCCGAGCTCGCCAAGGTGCGCCCCGTGTCGGCCGCCATGCTGGGCGACCCCTCGCCGGGCGACTGGCTGCAGTGGGGCCGCACCTATGACGGCCAGAACTTCAGCCCGCTGACGGCCATCAACCGCGCCACGGTGAAGACCCTGAGCCCCGCCTGGCGCGCGCCGCTGCCCAGCGGGCCCAGCATGCCGACCCCGATCGTCCACGACGGGGTGATGTTCCTGCAGACCAGCCCGGACATGGTGGTGGCGCTGGACGCCGCGAACGGAACGGTGCTGTGGCGGCGCACCTACAAGCCCGCCCTGCCGTCCAACCAGAAGATGGGGCTGTCGCTGGCGGGCGGGCGCGTGTTCGTGCCGACCTCCGACCTGCACGTGATCTCGCTGGACGCGCGGACCGGCGAGAAGGTCTGGGACCACGAGATCGCCATCGAGGCGCCGGCCGCCGACCGCAAGGCCTTCGTGCTGCGCAGCGCACCCTTGATCGTCGGCGACAAGGTGATCCAGGGCGTCACCGCCAGCGGCGCGCCGGGCGGCGGCTTCATCGTCGGGATGGACATCGCCACCGGCAAGGAGCTCTGGCGGTTCCACACCATCGCGCGGCCCGGCGAGCCCGGCGGCAACAGCTGGAACGGCCTGCCGCTGGATAAGCGCAGCGGCGCCTCGGTCTGGGACCAGGGCACCTATGACAAGGCGCTGAACCTGGTCTACTTCGGCGTCGGCCAGACCTACGACACCGGCCCGCTCTTGAAGCCCTCCGGCGTGGCCGGCACGACGCAGGACGCGCTCTATACCGACTCGACGCTGGCCCTGAACCCGGACACCGGCAAGCTCGCCTGGCACTACCAGCACCTGTCGAACGACCAGTGGGACCTCGACTGGGTGTTCGAGCGCACCCTGACGACCATGACCGTCGACGGCCGGCCGCGCCGGGTGGTGATGACCATCGGCAAGATGGGCATCCTGGACGCGCTGGACGCCCGGACCGGCGGCTATCTGTTCTCCATCGACGCCGGCGCCCAGAACGTCATCTCAGGCATCGATCCCAGGACCGGGGCGAAGACCATCGATCCCGTGCGCATGCCGGATCTGACGCGCACGACCCTGATCTGCCCGGGCCCGTCGGGGGCGCGGTCCTGGCCGGCGACCTCGGTCAATCCGAAGAGCGGGCTGCTGTTCGAGCCGCTGACCCTGTGGTGCGTGAATTTCGGGCCGCCCACCGGCTACCAGCTGCTGAGCTCCGGCGTCGGCATGAGCAACGCCGACCACCCCGACGCGGTGAAGAGCGGCATGATGGGCCGGCTGCAGGCCATGGACCTGAAGGGTCACAAGCTCGGCTGGCGCCATGACCTGCCCGCGCCGGTTTCCACCTCGGCGCTGGCCACGGCCGGCGGCCTGGTGTTCGCCGGCGACCTCGACCCGGCCCTGAAGGCGTTCGACGACCGCGACGGGACGCTGCTGTGGCAGGCGCCGCTGGACAACTATCCGAGCTCCAGCGTCATCACCTACGCGGTCGGCAAGACCCAGTACGTGGCCGTGGTGACGGGCCTGCGCAACAACCACATCAGCGACCTGTCGCGCCGCTACCAGGCCTTCCGCCGCGCCCGCGGCGGGACCGCCGCGACGCCGAAGGGCGAGCCGGCGGTGGTGGTGTTCGCGCTGGGCAGCGGGGCGCCGGGGAAGAGCGCGGCGCGCTAGGCACATCTCAATCCAGCGTGGTTCGCGACCGCGCGATGGTGAGGGTCGCCACAACGATCAGGAACGCGCCGAGCGCCAGCAGGTCCGGCGTCATGTCGCCCAGCACCTGGCCCTTGAGCAGGGAGCCGCGGATAACCCGCAGGAAGTGCGTGATCGGGATTCCCTCGCCGATGAACTGCGCCCAGCCCGGCAGGCCGCGGAACGGGAACAGGAAGCCGGAAAAGAACATCGACGGCATCATGTAGAACATCGAGATCTGCATGGCCTGAAGCTGGCTCGTGACCACCGTCGAGATCAGATAGCCCAGCGCCAGGTTGCTGGTGATGAACAGCACGATCCCCACCGACAGGGCGAACCAGCCGGCCAGGGTCTGGGCCATGGGCACGTCGAACAGGAGCCGCGCGAGGGTGAGGACGATGACGGTCTGGATGACTCCCACACAGACATAGGGCGCGAGCTTGCCGATCATCACCTCGAAGGCCGTGGCCGGCGTCGAGAGCAGGCTTTCCATCGTGCCGCGTTCGACCTCGCGGGTCACCGCCATGGCGGTCATCATCACCAGCGTCATCGACAGGATCAGCGCAAGCAGGCCGGGCACAATGTTGAACGAGGTGATGGCTTCCGGATTGTAGAGCCGGTGAACCACGACCTCGAACGGCGGCGCGCCTGTAGGCCTCGCTGCGGCGCCCTTGAGGTCGTTGGCGAGCGCGTTGGCGGGCAGGCTCGCGGCGGCCGCGGCCACGCCGCCGGCGGCCTGAGGGTCGGTGGCGTCGACCTCGGCCAGGATCTGGGCCTTGTCGCCCTTCAGCACGCGCTCCGAGAAATCCGGCGGGATGGTCAGCGCGAGCGAGATTTCGCCGCGGCGCATGAGGCGATCCATCTCAGCTTCAGAGGTCGGCAGATGCGTGACATCGACGTAGGTGGTTCGCTCCAGCGCCGCGACCACGGAATTGGCGAAGCGGCCGTGATCGTAGGAGATGACGGCGGCCGGCAGGTGGCGGGGATCGGTGTTGATCGCGTAGCCGAACAGCAGGAGCTGCATCAGCGGCATGACCAGGATCATCGCATAGGTGATGCGGTCGCGGCGGAGCTGGGTGAACTCCTTGATCATCACCGCGACGATGCGGGCGAGGGACAAGGGTTTCATGCGGCGTACCGGTCGTCGGCCTTGTCGCCCATCAGCTGGATGAACACGTCTTCCAGCGACGGATTGGCTTCGGTCCAGGCGAAAGGCGCCTTGCGGTAGGGCGCGATGGCGCGCTCGAGCGCGGCGCGGTCCGTGCCGCTCACATGCACCGCGGCGCCGAAGGCCGATGCGCTTAAAACGCCCGGCTTGTGTTCCAGGTCGCGGACGATCCGGCCGATGTCTGGGCCTTCGCCGTTGAAGGTCACCAGGCCGGACTTGGCGATGATTTCCTGCGCAGTGCCGCGGGCGATCAGCTGACCGTGCAGGATGTAGCCGATGTCGTGGCAGCGCTCAGCCTCGTCCATGTAGTGGGTGGAGACCAACACGGTCAGGCCTTGGTCGGCCAGGTCGTGGATCTCGTCCCAGAACTCGCGCCGCGCCTTGGGGTCGACGCCGGCGGTGGGCTCGTCGAGCAGCAGCAGCTTCGGGTCGTGCAGGGTGGCGGCGGCCAGCGCCAGGCGCTGCTTCCAGCCGCCGGAAAGCGCGCCCGCCAGCTGGTCGCGGCGGTCGCCGAGGCCGAGATGATCGAGCGCTCCAGTGACCCGACCCTTCATGTTGTCGAGGCCATAGACCCGCGCCACGAAGTCCAGATTCTCCTGGATGGTCATGTCTTCGTAGAGCGAGAAGCGCTGGGTCATGTAGCCAGTCTGGCGCTTGATCGCGTCGCTCTGCGTGCGGAAATTCAGGCCCAGCACCTGGCCCTCACCGCTGTCGGGGGTGAGCAGGCCGCAGAGCAGGCGCAGCGTCGTGGTCTTGCCGGCGCCGTTGGGGCCGAGGAAGCCGGTGATCCGCCCTGTCTCGACGCGGATCGAAACGTCGCGGACCACGTGCTTGTCGCCGAAGCTCTTGTTGAGCCCCCGGACGTCGATGGCCGCGGTGGTTGGGGCCTTGCTCACTTGCACGGCAGCGCCTTGGCGCTCGGCGCCACGTCCATGGGCTGGCCGGGGACCAGCGCGCGGGGGTCGGACGGAAGGGCCTCGACCATGAAGACCAGCTTCTGGCGCGCATCGAGGCTGTAGATCACCGGCGGCGTGTACTCCGGCCGCGAAGCCACGAAGTCGACGGTGGCCGTCATGCCGGCCGCGCAGCCGTCGCACGCGATCGCCACCCGGCGGCCGGGCTTGAACGCGTTGACCTGGGCCTCGGAGACGTAGAAGCGCACCCTCACCTCGCCGTCCGGTACGATGGAGATGACCGGCGCATTGGCCGCGACGCTCTCGCCGGGCTTGAACATGATGTCGTCGATCCGGCCCGCGCCGGGCGCCACCGGAGCAAGGTCGCTCAGTTGGCGTTGGGCCGAGGTTAGACCGGCCTCAGCTTGCCGCACCTGGGCGCGGGAGGCGTCGACCGCCGCCGACGCTGAGCGGAGCTGGGCGCTCGCCGCGTCGCGCTTGTCGAGCGCCGCCTTGTAGGCGGCCTGCGCCTGGTCGAGTTGCAACTGCGCCACCGACCCCGGCTTCTCGCCTTGCGCCCCGGCCAACCGCCGGGCTTGGGCCTCGCTCCGGTCCGCGTCGGCTTGCGCCGCCGCGACGTTCGCTTTCGCCTGCGCCAATGCGCCCTCCTGCTGGGCGACCGCGGCCTGAGCGCCGGCGATCTGGGCGCGGGCCTGATCGGCCTGGGCGGCGCGGACCGTGGGATCGACGCGGAACAGGAGTTGCCCGGCCGCGACCCGTGCGCCGCGTTTCACCGCTACGGCCGTCAGTGTCCCGCTCACCGGCGAGGACATGTAGACGTTGTCGCTCACCACATAGCCGGTGAAGGCCACATTACTCTTGTGGCCGGACTTTGCGACGAAGAACCAGACGAGACCGGCCGCCACCAAGATCAGGGCCGCGACCGCGACGGCGCGGGCCGGGATGCGACGCTGAGCGCGCGCTGGAGCTTCAGGCGCCATGGCCATTCGGCTTGTCCTCGTGGGTTAAGGTGCGGCGGTCATCCCAGCCGCCGCCGAGCGCCTTGTAGAGCGCGGCCATGTCCTGGGCGGCGGCGGCCTCCGCCTGGATCTGGGCGTCGCAGGCGGCCTGCCAGGTCTGGCGGGCCCTCAGCATGTCGCCGGCGGCAATCAGGCCGTTGCGGTAGCGGACCACTGAGGCGTCGGACTCGTCGCTGGCAGCGGCCGTGGCCGCCTTGAGCTGGCCTAGCCGATGGCGGTCCGCGTCGAGCCGCGTCAGGCCGTCCTCCACGTCGCGCAACGCCCCGAAGACCGCTTTACGGTAGGCGGCCGCGGCCTCGTCGGCCTGGGCCTGGCGCAGCCGCACGGTGGCGTGGAGACGGCCGCGATTGAGGAGCGGCAATGAGATGCGGCCGGAGGCGTTATCCTGCAGGCTGTCGTTCTCCAGCAGGTTCGACAGGGAGCGCGAGGCGAGCTGCAACGCCCCGGTCAGGGTCACCTTCGGATAGAGGTCGGCGGTGGCGACGCCGACGTCGGAATTCGCGGCGGCGACCTGACGCTCGGCCGCGCGGATGTCGGGCCGGCGCTTCAGCAGCTCCGACGGTAGACCGGGCGGGACGTCCACCAGCGTCGGCGCGGCATTGGGCGCGACGGCCAGCTCGCCCGCCAGGGCGTTGGGCGAGAGGCCCAGCAGGGTCGAGAGCGCGTGTAGGCGCGCCTGCGTCTGCGCGGCCAGGTCGTCACGCTGCGCCTGCGCCTGTTCGACCGCGCGCTCCTGCTGGCGCACGTCGCTGTCCATATTGAGCCCGTTTCGGGCGCGGACCTGGAGAAAGTCCAGGGCCTCGCGCTGCGTAGCCAGGACCTGGTCGGCGAGCGCCAGGCGCCGCTGCAGCGCCCGATACTGCTGGTAGGTATTGGCGACCTCGGCGGTCAGGACGACCCGGGCGTCGCGGGCCGACCATGACGCCGCCTCCGCGCGGTCGTGGGCCGACTGGTCGGCGCTCTTCTGGCCGCCGAACATGTCAAGCTCCCAGGAGGCGTCGAAACCGGCCTGGTAGGTGGTGAAGGCCTCGCCGGGCAAGCCGATGCCGCCGCCCGATCCGCCTTGTCCGGGATTGCCCGAAAACAGGCCGCTCAGCGCCGAGGGCAGGGCGTTCCTGCTGAGCCGGGCTTGCGACGCCTGGGCCGATGCGTTGACCTGGGGGCCGTGGCCGCCGCGGGTGATCGCTTCCTGTTCGCGCGCCTCGCGGACCCGGGCCAGGGTCTGCTGCACTTCAGGACTGCCTGCGAGGGCTCGCGTCACCAGCCCTGTCAGGACCGGATCGTTGAAGGCCGTCCACCATTGGGCTTCGCCGGTGACAGGCCCTGACGGGCCCTTGCTGAACGACGCCGGGACTGACACCGCCGGAACGCCGGACGGCGCGTGCGTCGCGCACGCTCCGAGCAGCGCCAGAGCCGCCACCGCCATGGGAGCCAGGGTCCTCATCCGCCAATCGTGGAAGATATTGACCACGTGGTCAATAGAGAGGATAGATGTGGCGATGACGGAAGCGAAGAGCGACGCGGCGCCCCGCCGCCGGCAGCGCCGCAAGGCGGCCCGGCCGAACGAGATCGTCGCCGCGGCGATGCAGGTGTTCGCGGAGGAAGGTTTCGGCGGGGCCACGATGGAGGCTGTCGCCCGGCGGGCCGGCGTCGCCAAGGGCACGGTCTTCGTCTACTTCCCAAGCAAGCAGGACCTGTTCCGCGCCGTCGCGCGCGACGTGCTCAGCGTCAACTTCGCGGGGTTCGAAGCCGCCGCGACGGGTCTGGACCGCCCTCTGGATGACCTCATTCCGCTGCTCCTGGCGCAGGCGGCGCGGGTTGGCGAAAGCCCGATCGCCGCGATCATCCGCATCCTGGTCGCCGAGGCGCGATCGTTCCCTGACCTGGCCCAGGTTTGGCACGACGAGGTGGTCGCCAAGATGCTGGGCCTGCTCACCAAAGCCATCGCCCGCGCCCAGGCGCGGGGCGAGGTCAGGGCCGGGGACCCCAAGCTGTACGCCTTCTCCATCTTTGGGCCTATGATGGCCGGCGTGATCTTCCGGGAGGTCTTCCGTGACGTCGATGCGGAGCTTCCGGCTCTCACCGACTTAGCCGCTCAACATGCGAGGGCAATCACCGATGGCCTTCGCACGGCGCCGCCCTGATCCCGGGGCCGGCCGGGCTCCGCCCTAGCGCCGCTTGCCCAGCTCCGCGGCGATGTCCTTGACCAGGCGGCCGACCTTGCGGTGGGCGGCGGTGAGCTGGTCGCGGGTGACGCCCCAGCGTTTCATCCAGTATTCCACCGCCTTGCGCTCGGAAAGGTCGAGGCGGTCCCTGTCGATGAAGCCGCGCTTGTCCTTCAGGCCCGCCATGCCGGTCTCCCCCTTGGAGGTTGGACCTTAGACGTCCAGCGGTTGCGGCGCAGCCCCGATGACGCCGGAGAGCTTGCCGGGCGCGCGCTTCAGGCGCGGGTCGTCGGGCTGGTAGTAGCCGGAGAGCAGGAACAGCTTCACCCCGCCGGTCTCGACCAGCAGGGTGGCGGCGACGCCATCGCGGGACAGCGCCTCTTCCACCGCCTTGGCGGGCTGGGCCGCATCGGTGACCCAGAAGGTGTTGTCGCTGCCAGTGGGCTCGACGTCGACCTCAGCAACCGCCAGCGCCGAGAGCGGCCCCCAGGCGGCCAGGCAGGGCAGGGCGGCGAAGACCTTGAGCTTCGGCTCGGCCAGCAGGCGGGCCCACCAGGCGTTGTCGGCAGTGAGAGCGCAGACGCCGACGCCGCCCAGGGCCTTGGCCGCGGCGATGGCCTCCTCCGGCTTGGCGACCTGCTTCAGCGACGGCGCCGCGCCGAAGCGCAGGCGAGCCACCTCGACGGCGCGGCCGGGATCGCGCCCGCCCCAGACCGCCAGGGCGAACGGCCCCTGGGTCGCCAGGCTGTCGCCGATCAGCTCGCGCCAGATGCGCACGATGAGGCCGGGACGCGCGCCGTTGCGCGGGCCGGCCAGCAGCTTCTTGAGCAGCTGGGTTTCGCGGCCGGGGCGCAGGCCGAACTTGCCGCCGTCGCCGGCCGCGGCCTTGGCGGCGGCCACCGTCTTGGCCAGGGAGGCGCGCTCGACCACCAGGCGCAGCAGGTCGGCGTCGATGGCGTCGATGCGCCTGCGCACCTCATCCAGCGTCGGCGGCGTCTGCGATCCTGCGCCCGTATCGGCCATATTCTTCCCCGAACAGAGCGGCGGGACCTAAGTCATTGCGGGTGAAGGCGCAATAGGCCCATTCGCCGCAAAAAAGTTGCACTCGAAACCATGTCCCGACCGCGCGCCAGAATCACAGACCCTGTATGTTAAAATCGTCTTTCAGTGTCTCGCCCGCCGGATAGCCTCCGGCCGTAGCTCGGGGGCTCGATGATCTCACCGCGGAAGGTGCTCGGCGACTGGTGGACGACGCCGCAGATGCGTGGCCTGCGGATGGCCGCGCGCGTCACCGGCTGGCGGTTCCCCACGGTCATGGCGCTGCTGGTGGTGGGTGCGGCCCTGCCGGCGCTGGAGATGGTCGCCCTGGGCGCCTTGATCGGCTACCTGCCGGCGACCCTGAAGGCCGGGCTCTCGTCGGCCCCCGGGCAGAAGACGCTGTGGGCGCTCTCGGCCTGGGGCGGGCTGATGATCCTGCTGCAGTTCGCGCCGCGCATCCGCACCGCGGTCGCCACGACCATGGGCTGGCGGCTGGACGCGCACCTGCGCCAGCGGGCCATGGCGGCGGTCAACCGGCCGTGGGGCATCGAGCACCTGGAGGACCCCAAGGTCGCCGACCTGATCTCGCAGGTGAACTCGGGCATCGGGGTCGCGGGCCTGACGCCGGGCACCGCGCTCACCCAGCTGATCGGCACGCGATACGCCACGACACTCACCGCCTTCGGGGCCGGCGTGCTGCTGGTGGGCTATCACTGGTGGGCGGCGGTGGCGCTGGCCGCGGCCCTGATGGGCTCGGCGGCCGTCAGCCGCCGCAGCTACGCCAAGGTGGCCGAAACGGCGCTGGGCCAGACCGCCACGGTGCGGCGCGGCCAGTATTTCCGCGACCTTGCCCTCACACCGGCCTCGGCCAAGGACGTGCGGCTGATGGATCTCGGCGGCTGGATCACCGAACGGCTGCGCGGCGAATGGCGCGGCGGCCTGGCGGCGCGCCGCCCGGCCCTGGTCAGGACCTTCCAGTGGACCCTGGCCGCCTCGTTCGGCGTGATGGCGATGAACGCCGTGATCTATGGCCTGCTGGCCACCGACGCCGCTTCGGGCGCGATCGGCATCGGCGCCCTGACGGTCTACATCCGCGCGGTGATGGGCCTGGGCGCGCTGGGCGGCATGGGCCCAACCGACCACATCATCGCCCATGGCTTCCTGGCGCTGCCGGCGATCCTGAAGCTGGAGGCGCGCACCAAGCCGCCGGAAGGGCCGGCCCTGCCGCCCCTGCCCGACGCTGCGCCGGCCAAGGAGATCCGCTTCGAAGGCGTGGGCTTCACCTATGCCGGCGCCGCCCAGCCGGTGCTGAAGGGCCTGGACCTGGTCATCCCGGCGGGGACCTCCATGGCCCTGGTGGGGCTGAACGGGGCGGGCAAGACCACGCTGGTGAAGCTGCTGGCGCGGCTCTACGACCCGACCGAGGGCGCCATCCGCGTCGACGGCGAGGACCTGAAGGGCGTCGATCCCGCGGACTGGCAGCGGCGCATCGCGGCGATCTTCCAGGACTTCCTGCGCTATGGGCTGCCGGCGCGCGACAACGTGGGCTTCGGCGGCCTCGCCATCGCCCACGACCAGGCGGCCCTGGACCGGGCCGCGGCCAAGGCCGGCGTGCTGGAGCGCATCCAGGCCCTGCCGGCCGGCTGGGACACGCCCCTGATGCGCCAGTTCAAGGGCGGCGCCGACCTGTCGGGCGGGGAGTGGCAGCGGATCGCGCTGGCGCGGGCGCTGTTCGCGGTGGAGGCGGGCGCCAGCGTGCTGATCCTCGACGAGCCCACCGCCAACCTCGACGTGCGCGCCGAGGCCGAGCTGTACGACCGCTTCCTGGACCTGACCAAGGGGCTGACGACGCTCTTGATCTCCCATCGCTTCTCTACGGTCCGCCGGGCCGGCCGCATCTGCGTGCTGGAGGGCGGCAAGGTGATCGAGCTGGGGTCGCACGATGAGCTGATGGCCAAGGGCGGCCGCTACGCCGAGATGTTCACCCTGCAGTCGCAGCGCTTCGTCGACGCGCCCGAGGACGTGAAGGCGTGAGCGAGGCGTTCGTCCGCGACAAGACCGCGCCCAAGCTCACCTGGCGCGAATTCGCCCGCGGGATCGCGGTGATGGTGAAGCTGGGCTTCGCCGCCGCCCCCGGGCGGGCGAGCGCCGCCATGGCCGCCGAACTGGTCGGCGCCGGCCTGACGCTGTTCAGCTCCTATCAGCTGAAGGACCTTGTGCAGGCGGCGGCCGGCGGCGACCACGCCCATGCGCTGACGGCCGGCCTGGTGCTGGCGATCACCGGCGGCATGAGCTGGATCGCCTTCCTGACCTACGGCCAGCTCGCGCCGCGGGTCACCGAGGCGATCGCCGTCCATCTGGACACCGAGCTGGTCCGGCTGACCACCCGGATGCCGACCCTGGAATACGCCGATCGGCCCGCCTATGCCGACAAGATCACCCTGATCCGCAACGCCAACCAGGCCCTGGCCCAGGGGATGCAGGCCATAGGCCTGATCATCCGCGTCGGGGTGATGCTGGGCGGGACCTTCGTGATCCTGATCGGCATCGACCCGTGGCTGGCGGTTTTGCCGCTGTTTGCGATCCCGCGGGCCTGGGCCGGGCGCAAGGCGCGCCAGTTGGCCGTCGCCGCCCAGGAGAACAACGTCCAGCCCATGCGCCTGCGGGCCCACATCTTCGCCCAGGCGACATCGCCCGCGGCCGGCAAGGAGATCCGCATCTTCGGCCTCGGCCAGGAGCTGGCCGATCGCTACCGCAAGAGCACCGACCTCACCCGCGACCTGAACATCCGCTCGACCTGGGGCGGCGCCCTGTGGTCCGCGGGCGGCGATGCGATCTTCACCCTGGGCTGCGTGGGCGCCATCGCCTGGCTGGTGGTGCGCGCTTCGACCGGCGCCGTCTCACCCGGCGGGGTGGTGCTGGCCGCGACGCTCGCCACCGGCCTGATCATGCAGATGACCCAGGCCCTGCAGTTCACCCAGGTCGTGCAGATGCTGATGACCACCGCCGAGCGGTTCCTGTGGCTGGTGGACTATTCGGACGAGAGCGCCAAGGCGGCGGCCGGCGAGGCGGCGCCGCCCGCCGTCCTGGCCCGCGGCCTGAGGGTCGAGCACGTGAGCTTCACCTATCCGGACCGCGACAAGCCGGTGCTGGACGACGTCTCGCTGGAGCTGCCGGCGGGGAGCGTGATCGCCCTGGTGGGGGAGAACGGCTCGGGCAAGTCGACCCTGGTGAAGCTGCTCTGCGGCTTCTACCGGCCTGACAGCGGCGCGATCCTGGCCGACGGCGAGGACGTGGCGGGGATCGACCCGAAGCAGTGGCGCGCGCGGACCAGCGGCGCCTTCCAGGATTTCTCCAACCTCGAGGTGGTGCTGCACGAGAGCGTGGGCGTCGGCGACCTGCCGCGCCTGGGCGACCGCGAGCTGGCGACGGCGGCCATGGGCCGGGCCGGGGCGGCGGACCTGGCGAAGATGGAGCCCAAGGGCCTCGACACCCTGCTGGGCAAGAAGTGGGGCGGCGTGGAGCTCTCCGGCGGCCAGTGGCAGAAGCTCGCGCTATCCCGCGCGCTGACCCGCGAGGCGCCGCTGCTTTCGGTGTTCGACGAGCCGGCCGCCGCGCTGGACGCCAGCGCCGAGCACGACATGTTCGAGCGCTTCGCGGCCGAGGCCCGCTCAGGGGCCGCGGCCGGGCGCGCGACGCTGTTGGTCTCGCACCGGTTCTCCACCGTGCGGATGGCCGACGCCATCGCGGTGCTGGATGGCGGCAAGATCGTCGAGTTCGGCCCGCACGAGGCGCTGATGGCCGCCGGCGGCAAATATGCCGAGCTTTTCGAGATGCAGGCGCGCGCCTATCGGTAGGTTCCCGTTTCGACCGTCATCCCTGGGCTTGTTCCCACGGTCCACAGGCGCCGGCCTCGTTGATCGTCCCGCGGCCGCGGTGTCTATGGGTGGCCAGGACAAGCCCGGCCAGGACGGTGAGAGTGAGATGGGAATTCTGTTGAAGACGCTGCTCGCCGGCGCGGTGGCGATGACGGCCCTGTCCGGCGCGGCGTTCGCCGCCGGCCCGACCGCGAAGCTGGATTCCGGCGTGGTGGCGGGCGCGCAGGCCGGCGACCTGCTGGTGTTCAAGGGCGTCCCCTATGCCGCCAGCACGGCCGGCGCCATGCGCTGGCGCGCGCCGCAGCCGGTCCCGGCCTGGACCGGGGTGCGGCCCGCCCTGGCGTTCGGCGCGGCCTGCCCGCAGCCGCACCTGTCCGACGACCCCTGGGCGCAGGTGGGGCCGCAGAGCGAGGACTGCCTGTTCCTCAACGTCTGGCGCCCGGCCAAGGCCGAGAAGGGCGGCGACGCGGTGATGCTGTTCATCCACGGCGGCTCGTTCACCCGCGGCGCGGCGGGCGTGCCGCTCTATGACGGCGCGGCGCTGGCCAGGCGCGGCGTGGTGGTGGTGACCATCAACTACCGCCTGGGCCGCCTGGGCTATTTCGCCCATCCGGCGCTGAGCGCCGAGAACGCCGACGGCGGGCGGCTGGGCAACTACGGGCTGATGGACCAGATCGCGGCGCTGAAGTGGGTGCAGCGGAACATCGCGGCGTTCGGCGGGAACCCCAGGCGGGTGACGATCTTCGGCGAGAGCGCCGGCGCCGTGGCGGTGCAGATGCTGACCACCACCCAGGCGGCCAAGGGCCTGTTCGTGCGGGCCATCTCGGAGAGCGGCGGCGGCACGGCGGCCGCGGCGCCGATCCGCGGCGGCCCGCTCTCCGGCGAGGCCTTCGGGGCGGCCTGGACCAAGAGCCTGGGCCTGGCCGATCCCACCCCGGCCCAGCTGCGCGCCATCCCGCTGGCCGAGGTGCTGAAGCCCGGGCCGACCGGGCCGATGGCCGACGGGGTGATGATGCTGCGCGCGCCCGGCGACACCTACCGCAGGGGCGAACAGCTCAAGGTGGGGCTGATGATCGGCGGCAACACCCACGAGGCGAGCCTGGTCGGCGAGAACGTCGCGGTGGCCAAGCAGGGGCTGGGCGGCGCCTATGGCGAGCTCTTGGCGGCGTCGCGGGAGCATCCGACCAAGGCCGGGGCGGAGTCCGACCTGATCACCGAGAGCCTTTCGACCCAGCCGTCGCGCTACATGGCGCAACGCAATGCGGCGGCGGGCCTGGCGACCTGGTCCTACCACTTCGACCAGGTGGCCGCGAGCGAGCGGGCCAAGGCCAAGGGTACCGACCACGGCGGCGAGCTCAGCTACCTGTTCGGCACGCGGATCGACAGGGAGACCTGGGACGACACCGACCGGAAGGTGTCGCAAATGATGGGCGACTATTGGGTGCGCTTCGCCAAGACCGGCGACCCCAACGGCGCGGGCGCGCCCGCCTGGGCGCCGGTGACCAAGGCCGCCTCGCCCTACATGGACTTCGACGCCAGCCCGCACACCGCCCAGCCGACGCCGCTGGAAGACCGGATCGAGGCGGCCGTGGTCGCCGTGGCGGAGAAGGCCTGGGACGCGGGGAAGTAAATACGCCTCCGCTCGTTCCCGCGAAGGCGGGAACCCATGCCGAGCCTGATTTTAAAAGGCGGCGGCCCGGGTCGAACTCAGCTTGGATCCCCCCTTCGCGGGGATGAGCGGGGTTTTTAAGCCGCCGCGGCGGCTTCGCTTTCGCCGAGCGCGGCCTGCAGGGCGGCCAGCAGGTGCTCGGGCTTCATGGGCTTTTCGACCACGCCGTTCATGCCGGCGGCGATGTAGCCCTCGGCGTCCTCCGGCTCGGCGTTGGCGGTCAGCGCGATGATCGGCACCTGGGAGGCCGGACCGCCCAGGCCGCGGATGGCGCGGGTGGCGGCGACGCCGTCCATCACCGGCATCTTGATGTCCATCAGGATCAGGTCGAAGCGGCCGCCCTTGGCGGCTTCCACGGCCTCGGCGCCGTCGTTGGCGCTCTCGCAGGTGCAGTCGAACATCTCGCACAGCGCCTGGGCGACCATGCGGTTGGTGGCGTTGTCGTCGACCACCAGCACGTGGACCGAGCGTTCGGCGGCGGTGGCCTCTTCGGTCTGCGGCGTCTCGACGGCGAGCGGCAGGGTCAGCGCGAAGATCACGGTTTCCGGCCCGCCGGCGGCTTCGCTGCGCAGCGCGCCGCCGAGGTCGGCGACCAGCAGGCGCGAGAGCAGGGCGCCGATCGCCACGTCGAGGCCATAGCGGCCCTCGACGTCGCGGACATGGGATTCGAGGTCGGCGTCGTCCCAGACGGTGTTGCGGGCGCCGCGCACCCGGCCTTCCAGGCGCACGGCGTCGGCGGTGACCACGGTGCGCAGGCTGGCCTCGACCGCGCCGCGGCGCATGGTGGCCACGGCCTCGCCCACCAGGCCGTCGAAGACCTGCAGCAGGCGGGTGCGGTCGCCCATGGCGCAGACATCGGGATCGCCGTCGTAGGAGACCAGCAGGGTGACGCCGCTCAGCGCCGCCGCGGGCTGCCAGCGCGAATGGACCTCGTCCACCAGCTCGCGAAGCCGCAGCGGTTCCGGCTCGAGGATCAGGCCCTCGGTGTTCAGTTTGCGCAGCGCGATCGCCGAGCCCAGCATCCGCCGCACGCCTTCCGCGGCCTCGGACACGCCGCTGACGCACGCCTGCGCGTCCGGCGCCAGGCGCATCCGTTCCAGCTGGCTGGTGAGCGCGAGCGCGCCTTCCATCTGCTGAAGGATTTCGCTGGTGACGCGGTCGAAGAAAAACGCAGGCAAAGACATGGACGACCGAAGGTTGCGAAAGCGCGACCCTCGCAACATGGCGCCAAGCGCTTGCAGATAGGTTAAGTGACACCGCTGACATGAGCGGCCGCTCGCCGCAGCCTTTGCTTGCCTTCGACCATGCCTCATATGGAGGCGATGACCGATCACCCCGAACGCGCTGCGGACCGCGCGGCGGAACGCGCCCTTGTGCTGTTCTCCGGCGGCCAGGATTCCAGCGTCTGCCTGGCCTGGGCGCTCGACCGCTTCGGCTATGTGGAGACCGTGGGCTTCGACTACGGCCAGCGCCATGTGGTGGAGCTGCAGGCGCGCCAGGCCGTCCGGGCGCGGATGATCGAACGCTTCCCGCCGTGGGCCGAGCGGCTGGGTCCCGACCACATGCTGGACATCTCCAGCTTCGGGGCGGTGGCCGAGAGCGCGCTGACCGCCGACCGGGCCATCGAGATGCAGGCCAACGGCCTGCCGTCGACCTTCGTGCCGGGCCGCAACCTGGTGTTCTTCGTCTACGCTGCGGCGCTGGCCGACCGTCGCGGCCTGAAGGCGCTGGTGGGCGGCATGTGCGAGACCGACTTCTCCGGCTATCCCGACTGCCGGCGCGAGACGCTGGACGCCATGCAGGGGACGCTGAACCTGGGAATGGCGCAGGATTTCGCGATTGAGACGCCGTTGATGTGGCTGACCAAGGCCGAAACCTGGGGCCTGGCCAAGACCCTGGGCGGCGAGCCGCTGGTCGAACTGATCGTGGCCGAGAGCCACACCTGCTATGCTGGCGACCGCGAGCATCGGCATCCCTGGGGCTACGGCTGCGGGACCTGCCCGGCCTGCGCGTTGCGGGCCAAGGGGTTCGAGGACTGGGTCGCGGGCGGACGCCTGGAGGCCGCCGTCCCATGAGCTACGCGGTGAAGGAGATCTTCCTCACCCTGCAGGGCGAGGGCGGCCAGGCCGGGCGGCCGGCGGTGTTCTGCCGCTTCGCCGGCTGCAACCTGTGGTCCGGCCGCGAGGAAGACCGCGCGGGCGCGGTCTGCAGCTTCTGCGACACCGATTTCGTCGGCATGGACGGCCCGGGCGGCGGCCGCTTCGCCGACGCGCAGGCGCTGGCCGGCGCCGTGGAGGCCGCCTGGGAAGGCGGGCCGGAGAACCGGCTGGTGGTGCTGACCGGCGGCGAGCCCTTGCTGCAGCTCGACGCGGCGCTGATCGGCGCCCTGCACGGGCGAGGCTTCTCGCTGGCGCTGGAGACCAACGGCACGCTGGCGGTCCCGCCCGGCGTCGACTGGATCTGCGTCAGCCCCAAGGCCGACGCGCCGGTGGTCCAGATTAAGGGCCAGGAGCTGAAGCTGGTCTTTCCGCAGGAAAAGGCGATGCCGGAGCGCTTCGAGCACCTGGCCTTCGAGCGCTTCGCGCTGCAGCCCATGGACGGGCCTGACCGCGAGGCCAACACGCGGGCCGCCATCGCCTATTGCCTGGCCCATCCGCGCTGGCGGCTGAGCGTCCAGACGCACAAGTACCTGGGGATCGCCTGACCTAGGCGTCACACCGTGGGCCCGCCAGCGCCACCGTTTCGCCGTACCCGGGCCGGCAACTAGCTGGGCAGTTGGCCTGGGGATGGCGATGAATTCCGCTCGTTCGCGTGGCTAGCCGCTGTCTCCCCACCCTTGGCGGCGGACCGCTGGCGCTGGCGGCCGTATCGGCGGTCCTGGCCGCGATGGCTTCGCCTGCACAGGCACAGGAAACCGACAGCGCCAAGCCGGCCGCGCCCGCGAGCGGCTCCGAGTCGAAGGCTCAGCCGGAATCGCAGGCCAAGCCGACATCGCAGGCCAAACCGGCGTCGCAGGCGAAACCCGGGCCGGCCGGCGACAAGACGCACGAGGTGGAAGGCGTGACGGTCAATGGCGCCGCGCCGGCCATGCAGACCTCGATCGACCGGCGCAGCTACAGCCTCGCCAAGGACCTGCAGGCGCAGACCGGCTCGCTCGCCGACGCCTTGCGCAACATCCCCTCGGTCCAGGTGGACCTGCAGGGCAACGTCTCCCTGCGCGGCAGCCCCAACGTCACCATCCTGGTCGACGGCAATCCCTCGGGCGTCTTCCAGGGCCCGGGCCGCTCGACCGCGCTGCAGTCGATCCCGGCCAGCCGCTTCGAGCGCGTCGAGGTCATCACCAACCCGTCGGCAGAATTCAGCGCCAGCGGCACGGCGATCATCAACCTGGTCACCAAGAAGGCGCAGGGCATCGGCCGCACCGGCGGCTTGCAGATCACCGCCGCCGACCCCGCCCGCGTCCAGGCGGTCGCCAACGCCGGCTACAATTCCAAAGCGCTCAGCATGACGGGCGACCTCACCCTGCGGCACGCCGAAACCCGCAGCGAGGTGAGCGACGAGCGCAAGGCCCCCGACCCCGCGAGCGGCGACATCGTCGACGCCGACCACGAGTCCGCCGCCCATCAGCTGGGCGACGCCGTCTTCGCGCACGGCGCCGTCGACTACGACGTCACCGCGAAATCCCGGCTGAGCGGCTCGCTGCGCATCAGCGACCTCGACACCGAGACCAAGACGGCGAACGCCTTCACCACCGCCGACGCGCTGGGGCCGATCCAGCAATTCGTGCGTCCGGAGCACCAGGACCTCAAACAGTTCTTCAACGAAGCCACCGGCTCCTGGCGGCAGAAGTTCGATGGCGACGGCCACGAGCTGGTCACCTTCGCCCGGCGCGAGGACTACACCTACCGCCTGCTGCGAGACTCCGAGGACGTCTTCTCGACGCCCGTCGCCGCGCCCGATTTCAATAGGTTCGACTACCGGGGGCGCTTCATACAGTCGGAGCTGAAGTCCGATTACACCCGGCCGATGTCCGACTCATCCAAGCTGAAGCTCGGATTCGATTTCGAGGACGACGACCAGCGGTACAACTTCATCGGCAAACAAGGGCCGGCGCCGGGCGCGCTGTCGAACGACCCGCTGCAAACGAACCTCTTCCTGTACAAGCGCGACCTGCTGCAGGCCTATGCCACCTATGAGCGGAAGTTCGGCGACCTCAGCGTGCTGGGCGGGCTCAGGCTCCAGGTCGACAACCTCGACCTCGACCAGGTGACCGAGGGCGTGAAGGCCTCGCCCAGCGATACCCATCTGTTCCCGTCGCTGCACATGGCCTACCGGCTTACCGACACCCAAACCGCGACCGCCAGCTACAGCCGCCGGGTCGCCTATCCCGATCCCGCCCTATTGAATCCGTTCCGGGTTTCAACCGACCCGTTCAATTTCCAGGCGGGGAATATCGACCTCGCGCCGCAGATCTCCGACTCCTACGAGGTGGGCTACCAGTACACACGCGGGGACACCTACTACCTGGCGAGCGCCCACTTCGTGCAGGTCAACCATAGCTTCACCAGCGTCGTGCAGGACCTGGGCGGCGACGTCTTCCTGACGACCCAAGAGAACCTGGACACCTCACGCAGCGGCGGGCTGGAACTGGTCGCGGCCGGGCCGCTGATCCCGAAGGTCACCTACAACCTGAGCGCCAATCTCTTCTGGAACGAGATCAACGCCGCCAACCTGGGGTTCAGCCGCGCGCGCTCGACCTACACCGCGATGGGCCAAGGCAATCTGAGCTGGCAGATCACGCCGAAGGACCTGGTGCAGATCAACGCCTTCGTGACGGGAGAGTCGCTCACCCCGCAGGGGCACACCGCGCCGACCGGGATGCTGAACCTGGGCTTCCGGCACAAGCTCAGCGACCGGATATCGGTGCTGGCGACGGTGCAGGACGTCTTGCGGACCTATCACAGCCAACTGGTGCTCGACACCCCGGCGCTCAGCCAGCGCGTCGAACGGTCCTTCGACACCCGCACCTTCGCCCTGACCCTGGTCTGGAATTTCGGAGGCCAGCGGAAGAACGACCCCGGCTTCCAGTTCGAGAACGGCGCCAGCGCCCCTCACTGACCGCGTCGGGCTAGTTGGACTTGTCGTCCTTCTTGCCGCCGCCGATCACGTCGCCGACGCCGTGGGCCGTGGCGCTGACCGCCTTGGCCCCCAGGCCGACCGCGGTTCCGGTCACCGCGACCGCGGCGCCGCCGACCGCGCCGGCCGCGCCCACCACCGCGCAGGCGGAAAGCAGGCTCGCGGCCGCGGCCGGGACCGCGCCCCGCAGGACGATGGACTTCAGTGGCATGTCAAAGCTCCCCGGACGTCGGGCGCGATCCTGCGGCGGGATCGGTGAACGCGACCTGAACCTAGCAGGCCCTTACAGTTCCTGGATTGCGGCCTTTGGCTGCGGGCGCCGGCTGTCCTCGCGCCGGTCGGGCCCCTTGAAGCTGGGGTCGTGGCGGCGGCGCCGGTCGGGGCCGAAATAGCCCTCGGTCTTCACATAGGGCCGGGGGTGATTGACGATCTGGTTGATGCGCTCCAGCACGCCGCGGGCGGTGAGCGGCTTGGTCAGGAACTCGTTGACGCCGGCGTCGCGCGCCTCGGCGACCCGGCTCATGGTCGAGTGGCCGGTGATCATCACCACCGGGCACATCTGGTTGGGGCTGTCGGGCGAGCGGCGCAGCAGGCGGACGAAGTCGATGCCGTCCAGCGGCTGCATGGAAAGGTCGGTCATGACGATGTCGATGGTGTGGTTCTTCATCATCTGCAGGCCGGCGGTCCCGTCGCTGGCCTCGTAGATCTTCTGCACCCCGATCGCCTTCAGGATTTCCGACAGCAGCACGCGCATGTGGTGGTTGTCGTCGACGAGCAGAATCTTGAGCAGGTCGTAGCGCAAAGGCGTGTCCGTCTTCCGTTGCGGCCGGTTCCGGGCCTGGTCCCGACGATTCGTCTTGCCAAGGGTGCGGCTGATTACGTTGCGGAAACCTAGCCGGTCAATCCCAAATCACGTGGTTCTACGGCGAAGCTAAGTGCCTGTGATTGATTGAAAAAGTCTAACACAACCCTGGGGATGTCTATGTCAGCGGTGTCACCAACCGGGAGTCGTTGCATCGCCTCGAATTCGATGGCGGCCGGTGGAATTAGTTCCCCGCCGGTCCCCCCACCTGGCCCCTGTGGCGCAGGAAGGCGTCGGCCAGGACGCAGGCGACCATGGCCTCGACGACCGGCGTGGCGCGGATGCCGACGCAGGGATCGTGGCGGCCCTTGGTGCGCAGCTCGATCTCCTCGCCGGCCTCGTTGAGGCTCTTCCGCGGGGTGAGGATCGAGGAGGTGGGCTTGAAAGCGACACGCGCGGTCACCGGCTGGCCGGTGGAGATGCCGCCGAGGACGCCGCCGGCCGAGTTGGACAGGAAGATCGGGCCATGGTTTCCGGCCCGCATCTCGTCGGCGTTCTCCTCGCCGCTGAGGGCGGCGGCGGCGAAGCCCGCGCCGATCTCCACGCCCTTGGCGGCGTTGATCGACATCAGCGCGGCGGCCAGTTCGGCGTCCAGCTTGCCGTAGACCGGCGCGCCCCAGCCGGCCGGGACGCCGGTCGCCTCGA
This sequence comes from Phenylobacterium sp., assembly GCF_036501465.1. Lineage (GTDB taxonomy): Bacteria > Pseudomonadota > Alphaproteobacteria > Caulobacterales > Caulobacteraceae > Phenylobacterium. The sequence goes on from NZ_DASYAF010000179.1 coordinate 30,624, forward strand.
CGGCGACGATGGCGCCGGTGGAGGAGCCCGCCTTGCGGACCGCCTCAAGATGCTCCTCCCAGACCGGGACCATGTCGGGGTCCGGGCACCAGAAGGGGTTGTCCTCGGTCCTGCTGAAGTCGATGCGCTCGGGGGCCACGGCGTGCGGGCCGATCTGGACCACGGCGCCGCGGATGCTGACGCCCGGGATGATCTTGCGCGCGATGGCGCCGGCGGCGACGCGCGCGGCGGTCTCGCGCGCCGATTGCCGGCCGCCGCCGCGATAGTCGCGCACGCCGTACTTGGCGAAGTAGCTGTAGTCGGCGTGGCCGGGGCGGAAGGCGGTGGCGATCTCCGAATAGTCGCGGCTGCGCTGGTCGACATTCTCGATCAGCATGGAGATCGGCGTGCCGGTGGTGACCTGGGCGGCCCCAAATTTCTCAAGCGTCCGCTCGTCGGAGAAGACGCCGGAAAGGATCTTCACCGCGTCCGGCTCCTGGCGCTGGGTGACGAACTTGCCCTGGCCGGGGCGACGCTTCTCAAGCCAGACCTGGACGTCGGCCTCGGTGAGCGCGATCCCCGGCGGGCAGCCGTCGACCACGCAGCCCAGGGCCGGCCCGTGGCTCTCGCCCCAGGTGGTCACGCGGAACAGGTGGCCGAAGCTGTTGTGCGACATGGCGGGGCTTGTAGCGGCAGACGCGCCGGCGCGAAACCTACGGCGGCCCTATCACCCGGCCGAAGAAGATCAGCGCCTGCTGCAGGGCCGCCACGTGGGTCGGGCCCTGGGGGACCTGAAGGCCCAGGCAGAGCGGCACCTGGCGCTGCATGGCCGCGGGCGTGCAGGCCGACAGGAAGTCGTAGTGGCCGACCCGGGGCAGGGCCTTCAGCTGGGCCTGCGGGATCAGGCGCGCGACCACCCCGCCATTGGTGTGCGGCCGGGCGACCGGGTCGGCTTCGCCCAGCACGATGGAGACCGGGGTGTTGATGGCGCCCAGGCTCGCGGGATCGAGGGCCTGGACGAAGGCCGGCGCCATCAGGAAGGCCGCGCGCACGCCACGGATCGAGTGGTCATCGCCTGCGTGGGCGGCCTCGGCGGCGAGTTGCGGGGTGGCGAAGGCCGCGGCCTCCTGGTCGAGGGTGACCGGGAATTCGGGCTGCGGGCGGCACATCGGATCGTCCGTATGGGCGGCGCAGAAGCTGTGGAAGCGCGCCAGGTCGACCCGGGCGCCGATCGCCTGCAGCGCCGTGGAGCCGCCGTTCGCGAAGCCGGCGATGGCGAGCCGCCTCAGGTCCAGGTGCGGGCTGATCGCCGGATCGTCCTTGACGCGCTCCAGGGCCGCCTCGAGGTCGCCGGGCCGGTCCCAGAACAGCGCCGCGCCCGGCACGGTCATCTTGTCGGCGCCGTTGTTGCCCGGATGGTCGACGGCGATCACCACATAGCCCTGCTGGGCCAAGACGGTAGTGAACCAGCCCATCATCCGCGCCGTGCCGCCGAAGCCGTGGCTGAACAGGATCACCGGCCGGCGCCGGGCGTCGGCGAAGGGGGCGTCGGGAGCGGCGGAGCCCACATAGAACATCGCCTGGCCGGGCGGGCCGAGGTCCAGCGACTTCTCCTCGACGCCCTCGGCGGCCGGATACCAGACGGTGATGCGGACGGTCGGCTTGTGGTCGGCGTCGCGCAGGGCGGCGGTGGGGTTGGTGGCCTCCAGGTGGCGCTCGCCCACCGGGCTTTCCTGGGCGAGGGCGGCGGCGGCGGGCGAAAGCGCGATCGCGACGGCGGCCAGAAAGGTCAGAAGGCGCATGATGCGTCGCGGTCTCCGAGAATCGTCGCCGCCCGGGCGGACGCCAGAGCCGCAGTTCCTTAGCGCTCACCCCTGGCCGAGAACAGCCGAGGCTTTCGCCAGCACATAGGCCTGCAGGTCGGGCCAGCGGCGCGGATCGGCCAGGTAGTCGTCCCAGCCGTCTTCCAGCGCGATCATCAGGCGCTTCTGCGGGCCGGCCTCCAGCTTCGTCGACATCCGCAGGTCGGGCTTACTGAGGCCGCAGCGCTTGGAGACCTCGGCCTGCATGAAGAGGCACATGGTCTCTTCGACATCGACCCGGTTGGCGGTGGCGAGCGCCGTCACCCGCGCGGCCTCGGGCCTGGCGCTCAGCGGGCGTCCCAGCGCCTCGCTCCAGATAAGGTGGCTGGCCTCATGCCCCAGGAACCAGGGCAGGTTGGGCCTCTCGAACAGCGAGCTGAAGATCGCCGGCGGCGAATAGTTGCCGCTGCCCGAGGGATGGAACGGCATCGCCACCACCTCCAGCCGCGGCGCGCGCAGCGGCATGCGCTGCAGTTCGATGACCTTGCGCAGCGGATGGAAGGCCGCGTCCTGCTCGCGCCAGCCGGCGATCTGCGCCTGGACGAGGGGCTGCACCGATTGCCGCCAATAGGTCTCGAAGGCGGGGAAAAACGGCGCGCCCGCCGCGACCACCGCCTGCACGGCCTCGAGGCTTGGCGGGTTGTCGCTGTAGCAGAGGATGCGCGGCCGAGGCGACGTCACCCGTTTCGCGGGGAGGCCGGCGAAGGCGGTGGCGATGAAGCCGTGGAGCTGGTCGTAGCGGGTCAGTCCCGCCGAAGCGACGGCCTCGGGCGCGGCCACCAGTTCATCGAGGCTGGGCGCCTGCGCGAAGCCGGGCGGGTCGAACGGCGCAAAGGTGTCACGTCGCAACCGGAACATCAGCAGCTGGAGGTAGTCGGCGAGGACGTTGCTGACGAAGACCAGCGGCGGCGCTGGCTCCGGCGGCGTCGGCGCGGCGGCGTTCGCCGAGCCCGCGGCCGCCACACAGGCCGAATGGACAAGGAAATCGCGTCGCGAGCCGCCCGCGGGCCGTCCGCCCGGGAGACCGGCGCCAGATTGCATGGCGGCTTCCACATCCTCTCCGGGAGCGTTCAAGGCTTACCCTCGGGGAAGCCGGGCCGCGATGCAGCTTAATTCGCGGTCATGTGGGCTCAGGCGGCCCAGGCGGCGGCGAAGCGGCGCAGCAGGGTGCGCGCGGCGCTGTCGGCGGCGCCGGGCTGGGCGGGCGCGAGGCGCAGGAACAGGTGGCCCTGGGCGTGACGGCCGCGGGCGGGCAGGCCCTGGCCGGCCAGGCGCACCAGCTTGCGCTCGCCCGCCTTGCTGGTCAGCCAGACGATGCGCCGGCCGACCGGGGTGTCGAGGGCGATCCGGCCGCCCTCGGCCAGCAGGCGCGGCGGCACCGCGGCGGTGATCCACAGGTCGTCGCCGCGCACCAGCATCTCCGGCGCGCCGATCAGGCGCACGCCGAGCTCGCGGCCGTCGACGCGCACGGTGTCGCCGTTGCGCAGGCCGGCCGGCAGGGTCACCCGCAGCAGGCGGCCGTCGCCGGTGCGGTGCTCGGCCACGCCGCCCTGGAGCGCGACGATCGGGGAAAGGGTCAGTTCCACAGGCTCCGGCGGCCGCGGCGCCGGCGGCTGGACGATGCGGTCGGGCGGCGCGGCGTGGGCCGCCTGCAAGCGGTGATAGGCCTCCACCACCTGGCGGAAGGGTTCCTCGCCGCCGCCCTGGCGGTCCGGATGGGCGCGCTTGGCGGCGTCGCGGAAGGCGCGGCGCAGGTCGGCGGGCGAATAGAACGGGCCGACGCCCAGGATCTCGCGCGCGGCCTTCAGGGTGATCGGGCCCGGGGGTGGGGGAGTGGAGGACGCCATTCGCGGGCGAGCCTCGCCCCACCATGGTCAACTCCGGGTTAAGCCCCGGGCGGATCGCGCCGCGCGAGCCTTAAATCTCGGCAATCGGCAGGGCTTGACGCTATATCGGGGCGATGACCGAGAAGACCCTGATCCCGGCCTCGCCCAGCGAGGACGACTACGTCCGCCAGGTGGCGCAGGCCGAGGCCCTGCCGCAGCTGCCGGAAGACGACCCGATCACACTGTTCAACGCCTGGCTGGCCGAGGCCCTGGCCCGGGAGCCGAACGACGCCAACGCCATGTCGCTGGCCACCGTCGACGCCGACGGCCTGCCCGACGTGCGCATGGTGCTCTTGAAGGACGCCGACGCCCGGGGGTTCGTCTTCTACACCAACCTGGATAGCGCCAAGGGCCGCGAGCTCGTCGCCAATCCCAAGGCGGCGCTGCTGTTCCACTGGAAGTCGCTGCGCCGGCAGGTGCGGGTGCGCGGGACGGTGAGCGCGGTCTCGCCGGCCGAGGCCGACGCCTATTGGGCGACGCGGGCGCGGCCGGCCCAGCTGGGCGCCTGGGCCTCGTCGCAGTCGCGGCCGCTGCCCGACCGGCTGGCCCTGGAGAAGAAGATCGCCGAGTTCGGGCTGAAGTTCGGCCTGGGCAAGGTGCCGCGCCCGCGGCATTGGTCGGGCTTCCGCGTGGCGCCGCAGGCCATCGAGTTCTGGCGCGACCGGCCGTTCCGGCTGCACGAGCGGCTGGTGTTCGCGCGGCCGTCCAAGGAAGGCGGGGCCGGGGCCGGCTGGACGACCCACAGGCTGTTTCCTTGACCGAGGCCGAGACCGACGACGCCAAGGTTCAGGCCGAGCTGGTCGCCTGGCTGAAGGGCCGCTCGGAGCGCGCGATCGAGACGGCGTGCGCGCGCATCTTCCTGGCGGGCGACGTCGCCTGGAAGCTGAAGCGTTCGGCCGACCTGGGCTACGCCGACTTCCGCACGCCCGGCCAGCGCAAGTGGGCCCTGGACCGCGAGCTGGTGTTCAACCGGGCCACGTCGGCCGACATCTACCGCCGGGTGCGGACGATCACGCGGACGCCGGACGGCGGCTTCGCCTTCGCCGACGAAGGCCACGGCGCGGGCGAGGCGGTGGACTACGCCCTGGAGATGCGCCGCTTCGACGACGCCGCGGTGCTGTCCAACGACCCTTCGCGGGTGGACGGCGCCCTGGCCGAGCGGCTGGGGCGGATGATCGCCGGCTTCCATGCCGAGGCGCCGCTGCGGCCCGACGGCGGCTGGGCGGCGCTGGCCTGGACCATCGGCTCCAACGCCCACCTGCTTCAGGACCTGAAAGGCAAACTTGCCCATGACCGGGTCGAGCGGCTGGTCCAGGCGACGAACGCCGAATTCGAGCGCCAGCTGCCGCTGTTGAAGGCGCGCACGGTGGCCGGCTTCGCCCGGCGCTGCCATGGCGACCTGCACCTGGCCAACATCCTGGTGGAGCACGGCGAGCCGGTGCTGTTCGACTGCCTGGAGTTCAACGACCTGCTCTCCGACCTCGACGTCCAGTACGACCTGGCCTTCCTGCTCATGGACCTGGACTTCCGCGGCCGCCGCGACGCCGCGGTCAGGGCGCACTCGGCCTATCTGGACGCCGCGGTGCGCAGCTTCGGCGAAGCGGTGTGGGAGGGCCTGGCGGCCCTGCCGCTGATGATGTCGGTGCGGGCCGGCGTGCGGGCCCATGTGGCGGCCCATTCCGGCGACCTCGCCCAGTCGGCGGCCTATGTGGAGGCGGCGATCGCCCACCTGTCGCCCGCCCCGCCGGTGCTGGCGGCGGCCGGCGGCTTCTCAGGCACCGGCAAGACCACCTTCGCCCGCGCCATCGCGCCGGGCCTGGGCGCGGCGCCGGGCGCGGTGGTGCTGCGCACCGACGAGGTCCGGAAGCGCCTGGCGGGCGTGGGGCCGGTCGAGCGGCTGCCGCGCGACATCTACACGCCCGCCTTCTACGAGCTGGTCTACGAGACCCTGTTCGCCGATGCGCGCGCGATGCTGCGGGCCGGCCGCGCGGTGGTGCTGGACGCCACCTTCACCGAACCCGCCCTGCGCGCCCGCGCCGAGGCTCTGGCGGCCGAATGCAGCGCGCCCTTCCACGGCGCCTGGCTCACCGCGCCGCTCGAGGTG
>NZ_DASYAF010000180.1:0-16136 GCF_036501465.1 Phenylobacterium sp.
GGAGCTTTCGATCGCTGTATCGCCGCTCGGATGGCGTGCGTGGTCGTGGCGCTGCCGTGGAGTATCTGGCCCATAGAGCCTCCCGATGTGAGCACTCAGCTAAGCTGAGTCCCCCACACAGCGGGACCAGACACCTAGGGCGCCGGGAGGCGGCGGCAAGGCGACAACTGCTGATGGCGGTGTGAGGCGCGCTCGGGTAGCTTGCCGACGGGGCTGATCACCAGCCCGCGGTATTCGCCCTGGTCGCAGCGTAGGTTGAGCGTGACCTGCAGGTCGCCCGCCTCGGCGCTCTTGACGTTGCCCTCATAGCGGCCGGTGGGATCGGCGGGCCCGCAGGCGGCCTGGGCGCCGCTGGCGCAGAGCAAGGCGGTGGCGAAGGCCAGGGCGATCGATCGAGGCATCCGGAAACCAGCCGCGCACGGCCGCTCCCTCGTCTTCCGATAGGGTGACGCCACGGGAAGGGCTTCCGTCAGGCCATGACGGCCGTCCGACCAATTCGGTCATGGTTGCGCCATAGGCCCCTGCGCCTGGGCGACCGCCCGACGTGGAGGTTCGCCCGGACCCCTGCTAAGAACCCCGCGCCGGACGGGTGGCCGAGTGGTTTAAGGCAGCGGTCTTGAAAACCGCCGTGGGTTCACGCCCACCGTGGGTTCGAATCCCACCCCGTCCGCCAGTCATCAAGGCGCCGCCTCCCCCGGGCAAACGTCCAGCATCGTGCGCGGCGAATCCGCGCGGGGTGTGTGAATCCCCCTGCGCCCCGCCTGTGCGTCGCCCGCCGCCGCTAAGGTAAAGGTTGAATTAATTTCCGTTTTCAGGTTGGGATATCTGGGGTCTTCGGGGGCGAGTATGAAGCGGTCGACGCAAAATCGTCGACGGGTGCAGGCGTTGACGGTCGCGCGGCGCGCGGTCGCGGGCCTCGCCGTCTGGGGCCTGCTCGCGGCGCAAAGCCAAGCCTTGACCGTGCCGACGTTACTTTCGGGCGACACAAAGGCCGCCATCGCGGTTTGCGCCACGGAGCGACAGCCGCTGGTCGAACTGCAGCAGGAATACGCCGGTGTGCGCCGCGCACCGATGACCAATGCCTTCGCGAGCAGCGCCAAAGCCGGGCTGATGCTGTTCCTGGCGAGCAATCCGCTCCTGAGCATGGCCAGCGCCGCCGCCAAAAGCAGGACCGCCCTCGGGGGCCAGCAACAGACGCAGAACAATCCCAACGACCCGAACAACCAGATGCTCAGCGAGGCGCTGTCGCTGAGGATACCCGGCGTCGATCCCCCGCCGGGCGCGGGCGATCAGGCGGGCGGGACCGTCAGTCAGCTGGCCCGCCTGGTGCAGCCCGGCCAGCCGGTGAACGACAACACGCCGCGCACTCTGCTGGCGATTTCCATGGTGGCGGCGATCGGCGGCTCCACCGACGTCTACATCAAGATCAAGCAGCAACAGTACCGGAACGACGCCCAGCGGATCTCGCAGTCCGTCGACAGCGACGCGGGGAGCCAGACGCCGGTTGGCGAACAGTCGGCCACGGCGTTGAAGGCGCTCGTGAGTTGCCGCGAGAAGCAGGTGGCGGACTTCAAGGAAAAGCTCGCGAGCGCGACGCCGAAGGACAAGAAGCAGCTCCTGCGCAGCCAGCAAGGGCTGCGGGCGGCGTTGACCGCCGACTTCGATCTCGGCAACGACCTATCCAACCAACAGGCGACGGTGGCGCGGGTGCTGACCCAGGGGCGCGCCATGGCGGACGGCGCATCCGAGGTCGACGTGCTGGGGCCGCAGGCCTCGGCCTACGGCCAGGCGTCATCCCAGGCGTGGACGTTGCCGCCGCTCGAGACCGCGGCCGGCGTGGCCGCGCCGCCGCCGCAAGCGCCGCCGCCGGCGCCGAAGGTCACGCTGGTGACGATCCGCGCGACGGCGCTGCACGCGACGCCTGACCCCAAGGCTCCCGTGGTCATGCACCTGGCTGCGGGCCACACGATCACGCCTTCTCGCAAGGCTTCGGCGGACACATCGTGGTGGGAAATCGATGTGGCCGGCACCATGGCCTATGTCCCCGATGCGGATCTTGCGCCGCCGGGCTCCCCGCTGTTGGTCGCCGCCGCGACCAAGGCCAAAGGCAAGGGCAAAGGCAAAGGCGCCGTAGCCTCGGCGCCGCCGCCTCCACCCCCGCCTCCGTCCGGCCCGCCGCCGGCGAGCAACATCCGCTCGCTGAATGGCGCGGTTATCCTGGTCAGGAACAGCGGCGCGGACCGGCTGAAGGCCTTGGCCGACAGCCTTGATCCGGCCAGTACCTGAGCCCCTCGTCCGCCGGGGCGTTCCGGCGCGGACGCGCCAACCCACAAGAGTTTTCGCAACCTGCGCGGCAAAGCCGTGTGGACGCGCGAATCCCAATCGATCCGCCAACTGCAAGTAGAATCGGCGGCGGCGCTCACGGCCTGATCGCGTCTACGGTGTAAATTTCGTGCGTCAGGGGTACGGTTTTGGTCGACTTCCAAATGGTTAAGGTGTGAAGTTGACGCTTCGGTGTGGGGGAACACGCGATGGAAAACGTCTTTGCGATTCTGGCGGTCAGCGGCCTCGGGGTGGTCGCGGCCATCGTCGCGGCGGTGATGAGCAGCGAGCGGATCAAGTCCAAGGGGCTGGGGCGCGCGATCTGGGACGACATCCTGGCTTCCGATCGCGACCTGTACCGCGGCTAGGCCGGTTCTGGATTAGACCTCGGGGAAGATCACCTTCAGCACCTCGTCGGTCGTGTAGACGCAGCGATCGTTGTGGCCGCATTCCGGCACGATCATCGCTTTGGCGTGGCCGCCCAGATGTTCGTTCAGGAACTTCACGAAGGCTTCGCCGCGGGCCCGGCGCGTGGCGCCTTGGGCCATGGCGTTGGCCGAGCCGTCGAAGCCGCCCAAGGGCAGGGTGTCCACCTGGCTCAGCAGATAGGTGGTCGGCCGTCCGGCGAGCTGGCGCTTGAGCTGGGCCTCGCTTTCCGTGGCCACATAGCCGGTGCGCTGCTCGAAGCCGTAGGGCCACAGGTCATATTTCGGCGCCTTGGCGACTTCGGCGAACGGGCCATAGCTGAAGTTGGTGTGCACGGTCTCGCTTTCCCAGCCCTTCACGGCGGCGGCCGGCGCGCCGTCGCCCTCGGGCAAGGGGCGGCTGGCGTCGGGCCAGGCGTAGCTCGACGGATTGGCCACGACATAGCTGACCGGCGCGCCCAGGGTCTCGTGCGCCTTGTTGGCCATCTCGTAGCGGGAGACGAACTGGCCGCCGGCGGAATGGCCGGCCACGACGATGGCCTTCATGTTCGGGAAGGTCTTCTTGTCGGCCACGCGGCGCAGGATCTCGTCCACGAAATCGAAGGAGGTCAGCTCCGGATCGCTCGCCGCCTTGCCGCCGGAGCGCCAGCTGTCGCCGCCGCAGCTCCAGCTCACCTCGTGCGGGGCCAGCTTGTCCTTGCATTGGCCTTGCGCCGAATGGAGGGCAGGGGCGATCACGATGGTGTCGTCCAGCGCCTTGGCCAGGAAGGCCGCGCCGGTCGCCGTGGTGAAGTAGTGGTCGGCGTTGCGCAGGGCGCCGTGGACCATGATCAGCGCGCGCTTGATGTGGGCGTCCGGCCTGGTCAGCGAATAGGTGGAATAGACCATCGATCGCGCGCCGGACTTGCCGAGCGCCACCCACTGGACGCAGGCGTCCGTGGCGCTGAGGCAGGGCTGCGCCGCCACGGCCAGGGCCGGGGCGCCGGCCCCTACCGCCATCGCCGCCGCCATCAGTCCAAGCTTGATCCGTCCGCGCATAGGCTGCTCCCCTGGGTTCGGCTCATGGGTAGATGCTAGAGGGGGCCATGGACAAGACGACTTACAAGACGACGACGTTCGCGGTGGCCGATATGGAGGCGGCCAAACGGATCATCCTGACGCCGACGCCCGACCAGACCACCGACCAGCGCTGGGAAACCGAGACGCCGTACATGGCGGGGCTGCTGGGCGAGCAGCTGTCCATCCAGCCTGGCCAGACGATCGTCGACTACGGCTGCGGGATCGGCCGGCTTTCCAAGGCGCTGATCGAGCGGTTCGATTGTCTTGTCCTGGGCGTCGACCAGAGCGAGGAGATGCGCGCGCTCGCGCCGGCCTATGTGCAGAACGCCGCCTTTTCGGTGGTCTCGCGGCGCATGTTCCATCAGATGGGCCTGCGGGGTTTTCGGGTCGACGCGGCGTTCAGCGTCTGGGTCCTGCAGCATTGCGTTCAGCCGCAGGAGGATATCGGGCTGATGGCGGCGGTGCTGCCGCCGGGCGCGCCGATGACCGTGGTCAACATGCGCCGCCGCGCCGTGCCCACCCAGGAGCGGGGCTGGTACGACGACGGCCTCGACGTCCAGGCCCATCTTGCCGGCCAATTCCAGGAAACGGCCGCCGGAACCCTGGCGGCGGAGCTGGTCACCGCGCGCGTGGCCGAGGCGACGTTCTGGGCGACCTATCGCCGCTGACGGCGCCAGGCGGCTGAGAAGGCCCAGTTAACCGTGATGAAAGCTTAGGGCCGCAGGCTCGGGTCTCGCGGAACAGCAGGGCAGGGATTCGCCATGACGCGCGCCGAAAACGCCAATCCCGGGATTGTTCGCGCCGCCCGATGGGCCGTGCTGCTTGCGGCCGGGGCTTCGCTGGCCGGCTGCGTGACGCCGAAATATGCGGTGCGCGATGAACCCGGGGCCGGGCCGATCGCACAGGGCCAGACCACGCGCCCACCGGCCAACGGCAGGGGCGGAACCATGGCGCCCTATCAGGTGGGCGGCATCTGGTATGTGCCGCGCGAACAGCCGGACTACGACCAGACCGGCGTCGCCAGCTGGTACGGCCAACAGTTCAACCTGAAGGCCACGGCCGACGGCGAGATGTTCGACCTGAACCAGTTCTCGGCGGCGCACACCACCCTGCCGCTGCCCTCGCTGGTGGAGGTGACCAACCTCGACAACGGCCGCAAGCTGGTGGTGCGGGTCAACGATCGCGGGCCCTTCGTCGGCGGTCGGATCATCGACCTCTCCCAGGCCGCGGCGCGTGAGTTGGGCTATGAGCGGGCCGGCACGGCCCATGTGCGGGTGCGCTATGTGGGCCCCGCGCCCCTGGCCGGGCCGGACGCCGGCGTGCGCTACGCCAAGGCCAGTCCAGGGCCTCTGACGCCGGCCTATCCGATCCGCCGGGACGCCACGACGGTGGCGGTGTCCGCCCCGGTAAGCGGCCGCCGTCCGGCCGACGAGGAAATCTTCGGGGCGGCCGACAGTCCGCCCGCCGACGCCTTCGAACCGGCGCCACGGCCGCTGGTCCCGCCGCCGACGCCCGTGTCGGTCTCCTCGCTCAAGCCGCTGCCCGACGCCGCGCCGACCGGCGCCGGGCGGGCGACCGGCCTGACGCCCGCCTTGACCCCGGCTGCGGCCGCGCTGCGCGAGCAGGTCACACCCACGCCGGCGGCGGCCGCGAACCTCTTCCGCATCCAGGCCGGCGCCTTCGGCGACCAGGAGAACGCGCGCCGCGCCGCGGCCCGGCTGGCCGCCATGGGGACCGCGACCATCGAGCCGATCCAGCGCGGCGGCGTCACCCTCTACCGCGTGACCCTGCCGGGCCCGGCCGACGAGGCTGAAGCCTACGGGGTGCGCGACAAGGTGGCGGCCATCGGCTTCGCCGACGCACGGGTCCTGCAGCCGATCTCGCCACTGCAATAGGCCGTCTTTCCCAGCGCTGGACTTCCGGCGCGAACCGTCCAATTTGGGCGCGTGTCTCAGGGACGTTTCATCACATTCGAAGGCGGTGAAGGGGCGGGCAAGTCGACCCAGCTCAAGCGCTTGGCCGCGCGCCTGGAGGCTCAGGGCCGCGCGGTGGTCGCCACGCGCGAGCCGGGCGGTTCGTCCGGGGCGGAAAGTATCCGCGAGTTGGTGCTGAAGGGCTCCGCCGACCGCTGGAGCCCGGTCACCGAGACACTGCTGATGTACGCCGCCCGCCGCGACCACGTGGAGCGGGTGATCCGCCCAGCGCTGGCTAAAGGCGCCTGGGTGGTCTGCGATCGCTTCGCCGACTCCACACGGGCCTACCAGGGCGCGGCGGGCGGTACGGACCCGGCGCTGATCGCCGCGCTGGAGACCCACATACTGGAAGCCACCCGGCCCGATCTCACCCTGATCTTCGACTTGCCTGTCGAGGTGGGGCTGGAGCGGGCGCACAGGAGGGCCGGGGCCGAGATGCGCTTCGAGTCCAAGGGCCAGGCCTTCCACGAGCGGCTGCGCGAGGGCTTCCTGGCGATCGCCAGGGCTGAGCCCGGGCGTTGCGCCATCATCGACGCCATAGGCTCGCTGGAGGCGGTCGAGGCGCGCGTCTGGGCGGCGGTGCGCGAGCGGCTCGCGGTCGATGGCTGAGCTGCGCCATCCGCGCGAGGTCTTCGATCTCGTGGGCCACTCGGCGTCGGAAGCGGCGTTCGAGGCGACCCGAGCGAGGGGCCGGCTGCACCACGCCTGGCTGCTGACCGGGCCAGAGGGCGTCGGCAAGGCCACCTTCGCCTTCCGCGCGGCGCGCCGGCTGCTGGGCGCGCCGGCCGATCCGGCCTGGGGCGTGCTGGGCGCGAGCCCGGACCATCCGGTGAGCCGCCAGATCATCGCCCGCTCGCACCCGGATCTCTTCGTGCTGGAGCGGCTGGGGGAGGACGGCAAGGTCCGCAAGGTGATCCCGGTGGACGAGGCCCGGGCGCTCTCGGAGTTCTTCTCCAAGTCGCCGGCCGCCGCGCCGCACCGGGTGGCGATCGTCGACGCCGCCGACGACCTGAACGTCAATGCCGCCAACGCCATCTTGAAGACCCTGGAAGAGCCGCCGCCGCACGGGGTGCTGCTGATGGTCAGCCACTCGCCGGGGCGCCTGCTGCCGACGATCCGCTCCCGCTGCCGCCGGCTCGCCTTCGATCCCCTGCCGCTGGAGGACGCCGCCGCCTTCGTGCGCGAGCGCGAGGACCTGACGGCGGAGGACGCGCTGCGCCTGGCCCGCATGGCGAACGGCGCGCCCGGACGCGCCTGGAGCCTGGCCCAGGCCGACGCCCTGGCCATGGACGACGCGGCTCGCACCTTGCTGGAGGACCTGCCCCGGCTGGACGAGGCCCTGGCGCTGTCACTCGCGGACCGATTCCGGGGCGGCGAGGGGATGGCGCAGTTCAACCTGTTGTTCGACCGGCTGTCCGAGCACATCCACCGCTTCGCCACCGAGCGGGCGGGGCAGGGGATCGGCGGCCTCGACCGCTGGGCGGCGGCCTGGGAGACCCTGGAGCGCCTGCCGCGCGAGGCCGAGGCGTTGAACCTCGACCGCGCCGACGCCCTCTTCACGGCGCTGGCGGAGTTGCGCCAGGCGGCCCGCGCGGCCTAGAGCCTGCCGGGGATGCTCATCGACAGCCATGTGAACCTCCACGCCCCGCAGTTCGACGAAGACCGCGCCGAGGTGATCGAACGCGCCTTCGCCGCCGGCGTGCGCCTGATGGTCAACATTTCCGACAAGGTCTCGAACTGGGAAAACGTGCGCGCGCTGGCCGACGATCCGCGCATCTGGGCGACCGTGGGAACCCATCCGCACGAGGCCAAGGAAGACCCGGACCTCTCGCCGGAGCGGCTGATCGCACTCGCCGCCGATCCGCGCGTGGTCGGCATCGGCGAATGCGGCCTGGACTTCCACTACGACCTCAGCCCGCGCGACATCCAGGCCGCGGTGTTCCGCGCCCATGTGGCGGCGGCGCGCGAGACCGGCCTGCCGCTGGTGGTTCACACCCGCGAAGCCGATGCGGTCATGGGCCAGATCCTGGCGGAGGAACACGCCCGCGGGCCCTTTCGCCTGTTGATGCACTGCTACACCTCGGGCGCGGCGCTGGCGCGGCAGGCGGCCGAGCTGGGCGCCTGGTTCTCGGTCTCCGGCATCGCCACCTTCAAGGCGGCCGAGGACGTGCGCGCGGTGATCGCCGACATGCCGGCCGACCGGATCATCGTCGAGACCGACTGTCCCTATCTGGCGCCCGTGCCCTATCGCGGCCGGCGCAACGAGCCGGCCTACATCGGCCACGTCCTGGCCAAGCTGGCCGAGGTGCGCGGCTGGTCGCTGGACGAGGCCGATGCGCGCACGACCGACGCCTTCTTCGCCCTGTTCGACCGGATTCCGCGCCCATGAGCGGGCCTGGGAGCGCGACCCTGGAGTTCACGATCCTGGGCTGCGGCTCCTCCGGCGGCGTGCCGCGCGCCGACGGTGACTGGGGCGCCTGCGATCCTGCGAACCCGAAGAACCTTCGCTCGCGCTGCTCGCTCCTGGTCCGGCGGCTGGGGCAGGGGCCTGAACGGGCGGCCGAGGCCGAGACAACAGCCATCGTCGACACCGCACCCGACTTTCGCCTGCAGACCGCGTTCGCCGGGGCGAAACGGCTGGACGGGGTGCTGCTGACCCACGACCACGCCGACCAGGTCCACGGCATCGACGACGTGCGCGCCTTCTTCATCCGCCAGCGAGCCAAAATCCCGTGTCGCATGGAGGCGGCGACTGACGCCTCGATGATGCGCCGGTTCGGCTACATATTCGAAGGCGAGGGCGGCTATCCGGCGATCTGCGAGCGCCGTGCGATCCCCGGGCACGGGGCGCCCTGGACCGTGGACGGACCATCGGGACCGATTCCCGTGGTGAGCTTCGACCAGGACCACGGCGCGGTGCGCTCGGTGGGCTACCGGTTCGGCGGCGTGGCCTATTCCAGCGACGTGGTGGCCCTGGACGAGGCGGCGTTCGACGCCCTGGCCGATCTCGATGTCTGGATCGTCGACGCCCTGCGCTATCGCCCGCATCCGACCCACGCGCACCTGGCGCTGGCGCTGGAATGGATCGCGCGGTTGAAGCCCCGGCGCGCGATCCTCACCAACCTGCACATCGACCTGGACTACGAGACCCTGAAGGCCGAACTGCCAACGGGCGTGGAGCCGGCGTATGACGGGCTTCGCTTTTCACATGAACTCAGCGGCAGTTTTTCATGATTTCAAAGCCGCTTAAGCTTGGTTTTCTCGCATCCGCCAACGGCTCGAGCGCCCGGGCCGTTTTGGCTGCGGCGCGGGCAGGAGACCTCGCCGCCGAGCCGCGCCTGCTGGTCAGCAACAATCGGAGCGCCGTGGCCCTGGCCTTCGCGGCGGAGGCTGGCGTGCCTTCGCTGTGCATCCCGACCAAGGACGATCCGGACGCCGCCGACGCGCGGCTGGCCAACGCGCTCACCGACGCCGGCGTCGAGCTGGTGGTGCTGTCCGGCTATCTGCGCCAGCTCGGCCCGCGGACGCTGGCGCGCTACGCCGGGCGCGTTCTGAACATCCATCCGGGCCCGCTGCCGCAATTCGGAGGCCACGGCATGTATGGCCGGCGTGTCCACGAGGCGGTGATCGCCGCCGGCGTCGCTGAGAGCGGGATCTGCATCCATCTGGTGGACGAGGAATACGACCGCGGCCCGGTGATCGCCCGGCGGGGCGTGCCGGTCGAGCCGGGCGACACGCCGGAAAGCCTGGAGGCGCGGGTCACGGGCCTTGAACCGGGCTTCTTCGTCGAGACCCTGCGTCGGATCGCGGCCGGCGAGATCGTCCTCGGCTGAGCGCGGCTTGCGCGGAACGCCGTTCCGGCACAGCCTGCGCGCCACCAAACGGGAGGATTCCAGATGAAGCTCCATACCGCCGCCGCGCTCGGCGTCTTTCTCGCGCTCAGCGTCTCGCCGGCCGTCATGGCTCAGGCGCCCGCCAATCCGCCGCCGGACGCCGTCAGCGACCCGTCGCTGAAGGGGCCGGAGATCGTGAAATTCATGGGCCTGAAGGCCGGCGACAAGGTGGCCGACGTCATTCCCGGCAAGTTCACGCGGCTGTTCAGCCAGACCGTCGGGCCCAAGGGAAAGGTCTATGCGGTGCAGACCGCCGAGGTGGTGAAGACGCACCCGAGCGCGCTGACCGGGGTTCAGGCCCTGGCCGCCGCCGCGCCGGACAAGAATGTCGTGGTTACGACGCCGCCGACGAACGCCATGGACCTGCCCAAGGGCCTGGACGCGGTGTTCATCCGCCAAAACTACCATGACCTCTACGACAAGTTCATGGGGCCGGCCGACGTGCCCGGGTTCAACAAGCAGGTCTTTGCGGCGCTGAAGCCGGGGGGCGAATATGTGATCGTCGACCATGCCGCGGCCGCCGGCGCCGACATGAACGTCACCGAGACGATCCACCGGATCGATCCGGCCCGCGTGAAGGCTGACGTGACCGCCGCCGGGTTCAAGTTCGCGGGCGAAAGCAAGGTCCTGGCCAACGCTGCGGATGACCACACCAAGATGGTCTTCAACCCGGCGATCCGGGGCAAGACCGATCAGTTCGTCTACAAATTCGTCAAACCGAAGTGAGGGGCAGCCTGGGGCGGCCTAGCGCCGCTCCGGGCTTCCTGATCATATTTCCGATAATCTTCCTTAGGCGATAAATGAATTGGCGCTCGGGGCGAAGCCTGGTCCCCGCCCCGACGCCGTTTCCGGCGAGGCCGGCGGCTTGACCAGGACTGCGGGCGGATTGAACCTCCCCTGGGTCTGAGAACGCCGAACGGGGGTTGCATGAAGGCCGTCGTCGTCATCGTCACGATCCTGGCGGCGCCGCCCATGGCCCAGGCTCAGGCCGCCGGTCCGCCAGGCGTCGCGCCGCCGACACCCCAGACCGATGAGCTGATGGTCATGCCGCACGCCGAGTGCCTGGAGCCAAAGCGCGATCCGCTGACGCCTTCACCGCACGTGGTCTCGACCTTTCCGGCCCGTGGCTCCGTGGTCCGCCCCGGCCTCCTCTATCTCCGCGCGACCTTCGACGAGCCGATGAGTTGCAGAGGCTTCTTCCTGGCGATGGCCCGGATGCATTCGCCGTGCAGTTCGGAGCGCCAGGCCTGGGTGCTGAGCTTCGACCGCAAGACGATCCGCACGCTTTGCCATACCGAGCCCAGCAACGTGTACGGCGTGCGCATGAGCATCGACCTGCCGGGCGCTCAGTTCGTCAGCCTGGCCGGTCATGCGATGGACCCCTACGAATTCAGCTTCACCACCTCGCCCGGTCCTGAAGTGACCACGGCCCATGAGGCGATCGACCAGGACGTCGAAATGCTGCCGAAGCCCAAGGACGAGCCGATCCCGCTCTATGAGTTCCGCGGAAAGCACTGACTAATGTCGAAGCCGCCCCTTCCCATGCCCGCCTGGACTGCTCTGGCGGTCGTGGTCGCCATGGCCGTGACGGGCTTGGCCTATGCCCAGTCGAGGGTTTCGCTGATCCCCATCGCGCCGAAGGCCAACGCATCGGCCCACTACGTTGGCTCACAGGCCTGCCAGTCGTGCCACCAGGAGGTCTACGCCCGCTGGTCGAAGACCAAGATGGCCAATGTGGTGCGTGACCCCAAGCTGCACCCGGACGCCGTGCTGGCCGACTTCTCCAAGCCCAACCCGATCGTCACCTTCAGCCTCAAGGACGTGGATTTCGTATACGGATCAGGCTGGAAGCAGCGTTTCTTCCACAAGGTTGGCGACACCTATATCCCCTATCCGGCGCAATGGGACGTCACCCACAAGAGCTGGTCGCGCTACCACGTGCCCGACAAGGGCGGCGACTGGTGGGGACCGCTCTATCCCGACCCCAAGGGCGATAACTCCGGCCGCCCGACTGGGCCGCTCTGCGACGGCTGCCACTCGGTCGCCTACAACATCGCGACCAGCAAGCCCACAGAATGGAACGTCGGCTGCGAGATGTGCCATGGGCCGGGCTCTGAGCACGCCGCCCACCCTGCCCGCGACAACATCCTGAACCCGGCGCGCATGGACTACATCCATGCCAACGACACCTGCATCCAGTGCCACTCCCAGGGCCAGCCACTAAAGAACCCGATCGAGGGAAAATACTACGACTGGCCCGTGGGTTATCATGTGGGCCTGAACCTCGCCGACTTCTGGAAGCTGGAGCCGCACAAGCTGGGCGAGCTCTCCTTCACCCACTTCCCAGACGGGACGGCGCACAAGAACCGGATGCAGGGCAACGATTTCGTCCAGAGCCTGATGTACGCCCGCGGCGTCACCTGCTTCTCCTGCCATGACCCGCATGGCACGCCGAACCAGGCGATCCTGCGCAAGCCCATGGGCCAGGTCTGCCTGGGCTGCCACGTAGCGAATGGGCCGAACGGGCCGCATGCGGTCTCGATCGAGGCGCACACTCACCACAAGGCGGGCTCGCCCGGCAGCGACTGCGTGGCCTGCCACATGCCGAAGATCCAGCAAACCATCGCCGACGTGAACGTGGCGGCCCACACCTTCCGCTTCATCACCCCGGCCGACAGCGACGCCCTGAAGATCCCCAACGCCTGCAACGCCTGCCACAAGGACAAGACCACCGCCTGGACCGCCGAGGCCCTGGCCCACTGGAGCGACCGCTCGCCCTGGCGGATGGCGAACTGAGGCGCGACGAGCCGCCTGCCCCTATTTCCGGGTGTAGGTGGAGGCGAAGGTCTCCTGGGTGTCCAGATCCTTGGTGACCCGCTGCAGGGACTGGCCGCCGGCCGACAGGGTGTAGATGCGCTCGGTCACCGGCCTGCCATCCGGCGACAGGATCGTCTCGACGAAGCTGTGGTCGTCGATGCGTTTGATGGTGGCCTGAAACCGGTCGCCCTCGGAGCCCGTGATCGGGGCCGGCGGCCCGCCGACCACCGCCGTCACGTTACCGCCGCGGAAGGCGCGGATGCTCATCCGATCGCCCTTCTGGCGCAGTTCAACGGTGCGGTATTGCACCGGAACCTCGGTGTAGCCGATGGCCTTCCAGGCGCCGGACACGGGATGCGCGCCGCGTGGGGCAGGCTTCACCCGCTGCGCCTTGAAGACGGTGCGCAGCGGCTTGTCGACGCCCGGCCAGCGGTCGAGCGCCACATAGGTCGCGGTGCGGTCGTCCGGATCGACCGTCATGGTCGTGTCGCGCGCCATGTCAGGCTCGACCATGTGGGTGGTGATGCTGCGCGGGCCCGAAATGGTGACGGATTCCGCCGTCACCCCCGGGTCGCCGGCGATGGGACGGGTGACCCCGTCGGCGGGATAGGCGCGTCGGGGCGTGCAGCTGTCGCAGCGGTACTGGCCGTTCGCCACCAGATAGACGTCGGTGTGATCGGCCTCCACCTGGGTCTGGAGATCGGCGACCCATTTGCCGTCGAACGGGCCGGAAGCGGCATGGGCCGCGCCCGCCGCTAGGGCGACGATCAGGATCGCAAACCAGGCTCGCATCCACCACTCCTGCCCCAAACTCCCGCCTCGGGCGGTCTTAGGCTTACCGCCTTTGCGGGTGGCCGCAATGGAGCGATCGCGCCGGCGTCCCTGCCCCTTGCCGGCGAAACACGACCGAAACACCCGCGAGGTCCGATGCGGCGATGCAGTCCGGCCGCCGCCTGAGCCTTACGCTCGTCACCGTCTTGGCGACGCTCGGCGCGGTCGCCTCGTCGCAGGCCGCGCCCGCGGCGAAGCCGAAGTCGGACGGGGCCACGGTGTCCGAACTGCTGGTGATCCCCGAAAAGATGGCGTCCGAGCTCGACGTCATCGCCAGGAAGCAGTGCCTCGAGGTCAAGAAGGAGCCATCGACGCCGCCGGCCAAGCTGGTTTCGAGTTTTCCCGCGCAGGGCGCGACGGTGCGGCCCGGCCTGTTGATCGTGCGTCTGACCTTCGACCGGCCGATGACCTGCAACGGCTTCCTCAAGCGCGACATCGACCTGCCGGACCCCTGCCCCGACACCCACCAACAGTTCCGGCAGAGCGCGGACCGGCTGACGGTCTGGACCGTCTGCGTGGCCAGGCCGGGTCATCGGTTCGGCGTGTGGCTGAACAAACCGGTATTCGACGATGACGGCACGGGCTTCAGCGACTTTCAGAACAAGGGCGCGCAGTTCGAAAGCCTGGCCGGCTGGCCCGTGCAGCCCTATCGGCTGGTCTTCTCGACCTCCGACGGCCCGCTTGTGGACAACATCGAGGACGCCTTGCGGCAGGATCCGGAGACGGCGCGCCACCTGAGACACTAGCCGCTGCGCTCGGCTTGCATCGCCATGGTCGAGGCTTACCTTAAGGGCCGAGGGCGAGAACGAGGATATGAGCATGCGGACCTTTGCCATCGCCACGGCCGCCGCCACGCTGCTGGCCGCCGCCCCTGCTTTCGCCACCCCCGCGTCGGTGTCCGTCGTGGTCGGGCCGCAGCTGCAGAAGAAGGCGATCGACACCCTGGGCGTGCGCGACGTAGACGGCCTCGCCAAGGAACTGCAGAAGACGGTCGCCGACCGCCTGGCCAAGACCGGCGCCTATGATGGCGCGCGGATCGAACTGGTGCTGGTGGACGCCAAGCCGAACCATCCGACCTTCAAGCAGCTCAGCGACACGCCCGGCCTTTCGATGCGCAGCTTTTCGATCGGCGGCGCGCGGATCGAAGGCCGCGCCGTGGCGCCCGACGGCGCGGTGACCCCGCTGCGCTACAGCTACATGGAATCGGATATCCGCTGGACCCGCGGCTTTTCCACCTGGACGGACGCGGAGCTGACCTTCGACCGGTTCGCGGGCGAGCTCAGCCGCGGCAAGGCTCCGAACGATCGCTGAGTTGCTTGCCTGACGCCGCGGCGCAGGGTCTCATCGGTTCGTCATGACCCGCCCTGCCCCGCCCGACACCCTGCCCCCGCTGGAGCGGCTGTTGGCGATCATGGCGCGGCTGCGCGATCCCGAGGGCGGGTGCCCCTGGGACCTGGAGCAGGACTTCGCGACCATCGCGCCCTACACGGTGGAGGAGGCCTATGAGGTCGCCGACGCCATCGAGCGCAAGGACCTCTCCGACCTGAAGGAGGAGTTGGGCGACCTCTTGCTGCAGGTGGTGTTCCACGCCCGCATGGCTGAGGAACAGGGCGCCTTCGCCTTTGACGACGTGGCCCGCGCGATCAACGACAAGATGGTGCGCCGCCACCCGCACGTCTTCGCCGACGAGACCTATGGTTCGCTAGCCGAGCAGGTCGAGGGCTGGGAACAGCTGAAAGCCGCCGAGCGGGCGAAAAAGGGCCGTGACGGCAGTCTGATGGACGAGGTGCCGACGGGCCTGCCCGGTCTGACCCGCGCGGTGAAACTCTCCAAGCGCGCCGCCCAGGTAGGCTTCGTCTGGCCGACCGTGCGGGACGTGACCGCTAAGCTGCACGAGGAGGTCGGCGAACTGGAGGCCGAGATCGAAGCCGGGGACCTGGAGAAGGCCCGCCAGGAGCTGGGCGATGTGCTGTTCGTGGTCGCCAACATCGCCCGCACCCTGGACATCGATCCGGAAGATGCGCTGCGCTACACCAACGCCAAGTTCGTCCGTCGCTTCAAGTTCGTGGAGGCGCAACTCGCGGCGCGTGGCAAGACCCCGGACCAGTCCGACCTCGCCGAGATGGACGGTCTCTGGGAAGACGCCAAGCGGGCCGAGCGGGCCGCGGCGGCGGAGTAGGTCACAGGTTCAAATCCCGTCCCCGCACCCATACCTAGTGCGCCCGCACCTCGGCTGACGGGAACTGCTGCTCGAACTGGCCCAGCGCCTGGGGGGACAGGCTGACCGCCAGACGCACCGAGCCGTCCTTGCCGTCGTGGCGCTCCAGCACCCGGCCGTGGCGGTAGAGCCAGGCGATCGCCGCCCCCTCCCCGACCGGCGCATAGACGTCCACCGGCGGCGCCTCGTCCACCAGGCCGGCGACGGCTTCCAGCAAGGCGTCGCAGCCTTCGCCGCTCACCGCCGAGACCGGAATGGCCTGCGGATGGGCGCGGCGGGCGTCGCCGCGAAGGGTGACACGCTCGTCCGGCGGCACGAGGTCCAGCTTGTTCCAGACCTCCAGGATGTTGCGCTCCTCCATGTCGACGCCCAGGGGGTGGAGCACGGTGCGCACGTCCCCAGCCTGGGCGGCGCTTTCCTCGGAGGCGATGTCGCGCACGTGCAGCACCACATCGGCCTCGCGCACCTCTTCCAGGGTGGCGCGGAAGGCTTCCACCAGTTCGTGCGGCAGGTCGGAGATGAAGCCCACGGTGTCGGACAGGATCGCCGGGCGGCCGTCCGGCAGCTTCAGCATTCTGAGCGTCGGGTCCAGGGTGGC
>NZ_DASYAF010000181.1:0-18535 GCF_036501465.1 Phenylobacterium sp.
TCCGCCGTCTGGCGCCGTCCGCGGCGTGCGCCCTGGTCGCAAGGCCAGCGCCGGGCTTCAGCCACCCCGAGCGTCGGCGGCTGCTCTATCACCTGCCGGACGACTTCGAACAGCGAAGCCCCGCGCAGCAGGTGGAAATCCTGGCGTGGGTGCGTCGGACGTTCCGGTCCGAGGACAGCGACTATCGCCGGCGCCAGGCGACGGCGACCGCCGGGGCCTATGGCATCCGTTTCCCGGAACACCAGGGCTGGAAGACCTCGCCGCGCGCCACGACCGGCCGGCGGCTGCGCGCCGGCACGCGGCCGGCGCCGGTCGCCCTGTCGAACGAGATGGGCGACCTCCTGGCCTTCAAGACCGCGACCTTCGCCGCGCCGGACCGCCCGCGCGCAAGCGTTTGGAGCGCGGCGACGGCGGACCTGAGGATCGAGCACCTCGGCCTGTTCTTCGGCGCGGTGGCGGGCGATCCGCAGGGCCCGGTGGGCGGCCTGGGCGCGCCGCTGGAGGCGCTGACCTTCGCCCTGATGCTGTTTCCGGCGGTGATCGACGACTACCTCGAATGGCGGAGCCGGCGGCGGGGCTTCCTGACGGTGTGGGAGGTCGACCTGCTGATCTGCATCGCCGGCCTGGTCCATCCGCAGACCGGCTGGCTCGCCCAGACGCCCGCCCTGGCGGCGCGCCTGCAGCCGATCCCCCATCTGGTCCGCGCCGACGAGATCGCCGCGGTCCGCGGCGACTGGGCCGCCGCCTGCGCGCGGATCGCCGCCTTCGCGGAGATGCGCAGCAAGGAGGTCAAGCGCATCTGCCGGCGGCATCACGACCCGTTCGAGCCGATCGTCGTGGTGCTGGAAGCCGATCGTCCGCTCAGCGTCTATCGACGGATCGCCGACGAAATCCGCGCCCGGCGGCCGGATGCACGCCACCATCGCCGGGCGGCCGCCGAGAACGCCCGCGCCTATCTGATGTTTCGTTTCGCTCTGCACCTTGGCTTCCGCCAGCGCACCCTGCGTGAATTGCAGGTCTGCCCGCGCGGCCGCCCCCCGACCCCGGCGCCGGAGCTCGACGCCGCCCGCCGCGGCGAACTGCGCTGGAGCGAACGGTTGGCCGGCTGGGAGGTTGTGGCGCCGCCGAGCGCCTTCAAGAACGCCGCCTCAAGCTACTTCCAGGGCCGACAGTACCAACTTCGGCTGCCCGACGTCGCCGGCCTGTATGACGAGATCGACGCCTATCTGGCGGTCCACCGGCGCGTCCTGCTCGGCGGCGTCAAGGATCCCGGGACCTTCTTCGTCAAGCAGGTGAAGGCTGGGCGGGCGAACGCGGCGATGAACGACACCGATTTCTATAGTGCCTGGCGCGCGCTCATCGAGCGCTACGGCGTCTACAATCCCTATACCGGTCGGGGCGCCATCGCGGGCCTGCTGCCGCATGGGCCGCATTGCGCGCGCCACGTGCTCGCCACCCACGTGCTGAAGCAGACCGGATCCTTCGAACAGGCCGGCTTCGCGATCCAGGACAACGCCCGGGCCGTGGAGCAATACTACGGCCGCTTCCTGCCCCGGGAAAAGGCGGCCAGGTCGGCGCAGCTGCTGGACCCGGTCTGGGCGGAGGGCGCGCCGGATTCCTGAGGAGCTTCCGAAACCCAGGACGCGCCGGCCGCTTGTCCGGCGCTCGCGCTTCGGAATAGGGCTTCACGCGGCGCATGGTCTTCGCTATAGCCCGCGCCTCGCCTTTCGCCGCGATAGCTCAGTGGTAGAGCGCATCCTTGGTAAGGCTGAGGTCCAGGGTTCGAATCCCTGTCGTGGCACCACGGTCCTTCAACCTTTTCAAGAGGTTGAAGGACCACCCCGCGCCTTCCGACTCAGATTGGCGTGCCCAGGGAGCCGCCGGAATCGCCTGGATTCCGCTCGGCGACGGGCCTGTGGGCGGATCGCCGCCGTGAAGCGCGCTTCGCCCCTGTGCGTTTGGGAACAACCTGGGCCTTAGGGGCTTAGACCACCGTCACCGCGGGGATCGACCCATGCTGCTGGAGCCCGGAACCACATGCTGGCGGCGCGAAACGAGTGAGCGCGCGGCCTTGATCGTCGATATGGCGGACTATTTCGACGCCGCCATGGCCGCCATGCGCAAGGCCAGGCACACCATCCACCTGCTCAACTGGGCCTTCGAACCCCAGACGCTGTTCCATCCGCAGCCGGGCTGCACCGGTCCGGAAGACGACCGGATCGCCAATTTCCTGAAGCGGTTGGCGAAGGACAACCCGAAGCTCGACGTCCGCATCCTCTGCTGGCAATCGGCCTTGCCGGTCGCCGCGACCCAGAATTGGTTTCCGCTCGCCGACCGCAAGACCTTCGCCGGCAGCAAGGTGAAGTTTCTCCTCGACGGCAGGCTGCCCGTGGGCGCCTCGCACCATCAGAAGGCGATCATCATCGACGACGCCATCGCCTTCTGTGGCGGCGGCGACATCGGGCCGGATCGCTGGGACACCCACAACCATCTCGACGACGATCCGCGGCGCGAAATGACCAAGCATGCTCACGGCGCCCATGAGAAGGACTTTGACAGCCGCCACGAAGTCATGGGGATCGTCGAGGGCGCGGCCGCCAAGGCGCTGGGCGTGCTTTTCCGCGAACGCTGGGCGCGCTGCGCCGGCGAGACGCCGCCCGAACCGCCGGCAACCCGGCCAGCGTGGCCGGCTCAGATCTCGCCGCAGTTCAAGGCTGTCGCCGTCGGCCTTTCACGCACCCATGGAGCCTGGAAGAACCACCCTGAAGTCCGCGAGGTCGAGGCCTTGCACCTGCAAGCCATCGCCAGGGCGAAGCGCTGCATCTACATGGAGAACCAGTACTACACCTCGCCGCTGATCGGCGCGGCCCTGGCGGCGCGCCTGCGCGACCCCCAGGGCCCCGAGGTCGTGCTGATCGGCACGGAACATTCGCCCAGCTTCTTCGACCAGGCGACCATGGACCGCACCCGGGTGCGCTTCATCGAAACCCTGAAGCGGGCCGACAAGCATGGCCGCTTTCAAGCCTACAGCCCGGTCACGACGCTCGGCCGGATTATCATCGTCCACGCCAAGCTGACGATCATCGACGATCGGCTTCTCAGGATCGGCTCGGCCAACATCAACAACCGCTCCATGGGTCTCGACACCGAGTGCGACCTTTCGTTCGAGGCCGCGGGCCGCGCGGACACGGGCAACCGGGCCGCGATCACCCGCCTCAGGAACCATCTGCTGGCGCATTGGCTGGGCTGCGAGGATGCCGTGGTCGAGGCTGCGATCGGCAAGGCCGGGAGTCTGGGCGGCGCCCTCGAAGCCCTGCGTAGCGCCGGTTATGCGCGTTTGCGGCCCATCGAACTTCCGCCGGTCAAGGGCCTCGCCGCGGTCATCGCCACCTATCACATGGGCGACCCGTTCTCGCCCGCCGACGGTTGGCGACCGTGGCGGCGCAAAGCGATGTCGCGAAGCGCCGAGCGTCGCGGACGCGACGCGATGAGGGCCACCGCTTAAACCGGCTTCGATCGCGCTTCTGTCACGTTGGTCGCAAGGTCCAGCCTTGAGGAGGCTGGCGCGCGCTAAGAGCGGACGTCTTTCTGGCGCCAGACGGCGGACATGCGCAATTCGGCATCCGCTCAGGCCACCGGTCTTCCCACGACCTGCGCCCCGTCAAAGGCGGCCACGAGCCTCAATCCTGGATCGGCGTCCTCGGCGGTGAGGTTTCCACCGAAGGCGCCAAACGCCGCGGTCGCGAGCGCCAGCCCGAGACCGTTGCCCGATGTCGAGCGGCTTGTGTCCTGGCGGAAGAAACGTTCGAAGATCTTTCCACGGATGGCCTCCGGCACGCCCGGGCCATCGTCGCTGACGATGATCCGGGGTCCGCGAGCCTCCACCCGGATTTGGACCCGCGTTCCTGGCGGCGTGTGCGTCAGGGCGTTCTCGATGAGGTTGGCGAGCGCCTGGCCCAGGATGCGCGGTTCGGCCTCAACCTCGGCGCCGCCTGCGGACGGTGAATAGCTCAGCAATCGTCCCTCCGCCTCGGCGCGGGGCGCGTAGGCGTCCACGACCTTGCCGGCGATCTCATCGAGGTCGACCGGGCACAGGGCCAATCCCGGCGCCCCGGCCTCCAGCTCGGCGATGTGCAGCAGGGCCTGGAAGGTCTCCAGGACCTCGCTCACCCGCTCGTTGGCGCCGATCAGGGCGTTCCGGTAATGCGCGGTCGACGCCGGTCCGGCGAGCGCCTTGCCGATCTCCTGATTGTGATGCGCCAGGGGTCGGCGCAGATCGTGGGCGATGGACGAGGACACCTGCCGAAGACCCTCCACCAGCCGGTTCTCGCGATCCATCATCCGGTTCAGGGCTCCGGCCAGGTCGTCGAGATCCGACGCCCCCTGGCCGGACCGTTCGATCCGCGCGGCGCGATCGCCGCCCGCATAGCGCTCAATCGATTGCGCCATGCCGTCGACGTGGCGCAGCACGCCGCGGCTGATCCAGACGCCGCTCATCATCCCGATCGCGGCGACCACCGTAGCCAGGCCGGCGACCGCCCAGAGAATCACATTGTCCTGCGCCTCGCGCGCCCTCAGATACTCGCCGACCGTCAGGCGCAGGCCACCCGGCTCTGGGCGGGTGTAGGCCAGCACCGGCCCGACGCGCGAAGCCGCAAAGCTGGACCAGAACTTGCGTTTCGCCGGCATCGGCTTCGGGATCGGCGGCGCCGGAAAGCCGCCGGCCAGGACGCGGCCTTTGGCGTCGTCCAGACGGAAGTCATGGACGGCGTCGTGATGGGTGCGGTTGTAGGCGATCAGGTTCGTCAGGCCCCGTTGCGCCAGGCGATCGGTGACGTCGTCTTCGTATTCCTCGATCTCGGCATGGGCGGCGCGAACCTCCGCGCGGCGCACGATGGCAAGGGTCGTGGCGCCGGCCGCCGCGAAGGTCACCACGAAGAGCAGCGTCTGCACCGCGGCGAGGCGGAAGCTTGCTGACGCGAAAAGGCGCCTAGTGGGCTGCAATGGCGTAACCGACGCCGCGGAGCGTGCGGATGGGGTCCACGGCGCCCAACCGCACCAGCTTGGCGCGCAACCGGCTCATATGCGGCTCGATCAGCGGGCCCGGCGCGCTCAGGTGCAGGTCGAAGACGCCTTCGACCAGCATCGCCTTGGTGACCGCCTGCCCTGCATTCAGCATGAGCATCTCCAGCATGGCGAACTCGCTGCCGGTGAGGTCGGCCAGCACGCCGTCCACCGTCACCTTGCGGGTGAGGCGGTCCAGGACGATGTCGTCCTTGCGCAGCACCGCGGCCGCGCCGACGGTCGGGGGACGCCGGCCGATCGCCTCCAGCCGGGCTTCCAGCTCGTCGAGCTCGAACGGCTTCACCAGATAATCATCGGCGCCGCCCCTCAGGCCTTCGACGCGGTCCGCGAGGCCGCCCAGGGCGGTGAGCAGGATCGCGGGGGTGTCGATACTGGCGGTCCTCAGCGCCCTCAGAATCTCCAGGCCTCCGAGCGAGGGGAGCATGCGGTCGATGACCAGCACGTCAAAGCTCCGGTCGCAGGCCCGCAGCAGCCCGGCGCGCCCGTCCCGTTCGGCGGCGACCTCGTGCCCCCGCGCCCCAAGACCGTCGCTGACGAACTCGCGCGTGCGGCCATCATCTTCGATGATCAATATGTTCAGGACGGCACCCTTGCGCGCCGAGCTGAAGGCGGTTCACCTCGGCGGTTCAAACCTGGCTCATCAGAGTGATGGGCAAGTGCGAAGGTTCCGTGACTTGCGGCGTCGCAAGCCTTCAGACAATTCCATCGCCTAAGCACCATCAAAGCGTTGCGCGGCCATGTCACGGCTCCCGCTCTGCGCCCCAGTCGCCGGGCGTCGAACTCCGC
Source organism: Phenylobacterium sp. (assembly GCF_036501465.1). GTDB lineage: Bacteria > Pseudomonadota > Alphaproteobacteria > Caulobacterales > Caulobacteraceae > Phenylobacterium. The sequence continues at coordinate 5,872 of NZ_DASYAF010000181.1, forward strand.
CAACGCCTGGGGTGCTCGCATGAAGATGGTTCGGTTTTCCGCGGCCTTGATTTCGTCCGTCAGCGGGCTGGCGCTCGCCCAGGCAGCCTGGGCCGCCGCCGCCGCGTCGGGCCCGTCCTCGGTCGACGAGGTCGTGGTGACCGCGCCGCGTGAAGAGGCCCAGGCGCGGGTCCGCCAACAGGAAGCGCCGAACCTCATCGACGTCCAATCCGCCGAGACCATCGCCAAATATCCCGACTTCAACGCCGCCGAAGCGCTGGGCCGCATCCCCGGAATCTCGCTCTCCAGCGACACCGGCGAGGGCCGGTTCGTGAACATCCGCGGAATCGACGCCAACCTGAACGGCGCCACCTACGGCGGCGTCGTCCTGCTCAACACCAACGCCGGCGGCACCGCGGCGGGCGGCGGCGGCCGGGCGGTGGAGTTCGACACCATCCCGACCGGCGCCATCGACGGGATCGTGGTCACCAAGACCCGCCTGCCGGACCAGGAAGGCGAAGGCCTGGGCGGGACTATCGAGCTCACCCCGCGCTCGGCCGCCCACCTCGACATGCCGTTCGTGGAAGGCACGCTGGGCTGGGGCTACGAGCCGCTGCACAAGCACACCGGCCCCACCGACGTGGAATTGGCGGGCGGCGCACGCTTCGGCTTCGGCGATCGCGGCCTGATCGTGGCCGGCGACGGGCAAACCGCCCCGGTGCGGGCCGGCTGGATCTCCAATCCCTATCCCTTCTCCTTCGTGATGAACGCCTCGCGCAAGGACGACCGTCGCGCCGTCGACGACCTGGAGGCAGGCTATATCGACGACACCGGCGTCGCGGCGAAGGCGGACGCGGGCATCCAGGGCAAGGCCTTTAGCAGCGTCGACTTCCGGCGCTACGACTACCATCGCCGCCGGTTCGGCTATGGCGGCGAGTTCGACTTCGAACCGAACGACGACCACACCTACTACGCGCGCGCCAGCATCGCCGGCTACACCGAGGCGGTGCACAAGAACTTCTATCTGCTGCGCAATCTGGATGGGGCGGAGCAGGATGACGGCAGCGTGCCGCGCGGTCCGGACGGGACGACCTTCCTGGCCTCGGGCCAGGCGCAGGAGACGCTCACCGACGAGCAGGAGACCCACCGCAACCAGGTCTATGTAATCGGCGGGCGCGACCGCCTCGGCGACGCCCTGCTCGACTACCGCGCCGCCTACAGCCGGGCGACCTTCGCGGTCGGCTACAACATCGGCGCCCGGTTCGTCGGGCCTACGGTGGCGGTCGACTACAACAACATCACCAACTCCACGACGCCGAGCTTCACCTATCCGAGCGGATTCAACCCGGATACCGCCAGCGCCTACAACCTCAACCGCATCACCAACTCGACCGAGCACGATGTCGACGAGGAATATTCCTACGCCGGCAATCTGCAGGTTCCGATCAAGCTCGTGAACGACAGCGACCGGCTGAAGGTCGGCGCCGAGGCCCGGCTGCGGGACAAGACGGTCAATCCGTTCATCGAAGACGGCATCGTCGCGCCGACGCTGAACCTCGCCGCCGCCTCAGGCCCCGCGAACCAGTACTACGACGGCCACTACCCGAACGGGCCATTCATCAACCGCTACGCCATCCGCGCCATCCTGGTCGGCCAGGCGGGCACGACCACCGACGACCTCGACCAAAGCGGCTTCTTCACCGCCAAGGAGAACATCTTCGCCGCCTACGCCCAGTACACAACCGACATCGGCAAGTGGGGCTTCCTGGCCGGCGCCCGGGTCGAGACGACGCACGCCACCTATTCGGCGTTCCAGACCACCACCGACGCCGCCGGAAACGACACCACAGCCCTCGTCGCGCGCAAGGACGACTACACCAACGTCTTCCCGACCGCGCAGGTGAAGTACAGCTTCGCACCCAACCTGATCGCGCGCGCCATTTTCTCCACCGGCATTGGCCGGCCCGGCTTCGAGCAGGTGGCCGCGGCGTCCTCGGTCGACTTCTCCAACAGCCCGGTGCTGATCAGCCGCGGCAACCCCAACCTGAAGCCGATCACCGGCGACAATTTCGACCTGTCGCTGGAGTACTACCTGGACAATGGCGGCATCATCCAGGCCGCCCTGTTCGACAAGGAGTTCCAGAATTACATCGCCCCGCGTGTGCAGCACGGGATCACCACCGACCCCCTGGCGCCCGGACAACTGGCCGACGTCACGACCTTCCTCAACCTCTCCGGCGCGCATGCGCGCGGGGCGGAGGTGGCCTACCACCAGAAGTTCACCTTCCTGCCCGATCCGTTCAAGGGCTTCGGCGTCGAGGCCAACCTCACCTTGGTGGACTCGCGCGTCCTGGAATACGACGCGGCGACCAGCGCCACCGGGACCAATCAGTTCGGCCTGCTGCCCGGCACCTCGAAGGTCACCTGGAACCTGGCCGGCTTCTATGAGGACCACGGCCTGCAGTTGCGCCTGTCGTCGGAATACGTCAGCCACAGCCTTTTCGGCCTGGGCGGCGACAAGGCGCTGGACGTGTTGCAGCACGAGCGCCTGACCATGGACTTCACGTCCAGCTACCAGCTGACCCACAACTTCACCGTCTATTTCAACGCCAAGAACCTGCTCAACACGCCGTTGCGCTACGACGAAGGCAGCGCCAACCGGCCGATCCAGCGCGAGTTCTACGACGTGACCTACGAGGCCGGCGTCAGGGCGAAATTCTAGGATGAAGCTCCGCCAGCTGTTCCCCGCGCTCGCCCTGGCGGCCGGCCTACTGGCCGGCTGCGCCACGACGCCGATGCGTCCGAGCGCCCTGGAGGGCGTGCCGCGCTACGACCACGTCTTCGTCATCATCGACGAGAACAAGGACTATGCGCAGATCCTCGATCCCGCGGCCGCGCCGAACTTCGCCGGGCTGGCCAAACAGTACGGCAACGCCACACGGTTCTACGCCGAGGTGCATCCCAGCGAGGCCAACTATGTGGCGCTGTTGAGCGGCGACACCTTCGGCATCCACGACGACGACGCCTACTACTGCAAGGCCGGTTCGCCGCGCCCGCAGTGCGACGGCGCGACGGCGCCCGGCTATGTCGACCACACGGTGGGAGCGCCACACCTCGGCGACCAGCTCACGGCCGCCGGCCTGACCTGGAAGGGCTACTACGAGAGCCTGCCCAGGCCCGGCGCCCTGGACGTCGTCGCCAGCGATCCTCGCTTCGACAACGGCACCCGCAAGACCGCGCTCTACGCCTCGAAGCACTCGGGGTTCATGAACTTCACCGACGTGCAGAACGACCCTCGGCGCGCCGAGCGGATCGTGGGCTTCGACCAACTGGGGCGAGACCTTGCGGCGAACGCCATGCCGACCTTCGCGGTGATCGTGCCCAACCAGTGCAACGACATGCACGGCCTGCACGGCGACGGCGTCCCCGCCGACTGCGACGGGAACAACAAGGCCGCCCTGATCCGCCGCGGCGACGCCTTCGCCGGCGACTTGGTCCGCCGCATCCAGGCGAGTGCGGTGTGGGCGAGCCGGGGCAATGTGGCCATCGTGCTCACCTTCGATGAAGGCGCCGGCAAATCGCGCGAAGGCTGCTGCGGCGTGACACCGGAGGCCGCCTCGAATTTCGGCGGTGGCCATATTCCGACCCTGGTGATCACCAACCACGGGCCGCGGAGGCTCAGCGACGCCACGCCCTACAGCCACTATTCGCTGCTGCGCACCCTGGAAGACAGCTTCGGGCTTTCGGCGCATCTTGGCCACGCCGCCGACACAGCGCATGGCGTCGCGCCGATGGCGAAGCTGTTCGCGGTTGGCGGCTGAATTCCCGCGCTGACCACCACCTGGGAGACCGTCCTATGAAGTCCGCACCCTTCGCCGCCGCCGCGGCGGCCCTGGGCGTCATCGCCGCTTCCGCCGTGGCCCAGCCCGCCACCCCGGCCTACCACCTCGTCAAGACCGTGCCGCTGGGCGCGCCGGATCGCTGGGACTACGTGGTCTTCGACGCCCCGTCACACCGGGTCTACGTGGCGCACGGCGACACCGTCTCGGTGGTCGATGGGCGCGACGGCCATATCGTCGGCAAGGTCGAAGGCGTCCCCGGCGGGACCCACGGGATCGGCATCTCCATGGCGACCGGCAAGGGCTATACCGACGATGGCAGGGCGGGCCAGGCCGTCGCCTTCGACCTCAAGACGCTCAAGATCGGCGCTCATATCCCGGCCGCCGCCGACGCCGATGCGATCGCCTTCGACCCCGTCACCGGCCACGTCTTCATCATCGAGGGCGATCCGGCCAGCGTCACGGTCATCGACCCCAAGACCGACAAGGCGGTGGCCACCATCAGCACCGGCGGCAAGGTCGAATACGGCGTCGCCGACGACCGCGGCCACCTCTATGTCAACGGCGAGGCCAAGCGCGAGATCGTCGCCATCGACACCCGCAGCAACGCGGTGACCGCGCACTGGCCGATGCCGGATTGCGCGAGTCCGCACGGCCTGGCCATCGACAAGGTTCACCGCCGGCTATTCTCCAGTTGCGTGAATGGCCTGATGACGGTGGTCAACGCCGACACTGGGCGCGTGGTCGCCACCGCGCCGATCGGCAAGGGCACCGACGCGGCCGCCTTCGATCCTAAGCGCGGCCTGGCGTTCAGCTCCAACGGCGCCGACGGGACGGTCTCGGTGATCCGCCAGACGACGCCGGACAGCTACGCCAACGTCGCCACCATACCAACGGCGGTCAGCGGGCGGACCATGTCGCTCGATCCGCAGAGCGGGCGCCTCTACATCGCCGCCGCCGACACAGACCCGGCCGCCACGCCGGGCGGCCGGCCGCGGCCGCGCCCCGGCAGCCTCAGGCTCCTGTTCCTGGATCCGGCGAAATAGCGGCGGCGCGAGCGCTCCGAGCCTCCCGGCTTCCCAGGTCCGGGCCCAGCGTCAGACATCGCCAGCGCGACAGATGCGGACATTGGCGAGCGCGGCCGCAATGCGGAGCTTGCGCGGGCACGCGCCGAGCGTCGGCTTCCGGCCCAGGTGCGGTGAAAAAAGCTAGGCCGCTTCGGTCGCAAGCGGCGCGACGGCTTGCAGCAGGACAGCGCTCATGGCCTCCAACAGGCGCTCGGGCTTCACCGGCTTCTCGACCACACCGTTCATGCCGCAGACCCGGTAGAAGGCCGCGTCGGCCGGGTCGGCATTGGCGGTGAGCGCCAGGATCGGGACCTGGGAGCTGGCGTTGCGGCCGGCGCGGATGCGACGCGTCGCTTCCACTCCATCCATGCCGGGCATCTTCACGTCCATCAGGATCAGGCCGAAGCAGCCAGTGGCGGCGGCCTCTACGGCCGCGGCGCCGTCCGCCACCGCCTCACAGGTGCAGCCGAACATCTCGACCAGGGTCAAGGCGACCATACGGTTGGTGGCGTTGTCATCGACGACCAGCACGTGCAGGGCCCCGCCGGCCGCCTCCACCGGCCCGGCCGGCGGTCCCGCGTCGATGGGCTTCGGCAACCCATGGAACGGAGCTGAGAAGGTGAAGAGGGCGCCGCCCTCCGGCCGGTTCGCCGCCTCGATGGCGCCGTCCATCCGCTCCAGGATCTGGCGGCAGACCGCCAAGCCCAGGCCCGCGCCGCCCAAGCGCACGCCGTCGTCGGTCTGCTGGAAAGGCGTGAAGATCGACTGCAGCCGGTCCTGCGGCACGCCGGGGCCCGAGTCGGCCACCTCGCCGGTGAGCTCGACGTAGCCGTCGCGGCGCTGGGCGCGCAGGCGCACCGATACGACGCCGGCCTGCGTGAACTTCATGGCATTGGAGACCAGGTTGTTGATCACCTGCTGCAGCCGCACGCGGTCGGCCAGGACATAGAGGTCCGGCGGGCCAACATAGGCGGCGTCCAGCGTCACGCCCTTCAGCTCCGCTTGGGCGGACCATAGTGAGACGGTTTCGCCGATGATCTGCTCGACCGCCATGGGTTCCTCGCGCAGCTCCAGGCCGGCGGCCTCGGCGCGTGAAAGATCCAGGGCGTCGTTCAGGAGGCGCAGCAGCACGCCGCCCGATTGCAGGATGGTGTCGACCAGGGGCGCCAGGTCGTCCTGGCGGGACTTCCTGCGGATGATCTCGGCCACCGCCAGCACGCCGTTCAGGGGTGTGCGGATCTCGTGGCTCATCACCGCCAGGAAGCGGCCCTTGGCGGCGAGCGCATCCTGGGCGCTTTCGGCCAGGCGTTTCATCTCGGCGGCGTGGGTGGCGGTGGCCGCGGCGGTGACCTGCAGCAGCGACAGCGCCGTGCCGACCCCGGCGTAGCGCTCGCCGCAGGTGACGATGAAGCCCTGCAGCAGTTCCGAGGGGCTCTCTTCCATCACGCGGCCGCAGAACTCTTCGACGGTCATGTCGCCGTCGGCGATCAGCGGATCGGTCTTCATCCAGTGGTGGATCGGCCGGCGCGCCCAGAGCGCATAGCCGTATTGCGCAGCCATGCGCACCAGGAACGCGTTGCGCTCCACCAGGCCCACCGGACGGTCGGCCTCGTCGACCACCGCGATCACCAGGAGGTCGGGATCGTCCTCGAAGCGTCGGTAGATGTCGCGGCCCGTGTGGCCCGGCGTCACCGGCTCGGAGAACGGCGCGATGTCCAGCAGCAGCGTCATGACGATCCCCCCGACCTTCATCAGCGAAGGCGCGGGACGCTGATGACAGGGGGCCCGCTAACGAGCCGTTGAAGGCGCAACCGCTGGGGGTTAAGGTCGCGCGAAGTGTTTGTGACAAGGTGAACGGCGCTTAGGAAAGGCGTCACAAATGGCGGGAAGGCCCCACCGCAACCGAACTGTCGCATGCGTCGGCTAGGAACAGGTCGATAGCCTCCCAGACGGCGGAACAACAGGTTGCCCGCGGACTCTTTCGATCTGGCCGTTGTGGGCGGCGGCGTTGTCGGCTTGGCGCACGCCTGCGTCGCCGCCCGCGCGGGCCTGAAGGTCTGCGTGATCGAGAAGGACCCGCGCGCCAACGGTGCGTCGATCCGCAATTTCGGCTTCATCACCGTCACCGGCCAAGAACGTGGCGAACATTGGCGTCTGGCGCGGCGCACCCGCGATCTGTGGGCCGATGTCGCGCCCCGGGCCGGGATCCGCATCGAGCAGCAAGGGCTCTATCTTACCGCCCGGTCCGTCGAGGCGATCGCGGTGATCGAGGCTTTCCTCGCCACCGAGATGGGCGAGGGCTGCCGGCTGCTGGCGGCCGGGGAGTTCTGTGGCCGATCGGGCGGGCTGGGCGGCGGAGACCTTCGAGGCGCGCTGTTCAGCCCGCATGAAGTGCGGGTGGAGTCGCGAACGGCGATCCCCGCGCTGACGGCCTGGCTGGCCGCGGAGGGCGTGAGCTTCTTCAACGGGACGGTGGTCCATTCGGCTTCGCCGCCGCGGCTCGCCACCTCGCGCGGACCCATCGCGGCCGATGCGGTCGTGGTCTGTCCGGGCGACGATTTCGCGACCCTCTATCCAGAGCGGATCGCGGCTTACGGCCTCTCCCGTTGCCGGCTGTCGATGCTCAAGACCGCGGACGCAGGACTACGCCTGCCGGGCGCGGTGATGTCGGACCTCAGCCTCACCCGCTACGCCGGCTATGCCGCCCTGCCGGAAGCGCGCGCCCTGGAAACCAGGCTGCGGGCGGCGCATCCGGAGGCCTATGAGCACGGCGTCCATCTGATCGTCGCGCAAGGCCTCGACGGCGGTCTGGTCGTCGGCGACAGCCACCACTACGCCGACCTGCCGGGCCCGTTCGCGCCGGCGCAGGCGGAGCAGGCGATCCTCGACGAATATGCTCGCGCCCTGGGCCGCCCGGCGCCGCCGGTCGTGGAACGCTGGACCGGCGTCTACGCCTCGTCGGGCGCGCGCACCTGGCTGGTCGATGCGCCGGAGCCGGCCGTACGCCTGGTGATCGTCACCAGCGGGACGGGCGCCTCCACCGGTTTCGGCATCGCCGAGACGGTGCTGGGCGAGCTTCTGAATCTGCAGACGGAGACGGCGGCATGAGTTTCCCTGTGAGGGCGGTGATTTTCGATTGGGCCGGCACCATGGTCGATTTCGGCTGCACGGCGCCGGTGCGCGCCCTACAGCAGGTGTTCGCGACCGAGGGGCTGGCGCTGTCGGTCGCCGAGGCTCGCGCCGACATGGGCAAGGCCAAGCTCGACCATCTGCGCGCCATCCTGGACGAACCGGGGGTGGCGGCGCGGTGGGCGGCCGCCAAGGGTGCGGCGGCGGGCGAAGCCGAGGTCACAGCGCTCTACGCCAGGCTGGAGCCGGCTATGGCCGCCGCGGCCGCGGAGAGTTCGAAGCTGATCCCGGGTGCGGCGCAGGTCGCCGCCGAGCTTGCGGCGCTGGGCGTCCGGATCGGCTCGGGCACCGGCTACACGCGGCGGATGATGGCGCCCATCCTGGCCGCCGCCGCCCAGCAGGGCTATGCGCCCGAGGCGGTGGTCTGCGCCGGCGAGACTCCCAGCGGGCGGCCCGCGCCGCTGATGGCCTGGAAGGCGCTGATCGAACTCGACGCCTGGCCGGCGCAAGCCTGCGTCAAGGTGGACGACGCCCCGGTCGGCATGGCGGAAGGCAAGGCCGCCGGTTGCTGGACCGTGGGCCTGGCCGCCTCGGGCAACGAAATGGGCCTGGACGAGGCCGCCTATGCCGCCCTTTCGGGCGCCGAGCGGAGCGCCCGGCTGGCCGCGGCGGCGACGGTCCTGCGCGGCGCCGGCGCCGACTTCGTCATCGAGGACGTCTCGCAGCTGATGCCGGTGATCCACGAGATCGCCCAGAGGATCAGCCAGCAGATCGCCGCGTCATGACCCTCGCCCTGCCGACCAGCCGTGAGAGCCTCGCCGGGCGGATGCGGGGCTGGCTGGCCCGCGCGCCGGCGCCGGTGTTCGCGCTCTACGGCGGCCTGATGGCTTTCGGCGCCTATTTCGCCATGTACGCCTTCCGCAAGCCCTTCACCGTGGCGAGCTTCGCCCACGCCGCGCCGGTAGTGCTGGGCGCGGCGATCGACTTCAAGATCGCCCTGGTGATCGCCCAGGTGCTTGGCTACGCGCTGTCCAAGGTCGCCGGCGTCAAGGTGATCTCCGAGACGCCGCCGCACCGGCGCGCCATCGCCATCCTGGCCCTGATCGGCGCGGCCGAGCTGGCCCTGGTGGCGTTCGCGCTCGCGCCCGCGCCGTGGAACGTCGCCTGCCTGTTCGCCAACGGCCTGGCGCTGGGAATGATCTGGGGCCTGGTGTTTGGCTTCCTGGAGGGGCGCAGGCTGTCGGAGCCCTTGGGAGCCATGCTCTGCGTCAGCTTCATCGTCTCCTCCGGCGTGGTGAAGTCGGTGGGCGAAAGCGTCATGCTGCGTGGCTGGGCGAACGAATATTGGATGCCGGCCCTGACCGGCTTGATCTTCGCGCCCCTGCTGCTGGTCTGTGTCGGCGGCCTTGCGATCCTGCCGCCGCCCAACGCCGAAGACGAGCGGCTGCGGGTGGCCCGTGCGCCGATGGACAGCGCCGCCCGGCGCAGGATGTTCGCCGCCTATGCGCCGGGCCTGATCGCCCTGGTGGTGATCTACATCGGCCTGACGGCGCTGCGCGATTTCCGCGACAACTTCGCCGTCGAAATCTGGAACGGCCTGGGCTTCAAGGACGACGCCCAGATCTTCACCCTCTCCGAGCTGCCGGTCGGCGCCATCGTCCTGGTGACGCTGTCGGTGGTGATGTTCGTGCGCGACAACCGCCGCGCCTTCCTCGCCAACCTGGTGCTGGTCGCCCTGGGGCTGGCGGTGGCCGGTGGGGCATCCCTGGCCTTCCAGGCGCACCTGGCCGGGCCGGTGACCTGGATGATCCTGCTGGGCGCGGGACTCTACCTCGCCTACACGCCGTTCAACGCGCTGATCTTCGATCGCTTCATCGCCGCCAGCGGACGGACCGGCACGGCGGGGTTCCTGATCTATGTAGCCGACGCCAGCGGCTATGTAAGCTCGGTGGCGCTGCTGATCGTACGCAACTTCTTGGGGTTGAAACTGTCCTGGGTGGAGTTCCTGATGGCCATCTCCTACGTCTCGGCGATCGTCGGCCTGGCGCTGCTCGCGGGCGCGGCCGTCTACTTCCATCGCCGCCTGGGGCGGCCGGTCCGATCCACGGGAGCCGCCGATGCGGCTCGGCCTTGAAGACCTGACGCGGCTCTATGCCGAACGTGGCGGGCGCTGCTACGGCGAGGGTGTCAGCCAGGCCGAGCACGCCCTGCAATGCGCCAGGCTCGCCGAGGACGACGGCGCGTCGGACAGCTTGATCGCCGCGGCCCTGCTGCACGACGTCGGCCATCTGCTGGAGGACGACGGCGCCGCCGAGCTCGGCCTAGACGCGCGGCATGAGCTGGCGGGCGCCCGCGCGCTTGCCCGCCTGTTCGGCCCGGCCGTGCGCCGGCCGATCGCCCTGCACGTGGCCGCCAAGCGCTGGCTGTGCCTGACCGAAGCCGGCTACCACGAGGCGTTGAGCCCGGCCTCCCGGGCCTCGCTCGAGCTGCAAGGCGGGCGGTTCGAACCCCTGGAGGCGGCGGCCTTCGAATGCAGGGCCTACTGGCGTGAGGCGGTGGCGCTGCGGCGCTTCGACGACCTCGGCAAGTCTTTGGAGCCCTGTGGTCGTTCGTTTACGGATTATCTGCCGCTGCTTCAGCGCCTCAGGCGGGACGCCGCGGCCGCCTAGGTCCCGGGAAATCGAACGCCAGACGCGATCGCACACGTCATGCGCGCGTCGGCAAACATTCAAATAACCGCAGTATTCGGGTCACCGAAGCGTCACGCACCTCCCCCATACGCGGAGCTTCGCAATCCGCCCGCGGCGCCACAGGCATGCCACGGCGGTTGACTCGGGGTTGACGGTTGTCGGTGCGTATACGGAGGAAATTCCATCCTCCGCCGCCCGCCGGCTGTTTCGTTGGCGACCAACAGGGGGACAAGACATGAAGGCACACTACCTGGTGTCCTGCGCCGTGGCCGCGATCGTGGCCGGCGCGGCTGGATCGGCCTGGGCGGCGGAGGCGGCCGCCGCGGCGGGGGATACCGCCAGCATCGAAGAACTGGTGGTCACCGCGCAGCATCGCGAGGAGTCCGTCCAGACCGTCCCGATGACCATCCAGGCCTTCTCCACCAAGACCCTGGCGAACAACAACATCGACACCGTCGAAGACCTCTTCCGCTTCACGCCCAACGTCGAGTTCGCGAAGAACGGCCCCGGCCAGGGCAACATCTTCATGCGCGGTCTCTCGGCCGGCTTCGCCGGCAACCAATCCAGCGCCACGGTCGGCAACTTCCCCAACGTCGGCCTCTACCTCGACGAACAGTCCATGCAGTTCCCGTCGCGCAACGTCGACCTGTTCCTGGCCGACATGGAGCGGGTCGAGATCCTCGAGGGGCCGCAGGGCACATTGTTCGGCGGCGGCGCCCAGGCCGGCGCAGTCCGCTACATCACCAACAAGCCGAAGATCAACGTCTACGAGGGCAAAGTGGACGCCAGCTACGGCGTCATGAGCCACAGCGGCGACCCCAACACCAGCCTGACGGCAGTGATCAACCTGCCGATCCTGCACGATCAGCTGGCGGTCCGTGCGGTGATCTACAACGACCGGCAGGGCGGCTACATCGACAACGTGCCTTCGACCTTCACCCGGTCGAACCAGGACAACAACACCTACTTCGGCATCAAGCCGACGGGCGGCGTCTGCCCGAACGGCCTGCCGGCCGGGACCCAGCACGGGCTCTGCACCATCCCCAACGCCGCCATCGCCAACAACTTCGCGCTCGCCAGGAAGGATTGGAACCCCGTGACCCACCAGGGCGCCCGCATCGAGGCGCTCTACAATCTCAACGACGACTGGAACGTGCTGATCGCCCAGAGCTTCCAGAGCATGGACGCCGAAGGCCTCTCGACCACCTATCCGGTCGGCTCCGACTTCCAGCCGCTGAAGCCGCTGGAGATCACCGCCTTCACGCCGACCTACGACAAGGACAGCTTCAACAACACCGCCTGGACCGTGAACGGCAAGCTGGGCGACCTGAAGGTGATCTATACCGGTGGCTACATGACCCGGCACATCAACCAGCAGATGGACTACACCAACTATTCGCGCACGCTCTACGGCCAGTACTACGAGTGCACAGGCGGCACGTCGGGCCTGCTCGGCAAGGGCACGCCACTCACCTGCTACTCGCCGGTCACCAGCTGGCACGACGTGGTGCGAAACACGCACTTCAGCAACGAGATCCGGGTGAGCACCCCGGACGACTGGCGCCTGCGCGGCCTGGTCGGCGCCTACTACGAGCGCTTCCGCATCTTCGACACCATGGACTTCAACTATAAGACCGTGCCGGCCTGCCGAGAGGGGAACAATCTGGCCAGCGCGCTGGCCGGCGGCCTGCCCTGCTTCGGCAACGACGCGCCGTTCCCCGGCTCGACCGTCAACGAGCCTGGCGTCCGTCCCGACAACACTGGCTTCGGCGAGGAGGTGCAGCGCGGCTACGACCAGTACGCCTTCTTCGCCTCGTTCGACTACGACATCATCCCGAACGTGCTGACCGTCACCGCCGGCACCCGCTACTTCAACTACGACGAGGACGAGACCGGCTCGGTCTACCACACCAACGGCGGCTGTCTGAACGTCCTGGTCTGCGCGCCGGACATCAGCATC
>NZ_DASYAF010000182.1:0-59867 GCF_036501465.1 Phenylobacterium sp.
ATCGGGCTGTCGGCCGCCACCTTCGAGCGCGGCAATCCGCTCAGCATGGCGCGCGCCGGCATCGCGGTGACCCGTGGCGCCCTGCAGGCGCGCGGCCTCTACCGTGAGATCGGCCCGAACATCGTGGTGGGCTTCGGCGGCTATCCCTCCGCGCCGGCGCTCGTCGGGGCGATCCTCGACCGCCGCCCGACGCTGATCCACGAGCAGAACGCGGTGATGGGCCGGGCCAACCGCATGCTGGCGTCCCGCGTCACCCGCGTCGCCTGCGCCTTCCCCACCCTGCTGAAGGCCCCGCCGCAGGTGGCCGGGGCGGCGACCGTGGTCGGCAATCCTGTGCGCCCGGCGATCCGGGCGCTTTACGACCAGCCCTATACGCCGCCGAGCGAGGGCGGCCCGATCCGGGTTCTGGTCACTGGCGGCAGTCAGGGCGCGCGCTTGCTCTCCGAGCTGGTGCCCGAGGCCATCGCCGCGCTTCCAGACGTTCTTCGCGGCCGCCTGGTGGTTCAGCAGCAGACCCGCGCGGAGTCCATGGAGATCGCCCGGCGCACCTATCGCAACGCCGTGGTCGACGCCGAGATCGCCCCCTTCTTCCGTGACCTGGCCGGCCGCCTCGGCGCCGCCCACCTGGTGATCGGCCGGGCGGGCGCGGGCTCGGTGTGCGAGTTCGCCGTGGCCGGCAAGCCGGCCATCCTCGTGCCGCTGGCCATCGCGCTGGACGACGACCAGGGCCAGAACGCCAAGCTGCTGGCCGACGCCGGCGGGGCGCAGGTGGCGCGCGAGAACCAGCTGACGGTGGAGAGCCTATCGAAGGCGCTGGAGACCCTGTTCGGCAACCCGGCCCGGCTGGCCCGCATGGCCGCCGCCGCCCGCGCGGTGGCGATCCCCGACGCCGCCGAGCGCCTGGCCGACCTGGTGGAGCAGACCGCGCGGGGCTGACCGGCCTCTGGCCGCAGCCGCCGTTCCCGCGAAGCTCGAAACGCGCTAGCACCTGCGCATGACCCGTCGCCCCGTGCCCTTCGACATCGGCCCTGTGCATTTCATCGGCATCGGCGGCATCGGCATGAGCGGCATCGCCGAGATCATGCTGCGCATCGGCTATACGGTGCAGGGCTCCGACGCCAAGGCCAGCGCCAACACCGAGCGGCTGGAGAAGCTGGGCGCCACGGTGTTCATCGGCCACGACGCGGCCCACGTCGACGGCGCCTCGGCCGTGGTCTATTCGACCGCCGTCAAGCCGGACAATCCCGAGATGGTCGCCGGGCGCGAGCGGCGCCTGCCGCTGGTCCGCCGCGCCGAGATGCTGGCTGAGCTGATGCGCCTACAGTTTTCCGTGGCGGTGGGCGGCACCCATGGCAAGACCACCACCACCTCCATGGTGGCCTGCCTGTTGGACGCCGGCGGCCTGGACCCCACCGTGGTCAACGGCGGCATCATCAACGCCTACGGCACCAATGCGAAGGTGGGCGAGGGCGACTGGATCGTCGTCGAGGCCGACGAGAGCGACGGCACCTTCCTGAAGCTGAAGTCCACCGTGGCGATCGTCACCAACATCGACCCGGAGCACCTGGACCACTACGGCGACTTCGAGGCGGTGAAGAAGGCCTTCCGCGACTTCGTGGAGAACATCCCGTTCTACGGCTTCGCCGCGGTCTGCACCGACCATCCGGAGGTCCAGGCCATGGCCAGCCGGGTGGAGAACCGCCGCCTGGTCACCTACGGCTTCAACCCGCAGGCGGAGGTGCGCGCCCACAACCTTTCCATGGGCCCGGACGGCGCCCGCTTCGGCGTGGTGATCCAGTCGCTGGAGCGCGACTTCATCAGCCTGGACGACCTGCACCTGCCGATGGCCGGCGAGCACAATGTGCTGAATGCGCTCGCCGCCATCGCCGTGGCCCGCGAGCTGGGCGTGCCGCTCAAGGCCATCCGCGAGGGGCTGGCGAGCTTCGGCGGCGTGCGGCGTCGCTTCACCACCACCGGGGTGGCGAACGGCGTGCGGGTCATCGACGACTATGGCCACCATCCGGTGGAGATCGCCTCGGTGCTGAAGGCCGCGCGCGCGGTCGCCGAGGGCCGGGTGATCGCGGTGGTCCAGCCGCACCGCTATTCGCGCCTGCACGACCTGTTCGACGACTTCTGCCATGCCTTCAACGACGCCGATGTGGTGGTGGTGGCCGACGTCTACGCCGCCGGCGAGGCGCCCATCGAGGGCGTCAGCCGCGACGCCCTGGTCGAGGGCCTGCGCCGCTATGGCCACCGCCGGGTGCTGCCGCTGGAAAGCCCCGCCGACCTGCCGCGCATCGTGCGCGAGGAGGCCAAGGCGGGCGACCTGGTCGTGCTGCTGGGCGCGGGCGACATCACCGGCTGGGCCTACGCCCTGCCCGACCAGCTGACAGCGCCGAATCCGGCCAACGAGACCGCCGCGGAATGAGCGACTGGCGCGACGCCCTGCCGGCGGTCCGTGGCCGGTTGCTGCGCGACGAGCCGCTGGGGCCCTTCACCTGGTTCCGGGTCGGCGGGCCGGCCGACGTGCTGTTCCTGCCGCAGGACGAGGCGGACCTCGCGGGGTTCCTGAAGGCCCTGGATCCCTCCGTGCCCGTGACCCTGCTCGGCGTCGGCTCCAACACCCTGGTGCGCGACGGCGGCGTGGACGGCGTGGTGATCCGCCTGGGCAAGGCTTTCGCGACCGTCGAACCGAAGGGCGACAGCCGGATCTTCGCCGGCGCCGCCGTGCTCGACGCCACCCTGGCGCGGGAGGCGGCGAAGGCCGGGATCGCGGGCCTGGAGTTCTACCGCGGCGTGCCGGGGGCGATCGGCGGGGCGCTGGTGATGAACGCCGGCTGCTATGGATCGGAGACCAAGGACGTGCTGGTCGAGGCCTACGCCCTCACGCGGAGCGGCGAGCGCCTGACGCTCTCCAACGCCGACCTGGCCTACAGCTACCGCAAGTCGGCACGGGCGGCGGCCGAGCCGCTGATCTTCTTGGGCGGCCTGTTCGAGGGCCGGCCCGACGACCCCGACGCCATCACCGCACGCATGGACGAGATCACCGCGCGGCGCGAGCAGACCCAGCCGATCCGCGAGAAGACCGGCGGCTCGACCTTCAAGAACCCGCCCGGCCATTCGTCCTGGAAGCTGGTCGACGAGGCCGGCTGGCGGGGAAAGCCGTTCAGCGTCAGCGGAAGAGGGGGTGGGGCGATGTTCTCGCCGCTGCACGCCAACTTCCTGATCAACACCGGCGATGCCACGGCCGCCGACCTGGAAGGGCTGGGCGAAGCGGTGCGCGCCGACGTCCGCGCCAGGACCGGCGTCGAGCTGGAGTGGGAGATCAAGCGCATCGGGCGGGCGTGAGGCCATGCCCGGGCTGGCGCGGGGGCGGCTGATCCTGGTCAAGCACGGCCAGCCGGAGATCGAGCCGACGCTCCCGCGCGCCGTCTGGTGGCTGTCCGAGGCGGGCAAGGAGCAGGCGGAGCGGCTCGCCGGGCGGCTGGCCGCTTTCGCGCCCACGCAGCTGTTCTCCAGCCGGGAGCCCAAGGCGGCCCAGACCGCCGACGCCCTGGGCCGAAGTTTGGGTCTCGCGAACGTCATCGAGCCCGGCTTCGGCGAGCATCGCGCCGATGAGGATCCGTTCGACAGCCAGGCGGGCTTCGAGGCCAAGGTCGCCCGGCTGTTCGCGCGGCCGGACGAACTGGTCATGGGCGAGGAGACTGGCGCCGCCGCCCGCGCCCGTTTCGCTGAGGCCCTGGCGCGGCGCGGCCTGCCAGGCGGCCAGACGGCGGTGGTGGTGGCCCACGGCCGCGTCATCACCCTGTGGCTCGCGCCCCGCCTGGGGCTGGAGCCGATGGCCCTTTGGAAACGCCTGGGGGTCGGCTGCGCGGTGGTGCTGGAGGGCGAGGGCCACGAGCTGATCGTCCCCTAGGCTCATGCGCTGTCCTGACGCTTGACCCCGCGCCCGACGCGGGCCACGGCGTGGGAAGCTTTTCGACCAGCCGAGACCTCCCATGGCCGCGCCCCTCTCCGGACACCACGTCGCCGTCCTCTTGGGCGGGCTCTCCTCCGAGCGGGAAGTCAGCTTGGTCTCCGGCCGCGAGTGCGCCGACGCCCTGGAGCGGCTGGGCGCCAAGGTCACCCGCGTCGACGCCGGGCGCGACCTGGCCCAGGTGTTGAGCGCGCTGAGGCCCGACGTCTGCTTCAACGCCCTGCACGGCGAATGGGGCGAGGACGGCTGCGTCCAGGGGGTGCTGGAAACGCTGAACCTGCCCTATAGCCACTCCGGCGTCCTGGCTTCGGCGCTGGCTATGGACAAGGCCAAGGCCAAGGCGGTGCTGGCGGCGGCCGGCGTGACGGTGCCCGGCGGCGGCCTCTTCAACCGCTTCGAAGCGGCGGCCGAGCACGTCATGAAGCCACCCTATGTGGTCAAGCCCAACGCCGAGGGTTCCTCGGTGGGCGTGTTCCTGGTGTTCGACGGCGCGAACCGCCCGCCGCAGGAGATCGTCGCCCCGACCTGGACCTTCGGCGAAGAGGTGATGATCGAGCCCTACATCGCCGGCAAGGAGCTTTCGGTGGGCGTCATGGACGGCAAGGCCATGACCGTGACCGACATCATCCCGCGCACCGGATTTTATGACTATGACGCCAAGTACTCCGACGGCGGCTCCCGGCACGTGGTGCCGGCCCCGATCCCGGCTCATGCCTTTGAAAAAGCGTTGAAATTATCCGAGATGGCGCATGCGGCGCTTGGTTGCCGGGGGGTTACCCGCTCCGACCTGCGTTATGATGATGTTAACGACGTTCTGGTCCTCCTTGAGGTCAATACACAGCCCGGCATGACGCCCACTTCGCTCGTCCCGGAGCAGGCGGCGCAGCAGGGCGTGGATTTCGACCGGCTGGTGCTTTGGATCACGGAGGACGCGTATGCCCGCGGCGGTGCGGGGGGTATCAAGGCCTAGGGCGAAACCCTCCAGCAAGACACCACCCCAAGCGACCTCCAAAGGGGCGGCCTCCAACGGGGCGGCCTCCAAGGCGACCGCTTCGCGTGCGCGCAAGGCGCCGGCGCGCGAGCATCGCGGGCTTTCGCCGAAACTCGCCCTGATCGGCTCCGTCGCCATCCTGGTCCTGGCCCTGGGCGCCACGCTCGCCACCGGCCATCGCGGCGAGCGCCTGGTCAGCGCCATCGGAACGGGCGTCGACGGCCGCTTCGGCGCGGCGGGCTTCCGGCTGAAGACCATCGAGGTGCAGGGCGCCTCGGCCATGGCCACCGCAGACATCGTCAAGGCCGCCGGGGTCTACAAGGACCAGCCGCTGCTGGGCCTCGACCTCAAGGCCATGCGCGCCAGCGTCGAGAAGGTGGGCTGGGTCAAGGAAGCCCATGTGGTGCGCCTGTTGCCCGACACCCTGGTGATCTCGGTGGTCGAGCATCGCCAGCTCGCCGTCTGGCAACACGCCGGCCGCCAGTTCGTGATCGACGACCACGGCCAGGTGATCAGGGAGGCCGATCCGGCCCGCTTCGCCAGCCTGCCGCTGGTGGTGGGCGACGGCGCGGCCGAGCACGCCCCGGAGATCCTGCCGACGCTCGCCCAGCGTCCGCGGCTGATCGGCGCCATGGACGCCCTGGTGCGGGTCGACGACCGCCGCTGGGACGTGCGGATGAAGGACGGCTCGCTGATCCAGCTTCCCGCCGACAACGTCGACGCCGCCCTGATGCAGCTGGAGCGCCTCGACCAGCGCTCGCGCATCCTGGAGCTCGGCTTCGAGCGTATCGACCTTCGGAACCCCGACGTGATCGCGGTGCGCCCTCGCCAGGCCCCGGGTCAGGTCCAGGCCCTGCAGACCCAGACCATCGCCCAGCCGGCCGCGGCGGGCCAGTGACGTCAGACGGAAGAGCTTAGATGTTGAAGTTCGCGACCCGGCCCGAAGCCGCCCCTGAAGAGAAGAAGGCCGCCGAGCAACAGGCCGGCGGCAAAAAGGATGGGCGCGAGGGCCTCAAGGCGGCGCTGTCGCGCCCGCCGGTGGTCGCGGCCGTGGACCTCGGCGCGGCCAAGGTCACCTGCTTCATCATGAAGCCCGACGGTGTGCGCAAGGGCGACCGCACCCTGACCACCGCGGGCGTCGGCTACGTCCAGTCGCGCGGCATCCGCGGCGGCGCGATCGTCAACCTCGACGAGGCGTCCGAGGCCATCGCCCAGGCCGTGGAGCGGGCCGAGAACGTGGCTGGTGTCAACGTCCAAGGCGTGACCGTCGCCACCGCCGGCGGCCAGCTCACCTCCAACCGCGTGGCGGGCCGTGTCTCCATCGGCGCGCGGCCGATCAGCGACAACGACCTGGTGCGCGCGATCAGCAACGCCCTGGCCCAGATCAAGCTGCCGGGCCGCCGGGCCGCCCATATCCTGCCGATCTCCTGGTCGGTGGACGGGCAGGGCGGGGTGCGCGACCCGCGCGCCATGTTCGGCCGCACGTTGGGCGTCGAGTTGCTGGTCGTGTCGGTCTCGGAAGCCGTGTTCCAGACCCTGGGCGCCTGCGTGGAGCGCGCCCACCTGCAGTTCGACGGCGTGGTCGCCGCCCCCTTCGTCTCGGCGCTGGCCGCCCTGGAGGAGGACGAGCTCGACCTCGGCAGCGTCTGCATCGACATGGGCGGCGGCTCGACCTCGGCGGCGGTGTTCAACGCCGGCTCGCTGGTTCACGTCGAGACCGTGCCGGTGGGCGGCCAGCACGTGACCCAGGACATCGCCCGGGGCCTTTCCACCTCCATCGCCGGCGCCGAGCGGATCAAGACCCTGCATGGCAGCGCCATCGCCTCGGCCAACGAGGACCGCGAGATGATCGAGGCGCCGCCGCGCGGCGACGACCCCGGCGCGGGCCCGGTCGTGGCCCCGCGCTCCCTGCTGAAGGGCATCATTGCGCCGCGCGTGGAAGAGACGCTGGAGCTGCTGCGCGACCGGCTGAAGGCTTCCAACGCCCCCATCGAACCGGGCGCGGGCCTGGTGCTGACCGGCGGCGCCTCGCAACTGGCCGGCGTGCGTGAAGTGGCCGTGCGCGTCTTCGACCGCCCGGTGCGCCTGGGCCGTCCGCGCCGCGTGCCGCACCTGGCCGACGCCGCCTCCGGCCCAGCCTTCACCGCCGCCGCCGGCATCCTGCACCGCGCCGCCTTCGGCCCGCGCGAGGCGGTCAGCGCCAAGGCGCTCGCGTCGGCCAAGCTGCGCCGCGAGCCGCTCGACCCGCGCGCCAACGCCGTGGCCAAGGCGGCGTCCTGGCTGAGGGATAACCTCTAGGCGCCGGGCGCCTGCCACATCAGGCTCTCGATCAGCCCGTCGGCGGTCAGCCGCAGGGTGCAGACCAGCGCGGCGTCCTGGAACGCCACGCGATAGCTGTCGCCCGCCTCTGAGCTCGCCCTGAAGGTGATCTCCCGAAGCCGGCCCAGCTTTTGGATCAAGGCCTGGAACATCGCCGTCTGCGGCCGGGCGATGGCGGCCAGTTCGGGCGTCATTCGCTCGAACTTCGGCGCGCCCGCCTGCAGGTTCGCCACCGCGCTTCGCACCACGCCTTCCGTCCTCGGGTCGGCCGGGCGATCGGCGGTCTCAGAAGCCTTCGTCGCCCCGGCGCCGTCCTGAGCCTGCATCAGGATCACGGCGTTGACGAAGGTGAGCAGCTCGAGGCTGACATTCATCTTTTGCGACAAGGCCGGGTCGGCGAGCGCCTCGGACTGGGCGAGCATCGCGCCCATCATCAGCTCAGGATCGCCCTTCAGATAAACCTCCTGCAGGCGCGTCCAGCGCTCCACCACCGCTGCGGCTTCCGGCGCATGGGGATCGCCCGCGGCCCGCAACCGCTCGGCGTCCTCGATCACCGTCTTCCAGGCCGCCCGGAACTCAGTCTCATCCATGCCGAGCGCGGCCAGCGCCTGGGGCTCGATCCGAAAGAACTTCTCATAGCCGGCGTCGGTCAGGTGGCGGCGCCAGACCGGGGCGAAGTCACGCTCCCAGGTTTCTTCGTCGATCAGTGGGGGTCTCATGGTGGTCTCTCTGGACAGGGTTGCGAGGTCGTCCAGTGAGAGCGTCTGATCGGCGGCGAGCCGGGCGCGGGCCTTGGCCAGGGCGGCCAGGGCCTGTTCGACCTCGGCCTTACGGGTGAGCAACGCCTTCTCCTGCAGCGCCAGGACCCCGTGGAGGTCCGTTTCGCGCCCCTTGGTCAGTTCGGCGATGCGCGCCAGCGGCAAGCCCAGCGACTTCAAGGCCAGGACCTGATGCAGCCGCGCCATCTCCGCAGGGCCATAGACCCGCCAGCCCGCCTCGGTGCGCTGCGGGCGGACCAGGCCGCGCCGCTCGTAAAGCCGAAGTGCGCGAACGCTCACGCCGAGCCGGCGCGAGGTTTCGGCGGGACTGAAGAAACGGACCGGTGTCGTCACATGCGTCTCCTTGGACGCTCGATCCAGTGGGGCCGGACCCTGGTTCCGGCTCAAGCGGAAAGTTCGGGCGGCTCTCCGCCGGCGCCAAGCCCCGGTTCAGGACCGGCCGAGCAGGGTGTTGGAGACCGACGTCGTCAGGCGGTCCAGCGCCGAGAAGAAGACGTCGATGCTGTAGCCGAACAGGAAGGCCAGGCCGAACACGGTGATGCCGCCCGGGGCGGTCTTGTCGACGAACGAGGCGAAGACCCAGGAGATGCTGACCCCGGCCATCGCGGCCAGCGCCGCCCGCGCCAGGATCAGGTTGGGATTGGGCAGCAGCGGCTTCATCAGCGACCGCAGCTGGAAGAACATCGCCCCGAACAGGGCGTAGAGCGCCGGCAGCAACCACAGGCCATAGATCGAGATGATGTTGTTCAGCCTGCTGATCCGCTCGCTCAGCAGCCCCTCGACTGTGGAGTCGCTGGGCGGGTCGGCGGAGGTGATGCCCAGCCGGTAGAGATAGTCGACCATGCGGTTGTAGTAGCCGCGGGTGCCATCCGCCGAATCCGCGGCGGCCGCGGCGGGCGTGGCCGCCGGCGGGGTCTGACCGTAGGCGGCGTTGTTGTCGTAGAGGCTGGAGATCTGGATCGAGGTCAGGTCAAGGGGCACGGCCTGCAGCTTGCCCTTCGCGTCCTGCGCCTTGGACGGGAACAGCTGGCTGACCAGGACCACCACCGGCGCCAGCTCCGACTGGGCGATCAGGCTGTCGGCGCGGGAGGTCGAGCGGAACAGCTCGTCCTGCAGGTTCTTCAGGTGGTCGTAGGTCTGGAAATATTTCACCGCGTCCGGATCGGGGATCTGCGGCGGAGTCGGCGGGAAGCCGAGGTACTTCACCTGGAACGACAGGTTATAGAGGTCCTCGGCCTTGGCGTAGATGTCCTGCTGCTGGACCGTGGTCAGGTCGGCCTGGATGGCCTTCGCCTGCGAGTAGATGAAGGTGAAATAGCCCAGCACCAGCAGCAGCACCGCCGAAATCCCGGCGATCGCCGGGCGCATCACCCGGTCGTGCTGGTGGTCCGGGAACGGCCGCCAGGCGGCGCTCAGGTCGGCCAGGGTGACGGGCGCTATAGCCTTGGCTAGCGCATTGACCTCCAGCATCAGGTCCACGAAAGCGGGATGGCCGCGCCGCGCCTCCTGCGGCAAGCCTTCCAACCGCTGGATGGCGGTGAGCAGCGACTTGGCCTTCAGCTTGCCGACGCGGGCCGCATAGGCCGCCATGGCCCGGGCGTCGCGGATCAGGTCGAGCGCTTCGTCGGCCGGAGGCTTTTCGGGCGGCGCCGTCGTCATGTCTGGCCGCTCCTTCCATAGGGCGGGCCCCGCGGCCTCAGCCGCGAACGCCCGCGACCGGGCCCGATGGGCTGGGGCAGATGCAGGGCGAGCCGGGGGGGCCGAGCGGCCTGGCCCAGCACCAGAACTGCGGCGTGTAGCAGACGGCGCCGGGGCTGTGCGCCGGCACACTCGCGCGGCTGGACGAGGCGACGAGGCCGATCAGCAGCACCGCGGCCGCGGCCGCCAGCACGGCGCCTGCAATCGGGAGTCCGCTGCGTTTCCGGACCATCGCTGGCTCCATCGATAGACGGATTGCCCGGCGTGGCGTCGCCTGGAATCGCAAGGGGCGGCGCCTCGCGTATGAAACGAGCAATCACGCCTACTGCACTTCTAGTTGTAGCAAGCCACCTGGGCTGTGGGCTTGTCAACCGCAGAGCTTTTGGGCCGGCGGGGCGCTCCCGGCGCCCGCGGGCCGAGTCACAAGGTCGCAGCGCTTCGCTGATTCGGCTTACGCCTTGTGACGCAAGGGATTTTTTCGCGAACGGCGCCGCTCGACCCCGCCGCGACTCACGATATGCGGTTAACGGTCGATTAAGGGTCTGAGCGCGTACTTAACGCATCGTTACGAACGACGCTTCGCGGGGGCGTCGAGGCCGATTTGGGAAGGGGTCCCATGACTATCGCACTCTCTGCGCCGCAAGCCACGGAATTGAAGCCGCGGATCGTCGTGTTCGGCGTCGGCGGGGCCGGTGGCAACGCGGTCAACAACATGATCGAGGCGGGTCTTGAGGGCGTCGAGTTCGTCGTCGCCAACACCGACGCCCAACAGCTCCAGTTCGCCAAGACGGACCGCCGCGTACAGCTCGGCGTGCTGGCCACCCAGGGCCTGGGCGCGGGCGCCCACCCCGAGATCGGCATGAGCGCCGCCGAGGAGAGCATCCCGGAGATCGGCGAGCATCTCGACGGCGCCCACATGGTGTTCATCACCGCCGGCATGGGCGGCGGCACCGGCACCGGAGCCGCCCCGATCATCGCCAAGTGCGCCCGCGAGCGCGGCATCCTGACGGTGGGCGTGGTCACCAAGCCCTTCCACTTCGAGGGCCGCCACCGGATGCGCCTGGCCGACGCCGGCATCCAGGAGCTGCAGCGCTACGTCGACACCCTGATCGTCATCCCGAACCAGAACCTGTTCCGCGTCGCCAACGAGCGGACGACCTTCGCCGAAGCCTTCGGCATGGCCGACCAGGTGCTGCACTCGGGCGTGCGCTCGATCACCGACCTGATGGTGCTGCCGGGCCTGATCAATCTCGACTTCGCCGACGTGCGCACGGTGATGACCGAGATGGGCAAGGCGATGATGGGCACCGGCGAAGCCTCCGGCGATGACCGCGCCCTGATGGCCGCCCAGAACGCCATCCAGAACCCGCTGCTGGACGAAGTCTCGCTGAAGGGCGCCAAGGCCGTGCTGGTCAACGTCACCGGCGGCCTCGACATGACCCTGCTGGAGGTCGACGAGGCGGCCAACGCCATCTCCGAGCAGGTCGATCCGGAAGCCAACATCATCTTCGGCGCGGCCTTCGACCCGTCGCTGGACGGCATGATCCGCGTCAGCGTGGTCGCCACCGGCATGGACGGCGCCTCGATCGCCGCCATCGAGCCCAAGATCGAGCGCCGGGCGATGACCGCCCCGCCGCTTCGCCTGCCCGAAGCCGCGCCGGTCGCCGCCGCTGCGCCCGAGCCGATCGCTGAACCCGTCGCGGCGTCTGTCGCAGTCGAGGAAGAGCAACAGGATCTGTACGCCGCCCCGGCGGCCGCCGTCGCACCCCCCGCGTCGGCGCCCGAACCGGTGGTGGCCCAGCCGGTCGCGCGCATTGTCGACCCGGCGGTCTCGGAACCCGAGGACGAGCCGCTGTTCGCCGAGCCGGCCTTCGAGGAACGCCGTCCGCGCGGCGGGTTCCTCAGCATCTTTGGCGGCCGTCCGCGCTACGATACCGGCGCGCCCGCCGCCCAGCCGGCCCCGCTCCAGACGCGTCCGGCGCCGGTGCGTGGCGGAGCCCAGCCGGTCGAGGCTGCGGCGCCCGAGGAACAGGCCCAGCAGGGCGAGGACCTGGAAATCCCGTCCTTCCTGCGCCGGCTCGCCAACTAGCGGACGCTGCGTCGAACATCTGCGGAGGGCCGGGTTCGCCCGGCCCTTTTGCGTTTCACGCGGACCGGTCGGGCGGGCGGTATGGTTTCTATATTTGCGGTGTTGCGCAGGCGCGACACCTGATCCAAGTCCGGTCTAAGTCATTGTTTCAAAACTGATTTCCGTCAGACGGCCGCGGCCGGAAAATTGTCTGTTGGCCACCTTCCGTTAACCGTCCGGACACCGAAACAAAGCGAAACAGGGATTGTCTTGTTGCGCCGCACCAGGCGGCCTAACGCAACCGTCAGGCTCGCGCGTGAGGCGAGCCATCGCGTTCCGAGGAAGGTTCCAGCGTGGCAGACGGGTTCCAGAGCGGCGCCTTCCAGCACACCGTCAAGACGCCCGCGATGTTCGCCGGCGTGGGCGTGCATACCGGTGAATTCACCCAGGTGGCCGTCCGGCCGGCCGACACCGACGCCGGCATCGTCTTCGTGCGCGTCGACATTACCGATCGCGACAACCGCGTGCCCGTCAGCCCGCAGGCGGTCTGCAAGACACAGCTCGGCACGGTGATCGAGAACGCCGCGGGCGTGACGGTCGCCACCATCGAACACCTGATGGCCGCCCTGGTCATGTCCGGCATCGACAATGCGGTCGTCGAGCTCGACGGGCCGGAGATGCCGATCATGGACGGCTCGTCCTGGCCGTTCCTGAAGATCCTCGACCGCGCCGGCCGTCGGCCGCAGGCGGCGGCGCGCCGCTTCATCGAGATCATCGACACCGTCGAGGTGGTCGACGGCGACAAACGCGCGGCGCTGAAGCCCGCCCTGCAGTTCGAGGTGGCCTTCGCCATCGAGTTCCCGACCGCGGTGATCGGCCGCCAGGAGATCGACCTGGCGATGGACGAGGCCGCCTTCCGCCGCGAACTCGCCGACTGCCGCACCTTCGGCTTCCTGCACGAGGTCGAGGCCCTGCGCGCCATGGGCCTGGCCCGCGGCGGCTCCATGGACAACGCCGTGGTGATCGAGGGCGACCGCATCCTCAACCCGGAGGGCCTGCGCCGCCCCGACGAGTTCGTCCGCCACAAGGCGCTGGACGCCATCGGCGACCTCTACGTCCTGGGCGCCCCGATCCTCGGGCGATTCGAGGGTGAGCTGGCCGGCCACAGCGTCAACAACCAGCTGGTCCGCGCGCTCGCAGAGCGGCCGGACGCCTGGCGCGTGGTGACCTTCGCCGACGAGATCGCCGTCGCGGTCTAGCCATTTTTCGCGGCCATGACTCGCGGCGGGGGATGCGACTTCCCCACGCGTTTGATCCGGCCGTCCCCTGGTGTAGAAGCGATGCTTCGCGTGGGGGCGCGCGTTGGCTTTTGAGGTGAAGGTGCCTTTCTCTTCGAATTCGAGTGTCCGCGGCTCCTGGATCCGTCCCACGCTCACGGTTCTGCTCTGCGGCGTGGCCATCGCCGGCTGCTCGACGCTGCGCAGGCCTGCGCCCAAACCGAAGCTGGCCTATGAAGAGCGCCCCGTGGAGCTGCTCTATTCCACCGGCGCCGACCGGATGGACCACCACCTGTGGAACCAGGCCGTCGAGTACTTCCAGGAAGTGGAGCGCCAGCACCCCTATTCGGAGTGGTCCCGCCGGGCGATCCTGATGCAGGCTTTCGCCCACTACCAGGCCAACGAATATGACGAGGCCATCGCCGACGCCGACCGCTTCGTCTCGCTCTATCCGGGCAACACCGCGGCCGCCTACGCCCACTATCTGAAGGCCATCTGCTACTTCGAGCAGATCGTCGACGTGGGCCGCGACCAGGCCGCGACCGGCCAGGCGCTGGAGAACCTGCGCGAGGTGGTCTCGCGCTATCCGCACACCGAATACGCCCTCGACGCCCGGCTGAAGATCGACATGGTCAACGACCAGCTGGCCGGCAAGGAGATGAACATCGGCCGCTGGTATCTGCGCCAGAACGACACCCTGGCCGCGATCAACCGGTTCAAGACGGTGGTCGACCGCTACCAGACCACCAGCGACGCGCCCGAGGCGCTCTATCGCTTGGTGGAAGCCAACCTTTCCTTGGGCCTGATGGACGAGGCGAAGAAGGATGGCTCGGTGCTGGGCTACAATTACCCCGGCGACCAGTGGTACATCGACGCTTACAACCTGCTCACCTCCAAGGGCCTGAGGCCGGCCGTCATTCCGGCGGTCAGCACCCGGCGCAGCGTGTTCCACCCGGCCTTCACCAAGGACAAGTCGAGCACCATCGCCCCGCCGCTCACCACGGCCCAGGCCGCGGCGGCCAAGACCACGCCGGTGAAGGCGCCGATCACCGAAAAGTCGGACAACGACACCACGACCGCCAAGCCGAAGAAGTCCGGCGGCGGCTGGTTCCACATCCCCTTCATGCACCGCGGCGAGCCCACCGTCGAAGGGCCGAGCCCGGACCCGACGCCCACGCCGACGCCCGGTCCCGGCTAGCCGCCAACTCTAGGGCGCGCGTCTTCGGGCGCGCGTCTTCCCCACGAGAACAAAACATGATCAACTGCGCGCCGGTCAGCGGCGGGCCCGCTGATTCTGAGGGCTGAGGCGAAGGCGATCATGCTGATCGGACTTTGGATCCGCGACGTGGTGCTGATCGAGGCGCTGGACCTGTCCATCGGCCCTGGGCTCACCGTGCTCACCGGCGAAACCGGGGCCGGCAAGTCGATCATCCTGGACGCGCTGGGTCTGGCGGTGGGCGCGCGGGCCGATGCGGGCCTGGTGCGCCGCGGCGCGGCCCAGGCGGCGGCCTCGGCGGTGTTCGCCCCGGCGCCGGACCATGCGGTCTGGGACCTGCTGGAGGACAAGGGCCTTTCCTACGCCCGCGACGAGGACCTGGTCCTGCGCCGCACGCTCAGCGCCGACGGGCGCAGCCGCGCCTTCGTCAACGACCAGGCGACCGGCGTCGGCGTGCTGAAGGAGGTCGGCGAGGCGCTGCTGGAAGTGCATGGCCAGCACGAGACGGTGGGCCTGCTGGACGCGCGGACCCACCGCCCGCTGCTCGACGCCTTCGGCGGGCTGGACGGGCCCGGCCGCACGGTGGCCGAGCGTTGGCGGGCCTGGCGCGAGGCGAAGGACGCGGTGCTCGCCCTGCGCGCCGAGGCCGACCGCGCCGACGCCGAGACCGAGGAGCTCACCCTGCGCCTGGCTGAACTCGACCGGCTCGACCCGCGCGAGGGCGAGGAGGCGGAGCTGGCCGAGGAGCGCGCCATCCTGGGCGCGGCGGAAAAGGCGCTGACCGACATCGCCGGCGCGCGCGAGGTGTTCGACGGCCTGTCGCCGCGGGTGGCGGGCGCGGTGCGCGCGCTCGACCGGGCGCGGGAGCGGGCGCTGCTGGCCGGCGCGGCGGAGGGCGGGACCGCGGTGCGCCGCCTGGCCGAGGCGTCCGCCGCCCTGGACCGGGTGCTGATTGAGGCCGCCGAGGCCGAGGCCGCCGTGGACGCCGCCGCTGAGGCCTTCGATTTCGAACCCGACCGCCTGGAGACGGCGGAGGAGCGATTGTTCGACCTGCGCGGCCTCGCCCGCAAGCTGCACGTCAGTGTCGAGGAGCTGCCGGCCCTGCGCGTGCGCTTTGCCGGGCGGCTGCAGGCGGTGGAAAGCTCCGCCGACGCCCTGAAGGCCGCCGAGGCGGCCCTGGCCGCCGCACGCGAGGCCTATCTGGCCGCGGCGCGCGAGCTTTCCGCCGCCCGTGCGGCCGCCGGCGAGCGCCTGGCCGCCGCCGTGCTGGGCGAGCTTGCGCCGCTCAAGCTCGACAAGGCGCGCTTCCGCGTCGGTCTCGAGGCCATGGCCGAGGACAAGGCCGGGCCCGCCGGCCTCGACAAGGTGACCTTCGAGATCGCCACCAATCCCGGCGAGCCGTTCGGCGACCTGGGCGCCATCGCCTCCGGCGGCGAGCTGGCCCGCTTCGCGCTGGCGCTGAAGGCGGCGCTGGCCGGCCGTGGGTCGGGACCCCAGCCGCTGATGATCTTCGATGAGGTGGACCAGGGCGTCGGCGGTGCGGTCGCCGACGCAGTGGGCCTGCGCCTGCAGCGCCTGGCTGAAGACACCCAGGTGCTGGTCGTCACCCATTCGCCCCAGGTCGCCGCCCGAGCCCACGCCCACTGGCGCATCGCCAAGGCCGGCGAGGGCGAGCGCCTGCGCACCGCCGTCGAGCCGCTCGCCGCCGCCGCCCGCGAGGAAGAGATCGCCCGCATGCTCGCCGGCGCCGAGGTCACCGACGCCGCCCGCGCCGCGGCGAGGGCGCTGATCGGGGCGTAGGTCCTCTCCCGCTTCGCGGGAAAGGAAGGGCGCGCTAAACGTCTCTCGATGGCCCTGAATCTCATCCCCGTCGCCGACCTCACGCCCGATCAGGCCGCCCAGGAGCTGGCGCGGCTGGCGCAGGAGATCGCCGGGCACGACATCCGTTACCACCAGCAGGATGCGCCGACGATCTCGGACGGCGACTATGATGCGCTGAAGCGCCGCAACCTCGACATCGAGGCGCGTTTCCCCGAGCTGATGCGCGAGGATTCGCCGTCGCTGAAGGTGGGCGCGGCGCGCGCCGCCCAGTTCGCGCCGGTGACCCACGGCGTGCCGATGCTCAGCCTCGACAACGCCTTCGCCGACGAGGAGGCCGTCGAGTTCGACGCGCGTATCCGCCGCTTCCTGCGCCTGTCGGCCGACGAGCCTGTGGGCTACACCGCCGAGCCCAAGATCGACGGCCTTTCCTGCTCGATCCGCTATGAGAGGGGCCAACTGGTCCAGGCCGCGACGCGCGGCGACGGGCGCACGGGCGAGGACGTGACCGCCAACGTCCGCACCGTTTCCGATGTGCCCAAGCAGCTCAAAGGCTCGGGCTGGCCGGATACGATCGAGGTCCGCGGCGAGGTCTATCTCAGCCACGACGCCTTCGCCGCGCTCAACGCCGCCGCGGCCGAGGCCGGCCAGAAGACCTACGCCAATCCGCGCAACGCCGCGGCCGGGTCGCTGCGCCAGATCGATGCGAAGATCACCGCCGCCCGGCCGCTGGCCTTCTTCGCCTACGCCTGGGGGACCTTCAGCCAGCCGTTCGCCGAAACCCAGTGGGAAGCGCTGCAGAAGCTGAAAGCCTGGGGCTTCTCAACGACCCCGCAGAGCGAGCGGGTGGAGAACGCCGCCGGCTTGCTCGCCGCCTACGCGCGGATGGAGGCGGTGCGCCCGCATCTGGCCTTCGACATCGACGGCGTCGTCTACAAGGTCGACCGGCTGGACTGGCAGCAGCGCCTGGGCTTCATCACGCGCACACCCCGCTGGGCGATCGCGCGCAAGTTCCCGGCCCAGCAGGCGCGCACCATGCTCGAGGCCATCGACGTCCAGGTGGGCCGCACGGGCGCGGTGACGCCGGTGGCGCGGCTGCATCCGGTCACCGTGGGCGGCGTGGTGGTCGAGAACGCCACCCTGCACAACGCCGACGAGATCGCCCGCCTGGACGTGCGCGTGGGCGACACGGTGATCCTGCAGCGGGCCGGCGACGTGATCCCGCAGATCGTCTCGGTGGTGCTGGACGAGCGGCCGAAAGGCGCCCAGCCCTTCGCCTTCCCGACCCACTGCCCGTGCCCGCTGCACACCGAGATCGTGCGCGAGACCACCGCGGCCGGCGCAGAGACGGTGGTGCGCCGCTGCTCCGGCGAATTCGCCTGCCCGTTCCAGAAGCTCGCCCATCTGCGCCATTTCGTCAGCCGCCGCGCCTTCGACATCGAGGGCCTGGGCGAGAAGCAGATCGTGCTCTTCACCGAAAAGGGCTGGCTGAACTCGCCCGCCGACATCTTCCGGCTGAAGGACCACCGGGACGAACTGCTTGAGACCGACCGGTTCGGCGAGACCAGCGTCAGCAATCTGCTGGCGGGCATCGAGGCCCGGCGAGCGATCGACCTCGACCGCTTCATCTATGGCCTCGGCATCCGCCACGTGGGCGAGACGACGTCGCTGGCGCTGGCCCGGCACTTCGAGGCCGCCGAGCGGTTCGTGGAGACCTCCAAGCTGGCCGCAGCCCAGATGGCTGGGCCGATGTACGCCGAACTCTCCGACCTCGACGGCCTGGGCCCGACGGCGGTGTCGGCGGTGCTGGAGTTCGCCCGCGCCGGTCAGGGCGTGCTGGCGCCGCCGGAGCTGTCGCTGGACAGCCACTTGAAGCTCGCGATCCCGAAGTTGAATTCCAAGGCCCGCGCGGCGCTTGAGGCGCGTTTCGGCGACTGGGCGCGCTTCGAGGCGGCCGCGCGCCAGGCGGCGGCGGAAACCCCCGGCGACGCCTTCCTCGAAGTGGCCGCGGTGGATGCCGTGGGCGTGGTGGCGGCGCGGATGATCGCGGAATTCTTCGGCGAGGACCACAACCGGGGCCTGGTCGACGACCTCATGGGCGAGCTCAGCGTCATCCCGGCGGCCAGGCCGAAGACCGACACCGCGGTGGCCGGCAAGACCATCGTCTTCACCGGCGCGCTGGAGAAGATGACCCGCGACGAGGCCAAGGCTCAGGCCGAAGGTTTGGGAGCCAAAGTCTCCGGCTCGGTGTCGAAGAAGACCGACCTGGTGGTCGCCGGCCCCGGCGCGGGCTCCAAGCTGGCCGACGCCACCAAGCTGGGTGTCCAGGTGATCAGCGAGGACGAATGGCTGGCGCTGGTCGGCAAGTGAGCCCGCTGCGCGAGCGGCCGACCGTGCGGGTGCTGCTGTTCGATCCCGACGGGCGGATCCTGCTGATGCGCGGGCGCTTGCCCAGCCGCCCGGATGGCCCCGGCTACTGGTTCGCGGTGGGCGGCGGGATGGAGCCCGGCGAGAGCCTGGAGCAGGCCGCGGTGCGCGAGCTGGCCGAGGAGACCGGCTTCGCCGGCGTCGCGCTCGGGCCCGTGGTCTGGACGCGCGGCGGGCCGCTGACGCTGGCGGACGGCGAGACGATGATGTTCCGCGAACGCTATCTGGTCGGCCGCTGCGCCGGCGGCGAGCCCAGCCGCGACGGCTGGGATGCACAGGAACGGGCCCTGGTCGACGACCTGCGCTGGTGGACGGCGGAGGATCTCGCCGCCTGCACCGAGGTGATCTACCCCAAGGAGCTGCCGAGCCTTGTGGCCGACGTCGCCATGGGGCGATATCCGGATGAGCCCTTGACCCTCAGTTGGGCCTGAGGCGCAAACGGTCGAACCTCAAACGGAGCCTTCCCCATGATCGGTCTTGCCCTGACCTTGGCGCTCGCTGCGGGCGACGCCGCCGATCCCCTGGCCCCGGCCTGGTCCGGCAAGGTCCAGTGCTACGCGCCCGACGCCGCCCGGAAGACCTGCGTCTCCATCGGCGGCTACACCCGCGGGCCAAACGGCGCGATCGACAACCGGGCCGTGGTCCTGGTCGCCAAGTCGCCGCTGATCGTGATGGAGACCCACACGCCGGTGAGGCTCAAGGCCGGCGGCGCGGTCTGCGGGCCGATGACCCAGCACGACATCGAGATCGCCGCCTTCAAGATCAACGGCGCCCCGGCCAAGCCCGAGGAGGCCCAGCGGCTGCGCGCCGTTTTGATCCAGCAGATGGCGCCGATGTTCGGTCACGAAGCCTGCACCACCTTCACTTCGGCCGGCGACCACTTCACGGCCCACGCCACCGACAACGGCAAGCCGATGGGGCCGGACATGACGGTCACCTGGGTGTCGGAGCCTGAGTACCGAGTGGCGCCCTAGCTAGCTGGCCTTGGCCGCCCACTGGTTCTTGGGCGCCGGCGCCACCGGCTCGTCGGCGGCCAGGCCGTAGAGCCAGCCCTGGGCGTAGTCGACGCCGGCGCGGCGCACCGCATCCTCCACCGTCGAGGTCTCGACCATCTCGGCCAGCGTCTTCATGCCCAGCTCGCGGCTCATGTCGACCATGTGCTTGATGAAGGTGGCGTTGCGCGAGCCGAACTGCAGGTCGCGGATGTAGCGGCCGTCGATCTTCAGCACGTCCAGGTGCATCTGCTGCAGATAGGCCAGCGAGGACGCGCCTGCGCCGAAGTCGTCCAGACACACCTCGCAGCCGGCCCCGCGCAGCACCTGCAGGTGGCTGTCGGCGAGCTGCAGGTCGTCGATCGCCGCGCTCTCGGTCAGCTCGAACATCAGGCGGCCCTCGATCTCCGGATGGCCCTGGATCAGCCGGATCGCGCGTTCGATGTAGGCCGGTGAGATGATCGTGCGGCCGGAGATGTTCACCGCCAGCTTCAGGCCGGGCTGCGGCGCCATCACGTTCACGGCGCGCTCCAGCACCGCGAAGTCCAGGGCCTCGATCAGGTCCAGCTCCTCGGCCATGCGGATCTGCGGGAAGGGGCTCTCGTCCTCGCCGAAGCGGACCAGCACCTCGAAGTGGTGCACCGCGCGGCTCGTGAGGTCGACCACCGGCTGGTAGGCCAGGCGGAAGGTCTTGTCGCTGATCGCCGCGCCCAGGGCGCCGGCCTCGCTGAGCGCCTTCTCCAGGGCCAGGTTCAACGCCTCACTGAGGCTGGCCGGCATGTTGAAGTCGGCGCCGTCGCGCGAATAGCCGTCCAGGGCGTAGCGCAGGGCGCGCAACACCTGCTGCGGTCGCTCGATGCCGCCGACCCCCATCGCCTTGGCGGCCGGCGCGATCGGCGCCTCGGTGACCTTGCCCATCAGCCGGCCCAGGCGCGTGGCGAAGGCGTCGGGCGTCTCGCCCTTGGTGCGGACCAGGGCGAAACGGTCGTGATCCAGCTCCGTCGCCGCCGCTCCGCCCCAGGCCTGGGCGCGGAGCAGGGCGGTGAGCTGGCTTTCCAGCTCTTCGCGCGCGCCCGGCGTGCTGCTGTCGCGCGCCGCGGAGAGGCCGGTCAGTTCGACGAAGCTGAGCTCCAGCTCCTTGCCGGCGCCGTTGGCGACGCCCAGCAGGTCGCGGGTCAGGACCTCGAAGGCGGCGCGGTCGGCCAGGCGGCCCTCGAACAGGGCAGGCTCGTAGCGGGCTTGGGCCAGCGCACAGGAGACCGCGCCGGCGTTCTGCGGCAGGGCGAGCGCGGTGAGCGTCACGGCCCGCTCCGGCGCGGCCAGGCGCACCAGCACGGGGCCGGCGCGGCGGCCAGGCTCCAGGCCCTCCAGCAGCATGGTCAGCATGCGCCGGTCGATCGGCTCGATGAAATCCTGCCAGGCGCGGCCGGTGAGCGCGGTTTCCGCCGCGCCGGACAGCGCCTCGCTGGCGCCCATGGCGAAGGTGATGACGCCGTCGGGCCCGATCTCCACCAGCAGATCGGCGCTGGCGAAGGCGAATCCCAGAAGCCTGTGAGGCTTGAGCGACAATGGGCGGCCCTTCGCGTGAAGGGTCATCCTACCTCGGCGGCCTTAACTTGCCGTTTCGCGGCTCACCACCGGGGCGAGAAGATGTTCTCGATGCCCTGGAACAGGAAGTCGCCGGCCGCCACGCCCACCGCCATCTGGCCGGCGTTGCGCAGGAAGCCGCCCAGGCCGCTGTTGGCCGCAAAGGGGCTGGACTGCACCGGCGCGCCGCCTTGGCCGGCCCACGGCGAGGCGTACTGCGGCTGCGGCGAGGCATATTGCGGTTGGGCCTGCTGCGGCAGGAAGGACGAGCCCTGGCCGGAGAGCTGGGCCTGGGCGGCGTGCAGGGCCTGGTCGGCCAGGATGGCGTGCTGGACCAGCAGGTAGACGGCGTCGGGGTTCGCCCGGACGGTCTGCTGGATCATGCCGTCGGCCTCGGCGTCCTTGGTCACGTTCGGCGTGCGGGCGAGGTCGGCGAGAAAGCTTTGCAGGATGCTGCGTTCGTCGGGGGTCACGGGATCGGTCTCCTTACAGGCCCCGAGCCATAGCACGCCGGCTCCGGCCTTTGGACCTGTCCCTCAGCGCCTGGGATCCTCCGGTGGCGGCCCGGGCGACGCACGTGGCGGCGCGGCCTCGTCAGGGCGCGCCGCGCCAGCGGACCCCGGGACCGGATCGCCGAGAACGGGACCATCGCGGCGGGGCCCGGACGCGTCGCGATCGGCGTCCCTGCGGTCGGTGTCCCTTTGATCCGCGGCCTGGCGATCGGGGGCTGCGCGTTCGGCGGTCCGGGCGGCGGCGGGCGCGGCGTTTTCGGGGGCCGCGGCGGCCTGTTCGGTCTTCTCCGGCTTCTTGTCCATGCCGAGCAGCTTCTTGCCGGTGCGCACCACCGCCGATCCGATCGGCGCGCCGATGGCGCCGGCCGCGATGCCGCCCACCGGGCCAGCCACGGCCGTGCCTGCCACCTGGGCGGCGAGGCCGCCGGCTACGCCGCCGGCGGCTTCACCCAGCTTCGGCTTGGCCTTCGCCTTGTCGCCATGGTCGTCCGCAGCGGGCGCGGGCGGCGGCGCAGGGTCGCCGGGCTGGGGTCCGCGGTCCTCGGAGGGGCGCTGGGCTTCATCGGGACGCCGGTCCGGCGCGTCACGCGGCGGCGCGGGCTGATCCAGCGCCGGGTCGTCGACGGGCGGCGGCGCTGCGGCGGGCGGCTGCGCCAGGGCGGCGGCGGGCGCCAGCAGCATCGCGGCCAGGCCGCTCGCCAGTATCCTGCGCATGGTGGGCTCCTTCCAGGAACGACGAGGCCCAGGAACGCCGGGGCGCGGCGGAGGTTCTGGCGCCGCTTGGCCCGATCCGGCCCGACGGGCCCCCCGGACGCTAGGACCACGGGGGGACTCGCACGATGCTCCGTCGGACGAGGGAGTGACGGATGGCGGAGACGAAACCCCTGGGTTTGCGCAGGCTGCTCGGGCCGCTCGCGCCGCGGCCGCGGCTTTCCATCGGCATCCTGGTGGGCCTGGTCGTGGGCGTGGGCCTGACCTGGGTCGCGCCGCAGATGCAGGCGTTCACCCAGCTGATCCTGGGCTGGGACGCGCTCTCGGGGACCTTCCTGGGCCTGATGTTCTTCAACATGGTCCGGCACACGCCCACCGACATCCGCGCGCAGGCGGCGATCGACGACGAGGGCCGCGGCGTCATCCTGGCCCTGGTGCTGGCCGCCGCCGCCGCCAGCGTCTGGGCGATCAGCCTGGAGCTGTCGCTCGCCAAGGAGGCGCACGGGGCGCTGAAGGCCGCGCACATCGTGCTGGGCTTCCTGACGGTGGTGGTGTCCTGGCTGATGGTGCAGATGATCTTCGCCCTGCACTACGCCCACGAGTTCTACGGGGTGGACGAGGACGATGGCGCGCGCGACGCCGGCGGCATCGAGTTCCCAGGCCACGAGGACCCGGACTACTGGGATTTCTTCTATTTCTCGGTGGTGATCGGGGTGGCCTGCGCCACGGCGGACGCCAATATCGCGTCCAAGGGCCTGCGGCGGCTCAGCACCGTCCACTGCCTGATCGCCTTCGCCTTCAATACGATCATCGTCGCCCTCACCATCAACCTGACGGCGGGGTTGTTCTGACGCCTGGAGAGGGGAGGGAGCCGAAACCCCCTCCGCCAGGTCCTAGTCGTCGACGCGAAGGTTCGTCGCGGAGGTCTTGCCGCTGCGACGATCGGCTTCCAGGTCGAAGGCCACGTGCTGGCCTTCGTTCAGCCCGCGCAGGCCAGCGGCTTCCACCGCCGAGATGTGCACGAACACGTCCTGTCCGCCGTCCGCCGGCTGGATGAAGCCGAAACCCTTGGTGGGGTTGAACCACTTCACCGTGCCGGTGCCGGAGCCGGCCGGATCGCCCGCCGGACGACCACCGCCGCCGCCGAAGCCACCACCGCCGCCACCGCGCGGACGGTCGAAGCCGCCACCGCCGCCGCCGCGCGGACGGTCGAAACCGCCACCGCCGCCGCCGCTGCGGGCCGGAGCTTCACCGTGACCGGTGACGACCAGCTGGCCCGCCGAAAGCTTGCCGGACCGTCGGTCCTGCTCGAGTTCGAAACTGACCAGGTCGCCCTCGTTCAGGCCGCGAAGGCCTGCCTGCTCGACCGCTGAAATGTGGACGAAGACGTCGCTTCCGCCGTCGTCCGGTTGAATAAAACCAAAGCCTTTCGCGGTGTTAAACCACTTGACCGTGCCGCTCGCCATTCGCCTGACCTAACCGATATCAAGTTGTCTCGCGCCCCAGAATTGGACCGCCCGGGCGCCGATTTTGGCGAACCGTGAAAGCTATGTAGCTGGCGAAATCGCGGTAGGCCAGCCGCGCCGTGACATAAGCGCGCAATCGGCCTATTTCAGCGCCCCTTCGAAGTGTCACACGAGACCACCGGAACACCCCGTTGAAAAGCATCTGCATCTATTGCGGCTCGGCGCCGGGAAACGATCCGGCCTTCCATGCCGAGGCCGTCAACGCCGGGACCTTGATCGCCCGGGCGGGGCTGACGCTGGTCTACGGCGGCGGCAAGGTGGGCCTGATGGGGGCGGTGGCCGACGCGGCCCTGGCGGCCGGCGGCAAGGTGATCGGCGTCATGCCGGCCGACCTGGTGAACCAGGAGATCGGCCACCGGGGCCTGACCGAGCTGCGGGTCGTGAATTCCATGCACGAGCGCAAGCGGGGCATGGCCGAGCTGGCCGATGGCTTCCTTTGCCTGCCGGGCGGGCCTGGCACCTTCGAGGAGATCTTCGAGCAGTGGACCTGGGCCTTGCTGGGCTTCCACGCCAAGCCCTGCGGCTTCGTCAATGTGAACGGCTACTACGAGCCCATGCGCGCCACGGTGCAGCAGATGGCCGACAAGGGCTTCCTGGCCCAGCAGTACGTGGACATGCTGATCTACGCCGACGGCACGGCCCAGGCCCTGGACGCCTTCCGCGCCTACGTCCCCCCGCCGCCCAAGTGGGGCGTGGCGCCGGTCGAGCAGCGGTACTGAACACCCAAGCAAACACCCCCCCTGACGGGGAGGGACAGATTGCGCAGCAATTCAGGGGGGAAGCGAGGGTCAGGATGCTGATTCAGCACGCCAGCCCATACTTCCCCACCCGTCTCGTTTCACTCGCCACCCTCCCCATGTGGGGAGAACGTTTTCGCTAGTAGCTGCGGTCGATGTGGACCTGGTCGCGCAGGGTGTCCAAGCGGGCCTGCAGAGCCGACTCGTCGCGGTCGCTCAGGCGGCCGTCACGGCGGCGGTCGCCTTCCTCGCGCTTGATGTCGTCCAGGGTGTTCATCGCCATGCGGGCGTCGCGGCGGTCCAGGCGGCCGGCGTCGCGGTCGCTGGCGATCCTGTCGCGCATGCGCCCGATCCGATCGTCGATCGAGATGGTGTTGGCGCGGCTGGTGTAGGCCGCGTCGGCCGCGTAGCCGGAGACGCCCGGAGGCGGCCCGTCGATCCAGGCGCCTTCGCGGTCATAGTAGCCATAGGCCACCGCCCGGTCGGCGTGGTTGTCGTGCCAGTTGCCGTTGTTGTCGTAATAGCCGTAGGCGTGGACGCAGTCGTGCGGGCCCTTGGCCAGGTTCGAGCCCACGGCCGCGCCGGCGACGCCGCCGATGATCGTGCCGCCGGTCTTGCCGCCGTGGCTGGCGACCGCATTGCCAAGCAGGGCGCCGCCGATGGCGCCCAGGATGGTGCCCGCGGCGCGGCCGGCGCTGCGTTGCTGGCAGGTTTCCTGGGCCATGGCCAGGGACGGGATCAGCACGACGGCGCAGACGCCGGCGGCCAGGATGTTCTTACGCATGATGTTCTCCTCGCAGAGGGGCTCAGTCCCTCGGTGTGTCGGGGCCGGAAACGTTGGCCGACGGACGGAGGTTCCGCTTGGCGGCGGGGGCGACTAGGGTCACACCGCCTGTGTTTGGGGAGCGATCCATGCGGAAGATTCGAGGACTCTTGGCCGGTGTCGCGGCCGGTTTGGCGTTGGCCGGGAGCGCCGCGGCCGCGCCCGATTTCCAACCGCACGACTACACGATCAAGGACTTCCACTTCCGCTCGGGCGAAACCCTGCCGGAGCTCAAGCTGCACTACTACACCCTGGGCAAGCCGGCGAAGGACGCGGCCGGCCATGTCACCAACGCGGTCATGGTGCTGCACGGCACCGGCGGCTCGGGACGCCAGTTCCTGGCGCCGCAGTTCGCCGACGTGCTGCTGGTCCCGGGCGGGGTGCTGGACCCGGCGAAGTACTTCCTGATCTTCCCCGACGACATCGGCCATGGCGGCTCGTCCAAGCCGTCGGACGGGATGCACATGCGCTTCCCGCACTACGACTACACCGACATGGTCGAGGCCGAGCACGCCATCGTCGAAAAGGCCCTGGGGGTGGAGCGGCTGCGCCTGGTGATGGGCACCTCCATGGGCTGCATGCACAGCTTCATGTACGTCGAGATGTTCCCCGACGGCGCCAAGGCGGCCCTGCCGCTGGCCTGCCAGGCCATGGCGCTGGCCGGCCGCAACCGGCTTTGGCGCGAGATCGCCATCACCTCGATCAAGGCCGACCCGGCATGGGAGAACGGCGAGTACAAGGCCGAACCGCAGCTCGGCCTGCGCGGGGCGGAGAACATGCTGATCCTGGCCGGCGCCTCGCCCTGGCCGCTGCAGCTCCAACTGCCCACCCGCCAGCAGGTGGACGCCTGGTACGCCGAACAGCTGCCCCAGCGGCTCAAGAACGCCGAGGCCAACGACCTGATCTACCAGCTTGAATCCTCGCGGAACTACGATCCGGAGCCGGACCTGGCGAAGATCAAGGTTCCGGTGACCTGGATCAATTCCGCCGACGACTTCATCAACCCGCCGGAGATGCCGATGGCGGCGGCCGACGCCAAGAAGATCAAGCTCGGCAAGTTCATCGTCATCCCCGCCGGTCCCGACACCCACGGCCACGGCACCCACACCTGGGCGAAGTTCTGGCAGAAGGACCTGGCGGACCTCCTGAAGCGGTCCGGCGGCTAGGGCGGTCAACCCGGAAACCGACCTGGCGAACGTCGGCAAGGGGTGGGAAGCGGTCGTTCCGAGCGCTCTTGCACGAAGCTCCCGCGCTATGGACCAATGGCCGGCCTGGGTCGCAAATTGGAGCTCGCGTGCCTTCGCCAGACCTTCCGGTTCTTACGTTCGGAGACGCCGAAGCCTTCGAGTCCTGGCTCGCAGATCAGCCGGAAACAGCCGCCGGCGCTTGGCTGGCGTTCGGCAAGCCTGGCGCGCCGCAAGCGACGCTCAGCAAGTCGGACGCGATCGACAGCGCGCTCGCCTATGGCTGGATCGACGGGCAGCTCGGGCGCGTGGACGAGCACTATTACAAGGTCAGGTTCACGCCGCGTAAGACCCGCAGCGCCTGGTCCCAGATGAACCGGGAGCGCGTGGAGCGCCTGATCGCCGATGGTCGAATGAAGCCCGAAGGCCTGGCTGAGGTGACGCGCGCCAAGGCCGACGGACGTTGGGACGCGGCCTACGCGCCCCAGGGCCGCGCGAAGCCGGACCCGGACCTTCTGGCCGCCCTCGATGCGCAGCCTGAGGCGCGCCGGTTCTTCGACAGTCTCGACGCCGCGAACCGCTACGCGGTGCTTTATCGCGTCCACCAGGCAAAGGGGTCGGAGCGCCGCGCCGCGAAGATCGCCGAGATGGTGGCGCGGCTTGCGTCAGGGGAGGCCTTCCATCCCCGCCGCGGCTAGCCCGGCGTCAACGCCGGCCCTAGCTCGTCGTGCTCACCGTCCAGGTGGCGTCCTCGATCTCCTCGTGGGCCTTGAGGGCCGTGGTGATGGCGTCGAGGTCTTCGGCCCTGGCGCTGGTCGGCACGAGGGTGGCGGCCAGTTCGACGATCTCGTCGCCTTCGGAGACCACCTCCACCTCGCGCACCGGGTACTGGTAGCGCTCCAACGCCTCATGCAGCAGGTCGCGGGCGCTGGGCGCCTCGGCCGGCGCGCAGGTCACGTGCACCTGGTAGAGGGCCTCGGTCTCGCCGGGCTTGATCGGGCGGCGGTTCACGTAGTCGACCAGCGGCCGCAACAGGGTGTTTCCGGCCAGGACGAAGGCGGCCACCGCCGTCGCCTCGCCCAGCAAGCCCGCGCCGGCGAAGGCCCCGACCGCCGCGGTGCTCCACAGGGTGGCGGCGGTGTTGAGGCCGCGTACCTGGGCGCCCTCTTTCATGATCACGCCCGCGCCCAGGAAGCCGATGCCGCTGACCACATAGGCCACGATGTTGGCCTCGCCGCCGGCCTGGGTCAGCCGGTCGCCCAGGTGGACGAAGGCCGCCGTGCCCACCGAGACCAGCACCATGGTCCGCAGGCCCGCGGTGCGCTGGCGCACCTGCCGCTCCAGCCCGATGAGCGCGCCCAGCCCGAAGGCTGCGCCCAGGCGCGCGAGCGTGGTCAGGAACGGTCCGAGATCGGCAGCGGCGTCCATCGCGCCCCTATAGCAGCGGTTTGCCCTGCGCGCTTCAGCGCACGAAGCTGGCCCCGTTAATGTCGATCACCGCCCCGGTCATCGACGCCGGCGCCTCGAGCGCCAGATAGGCCACCGCATTGGCCACCTCCTGCGGGTCGGCCACCTTGCCCAGCGGGATGTCGGCCAGCAGCTTGTCGCCGCCGCGGCTGGCCAGATAGTCCTCGGCCATGCCGGTCATGGTGAAGCCAGCGCAGACGGCGAAGGCCAGCACGCCCTTGCCGGCATAACCCCGGGCGATGGACTTGGTCATGGCCACCATGCCGGCCTTCGACGCCGCATAGTGCCAGTGGGCCGGCGAATCCCCGCGATAGGCCGCGCGGCTGGCGACGTTGACGATGCGCCCGCCCACCCCACGCTCACGCCAGTGCAGGATCGCGCGGCGGCTAAGGTCGGCCGAAGCCTGCAGGTTGATCTGTATCGTCCGCCCCCAGGCGGCCTGCCAGGCGTCGGCGGGCGCGTCGTCGGCGATCGGCTCGAAGACCCCGGCGTTGTTGACCAGCACGTCGATCCGCCCGTCCAGCGCCGCCAGCGCCCGCTCCCACAGCGCGTCGGCCGCGCCCGCCTGGGCCAGGTCCGCGCCCAGCACGCCGGGACCGTCGGCGCGTCCGTGGCCCGTGAAGCGGACGCCGCGGTCGCCGAGGGTGGCGGCGATGGCGGCGCCGATGCCGCGCGTGGAGCCGGTGACGAGGATATGGGGCTGGTCGCTCATAGCCTCCTCCTAACGTGACGCTCCGCCGCCGCCAACGGCGTTGCCGAAAGCGCCCGGCGATGCGCATGATCTCCTTGTTCGGCGAACCAGCCGGTGACTTGAGGCGCAGGCGCGCCTGGATGGAGGGCGTCTTGAAGATCCGAGCCATGGTCCTTTCGGCCGCCGTCGTGGCCAGCCTGGCCGCGCCGGGCCTGGCGTACGCCCAGCTGCAGGGCGACGACGCCCAGGCGACGCCCGGCACCCGCTTCAAATGCCAGGACGGCGGGGAGCTGATCGCCCGCTTCGACAGCCGCGGCGCGCGCCTGGTGGCCATCGTCGACGACGGCCTGGGCCCGCCGCACGCCCTGCCGATCAAGCCCTGGACCGGCGGGCCGGTGCAGCTCACCTGGAGCGATGGCCAGCGCACGCTCACCTGGAGCCCCGGCGTGCAGATCATGTGGATGAACGGCGACGGCGCCCACCACATGTGCGGCCGCGAGGGCGGCCACCACCACTAGCCGCAACGGAATCGGGGAGCAGGCCATGCGCGGTCTTCGCGGAGCGCTGGCGGCGCTCGCCGGCCTGGTCGTCAGCCTGACCGTCGCTGTCGCAGGCGGCGCGACCGCCGCGCCCGGATCGCGGATCACCGCCGTCGAAATCTCGGACGTCGCGCCGGCCGGCGCGTTCAAGGGCGTGAGCTATGTGCGCGTCAAGGGCGTGGTCCACGGCGCCGTCGCGCCCGGCGAGGACGTGGTCGGCCTGGCCGCCCTGCCGAAGGCGCCGGACGGGCGCTACGCCTGGTCCTCGGCCTTCGAGCTGATTGCGCCCGCCGCCGGCCAGCCGGCCAACGAGGTGGTCTACGTCGACTCCGAGAACCGCGGCTCACCGGTGTCGCTCTCCGCGCTCTCGGGCTTCCTGCAGGCCCACGCCACCTCCTACGCCCACGTGCAGTGGCAGGCGGGGATTTCGCCGGGCGTGCCGACGGCCGCCCAGGGCGTCGGCCTGGTGGTCATGCGCGACTTCGCCCGCTGGCTGGCGGGGCGGACGCCCGACGCGGCGGTGAGCGGCCCGAAGGACGCGGAAGGCTGGAAGCTCGCGCCCTATCGCAAGCTGATCCTGGGCGGCATCTCGCAGAGCGCCTGGCTGGTGGACGACGTGATCGCCGAGGGCTTCAACGTCGACCCGGCGACCAAGACCCGCGTGTTCGACGCCGCCATCGCGGTGGATGGCGTGGGCGAGTGGCTGGCGATCAACCGCCTGGCCGCCGACCGTGGCGCGCAGCCCCGGCCCTATGTGGACCCCCATGGCGTCCCGCTCAGCCGCCAGCAGCTGCTGAAGCGGCCGAACACCGATCCGGTCTATGTGGACATCGCCAACTTCACCGACTTCTACCGCCTGCGCGCCGGCCTCACCTCGACGGACTATTCGGCCCCGGGCTTCCGCCGCTACGACTTCCCCAGCCCGCACGCGGTGGGCAATCCGCAGCGGGCCGGTCGCTGCAACGGCGGCCAGCCGCTCACCTTCAACACCGTCCGCTACGCGCCCTACATGCGCGCCCTTGTGCTGGGGCTGG
Source organism: Phenylobacterium sp. (assembly GCF_036501465.1). Classification (GTDB taxonomy): domain Bacteria; phylum Pseudomonadota; class Alphaproteobacteria; order Caulobacterales; family Caulobacteraceae; genus Phenylobacterium. Next base: position 30,373 of record NZ_DASYAF010000182.1, read on the forward strand.
AGCAGGCGATCGGTGTCGCCGCGGCCAGGGACGCCCACCCGTTGCCGCCCAGCCGCGTCTTCGCGCTCGGGCCGGCGCCGCAGGGCGTCGCCTGGTTCAACCCGTTGCCGGGGGTGACGGTGAAGACCCCGGTGCTGGACGCCGACGGGTGGCCCAAGGGCGGGGTGCGGTTCCCGGAGGCGGACGCGCCGCTCGGCCGGCCGTTCCCGCCATCGGTCTCGCCGGTGGACACCACCTCCATCGACAACACCTGCGGCAATCTGGGCGGCTTCCAGCCCTTCGACCGGGCCGCCCGCGCCGCCCACGGCCTCTCCGACGCCGACGCCTATGTGCGCCGCTATTCCGCCAGCCTCGATCGGCTGGTCGCCGAGGGCTTCCTGCTCCGCGAAGACACGCCGGCCATGCTGGAGGCGGCCCGCACCGCCTACGCCAGGCCCTAGGCGGCGAGCGCCGTCCGGCGGCGGCGGGTGCGCAGCAGCGCGCCCAGCCCACCGAAGCCCAGCAGCATCAGGCTCCAGGTCGCCGGCTCCGGCGCCGGGAAGAACTCGACCCCGCCCAGGCCGCCCAGGTTCTGGATGCGGGTCAGCGAGTCGGGGCTGACCATGCTGTTGAAGTGGCCCCCGACATTGAGGTCGAAATAGCCGCCGAAGATCTGGAACACGCCCCCGACGATCTGGCCGTTCTGGACGTCGAAATCGTTCTGGTGGACGTCGATGTCCGGCTGGTGGAGGTCCACGGCGAGGAAGCTGGCGTAGTCGAACAGGCTGAACGGCGTCGGCGGCAGGTCGAGGACGCCCGGCGAGACGAAGGTCACCTGCACGTCGCTCGCCTGCTGGTCGAAGGTGTTGTCCTGCAGGCCGATGATCGTCCCGATCGCCTGGCCCGGCACGATGGTCGCATCGCCCAGGTTCAGGTCGCTGTCGAAGACGAAGGTGAAGTCCAGGGCCTGGGCCTGGGAGGCCAGGGCGGCCGCGGCCGCCGCGCCGGCGATGAGAAGCTTCCAGTTCACGTCCGAACCCCCGTCTCTTCAGCCTCGTCGGGCCCGCCCTGCGCGGCCTCTGGCGGAACAGCGCTATCACGACGTCGCGGAATGTCTCAAGCATTTATCAAGTATATTATCGGGATTATGTTGAAATTCGCCTATCAGGATACATTCCAATTCAAATCAAAAATCAATATAGGACCAAAGTCCTAGGCAGTATACGACTTTAGTCTTACGACTTTAGTCCTAAGACCGTCGCGCGACGCGGCAAGAGATTCGCCGGAATGCAAAACGCCCCCGGCTTTGGGCCGGGGGCGTTGATCCTGCGATCGGTCGGGCGTCTAGCGCTGGACCGGCGGCGCCTTGCCGCCCTGATCGCTCGGACGCTTGTCGTTCGGGTCGCGGGTGCGGCCGTCGCCATCGGTGTCGATCCGCTGGCCAGACTTGTCGCCCATCTTGCCCTGCTGCTGTTGCTGCTGCGAGGGGTTCTGCTTGTTCATGTCGCCCTGCTGCTGCGCGGGCTGACGGGTCTGGTTCTGGTTGTTCTGATTTTCGGCGCCCATGGGGAGGCCTCCTCTGCAGGTTTCAGGGGTGTGCTTCGCGGCGCGAAGCTCGCAGAGGGAACCCCGCCTCGCCGGCAAGGTTCCTAAGGCCCCGTCTCAGAAGCGGAATTCCGTCATTTGAGGCCCCCGCGCCGCCTCAGACGGCGTCCTCGGTCTTGAGCGTGTCGCGCAACTCGCGCTTGAGGAACTTGCCGCTGGCGTTGCGCGGCAGGGGGCGGTCGACCAGCCAGATGTAGCGCGGGACCTTGTGGCGGGCGATCAGTCCGGCCACGTGTTCGCGCAGGGCGCCGACCTCCAGGGTCTCGCCGGGGCGCGCCAGGATCGCCACGCCCACCTCCTCGCCCAATCGTGGGTCCGCCACCCCGAAAACCGAGCACTCGGCCACGCCGGGATGGGCGTGCAGGGCGGTCTCCACCTCGGCGCAATAGATGTTCTCGCCGCCGCGCAGCACCATGTCCTTCTTGCGGTCGACGATGTAGATGAAGCCATCGTCGTCCAGGCTCGCCACGTCGCCGGTGTGCAGCCAGCCGTCGGTGATCGCCTCGGCCGTCGCCTCAGGGCGGTTGATGTAGCCCTTGATCACCGGCGCGCCCTTCACCCACAGCTCGCCCGCCTGGCCGACCGGCAGGGCCGCGCCGTCGTCGTCCACAACCTTGACGTCGAAGGTGGGCATCGCGCGGCCGCAGCTCGCCGGCTTGTCCACGAAGAAGTCGCCGCTGACCGAGGTGATGATCCCCGAGGTCTCGGTCATGCCATAGCCGGTGTTGGGCCGCGCCGTGGCCACCGCCTGGTCGATCTTGCCCACCAGGTCGGGCTGCAGCTGCGCCCCGCCGCCGCCCACCGCCAGCAGGCTGGAGGTGTCGGTCTTGTGGAAATCCGGGTGGGTGATCAGCTCGCGCGCCATCACCGGCACCCCGCCGGCTGAGGTGCAGCGCTCCGCCTCGATCAGCTTCAGCGCCTCGCCCGCGTCCCAGCGGTACATCAGGATCAGCTTCCCGCCCGCCGCGGTGGTGGCGTAGGCGCCACAGTTGTTGGCGGTGACGTGGAACAGGGGCGTGGTGATCAGGGTGGAGGGGATCGGCAGGACGGCCGGCGGCGCCACGCCCGTCGCCTGCTGGATCGCCAGGGCCTGGGCCTGGCCGATGAACATCATGTTCATCAGGTTGGTGACGCAACTCCGGTGGGTGAGCTGGGCGCCCTTCGGAAAGCCGGTGGTGCCCGAGGTGTAGAAGATGCAGACGTCGGCGTCGGGATCGACCGTCGTCTCGGGCAGGACGCCGCCCTGGGCGATCACCTGCGACCAGGCGACCGCCCCGGGGGGCAGAGCATCGGTGCGCACCCCCACCAGCAGGGTGTCGCCCAGCATCCGCGGCTGTTCGCGCAACCGGCCAATCCGCTCGGCGTCGGCGAACAGCACCTTGGGCTGGGCGTCCTGCAGGCCATAGGCCATCTCCGCCGGCGTCCACCAGGCGTTCATGCCCACGCAGGCCACGCCCAGGCAGGCGCAGGCCCAGTAGATCAGCATCCATTCCGGATAGTTGCGCATGGCGATCGCCACCCGGTCGCCGCTCACGACCCCCTGCGCCTGCAGCCAGTTCGCGATGGCGGCCACCTGCTGGTGGGCTTGCGCATAGGTGATCCGCTCGTCGCCATAGACCAGGTAGTCGCGCTCGGCGAACTGGGCGGTGGACAGCCACAGGGCCCGAACGTTGGGCGGCGCGTTCTTGAAGGATTTCAGCGTGACGCCGCGCACCTCGATCTCGGCGATCTCGAACGCCGAGCCCGCCGCCGTCAGCGCGCCCCAGGCCTTCTCCAGTTCGGCGTAGTGCATCGCGTTTCCCCTTTTGCCGGCTCGTTCCCCAGGCCCGCTCTTGCAGCCTTCCTAGCCGAGCGCCGCGCCGGTCGCGAGAGGGGACGTGGCGTCAAGCTGGCCGCAGGCCCGGACAGGTGGTTGTCTGGGCGGCGTTTGAGACTCGGGGAGGGATGAACATGCGCAACTGGATCGGAATTGCGGCGGCGGCCGCTCTCTTGGTCGCGGCCGCGCCGGCCCTGGCCGCCGATCCACCGGCCATTCCGCTCTACGCCCCGGGCGCCCTGCCGGCCGCGACCCAGCCCGAGCGGATGGACAACGGCCTCTTGCACAATGTCAGCCAGCCCAGCTTGACGCCGGTGCTGCCCGCGCCAGGCAAAGCCAACGGCCAGGCGGTGATCATCGCCCCCGGCGGCGGCTTCCTGGTGCTGGCCTGGGACAAGGAGGGCATGGCGGTGGCGCGCCGCCTGGCCGACGCCGGGGTCACGGCCTTCGTACTCAAGTACCGCCTGGGCCCGACCCCCAACGACCCGGCCGAATTCATGAAGTACTTCAGCAGCGAGATGGGCAAGCTGGGGGCCAGCGCCGCCCGCGGCGATCCCCTGGGCCCGCCGTTCCCCACCGAGGGGCTGGCCGCCGCCGACGCCGCCGCGGCGGTGAAGCTGGTTCGCGGCCGCGCCGCGGCCTGGAAGGTCGACCCGCACAGGGTGGGCTTCGTGGGCTTCTCCGCCGGCGCCATCACCGCGGCCAACATCGCCACCGGCGACCCTGCCGGGCGGCCGGACTTCGTGGGGATCATCTATGGCGCCCTGCGCAATCCCGTGCCCAGGGACGCCCCGCCGGCCTTCATCGCCACGGCCGCCGACGACATCCTGGTCCGCGCCTACGCCGCGCCGATGTTCCAGCAGTGGAAGGCGGCGGGCCGCCCGGCCGAGCTGCACATCTTCGAGCGCGGCGGCCACGGCTTCGGCATGAACGTCCAGGGCTCGACCAGCGACCACTGGATCGACGAGTTCCTCTGGTGGCTCCAGGACCTGAAGCCGGCCCGGTGAGCCCCGACGCTGAGGACGCCGCCGCGCAAGGCCAATGCGCGGGCCCGGCCCAGCCGCGCGAGATTTGCGCGATCTATGCAGGCGGACCCGGCTAATCTGTGCGTCGGCGACGGACGGGGGATGCAGCATGCGGACGGGGTGGAAACGGCTGGCGGCGGGCGTGGCGACGCTGGCCATGGGCCTGGCGCTGGCCGCCGCCGCGCCGAAGCCCGCGGAGCCCGCCCGAGGGCCGGCGGCGGTCGCCCCGCCGGTGACGCCCGAGGGCGACATGGTGGTGTCCCACGGCCAGGTGGCCGTCGACGGCAGGCCGCTGCGCTATACCGTCCACGCGGGCCTCCTGCCGATCTACGACAATGACACCGGCCAGCTGGCCGCGCGGATATTCATCATCGCCTACACCGCCGACCGCGCGCCCGGCGCCGCGCCCAGGCCCCTGACCTTCCTGTGGAACGGCGGCCCGGGCTCCAGTTCGTCCCAGATCCACCTCATGGGCTTCGGGCCCAAGGGCTTTTCCATGCCGGCCACCTATCCGGAATGGAAGGCGCCGCCGGCCAAGCTGGCCGACCGGCCGGAGACCTGGCTCACCGCCAGCGACCTGGTGTTCGTCGATCCGGTCGGCACCGGCTACAGCCGCGCGACCAGCGAGGCCTGGCGCGAGCGGCTCTACACCCAGCACGGCGACGCCGAGGCGGTGGCCGAGGCGATCCGCGTCTACCGCACCCGTTTCGACGCCTTCGACGCGCCGCTGTTCATCGGCGGCGAGAGCTACGGCACGACGCGGGCGATGGAGGTGGCCGGCGCGCTGGCGCGGCGGCGCACGCCGCTCTCTGGCGTGATCCTGATCTCCGGGTCCTACGAGGTGGGCGAGAAGGTCCCGGCCGCCACCCGCCAGGCGCTGGAGGTGACGCTTTACACGGCGACCGCCTGGTATCACCACCGGCTGCCCGCCGACTTGCAGGCCCTGCCGCAGGACCAGGCGGTGGCGCGCGCGGCGGCCTGGGCGCGCAGCGACTACGCCCCGGCCCTGGCGCACCCGGACCAGCTCTCGCCCGAGCAGCGCGCGGCCATAGTGGCGGCGCTGGCGCGCTACTCCGGCGTCGACTCCAAGGTCGTCGACGCCAGGACCCTGCGGCTCGGCAAGGACGCGGTGATGGACAACATGCTGGCCGACAAGGGCCTGGAGCTCGGCCGCTATGACGCGCGCCTGGCCATCCCGCACCGCGCGCCGGGCCAGGTGTGGGGCCCGCGCGAGGACCCCAGCCTGCTGCCGATGATCGACCTGATGGAGGGGACCTCGCCGGCGCTGATCCGCTATCTGCGCGGCGACCTCGGCTATCACAGCGACCTGCTCTACCGCGGCCCCTGGGGCGGCTCGTTCCACCCCGATCCCTACCTGCCCACCGGCCCGGTGCTGAAGGACGACTGGATGGCGGCCATGTGGGACCACCACGCCGCCCTGAACGGCGGACGCGGGGCGGGCGCGGCCGCCGGCCCGCCGGAGCCGCCGCCGCTCGCCGCGGCCATGACCGCCGAGCCGAAGCTGCTCGTCTGGAGCGTCGAGGGCCTCTATGACGGCTCCTGCGCCGAACGGGCCGAGGCGATCGCCGACAGTCCGGCGCCGCTGCGCGCCCGGGTCCGGGCCAGCTGCTACCCCGCCGGCCACATGGTCTACACCGATCGCGCCGTGCGGCTTTCCCTGCAGCGCGACTTCACCGCCTTCGTCCACGACGCGACCGCGCGCTGAGCCTCTCCACCATTGACCCGGACCGGGCTGGACAGGATCGTCGCGATCCGCGCAACCTCCACGTGCCAAGCGGGGGTGTTCAATGGCAGGTCAGCAGGATCCCGAGGTGCGCTTTGGCGCGACGCTCGCCGCCGTCGGGCGCGCGATCCGAGCGGCCCCGGCCGTCTTCCTCGTCGCCTGGGCGGCGCGGCTGGCGTTAGAGGCCGTCTCGCTTCTGTTGCGGCAGGAGCCGGTGAGGCTCGCCTATGGCGACGCAATCTCGCGATGGACGGTGCTGGTCGGCCTCGGGACGATCGTCGTCTCCGGCCTGCTGATCCGCTGGCTCTTGCGACCCGGCCGCCAGGCCCTGCGCCTGGACCTCGGCCTGCTGGTCTACGGGCTGCTGATCGGCCTGACGCGCCTGACGCTGGTGGGCGAGGCGACCCTGCTGCGACTGGATCGGGTGACCACCACGCCGGTGTCGCAGCTCCTGGCGCGGACCCTCCTCGTGCAGGGCGGCCTGGCCTTTCTGTACCTCGTCTTCGCGACCCTGGCGCTTTGGCCGATCTCCGTCCTGATGGACAAGCCGCTGTCGCCCGTTCGCGCGGTGCGGCTGATGGCGCCGGCCTGGCTGACCTGGGTGCTGACGGTGATCGTCCTGGCGTTGCCGGGCCTGGTCTCGGCCCAGGCCGGCTGGCTGCTGCACCACCAGTTTCACCGGACCTTGGCCGACCGCCTGGTCGACATCACCCTCGGCTCCCTGACCGGGACGCTGTCCGTCTTCGTCCTCGCCCAGATCTACGCTCGGCGCGCGGACGGAACCGATCTGCCGGCGGCGCGCCGGGCGCAGCCCGCGGTCGCTGCGGCGGGCTAGGCGCAAGCCGGCGTCATGACGGTTCCCAGGCAGTGGCCGACCGTGGCGCTTGCTGTACCTTGGCGATGACGCCGCTCAGGAGTCGGCGCCGCGTCGTCGGGGGTCCAGGTCGATGGCAAAACCTTCAGCCGCATCGCCGCCCGGCGGGAAGGGCGAGGCCAGGCTCTCGATCTTCGCCGGCCCGCTGGACAGCTGGGCCAACGACGACATCCTCTTGACCAAGCCCGCGCGCGAGCGCCTGGCCGCCGAACATCCGCGCGCCCTGCGCGTGCTCGACTGGCCGGAGCTGCGCACCCTGTTCGCCAACTATGAGGCGCCGGCGACGCAGGAAGCCACTTCGGGCCGGCGCCGCGGCCGCCTGGTGTTCCTGCCCGCCGCGGGCGGCCTCGTCCTGGCCCCGCTGACCCTGCTGCTGCCGAGCGGTATCCGCCTGCCGGCGCTGTTCGGCGTCCTCGTGGCTGCGGCCATCGGCGTCTTCGTCGCCTGGCGGATGCGGGCGAGCGGGCGCACCTCCCACGCCCTGGGCAGCCGGTTTTGGACCGAGCGCGCCCGGGGCCTCTATTTCCAGGTGCTGGTCAACAACCTGGGCCTCGCCGCCCAGGCCATGAACGACGACCGGGCCTTCTCCGCCTGGAAGCGGGTCCGCGCCGAGGCGCTGGAGACCTTGCCGCTGGCGCGCGACCTGCCGGCCCGCATCCGCGACCTGGTCAAGGACCTGGAGGACCAGGACGTCTGGATCGTGCCGGCCTGGGCGACCCAGTCGCCGCCGCCGCCGCCTTCGCCGGAGCTGGACGTGCTGCTGGGCCGGCTGCGCGCCCAGCGCTTCGAGACCCAGATCGTCTACATCGGCCACAAGATCGGCGACACCGCCCCACCCGATCAGAACAAGATGGGGCACGGCAAGACCGGGGACGGCGACGCCGGCCGCTACGCCAGGTTCCGCGCCGCGATCGCCGCGGCGCGCGCCGCCTTCGACGCCGGCGACCTGGCCGCCAAGGTCGACGCCCTGCGCGCCATGGAGGCCCACGCCTACCGCGACCTGCGCGACTTCATCACCACCCACCAGGACGGCGGGTTCGCGCTCTAGGGCGAAAAGTCCACCGCGTGGCGATAGGCGATCCCCTCGGCGTCGGCGAAGGCGCGCACCGCGAAATAGGAGCCGAAGCGCCCGGCGACCGCCTGGGCCAGGGCGTCCGTCGACGGCAGGGGCTCAAGCGCCAGCCGCCGCGCCAACGCCGCCTGCGCCTCGGCCCCGAAGATCAGCAGGTTGGCGGACTCGTAGGGCGCCGCCTCGCCAAAGTCGTACCACTCCACCACCAGGTCCGGCCCCCGTGCATAGGCCACATGCGCCCCCGGCCGCGCTGGCATCGGGTGGCGCGGGCCGATGGGTTCGGAGGGGCCGGACGGAGGGGCGGTCACTAGAGAGGATCACAGAGATTGTCGCTGGCGACGGAGGTTGTCGTTGATCGCGGGATTAGGCGGGCCTCGCCGGGATTCCGCGGGACGCCACCGCCGAGTATAGAAAGGGTGTCCAGAAGAAGACGAAGGTTCAGCCTGAAGAGATCCGCCGGCTGATGCGAGCAGTTTAACTCGTGCCGCCCGCCGCCAAAGCACGTATTTGACGCAGGTGTCGCCGGCCAGCTACCGCGATTTCCGCGAGGAGTCCCGTGCTCATGCCGCGGCTCCCACGGCGGCCAGCACGCGGGTCTGGTCGGCCAGGTCGCCTGTCGCGCTGACCTGCTGCTGGCCGGTGGCGACGACGGCGTCGAGCCGCTCGCCGACTGCGGCCATGTCGTTCGCAAGGCCGTCCTGTAGGCCCACCACAGCATTTGCGACCGCATCGACGGCCGCAACCACGGCGTCGCGCGCTTGGTCGTTGGAAACTACCAGAGCGTTAGTCTGGTCGGTGAGCACGCGGCTGAACAGGTCGGAGAGCGCTGGCAGGTTGGTCAGCACCACCGGCTGGCCGCCGCTGGCCGCCTGGGTCTGGGCGAGCTGCAGCTCCTGGGTGTTGATCGCCACCAGCGACGTGAGCGCCTGGGTGGTCGATTGCGCGGGCGAGGTGACGTCGACGCCGGTCCGCCGGGTGAGGTCGAGCATGTCGGCCTCGATCTGCTGGGCCAGCGCCAGGCGCGCCGAGGCCGAGGAGGTGGCGCTGCGGTCGGCGGTCTCCAACTGGTCGGCGTAGGTGGTGATATTGCCCAGCGCCGTCGGGTCGCCGCCCTGGGCCAGCGCCAGCTGCTGCTCGTACTCGCTCTTGGCCTGGACGAGGGCGGCCTGCGGCGACAGCTCGGCGGCCGAGGAGACGGTGAACTGGTCCAGCCACTGCTGGATCTTCGGCCGCGCGTCGTCGAAGGCCTTGGAGGCGTCGGTCACGCCGCCAGCGAGGTCCTCCAGCGCCTGGCCGATCTGCAGGTTCTCCAGGGTGTCGAGCTGGGACATGATGTCCGGGCTGACCGAGCCGGTGGAGAGCAGGTCGGCGGCCTGGGCGCGCTGCTGGTCGATCGCCTCCTGGATCTGCTGGATCTTGTAGCCGTTGGGATCGGTGATCTGCAGGATCGCGTCGGAGACCTGCTGCTCCAGGTCCTGGCCCTGGTTCAGCCGGTCGGTGGCGTCGCTGACCGCGTTGCCGAATTGCTTCATGGTCTGGTCGAGCTCCAGCCCGTCCAGGGTCGTCAGCTGGGCGTTGATGTCGCTGAGCTGCTGGGCCGTCAGGAAGCCGGCGTCGGCGGCGGCCTGCACCTGCGCGGCGCGGGCGGCCTCCTGGGTCTTCAGCTGGCCGATCGCGAAGCCTTCGGGGTCGGTGATCTGCTGGATGGCGTCGGTGATCGACTGGCCCAGGGTCTGGGCGGCGTTGAAGCCCTGGATCGCGGTTTCGATGTCGTCGAAGCCCTTGCCGGCGTCGAGCATGGAATTGACCATCTGCTGCTCGGCGGCGTTGACGAAGGTCGCCCCGCGCAGCACCGCGTCCAGGCCGGCCTCGGCGGCGGCCGCCGGGTCGCCCACGGCGCTCCTCACCTCCTCGCCGCTCGACAGGAAGACGTGGGTCAGGTCGCGCGTGCCCAGGTCGAGGCTGGTGACGGTGGTGTTGAGCGTCGCGCCGGCCGCGATCAGCGCCTGCTCGCCCTGCAGCACCGCGTTCGACGCGGTGGTCACGGCCGTGCTGGTGTCGTCGGTCTTCTTGTCGCCGGAGATCGCGAAGCTCGACGTCCCCGAGAGCGTGGAGATCGCCGCGTCGTTGGAGGCCTTTCCGGAAAGCAGCCCGATGATCGCGCCGGGGATGCCGCCGATGATGCCGCCGGCCTGGCCGGCGACCTTCGACTGGCTGGAATCGCCGCCGAGCAGGCTGGTCAGCGACGAGCCCAGCAGGTTGCCGGCTTCGTAGACCAGCAGCGGCGCGAAGGACGCCGCGCTGTTGGTGAGGCCGGCGAGGTTGAGGCCGCCGCCGGTCGCCGGCGACCCGCCGATCCCGGAAAGCTGGGCGGTGCTCCCCATGGAGTTCACCACCAGGTTCACCAGCATGTCGATCGGCTTGGCCAGGAAGGCGTTGTAGATCGCCTTGCGCAGCTGCTGCTCGGCGTACTTGCCCACGTCGTCGAAGGAGAGCTTGCCGGTGTCGACGAAGGCCTTTTCCAGGCTGTCCTTCAGGTTGCCGATCGCCGTGGCGTCGTCGGCCGCGGCCTGGGCCATGGTGGCGGTGATGCGCGCCCGGGCCTGGACTTCCTGGTTGGCCAGGGCGACCTTTTGCAGGCCTTGAGAGAGGAGATCCTTGTCGATCCGCTGCTGGATCAGCCGCTGGTCGTTGCCGAGCTTCAGGAGATCGAGCTCCTTCTGCTCCTGCTTCGTCGCGTCGGCGGCGTCGTTGGCGGCCTTCAATGCGATCTGCGCATCGACCTTGGCCTTGATCTGCGCAATCTGTTCGTCGGTCAGGTTCTTGGCTGCAGCGTCGATCGCCTGCTGTTCCGCTTGGGCTATGGTATAGTTCGCCTCGGCCTGGATGCCACCTTGGATGGCCAGGGTGCGTGCCTGTTCCGCCTTGGTCTGCTTGTCGAGATTCTCCAGGACACCGGCGACGGCCAGCGCCTTCTGAGTGGCAATCGCCTGACGCTCATGCGCCTCCGCATCCGCCATCGCCGCCTCGGTGTCTGCTAGTGTTTTGTCGCGTAGTTGATCGAGGCTCCGGACGCCCTGCTGCTGAAGGACCTGGAGGCCGGCCTGCTTTACCTGCCAATCCTCCAAGGCTGTGCCACCTTGCGCTGCCGCTGCGGCCTGGTCGACCAGCGCCTGGGTCTCCTGTTTCATCTGGAAGGAGATGTTCTGGGCGCTTAGATCGCGCTGGTTGTCGAGCTTCACCAGCTCCTCTGCCTTTGCCGTCGCGGTGATCTTGTCCGCCAGGGCCTGCTCAGCGTCGGTCAGCTGCTTCTTGTGGGTGAGGCCGGACTTCTCTAGCGCCTGGCGGGCGAAGTCCTCCGCCTTCCACTGATCCGTGGCAGCAGCGCCCGACTGGATGGCCGCCGTGAGCGCGTTCTCTGAGGCGAGCTGCGCCTGCAGGTCGACTAGGGTGTTGGCGCCCCGGTCGGTCTTGCCCTTGTCGGCTTTCGGCTGTTCCTTGGCTGGCGGCGCGCCGAGCCCGGCCGCGATGGACGCCGTAGAGCGGGCCAGGAGCGCGGCCTTGTCGGCGTTGGCTTGCGCGAGCTGGGCCTGCAGCTGCTTGATCTTCGGGTTCGCGCCCTCTCCAGCCTGGATCGTGGCGCCGCCGATCCCGCCGGCCTCGCCCGACATGGCGGCGACAGCCAGTGACTGCTGGGCCTCCAGCTTCTCTAGCGCTGCGAGGCTCTTCGCAGTGTCGTCGATCTCCTTCTGGAGATTGGTAAGGTGGGTGTTCCTGTTCTGCTCCGCGAGGAGGATCATCTGGGTGGTGAGCCCGCTCACGTCGCCGGTCAGGTTGCGGAGCGGATCGACCAGGCCGAGCGCGCCAGCCTTGTGCGCCGCGTAGACCTGCGCGGCCGACAAGCCGAGGGTCTCGGCCTCCGCCATTGCCTGAGCGAGGGTCCTGGAGGCCTCATCGGCCTTGGCGTCGGCGGCCGCCGCGGCCTCGACTTGGCTGACCATGTAGGCGACCGCGCCGCCGGCGGCCAGGAACGCCGCGCCCCACGGTCCGCCGACCAGGGCCAGCAGCCCGGTCCCGACGCCCTTCATGGTGGTCATGGCGCCGCCGGCGAGCGCGGTCGCCGCGGCCAGGCCTTCTTGCGCCGTGGCCTGCGCCACGGTCGCAGCGGCGAGCTCCTCCTGCACGCCGATCTGCTGGCGGCCCAAGGTCGCGAGCTCGGTGAGCGCGGCCGAGCGGGCGAGCTCGGCGGCGGTGAGCGCCTCGGTGGCCGTGGTCTCGGCCGCCAGCGCGCCTTCCAGGACTCCGGTCTCGGCGGCCAGCGCCGTGGCGGCCTGGCCGGCGGAGATCTTGGCGTTGGCGGCGGCGAGCTGGGCGATCGCCTCCTCACGCGCCACCACCAGCGAGGCCTGGGTCGCGGTCGCCACCTCGGCGTCGTTGGCGGCGAGCGCGGCGGCGGCTTCGGCCGAGGTCAGCGCCGCGGCCTTGGTGGCGCTCGCCAGCGAGGCCTCGGCCGCGGCGGCCTTCACGGCGCCGGCCACGTGGGCGTTGAACCAGTCGCCGACCTTGATGGCCACCAGGCCGCCCACGGCGAGCTCGACGACGCCGATATTGCTGGCCAGCACGGTCAGGCCCTGCGCGCCAAGGCTCGCCAGCTGGCCGAGCTCCTGGCCGAAGACCCGGACCTCGTTGGTCACCTGGTCCTTTGTCAGCGCCTGGTCGACGCCGGCGATGCCTTGGGCGATGCCGCCCAGGAAGGCCTTGCCAGCTTCCACCTGCAGGTCGTCGATGGTGATCTTCAGATCGCCGAGGGCGACGTTAGCCTTGCCGACGTCGCTGGTCAGGTAGCGGTCGACGGCGGGCCCGAAATTGGTCTTCAGCTGAGCAGCGAACTTCGGCAGGAAGTCGTCGGCGACGACCTGGCCCTTCTGGACCATCTCGTCGAACTTCTGGTTGGTGACCCCCAGCGCCGCGGCGGCGATGTTCACCGCGCCCGGGATCGCCGTCGACATCTGCCGGCGCAGCTCCTCCATGTTGACCGTGCCGGTGGAGGCGATGTGGGTAACCGCGTTCAGGCCCTCGGCGATCTGGGCGTTGGAGCGGCCCATGGCGACGCCGGCGACGGTGACGGCGTCCCAGATGTCGCGGGTGGCGGCGCCCTCCAGGTAAGTCCCATGGGTCGCGCCAGCCAGGTCCTGGAAGCTCTGGATGGCCGGGCGGATGTCGAGGCCCAGGCGCACCGCCTCCTGCCGCACGGAGCTGATCGACTGCTGCGCGCCGGCCGCGCCGCCGGCCACCGCGCCCAGCCCGATCTCCAGGCTGTTCATCGCCGTCGCCGCAGTCGTGGCCTCCTTGGCCAGCTCCTCGAGGCCGAGGCCGGCGATGCCCAGCTCGAGCAGCTCCATGCCGTGGCTCGCGCCCTCGGCGGCGTGGCCGAGGTCGCCGACGGCGTTCTCCGTCTTGCCGAGCCCGCCAAGCGCGTCCTGCACATCGCCTTCGATGCGCAGCTTGGCGACGAGGGCCGCGCCGCCCCCGCTCATGCCGCCTGGCTCCAGGCGTTCATGGCCGCGATCTCCATGATCCGCAGCCGGCGGAAGTCGTCGGGGATAGTGTCCTGGCTGACGCCCATTCGCCGTTTTTGACCGCCCGAGTCTAAGCGGCCCCCCCACGGCGTTGACGCCCTAAGGGCGCATGAATGTCGGTTGATGTCGCTCCCCTGGCCAGGCCGGCCGGAGCGGGAATTGGGGGGGATTTGGGGCGGCGTGACCGTTAGGTCCTGATGCCTTTCCGAGCCTTCACCAACTCGTCCAGGATCGCCTTCAGGAGGGTGATCTGAAGCTCCTGCCAGGCCAGCATCTGAAGCTCTACCAGCGGGGCGCCCGTGGCGTATGGCATCCCGTGAAGCTCGTTCCGCCTCGCGGCCACTACCATCTGGGCCTGAGACGTAAAGGCCGCTGGCGACGTATCGGGAGAAAGGTCCAGATCCATGGGTGTCCAAGTCTTTCACAGGTTAGAGTCCGAGGGGCGGAGGGCGCGCCGGTACCGGCTTGCGGTGCGATAGGAGACCCCCAGATCGCGAGCGACCTCCGAGGCTGACCTGCCATCCGCGAAAAGGATTTGAGCCCTGAGGCGCCGGCCGAGAAGAACGCTCACACGTCCCGAGCCCCACTCGGCGACAATGCGCTTGACGCCGTCCACCCCTAAGACCTCGCAAAGAGCGTGGTGTGCACGGGGATATTTCGGAACGCCGACGACCAGACCGCCGTGTGCCGCGCAAAGTCGAGCGGCGGCGTCGGCGCCACAGTGCTTCACCACGACAGCCAGAAAGCTGCTGGCGGCGTAGTCATGAATGTCGTGTTCTCGCCCCATACGGGGCTAAGCTGCAGGACAATTGTCCCGCCTTCGCCCCTGACAGATGTCAGGGACCCAGGATCGAAATTCGCAGAGAGTGGCGGCCCCGGGGACGCTACCTTCCCGTTCGGGCTACGGCTTGCGCCGCGTGGCCCGGCTACGCGATTGACTGAGCCGCCGGGGACCAAGCTAGCCCGGGGCGGCCCCGATTGGAAGGCGGTCAGGGGAGCGCTCCGTCCCTGCGCCGCGACAACGAGACTCATCCCCGACAAGATGGGTATAAGGTGGCATTATCGCTGGCTTGTACCTCTCGGGCGCTAGCGGCAGAGAGACGCCTGAAGCAGTGCTCCCGTTCACGCTGCGCAGCGACGGAAGGTCACCATGGCCCTCTACACGTTTCATTTCTGCGACGAGCGTGGACTATCTGCCTCGTTCGAGGCCTACGACCTGCCGCACGATGCGGGAGCCTTCGCCAAAGCGGGCGAACTCCTCGGTGAGCATATGAGCTGCGATCACGTCGACGTCCGGCAGGGTGAGCGACCCATCGTCGCCCGGCATCGCGACCAGCCCATCATCCGACCGATCAACGAGGCCGAAGAGGCGCGCCGCTAGTCGGGTTCTTCGGACTCGACCACTCCTTTGGCGAACATTCCCCGGCCGCCACCTCGATCTCCCGCCGTAGAAATTGACGCTGACGGGCGGCTCCGGCGCTCGGGCGTCCAACCTACCCGAAGCCGGCTAGCGGGGCTGTAGACCCGTTTGACGGCGTTCGAAGGCCCATTTGGATGTGCGGGTGCCTCCAGTCTCAGGGCGCACGAGCCCTCAGCCACTCCGCAAGAAAGGTGAAGGCGGCGCAGAAAGCGGCGGCTATCGCCACGTGCTTGCTCTGCCAGAGCAGGGCGATCTTTAGGACGGAGGCGAGAATGCCGGCGACTCCAATGGCCATTCGCAAAGGCCTCCAAACCTTGAAATCGCCGATCAGGCGGGCTGCGAAGGACAGCTGTTGCCGCCAGAGCGGAACCTTCAAGAGCCGGGCGCCGCGTGGGCGAAGCATCGCCACGTAGGCTGGCGGAGGAGTGATCCTCGGAGGCGGGACGATTCTGCTCCCTGGCGGAGGCGGTGGTGTCGGCGGCGGTTCGCGCTGGGGGCGCTCAACAAAGGCTGCGCCGACCAAGCGCCAGTGGGACAACCCCTGCAGAAGGCCTGCGATCGAGCTGGCCTGTTCCCTGACGGCGGCGCCGTCATCTGGGTTCGCGCCCTTCGCCAGGAGGGCCGCCTTCGCGAGCTCCTCTGTAGTCAGGCCCCCTGGCGCTTTCTCAAGCTCGTGGCCCACCAGGCGGAACCAAATCACCCAGGCATGGACCCGCTTAAGGAAGCTCTCCTTCTCCGCCGCCATGGGAATGATCCCCTCCGGCTCTTAAGCCGCTCCGGCATGCTATTCGAGTCGCCCGCCCGCGGCATCGAGCTGCGCGTATGCCCTGCGGTCGTCTTCGCGGACCCTCTTTACAAGGCGCGAGAGCTGCGACCGGCTGGGCGTTCGGGCCCAACCGAGGGCGTGGCGGATTTTCACCCGCAGTACGTCCGTCGAAACCAGATCGGCGTGATCAGCGATGAAGGTCATCAAGCCGTCATCGTGCGCGAAGGCCGAGGCGCGTCCGCGTCGTGGTCGCCTTACGCCCCGCCAAAGTTCTGCGGCCTGAGCTGGGCTCAAATCCAGATTGAAGCGTGCTCGAAGGGCGGCGGCAAGGTCCGTGAATGTCGCCGGCGGTGGATCCGCCCACAGGAAGCGTCGAATCTCCGGATTGTCAGTGGGGTCGCGCATCCGCCGCCCTTCGCGCTTGCCAGGCTCTCAGCCCGGCGATCACCTTGATAGCTTTGTCCTTAGTTGCGAACCTCAGCGCCGACACGCCGAAGTGCTGAAGCCAGACGTTGAGCCGCGCTTCAGGAAGGCCCCCGCTGACGTCCGACCAGAGCGATCGGATAAGCGCGAGCTGGCCGTCCGTGGCCATGCTGAGGCGCTCGCCATAGCCCTCGCGCCGCCGGTTGGTCTCGAATCCCAACTGGCGGAAGCGCTGAAGCACGGCTTCGAAGCCATGCTCATCCAGCTCGCGGGCTGAACTGCGGCCGCCATGGCGCTGCAGCTCGTCCCGGTAGGCTTCATCCGAGAGCGCGAGCTTGGTCTTGGCCACGTGCAGCAGCGCGACCTTGCGGGCGGCGATCATCAGGTCCGTCCCGTCAAACGGTCGTCGACCCTGACCAGCTCGCCGTGCAGTTCGCGGAGGAGCGCCGCCGCGCCGGCCAGGATGGCGTCGATCCTCTCCACGTGCTCGCAGACCCGCGGACTGGGGACGGCGCCGCCGACGGGCGCGCGATCGCAGGCTTCGCTTCGGGCCAGATCGACGATCACGCCGACGCGCCAGGCGTTGAGGGCCGCGTCCTGAATCTGGACGCTGGCGCTGGGAACATGCACGGGCGGCTGGGAGGCTTTAGGCTTCATCGGGTCTGATCTCCAGGGGTTAAACGAGGGATAGGATTTCGCGAGCCACGGCCTCGGTGACTTGACCATCGCCGGCCTCCTCCAGCAGCTCGGCTGCGAGGTCGGCGGCGCGACGGAAGCTCCGATCGGCGCGCCCGCCGCCGAAGTAGCGGATCACCTGACGCAGCGCGGCGGGATCGACTATCCCGCGTGCCTCGAAGAACAGCGCCAGGTCGTCGTCGGTGACGTCGCTATAGGAGTACGTCTCGGTGTAGAGGGCGCGGTCCGCGACGGCTGATGAAAGGACGCTATGGCCGCTGCGATCCGACTTAAGAACGAACTCGTTGTTGCCGACGAAGATCAGCCCCAAGGGCAGCGGGGAGAACCCGCCGGCCGCGTCGTTCAGGAAGCGGAGCGTCTCGATCGCCTCGGGCGAGAGGTTCTGCGCCTCGTCGAAGATCAGGGTCAGGGGCGAGAACTCGCCAACCTCCACCCCGTCGCGTCGGGCGTCATAGGTCGACAGTCCGGCCCACTCGCACACCAAGCCAAACAGCCGGTGGCGCAGCTCGGTGAAACCGGAGGGAAGGCGGTCGCGGAGCGTGCTCGGCCTGGTCAAGTCCATGAGGGCCTCGATCGCCAGATGCAGCACAGCGGCGGGCTTCAAGCCACCTCTCGGCCCCGGCGGTACGGAGACCATGCCGATGCACCACGGCGCCTCAGCCCGGAAGACGCGGAGCGAGGTGCTTTTTCCGACGCCCGGCGGCCCAGCGAAAACGGATATGCGCCGGCGATCGTGCGTTCGCCGCAGCCGCGGCAGGAAAGTCCGGCTGATCGACGTCGCGATCAGCTCGGGGGCGAGAGCCTCAGGCGACATTCTGGCTCCTCAGGATTCGAGCCGTCTGCGCTTCGCGGCGTCGGCGCTCTGCCTCCTCCCTGGACGGCGCGCTCTCCCTTGGCGGGACATTGGCGCTCCCATCGGCCAGCGCGCGGAGTTCGCCGCCGGCATCGAGGCGATCGGCGCGGCCGAGCGGCGTGGGCGGTGCGTAGCGGGCGGCCTGTTCGAGGGCCGCGGCAACGGGGTCGAACGGTTCGACGGCTCGCGCCCTGGCGGCGACCGCCTTTGCGTAGGCCCTTTGCCGGCGGCCAGCATCGCGAGCGCCGTCCTTCCAGTCGGCGGGGTAGGCATGATCGCGATCGACGTAGGCCCATGCGCCTCCGGCCGGTCGGAACAATGGCGGCGCCCCACGTCGCCAGGGTAGGGCGACCTCGACAGGCGATCCGTGCGGCAGGCCGTCCAGGCTTGGGTGGTAGAATCGCTCGCCCTCGATGCGAAGCGCGCCGCGGTCGATCTTGCGCAGCTCGCGCGAGCAGAACGCAGCGTCTAAGACCAAGGGGTCAATCGAGACCGGCCGCCAACCCGCCTCCTGTTTCTCGCGAAGCCAGTCGTCGGCTGAGCGGCCGCCCCACTGGCCGCCCACCGGCCGGGCGTTGAAGTTAATCAGTAAGCCGCGAAGCGTGGCGCAGAAGTCCGCCCAACTGCCGGGATAGGGTGCCGGCGGTCGTCCCACCGTCTGAACCTTCTTGTTCATCCGGTCGCCGCCGACGTAGCCAGGCATGATCGAGAAGAGATAGCGGTCCAGGCGGCGGAACGCGTTCTCGATCGTCTTGGCCGAGGCGTTGTACGGCTTGGAGTAGATGATGGTGCGGCCTGCCTCGGCGCTCACCAGGTCCAAGGCCGGACGGATGCGCTCGAAGATCGCGAACTCACTGCCGTTGTCGAGATAGAGACCCTGAGGAAACCCCCAAAGCGGTTCGCCGACCATGGCCAGGAACGCCTCGACCACATGCTCCTGGCGCACACCTTCGCCCTTCGCCAGCAGCACCGGATACAAAAAGACCCGGCCCGTCCCCCCGTCCTGAAAGCCGATGACTTTCGGCCACGCTTCAGAGCCGTCCGGCCTGTGCAGCACCACGTCTAGATGCTTAACGTCGGCGACGACGCGCGCCATCGGCTCAAAGCCCGTCCAGGTTCTGTTGACCCTCGGCTTGCCGTCGTCGAAGACCTTTCGATTGTTCCGCCAGACGTTGACGATCCGCTCCTCGCGGAAGCTCTCCACGTAGCGCCGGGATAGGCGGAGCGCGGCGGCCGGGACGGCCAAGCCTTGTGCCTCGCATAGCTTCAGCAGCTCGAACTCGGCGAACCGCCGCACGTTGGCCCACCCGCCTTCCTCGGCGCGGCTCTGCCAGATGGATCTGAGTTTCCCGTCCAGTGCGGTCTTCAGGTCGATGAGGCCCCGCGCACTCAACCCGGCGGAGGTTGCCGCCGCATCGAACACGGAGGAGATCGCTACTCGGGCGGCGCCGGCGTCTGCGGGGCGCTTCCGCGCAAGTCCCGACAGGCCATGACGTTCGTATTGGTAAAGCCAGCGCTGGAGAGTGCGAAGGTCCGCGAGCCCGCGAGCAGCTTCAGCCTTGAGGGCAGCAGCGCGGGCGGCTGTTCGATGGGGGTGGTGGAGCGCCGGCGCGATGGCCCGGTAGCGTTCGGCGACGCGAGGACCTTGGTCACGACGCGCGGTAGGCCGTGGTGAGTCCGACTGCTGAAGCTCCTCTGAAGCGCCCCCAAGCGCCGTTTGAAGGCTGCTCAGAGAGACTTCGTATACGAGCCCACCACGGCCGCCGCGACCTGTGACCTGCCTGACTTCAAGGCCGTGGCCGCGCCAAGTCTTCCCTCCAGCAGCGCGCGCTAGAGCCTTTGTGGCGACACGTCGCGCGAGGCCGGTCGCCTCCGCAAATTCGGCCGTGCTGACCCATGCCCCCGAAGGCATCAGCTAGGCCGCTCGCGATCGGCTGGCCGAGATCAGTTCCGATCTCAGGGCCTGCGCGTGGGGGCCGTTCGTCATCCCGCGAAGCACCCGATGAGCGTGGGCGTGCGCAACCCCGTGAGTGCGGCACCAGGCGAGAAGGGAGCTTCCCTGGCGGGTGAAATCTGCCCGCACCTCGCGAAGCAGGTCGTCGCTTCCGGGCTGCGCTGTGATAAGGGGCATGGTGACATCCGTCACAAATGTTGACGCGTGTCACACTGTATGACCGATGATGGTGACAGCTGTCAACATGGGAAAAGCCGGGGACGGTGACGTAGAGGCGCTGAGAGCCAGGCTCGATGCGCGAACCGACATGGAGCTGGCGGCGACGCTTGGCGTCCAACGGTCAGCCATCGCCCATTGGCGCAGCCGGGGCGTACCGAGCCGGTACCGCTTTCTGGTCCGGCAGCGCGCAGATTCCGAGGTCGCTGGTGTAATTGAACAGGTAGCAGCCGACGAGGTTCTGGGGGACGCACGGCACAGATATTGGCTGCGCGCCGCGCTTGCATTGCTGCCGGCTACATACTTCGGGTCAACGGGTGATCTGCAAGAAGATGCTATAATTCGCGAGAAGGCGTTGCTGCGACTTATGTTGCACGCTTCTACGAAGAACCTCACCGTCCTCGGAAAAGTTGCCTGCGACAGCGACGCTGATTTTGCGATCTTGCTCGCTTCATTGGAGACCGAGCGGGAGGTGCTCCAGAGCCACCTGCTAATCAGCGTCCCTCCGCCGGGTCCCCAATAAGGTCCCCAAACAGCGGTTTGATTGAGGACCCCCTCTGTCGCGCGCCTTGATTCTTTGCGGAATTTGGTGGGCGCAATATTGAGGACCTGTCCGTTGAGGTGCCAAGGTCCTCAATGCCATCTGAAATCGCTTACGACGCGCAGTGCGGCGGCGACAATCTCCGACCGCTAGCCAGCGACAGTCTCAAAAAGCCGCCCCATCACGGATCGATCATCGCCGAACGAGAACATATTGCCAACCTAGAACAAAGCGCGTACGAATGAGTCTGGGCCGGGAGAGAGCCATTGACGGCCCGGTTGGCGGAATCGTGGAATAGAGGGCGAATGGAATGTCGCAGACGGCTTTGAAACTCGTGGGACGTGAAGACGGTGACAAGCAGCGCGCTCTGGAAGCGGCGCTGAGCCAGATCGACCGGGCCTTCGGCAAGGGCTCGGTGATGAAGCTGGGCGACAAGGGCAAGATCGTGGAGATCGAGAGCGTCTCCACGGGCTCGCTGGGCCTGGACATCGCCCTGGGGATCGGCGGCCTGCCCAAGGGCCGCATCATCGAGATCTATGGGCCTGAAAGCTCGGGCAAGACGACATTGGCCCTGCATGTGGTGGCCGAGGTCCAGAAGGCGGGCGGCACGGCGGCCTTCGTCGACGCCGAACATGCGCTGGACCCGTCCTACGCCCACAAGCTGGGCGTCGACCTGGACGAGCTCCTGGTCTCGCAGCCGGACACCGGCGAGCAGGCGCTGGAGATCACCGACACCCTGGTGCGCTCCGGCGCGGTGGACGTGATCGTCATCGACTCGGTGGCGGCGCTGACGCCGCGGGCCGAGATCGAGGGCGAGATGGGCGACAGCCTGCCGGGCCTGCAGGCGCGGCTGATGAGCCAGGCGCTGCGCAAGCTCACGGCCTCGATCAGCAAGACCCAGACCCTGGTGATCTTCATCAACCAGATCCGCATGAAGATCGGGGTGATGTACGGCAGCCCCGAGACCACCACCGGCGGCAACGCGCTGAAGTTCTACGCCTCGGTGCGCCTGGACATCCGCCGCACCGGCTCGGTGAAGCGCGGCGACGAGATCATCGGCAACAACGTCCGCGTGAAGGTGGTCAAGAACAAGGTCGCCCCGCCGTTCCGCGAGGTCGAGTTCGACATCATGTACGGCGAGGGGATCTCAAAGCTGGGCGAGATCATCGACCTCGGCGTCAAGGCCGGCGTGATCGAGAAGTCCGGCTCCTGGTTCTCCTATTCGAGCCAGCGGATCGGCCAGGGCCGCGACAACGTCCGCGACTTCCTGAAGGCCAATCCCGACATCTCCGGCGAGATCGAGCGCGCGGTGCGCGGCGCCAAGGCGAGCATCGAGGAAGAGCTGCTGGTGGGTGGCCCCGACCCGCAGGAAGACTAGGCCCGGGAAGGGGCCTCCAGAGGTCTCGAGGGACAGGTTTCCGCGGTCAGGCGTCGCATCCGCGACGGGCCTCCCCGCCAACCGGCCCAGCCCGCCACCCCGCGCGGGCGCATGGACAGCGGAGACTTGCAGGACGTCCGGGTTCGCCCGGGCGTCCTTTTCCGTCGGGGGACGGCGCATTCGCCGGGCTTTCCCTTTGCGCTTCAGGCCAAGTTTCGTAAACGGTCGGCCAGCCCCATCTTGAGGGGCTCCGACCAGCACGAGTTCCAGAAAAGCCTCCATGCCGAGCGTCAACGAGATCCGCAGCCACTTCCTGGACTTCTTCCAGAGGAAGGATCACGCCGTCGTCGCCTCGGCGCCGCTGGTGCCGCAGAACGATCCGACGCTGCTGTTCGTCAATGCCGGCATGGTGCCGTTCAAGAACTATTTCACCGGCGCGGAGACCCCGCCGTTCCCTCGCGCCGCCTCGTCGCAGAAGTCGGTGCGGGCCGGCGGCAAGCACAACGACCTGGACAATGTCGGCTACACCGCGCGCCACCACACCTTCTTCGAAATGCTGGGGAACTTCTCCTTCGGCGACTATTTCAAGGACCAGGCGATCACGCTCGCCTGGGACCTGCTGACCAAGGAGTTCCAGCTCCCGGTCGATAAGCTGCTGGTCACTGTCTACGCCGAGGACGACGAGGCGCACGGCCTCTGGAAGAAGATCGCCGGCCTGCCGGACGAGAAGATCATCCGCATCGCCACCGCCGACAACTTCTGGTCCATGGGCGACACCGGCCCCTGTGGGCCGTGCTCGGAGATCTTCTACGACCACGGCGCCCACATCCCCGGCGGCCCGCCCGGCAGCCCGGACGAGGACGGCGACCGCTTCGTGGAGATCTGGAACCTGGTCTTCATGCAGTTCGAGCAGCACGCGAACGGCGATCGGACGCCGCTGCCCAAGCCGTCGATCGACACCGGCATGGGCCTGGAGCGCGTCGCCGCGGTGCTGCAGGGTGTGCATGACAACTACGACATCGACCTGTTCCGCACGATCATCGCCGCCAGCCGCGACCTGGTGGGCGGCGAGGGTGGGGCCTCCAACGGCCCCTCGCATCGGGTGATCGCCGACCACCTGCGCTCGTCGAGCTTCCTGATCGCCGATGGGGTGACGCCGTCGAACGAAGGCCGCGGCTATGTCCTGCGCCGGATCATGCGCCGGGCCATGCGCCACGCCCACCTGCTGGGCGCGGCCGAGCCCTTGATGCACCGCCTGGCGCCCACCCTGGTGGCCGAGATGGGCGAGGCCTATCCGGAGCTGCGCCGCGCCGAGCCCGCCATCGTCGACACCCTGCGCCAGGAGGAGGAGCGGTTCCGCCGCACGCTGGGCCGCGGCATGAGCCTGCTGGACGAGGCGACCGCGGGCCTGAAGCAGGGCGAGGTGCTGTCCGGCGAGACCGCCTTCCGCCTCTACGACACCTACGGCTTCCCGCTCGACCTCACCCAGGACGCCGTCCGCGCCAAGGGGCTGACCGTCGATCTGGAGGGCTTCGATGCGGCCATGGCCCGCCAGCGCGAGCAGGCGCGCGAGGCCTGGACCGGCTCGGGCCAGGTGGCGGCGGCGGCCGAGTGGTTCGCCATCCGCGACCGGCTGGGGCCGACGCAGTTCCTGGGCTACGAGCAGATCGAGGCCACTGGCGAGCTGCTGGCGCTGGTGGAAGGCGGCCGCGAGATCGACGGCGCCCTGACCGGGTCGACCGTGCAGGCGGTGTTCGACCGCACGCCCTTCTACGCCGAGAGCGGCGGCCAGGCCGGCGACCAGGGCGAGGTGGAATGGCCCATGGATGGCGGCAAGGCCGGCCGGGCGCGCGTCGCCGACGTTCAGAAACAGGCCGGCGACCTCTTCGTCCACGAGCTGGAAGTCCTCGAGGGGACGCTGACGTCCGGCGTCCGCGCGCGCCTGGCGGTCGACGCCGAGCGCCGCGCCGCCACCCGCTCCAACCACTCGGCGACCCACCTGCTGCACGCGGCCCTGCGCAATGTGCTGGGCGCGCACGTGACCCAGAAGGGCCAGATGGTCGATGGCGAGCGCATCCGCTTCGACTTCAGCCACGGCGCGCCGGTGACGCCGGAGGAGATCGACCGCATCGAGGCCGAGGTGAACGCGGTGGTGCGCCAGAACCTGCCGGCGGAAACCGAGCTGATGGCGCCCAAGGACGCCATGGCGGCCGGCGCCATGGCCCTGTTCGGCGAGAAATACGGCGAAACCGTCCGCGTGCTGACGCTGGGCGATGCGCTGAACGGCCAGGGCGCCTATTCGGTCGAGCTCTGCGGCGGCACCCACGTGGCGCGGACCGGCGACATCGCCCTGTTCAAGGTGGTCTCCGAGCAGGGCGTGGCGGCCGGCGTGCGCCGCATCGAGGCCCTGACCGGCGAGGCCGCCCGGCGCTGGCTGTTGGACCAGGCGGCGGTCTCCAAGGGCCTGGCCGACCAGTTCAAGGTGCCGGTGGCCGAGGTCCCGGTCCGGGTGGCGGCGCTGGAGACCCAGCGGCGCCAGCTGGAGAAAGACCTGGCCGAAGCCAAGCGTCAGTTGGCCATGGGCGGCGGCGGCGGTGGCGGCGCGGCGAGCGGCCCGGAGGAGATCGGCGGCGTCCAGGTGCTGGCCCGGGTCATGGAAGGCGTCGGCGGCAAGGACCTGCGGCCGATCGCCGAGGAATATAAGAAGCAGCTTCCCGACGGGGTCATCGCCCTGGTGGGCTCGGCCGAGGGCAAGGCGGCGGTCACCGTGGCGGTGACCGGGGCGGCGCAATCGCGGTTCAACGCCGTGGACCTGGCCAAGGCGGCGGTGGCGGCCATGGGCGGTCAGGGCGCTGGCGGCCGCCCCGATTTCGCCCAGGGCGGCGCCCCGGACGGCGCCAAGGCTGACGAAGGCCTGGCGGCGGTCAAGGCGGCGCTCGCCCGGTAACCATGATTAAGAAAAAGTTTACAACCGCTGGGGGAATGCGGTTGGCCGGGATTATGGGGATGCTATGGTCTAGCTACAGTCCATATGCCTTTTTGGGGGGTACTCATGCGTAAGATCCTTTTGGCAGGCGCCGCCGCGGCGGGTCTTGCCCTGGCGGCCGCTTCGGCCCACGCCACCGATTTCGTTCTTCAGGACTATTCGGTCGTCGCCAACATCGGCAACGCTGACAGCAACCATGGCCTGACGGTTGACACCCTGAACCTGCTGACGATTCCGGGCGGCGGTCTCAACATCGACCTCGGCAGCCCGACGTCCGAGACGCTCGACCTCTTCAAGATCTACACCCCTGAGACGTCCGTGAACTCGGACGACCAGGTTCCGGTGGACATCGACGTGAACTTCGACTTCTCGGCGCCGGCCCCGAACTCGGGCACCGCTCAGGTTGGCGGCACGACCCAGGGCAACCTGATCCTGCACGGCTTCTTCCAGAACGGCAGCGTGAGCTGGAGCGGCCCGGCGCAGTTCACCTGGACCGCGCCCGGTCTGCCCGATCCGGGCCTGATGACCATCTCGCTGAGCAACGGCTCGTTCGACACCGGCCTCCTCGGCCCGCGCGGTGGGGAGCGGGACGGCTATGTCGTCCAGGCGACCTTCGATTGGGACCATGACCCGGTGCCGGAACCGACCACCTGGGCGCTGATGCTCTCGGGCTTCGGTCTGGCCGGCGCGGCCCTGCGTCGCCGCCGCGCGGTCGCCACGGTCGCCTAAGACCAAGACCAAGACCAAGAATGGAAAAGGCCGGGGGCGACCCCGGCCTTTTTCGTATTCGGAGAGCGTGTCCGCGGCCTCAGATCCCGGTGCAGACGCAGAGCTTGTTGCCTGTCGGGTCCCGGAAATAGGCGCCGTAGAAGCCGCTGGTCGCTTCGGCCGGCCGATAGCCCGGCGCGCCTTCGTCGGTCGCGCCGCTGGCCAGCGCCGTGTCATAGACGGCTCTCACGACGTCCTGGCTGTCGACCTTGAAGGCCACCATCATGCCGTTGCCGCCACGCGCCGCCTGGCCGTCGAACGGCTTGCCCACGCCGACCCCCGGCGCGCCCACCTTGCCATAGAAGGCCCAACCGCCCTCGACCGGCCCGCGGCTGTAGCCCGCAGCGCCCAGCAGGGCGTCATACAACGGCAGCGCCGCCTCCAAATCGAGGGCGCCGATGGTGACGTAGCCGATGCTCATGGTCCTTCTCCGTCCGTCGCAGCCGGGCGCGGGCGGCCCTAGGCCGCGAGCGCCTTTTCCAGATTGATCGCCACCTTGTCCAGGAAGCCCTCGGTGGTCAGCCAGCCTTGGGTGTCGCCGACCAGCAGCGCCAGGTCCTTGGTCATGGAGCCGCTTTCCACGGTCTCCACGCACACCCGCTCCAGGGTCTTGGCGAAACGCGCCAATTCGGCGTTGCCGTCCAGCTTGGCGCGGTGCTCCAGGCCCCGGGTCCAGGCGAAGATCGAGGCGATGGAGTTGGTGGAGGTGCTCTCGCCGCGTTCGTGTTGGCGGAAGTGGCGGGTCACTGTGCCGTGCGCCGCCTCGGCTTCCATGATCTTGCCGTCCGGCGTGATCAGCACCGAGGTCATCAGGCCCAGCGAGCCGAAGCCCTGGGCCACGCTGTCGGACTGCACGTCGCCGTCGTAGTTCTTGCAGGCCCAGAGGAAGTTGCCGTTCCACTTGAGCGCCGAGGCCACCATGTCGTCGATCAGGCGGTGCTCGTAGACCAGGCCCGCTTCCTTGAACTTGCCGGCGTATTCCGCCTCGTAGACCTCGGCGAAGATGTCCTTGAAGCGCCCGTCATAGGCCTTGAGGATGGTGTTCTTCGTCGACAGGTAGACCGGATAGTTCCGCGCCAGCCCATAGTTCAGGCAGGCGTGGGCGAAGTCGCGGATCGAGGCGTCGAGGTTGTACATCCCCATGGCCACGCCGCCGGCCGGGAAGTCGAACACGTCGAAGTCCATCCGGTCGCCGTTCTCGCCCTCCCAGCTCATCTTCAGCTTGCCCTTGCCGGGCACCACGAAGTCGGTGGCCCGGTACTGGTCGCCGAAAGCGTGGCGGCCGATGATGATCGGCTGGGTCCAGCCGGGGATCAGGCGCGGCACGTTCTTGCAGATGATCGGCTCGCGGAAGACGACGCCGTCCAGGATGTTGCGGATCGTGCCGTTCGGCGACTTCCACATCTTCTTGAGGTTGAATTCCTTCACCCGCGCTTCGTCGGGGGTGATGGTGGCGCACTTGATGCCGACGCCCAGCCGCTTGATCGCCTCGGCCGCCTCCACCGTCACCTTGTCGTCGGTGGCGTCGCGGTGCGCCATCCCAAGGTCGTAGTACTCGATCTCGAGGTCCAGGAAGGGGAAGATCAGCTTGTCCTTGATCATCTGCCAGATGATCCGCGTCATCTCGTCCCCGTCGAGGTCGGCGACAGGGTTGGCGACTTTGATCTTTGCCATGTGGGACGAGGGCTCCGCGCGAACTGGTTTGGGGGCCGTATAGCCCCCCGCCGCGCCGACGCAAAGGCGCCTCTAGAGCGGGCTTGCGCTCCGGCGTGCAAGCGACTGTAACCGGGCCATGGCGCAAGCCCTTCCACGCCCCCCGGCGATCATCCTGACCGCGCCGCAGATGGCGCAGAACATCGGCGCCGCCGCGCGGGTGATGGCCAACTTCGGCCTCGACGACCTGCGCCTGGTGAACCCGCGGGACGGCTGGCCTCAGGAGCGCGCCTGGGCCTCGGCCTCCGGCGCCGACTGGCCGCTGAACGCCGCCCAGGTGTTCGATAGCGTCGAGGCCGCCATCGCCGACCTGAACCTGGTCTACGCCACCACCGCGCGGCCCAGGGAACTGCAGCTGCCGGTCAAGACGCCGCGCGAGGCGATGGGCGAGCTTTCGGCCGCCTCGTCGGCCGGTCAGCGCATCGGCCTGCTGTTCGGCGGCGAGCGGGCGGGGCTCGAGACCGCCGACATCGCGCTCTGCCAGGCCGTGGTGACCTTTCCGGTCGATCTGCGCTTCCGCTCGCTCAACCTCGCCCAGGCGGTGGCGCTGAACTGCTACGAGTGGCGCGCCACGGTGGCGGCCGGAACGCCGGCGATCTTCCGCGACGCCCCGCCGCCGGCCGATGGCGCGGCGATGCTGGGGCTCTACGAGCACCTGGAGGGCGATCTGGACAAGGCGGGCTTCTTCCATCCGCCGGAGAAGAAGCCTTCCATGGTCCAGAACCTGCGCACGGCCCTTGGCCGCGCCCAGTTCAGCGACCAGGAGGTGCGCACCTTCCGGGGCGTGATCACGGCGCTCGCCAAGGGGCGCGGCCGGGTGCTGGCCAAGCTGGCGGCCCAGAAGGCCAAGAAGGACGAGGAGGAGACCTGATGAGCTTCGCGAAGCTGCTGGAGAGCCTGCCGATCCCGATCCTGCAGGCGCCCATGGCCGGCGCCACCTTCGACGCCATGGCCGTGGCGGTGAGCCAGGCCGGCGCCATGGGCAACCTGGCCTGCGCCGGCGTCGCGCCGGAGGAGCTGCAGGCCGCGGTCGACGGCGTGCGCGCGAAGACCGATGCGCCGTTCGGGGTGAACCTCCTGATGGGCCCGCCGCTGAAGCCGGAGCCGGCGGAGCTGGACGCGGCCCTGGCGCGCCTGACCCCGTTCTACGCCGAGCTGGGCCTGCCGACGCCCGATCATCCGAACCGGTTCTCCTACGACTTCGACGCCCAGTTGCAGGCCCTGACCCGCGCCGCCCCGCCGGTAGCCTCGTTCAGCTTCTCGATCCTGACCGAGGCGCAGGTCGACGCCCTGCATGCGGCGGGCTCCTACGTCGTGGGCACCGCCAACACCGTCGCCGAGGCGATCGCCTGGGCCGAGGTCGGGGCCGACGGGATCTGCGCCCAGGGCGTCGAGGCCGGCGGCCACCACGCCTACTTCCTGGACGACATCGAGGCCTCTTCGATCGGGACCTTCGCCCTGCTGGCGACGGTGACCCGGGCGGTAGACCTGCCGGTGATCGCCGCCGGCGGGATCATGGACGGGCGCGGCGTGGCCGCCGCCCTGGCCCTGGGCGCGAGCGCCGTGCAGATGGGCTCGGCCTTCCTCCTAGCGGACGAGGCGATCATCGGGCCCGTCTGGCAGGCGGCGCTGAAGGATGCGCCGACCGACGCCACGCGGCTCACGCGGGCCTTCTCGGGCCGCTACGCCCGAGGCCTGGAGAACCGCTTCGTGCGCGAGATGCGCGGCGTCCAGGATGAGGTCCCGCCCTATCCCGTCCAGAACCGCCTGACCCAGGCCATGCGCGCGGCGGCCAACAAGGCGGGCGACCCGGAGCTGATGTCGCTGTGGGCCGGCCAGGCGATCAAGCTGGCGAAGCCGGGGCAGGCGGGCGAAATGGTCGCGCGGTGGTGGGCCGAGGCGCAGGATGTGGCCCAGGCGGTCGCGAAACAGACGGCGGCGCGGGGCGCGGCCGGCGGCTGACGCCAATGCCGCCTGCCGGAAATCGCGCCTCCCCGACTTGTCCGTTCGCGCCGCCGCCGCCTATTGCGGCCATCTGTGTCGGGAGGATGCCCATGAACAGGCGTGAGTTGCTGGCCTTCGCGAGC
>NZ_DASYAF010000183.1:0-4159 GCF_036501465.1 Phenylobacterium sp.
GCCTGGCTCACCGCGCCGCTCGAGGTGCTGGAGGCGCGGGTGGGCGCGCGGGTGGGCGACGCCTCCGACGCCGACGTGGCGGTGCTGCGCGGCCAGGCGGCCCGCTATCCCGATCCGCCCGCCGACTGGGCGCAGGTGGACGCGACGGCGGCGACCGACGCCGCGGCAGCCCACTGGCTATCGCGTCGCGTTGCGTCTGATCGGTGATAACAATAGGTAGAAACACGAATAAAATGTCCGGCGCCTAGGATCGCCGGGCGCGGGGGAGGGAGTACGAGATGCTGGGCTTGATGCAGAACTGGCCGCTGACGGTCGACAAGATCCTGGATCACGCCAAGAACTGGCACGGCGACCGCGAGATCGTCAGCCGCTCGGTGGAAGGCCCGATCGTCCGGTCCACCTACGCCGAGGTGCACGGCCGGGCCAAGCAGCTCTCCAACGCCTTGCTGTCCCTGGGGATCAAGCCGGGCGACCGCTGCGCGACCCTGGCCTGGAACACCGCGCGCCACATCGAGGCCTGGTACGGCGTCATGGGCATTGGCGCGGTCTGCCACACGCTCAATCCGCGGCTGTTCGCCGAGCAGCTCTGCTACATCATCAACCACGCCGAAGATCAGGTGATCTTCACCGACCTGACCTTCCTGCCGGTGCTGGCCGAACACCGGGCCAAGATGCCCACCGTGAAGCACTTCGTGGTGCTGACCGACGAGGCGCACATGCAGCCCGACGTCTTCCCGGGCGCGCTCTGCTACGAGACGCTGATCGGCCAGCAGTCCGCCGATTGCGTCTGGGGCGGCTTCGACGAGAGCACGCCGGCGGCGCTTTGCTACACCTCCGGGACCACCGGCAATCCCAAGGGGGTGCTCTATTCGCACCGCTCCAACTTCCTCCACACGCTGGTGACCATGGGCCGCGACGTGATGAACATCTCGGCCACCGACACCGTGCTGCCGGTGGTGCCGATGTTCCACGCCAACGCCTGGGGCCTGGCCTTCTCCTGCTCGGCGGCCGGCGCGAAGCTGGTGATGCCGGGCCAGAAGCTGGACGGCCAGTCGGTCTACGAACTGCTGGAAAGCGAGGAGGTCACCTTCTCCGCCGCGGTGCCGACGGTGTGGCAGATGCTGCTGGGGCACCTGCGCGACAACAAGCTTTCGCTGTCCACGCTCAAGCGCGTGGTGATCGGCGGCTCGGCGGTGCCCGAGGCCCTGGTGCGCGCCTTCCGCGACGACTACGGGGTTGCGGTGACCCACGCCTGGGGCATGACCGAGACCTCGCCGCTGGGCACCCTGGCCACGCCCACCGGCAAGACCATGAAGCTCGATAGCGAGGAACAGCTCCGCTACACCCTGAAGCAGGGCCGCCCGCCGGTGGGCATCGAACTGAAGCTGGTGGACGACAACGGCGCGCGGCTGCCGCACGACGGGGTGACCTTCGGGCGGCTGATGGTGCGCGGGCCGTTCGTGGTCGGGCAGTACTTCAAGGGCGACGGCGGGGTGATCCTCGACGACGAGGGCTATTTCGACACCGGCGACGTGGCGACTATCGACCCTGACGGTTTCATGCAGATCACCGACCGGTCGAAGGACGTGATCAAGTCCGGCGGCGAGTGGATCAGCTCCATCGAGATCGAGAACCTGGCCGTGGGCCATCCGAAGGCGGCGCTCTGCGCGGTGATCGGGGCGGCGCATCCGAAGTGGGACGAGCGGCCGGTGCTGCTGGTCAAGCTGGAGCCCGGCCAGCAGGCCTCCAAGGAGGAGTTCCTGGGCTTCCTGGAAGGCAAGATCGCCAAGTGGTGGACGCCCGACGACGTGGTCTTCGTGGACGATATCCCGCTGGGCGCCACCGGCAAGATCGACAAGAAGCTGATCCGCGAGCGGATGAAGGACTACGTCCTGCCGACCGCGCGGGCCACGGTCAGCGCCTGAGGCCCGCAATTGGCTGATGACGTGCGGCTGCGGCGGGCGCAGGACGGCGACTTCGCCTCGATCGTCGCGCTGACCAACAAGGCCTACCGCGAGACGGGCCCCGGGCAGAGCTGGAGCGTCGAGGACCTGATCGAGGGCCCGCGGCTCACCGACGAGACGCTGCGCGAGGACTTGGCCGCGGCGCCGGACGCCCAGCTGATGATCTGGCGCGACGGGGCGGACGAGCACCTCGGCCACGTCTGGCTGGAGCCGCAGGGCGACGGCGCCTGGTTCCTGGGCCTGCTGGCCGTGCGGCCGGACCTGCAGGACCGCAAGCTGGGCCGCCGCCTGCTGGCCGCAGCGGAAGCTCACGCCCAGGCCGAGGGCGCCACCCGCATCGCGATCACAGTGCTGGCGCAGCGCGAGACCCTGGTCGCCTGGTACGAGCGTCGCGGCTATCGGCGCACGGGCGTGACCAAGCCGTGGCCGTACCACGAATCCCGCCTGGGCGCGCCGACCCGGTCCGACCTCTACTTCGTGGTGCTGGAGCGGGCGATCTAGGGCCCGCCGGGGGGCCTTCGAACATCGGCCCGGAACAGGCGTGGCCGCGCGGCGTTTGATCGACCGCTGTTCAATCACGGATCGAGGCGAAGATGCGATCAATCCTGCTGGCGCTGCTGGGCGTGCCCCTGCCGTTCATCCTGCTCCTGGCCTTCTGCACCCACCACTTCTGAACCCGGAAGGAGCAGGCGAATGCAAACCGACCTTTCCGTGGTCCCCATCGGGGACGAGACCCACTCGGCGGTCTGCTGGCCGGCGATCTTCGCCGGCGCCGTCTCGGCCCTGGGGCTGGCCATGCTGCTGTCGACGCTGGCGGCCGGCTTCGGCCTGAAGCTCGGCGCGCCGTGGCCCAGCGCCGCGCCGGCCACCGGCGACTTCACGCCGATCCTTGGCGCCTGGCTGATCGTGGTCCAGGTGCTGTCGGCCGCGCTCGGCGGCTACTTGGCCGGGCGGCTGCGCACCCGCTGGGCCAACGTCCACGAGCACGAGGTCCACTTCCGCGACACCGCCCACGGCCTGGTCACCTGGGCGGTGAGCACGGTGGCCGGCGCGGTGCTGATCGTGGCGGTCATGCCGCCCAACGCCGCGGCGAACGCCGCCGCCCTGGCGCTGCAGGCCGACCCGATGCGCGCGCAGAATATCGCCGCCCAGGTCGCGCTGTTCATGGGCGTGGGCCTGTTGCTCAGCGCGTTTACCGCCGCCGTGGCCGCGGCTATCGGCGGCCTGCGGCGCGAGGAGATGCACCGCATCCTGCGCGGCCGCTAGAGCGGGCGTCAGGCGAGGCGGTAGGTGGTATCCAGGCCCGGCGGGCCGCTGGCCTCGATCTCGCCGCCGCGCTCCATGTGGATGATCGCCGCCAGCATCGAGCGGGCGGCGGCCGGATGCAGGCGCGCGTCGACGTCGGCGTAGAGCCTGGGCACCAGCTCGCGGATCGTCGCCGGGCCGTCGGCCAGCGCCAGCGTGATCTGGTCCATCCGCTCCTGGCGGTGGGCGGCATAGGCGTCGAGGAAGGGGCCGACCTCGCGGATCGGCGGGCCGTGCGTCGGCCACAGCACGTCGAAATCGCGCTCCTTCACCTTGGCCAGGCTGTCCAGATAAGCGGTCATGTCGCCGTCCGGTGGGGTGATCACCGTGGTCGACCAGCCCATGATGTGGTCGCCGCTGAACAGGGCGTTCTCTTCCCTGAGCGCATAGCAGAGGTGGTTGGAGGTGTGGCCGGGCGTGGGGATGGCCTGCAGCGTCCAGCCCGGGCCCTCGATCAGCCCGCCGTCGCAGAGGCTGACGTCGGGGGTGAAGGCGAGGTCGTGGCCGGCCTCCATGCGCGGCGCGCCGGCCTCTTCCTCGTGGTGCTGCTTCACCGCGCAGCCGTAGATGGTCGCCCCCGTCTCGGCCTTCAGCGGCTCGGCCAGCGGCGAGTGGTCGGCGTGGTGATGGGTGATCGGGATGGCTGTGACGCGCTCGCCGGCCACCGCCGCCAGGATCGCCGCCAGGTGAGCCGGGTCGTCCGGGCCGGGGTCGATCACCGCCACCTCGCCATGGCCGACGATATAGGTCCCGGTGCCCATGAAGGTGAACGGCCCCGGATTGTTCGCGACGACACGGCTGATCAGCGGCGTGACCTGCACGAGCTCGCCATAGCGCGGCTCGAAGGTGCGGATGAAGGGGATGGCCATCTAGGGGTTGCTCCCGTTGTC
>NZ_DASYAF010000184.1:0-12085 GCF_036501465.1 Phenylobacterium sp.
GGCCGCCCAGCCCCAGTCGGCGGCGGCCCTGAAGGCGCAGGCGCTGGCCGCCGCTCAGGGCGCGCTGCCGGAAGCCGAGGGGCTGAGCGGACCGGGCCGGGCGGAGCTCATCGGCCGGCTGATGGAGGCTGCGCTCGACGCCGGGACTGCGCCGTCGCCCGCGCTCGACACCGCTGAGGCGAAACTCGCCTCGGCCGCCGGCGAGGTTCCGGACGAAGCCTCCTACGCCCAGGCCATGGCCGGGCGCCTGGCCCTGGCGCGCGGAGACGCCGGACAGGCCCGCGCCCTGTTGGGCCGCGCCGTCTATCTGGAGAGCCAGCGCGCCGAGCCGCTGCGCCAATCCACCTGGCTGCTGTGGTTGGCTGAGGCCGATCCCGCCCGGCGGCGCGAACTGGTCACGGAAGCCTACCGGGCGCTGGAGGCGGTGCGGCCACTGTTGCCCCTGGTCGATCCGCTGACCGAGGAGCCGACCTTCACGCTGCGCATGCAGCCGGTGTTCGAACAGGCCGTGGATGTGGAGCTGCGCGACACCGAGGCGGGCGGCGAGGCGGCGCGGATCGCCAGGGCCCAGGCGGTGGTGGAGGCCTATCGCCAGGCCGAGGTGCAGAGCGCGCTGGGCGCCGACTGCGTGCCGCCGCGCGAACCGGTGAAGCCCGCGGAGCTGCGGTCCGACGAGGTGCTGCTCTACCCGATCCTGCTGCCCGACCGGGTGGAGCTGATCTATGCGCGCGGCTCGGCCGGCGGGGCCGGCGCCTACCATCGGCTCTCCGCCGCCCGCGGCGCAGACCGCGAGACCGTGGTGCAGCTGGCCAAGGCCCTGGTGGATTCCGCCAGCGGCGAGGAGGGCGACGCCTGGAAGGCGCCGGCGCGGCAGCTCTACCAGCTGCTGATCAAGCCGATCGAAGGCCAGCTCAGCACCGGCGGGACCCTGGTCATCATCCCGGACGGCGTCCTGCGCTCGGTGCCCTTCGCGGCCCTGACCGACGACAATGGCAAGTTCTTGATCGAGCGGACGGCGGTGTCGGTGGCGCCGGCCTTGTCCTATTCCCAGCCGGGAACCGACCGGACCAAACGGCCGCTGTCCGTCGTGGCCGCTTCCCTGCAGAAAGAGGTCAGCCTGCCGGCCGGCGACTTTCCGAAGCTGGAAGGCACCGCCGAGGAGGCCAAGATCGCCGTCGACGTCGGCGGCGCGGGCGCCCGCAGCCGGCTGATCCAGGACTTCCACAAGGCCGACCTGCAGGCGGCGCTGGCCGGCGGCCATGTGGACGTGCTGCACGTGGCCACCCACGCGGCGTTCAACGGCCGCTCCGACCGCTCCTTCGTGGTGGCCAACGACGAGGCGATCTCGCTTACCGACCTGCGCGGGCTGATCTCGTCGGACCGCGCCCGCGGCGACGAACTCAGCCTGCTGGTGCTCAGCGCCTGCGAGACGGCGGTGGGCGACGACCAGGCCAGCATGGGCCTGGCGGGCGCGGCGGTGCAGGCCGGCGCCCAGAGCGCGCTGGCCTCGCTCTGGGAGGTCAGCGACACCGGCACGGTCGAGCTGATGAAGGGCTTCTACGCCGGCTATCGCAGCGGGCTGGGCAAGGCCGCGGCGCTGCGTCAGGCGCAGCTGAAGATGATCGCGGCCGGCGGCGGGCTGGAGCATCCCGGGGTCTGGGCCGCCTTCACCGTGCTGGGGGGCTGGCGTTGAGGCGCGCCCAGCTCCTCGTCTCCGCCGCCGCGCTGGCCCTGATGGCCGCCGCGCCGGCCGCGGCCCAGGTGACCACCAACATCACCCCCGACACCAACGCCTTCGCCACCGGCACCACGGTCTCCCGCTCGGGCGCCGTCACCACCATCTCCGGCGGGACCCTGGCCGGCGGCAACCTGTTCCACAGCTTCACCACCTTCAACCTCGCCGCGACCGACGCGGCGGTCTGGACCGCGGCCAACCCGGCCAGCGTCACCAATGTCATCAACCGGGTCACCGGCGGGACGTTTTCGACCATCGCCGGCCTGATCGACACCAGCCAGCTTCCCCACGCCAGCTTCTATTTCATCAATCCGGCCGGGGTGCTGTTCACCGGCAACGCCTTCCTCAACGTGCCGGGCGCGGCCTACATCTCAACCGCCGACGACGGGTTGAAGTTCGCCGACGGGTTCAAGTTCTCGGCCACCGCGCCGAACGGCTCCAACTTCTCGATGAGCGCGCCGCAAAGCTTCGGCTTCCTGGGCGCCCAGCAGCCGATCCTCATCGAAACCAACTCGCCCTTCCTGCCGAACAACACCGTCGACCTGTCGCTGTTCGCCAGCGACGTGGGCATGCTCGACGCCGCCTTCACGCCGCGCACCCTCACCATCTCCACCACCGGGGCGCTGCGCGGCGCGATCAGCCTCGCCGACCCGTTCGGCACGGCGCCGCTGGCCGGCTCGACGGTGCTGATCAACTCCCTGGTTTCCGCCACCGCCACCGGCGCAGGCACGCCCTCTGTGCGGGTGGCGACGGGCGCCTTCAGTCTCAGCGGCGGGGCGCTGAGCTCCTCGACCTTCTTCAGCGGCGACGCCGGCGACCTGCTGCTGGCGGCCCAGACGGCCGACATCGAGAACGGCGGCCTGTTCTCGTCCAACACCGACGTGGCGCAGGCCAATGCGGGCACGGTGAGCCTGAACGTCGGGGCGCTGCACGTGGGAACCGGCGGCACGGTGTCGTCCTCGACCTTCAGCACCGGCGCGGCGGGAAGCGTGATCGTCAACGCCAACACCGTGCTGGTCGACGGCCAGGGCGCGATTTCGTCGGCGAGCCACGACCGCGGCGCCGCCGGCGCCGTGACCATCAACGCCGCCAGTGTCCGGGTCGACGGCCTGGACAGCCTCATCAGCTCGGACGCCGCCGATCCTACCAGCGCCCGGGCCGGGTCGGTGCAGATCAGCGCCGGGGCGGTGAGCGTCACCAATCAGGGCGTGATCAGCTCCAGCACCACCAGCGCGGGCGATGCGGGCACGGTGCAGATCGTCGCCAACACGGTAAGCGTCGACGGCGGCGCGATCGACTCGGTCAGCCTGGGCGGGACCGGCCGGGCCGGGCTCGTGTCGGTGCAGGCCGGTCAGATCACCCTGACCAACGACGGCGATCTGGGATCGTTCACCGACGGGGCGGGCGCCGCCGGCTCGGTGCAAGTCAAGGCCGGGACGCTCACCCTTTCCAACCAGGGCAACGTCACCTCCAGCACCCTGGGCTCCGGCGCGGCGGGCGACGTCACCATCGACGCCGCCACTCTCAACGCCACGACCGGCGCCTTCATCGCCAGCAATTCCATAGGGACCGGCCGGGCCGGCCTCGTCACCATCAGCGGGACCAACCTGTCGCTGGACAACAGCGTGGTGAGTTCCGAAACCGACAATTCGGGCGCCGGCGGCGACATCACGATCAACGCCAGCTCGGTTTCGGTGACCAACAACAGCCAGATCGTCACCGACACCTTCGGCTCCGGCGCCGCAGGGCGGGTGACCATCACCGCCGACAAGCTCAGCGTGGACTTCGCCTCGGTGTTTTCCGACGCGGCGCCCGGCTCGACCGGGGCTGGCGGCTCGGTGAGCCTCAACCTGGGCCAGCTCCAGCTCACCGATCAGAGCGTGGTCTCGTCCGACACCTTCGGTGCGGGCGCCGCCGGCTCCGTCGCGGTGACCGCCAAGGGCGTCAGCCTGACCGGCGATTCCAGCATCGAGTCCGCCGCGCGAGAGGGGTCCGGCGGCGCGGCCGGCCAGGTGGCGATCCACGCGAGCGCCCTGACGATGGACAATTCGCTGATCTCGTCGTCGACCTTCGCGGCGGGCGACGCCGGCGGGGTGCTGGTCTCGTCCAACACCATCAGCCTCGCCAATGCATCCTCGATCGAGTCCGGCGCCGGGCCGGGATCGAGCGGGCGCGGCGGCCAGGTGCAGATCCAGGCCGACAGCCTGTCGGTGGCGAGCACCTCGGGCATCGTCACCTCGACCGTATCGTCGGGCGACGCGGGCGCGCTCACGATCTCCGCCACCGATATCGTCGTCGACGAGGCCCAGCTCGCCTCGCGCGCCCAGGACGGCGCGACCGGGGCGGCCGGCAGCCTGACGATCCAGGGTCAGACCCTGTCGGTGGTCAACGGCGGCCAGGTCGAGACCGCCTCGGAGAATCCGAAGACGGCCGGCGGGATCGCCATCGCCATGCGCGGCGCGGTGACGGTGAGCGGCGAGGGCTCGATCATCTCCAGCGCCAACACGTCGGCGACGCCGGGCGCGGCGGGTTCGATCGCGATCTCGGCCGGGCCGATCACCATCGGCGACGGCGGCTCGATCACCACCAACTCGGTCGCCGGCGCGGCGGGCGACATCTCGCTCAGCCTGCCGCGCAATTCCTACGTCCTGCTCGAAGGCGCGACGGCGCCGGGGGTGATCACCACCTCGTCCGGCCCCGGGACTGGCGGCAGGATCACCATCGCCGATCCCGTCGCGATCATCTCCAACGGCGGCCGTATCCTGGCGCTGGGCCAGGAGCGCGGGGCCAACGTCCAGCTGACCTCCGACTTCTTCATCCGCTCGGTGGATCGCACCAATGAGCTCGCCGTGGATGGCCTGCTGGTGCTGGACAGCCAGGTCAGCGACGTCAGCACAGGCGCGGTGATCCCGGACATCTCGTTCCTCGACGCTTCCGGCGTGCTGCGCGGCCAGTGCCCCGCCGCGCGCAACAGCGGCCTCACCAGCCAGCTGCGGATGCGCCCGTTCGGGCCCTATGCCGGCGCCCAGGGCGGCCGGACCCTCAGCCTGACGAGCGCCGGGCCGGCCGGCTGCCTGTTCGCGCCGGAGGGGGTCAGCCGCGGGCTGTGGGCGCGGGCCCGCGCCGCGGTCGCCGCCGACGCGGCCTCGGCCCATGCGCAGCCGGCCTTCGCCCAGGTCGGCGCCAATCCGCCGCTGGCGACCCCCAGCTTCGCGTCCACCGTGACGCTCGCCGACGTGCAGGTCAGCGCCGATCCGGGCGCCGGCAGGGCGCGGCCGCTGGCGGGCTGGAAGGCGGGACCCGACGCCGCCACCGGGCTCACCCTGCAGGCGCCGGGCGCGGGCGGCTTCGACGCCGCCTGGGTGCGCCAGCAGTTCGTCGCCAACAGGCTGGTCGGCCAGGCCGCGCCGTTGGACCGGCTGCTGGCGTTGGCCCAGCTCATCAACCTGACCTTCGTGCGCAACGGCTACGTCAATTCCGGCGTGCTGTTCGCTGGCCCGATCCCCCAGGACGGCGGGACCCTGCAGATCAAGCTGGTCTACGGCCATGGCGGCGCGACGGGCATGCGGGTGCGCTTCGCGCCAGGCGGCGGCAAGGGACTCTCCGAGGCCTATGTCCGCCAGCGGATGGCCGCCGCCCAGGCCGCGCCGTTCAACGCCTTGGACGTGGAGCAGCAGTTCCGCCGCCTGGCCCAGGACCCGGCGGTGCGCACCGTCAGCGCCGACCTGGTCCCCGGGGCTGCGCCCGGCGAGGCGAACCTCGAGGTCGTGGTCGATCCCGCCCCGCGCTACGACCTCTACGCCACCGTCGCCAACAGCCGCTCGCCCTCGATCGGCGGCGAGCGCTATGCCCTGGGCGGCTCGGTGCGCAACCTGGCTGTTCCCGGGGACCTGGCGACCGGCGAGGTGGGCGTCACCGGCGGACGCGCCGACGAGAGCCTGGGCTATGACGCGCCGCTGTTCAGCCCGTCCACCGTCGTCACCCTGCGCGCCAGCCATGACGACGCCGCGGTGGTGGACGAACTGCTGCGCCCGCTCGGCATCCGCTCGACCGACTGGTCGGTGGAGGGCGGCCTGGGCTGGAAGGCGCTGGACCGGCCGCTCACGCCCGACACCGAGGGCGGCGGCTTCAGGCCCGCGCAGAGCCTGACCTTCGGCCTGCACGTCAGCCACCGCGAACAGGAGACCTGGCTGCTGGGCCAGCCGTTCTCGTTCAGCCCCGGCTCGCAAGACGGCAAGTCGCAGTACACCGCCCTGCGGCTGACCGCCGACTATGTGCAGCGCGGCGCGACCCAGGTGCTGGCGGTCTCGGCGGTGGGCGTCCAGGGGCTGGGCGGCTCGCATTCCGACGGGGCCGGCGCGCTCGACCCGTCGGGCGACTTCCGCGACGTCCTGGTGCAGGCGAGCTATGCGCGCCGGCTGGACGCGGCCGGGCTGGAGCTGCGCCTGCGCGGCGCGGCGCAGTGGGCCGACGGGCCGCTCTACACCGGCGAGCGCTTCACCCTGGGCGGCGAGGACACGGTGCGCGGCTATCGCGAAAACCTGATCCTGGCCGACACCGGCGCCTTCGCCTCCGCCGAGCTCGCCCAGCCGTTCAGCCTTGACGACGGCCGGCGCGGCTACGGCCGCATGGACTGGGGCGCCTTCACAGCCTCGGCCTTCGTGGACGGCGGGGTGGCCAAGAACCGCCAGGGCCCGAACCCGGACCCGCCCAGCCTTTCCAGCGTCGGCGTGAGCCTCGCTTGGACGCCGTCCGAGGCCCTGTTCGCCAAGCTCACCTACGCCAAGGCGCTGCGCGCGGCCCCGCTGGCCGGCGACCGCGACATGCAGGACCGTGGCTTCGAGTTCCGGGTGACGGTGCGGCCACTGGCGTTCCTGCCCTGAGGGCTCAGGACGCGGCGACCTGTTTGCGTCGCCGCGCTGGCGGGCGCTTTCTGGGTTCGTCGAGCAGGGCGCGGATGCGGGCGGCGAGGATGCGCGGCTCGTAGGGCTTGTCGAGGATCGCGTGGGCGGCGCGTTCGCGGAACGCCCGGTGGCCGACGAAGCCGGAGGTGAGCAGCACCTTCAGGCTCGGCTTCTCGCGGCGCGCAACCTCGCTGAGCGCGATGCCGTTGACGCCGCCCGGCATCACCACGTC
The DNA here is from genome assembly GCF_036501465.1 of Phenylobacterium sp. GTDB lineage: Bacteria > Pseudomonadota > Alphaproteobacteria > Caulobacterales > Caulobacteraceae > Phenylobacterium. Next base: position 6,872 of record NZ_DASYAF010000184.1, read on the forward strand.
GGAGAACAGCAGGTCGATGCCGGGATTGCGGCGCAGGATCGCCAGCGCTTCGTTGGCCGAGGTCGCGCTGACCACGGCGTAGCCCAGGCCTTCCAACAGGTCGACGCTGAACCTGAGGACGGGGGCGTCGTCCTCCACGACCAGGATCTGCTCGGAGCCGCCGACCATGGCCTCCGGCGCCGGGACGACCACCGTCGGCCGCGCCGGGGCGGAAGCGGCCGGCAGGCAGATCTCCACGCAGGCGCCGTGGCCGGGTTCGCTCTCGATCCGCACCTGGCCCTCGGACTGGCGCACGAAGCCATAGACCTGTGACAGGCCGAGGCCGGAGCCGCGGCCGATCTCCTTGGTGGTGAAGAAGGGTTCGAACACCCGCTCGCGCACGGCCAGGTCCATGCCGACGCCGGTGTCCTTGACGGCGATGCGGACCGAGCCGGCGGGCAGGTCGCCCGGCTCGGCGGTGGTGGCGGCGGAAATCGTCAGCGTCCCACCGTCCGGCATCGCGTCGCGGGCGTTGACCGCCAGGTTGAGCAGCGCCGCCTCGAGCTGGGAGACGTCGACGTTGGCCCAGAGCGGCTCGGCCTGCAGGTCGAGCTCGACGACCACCGCCTCGCCCACCGCCTGGCGCAGCAGCGGCGCGAAGCGGTTGATGAGCTCGCCCACATCGGCGGCCACCGGCGTCAGGTTCTGGCGGCGGGAAAAGGCCAGGAGCTGCTTGGTTAGGTCACGGCCCCGCTCGGCCGCCAGGCGGATCGCGTCGATCCGCTGGGCGCGGCGCGCATCGTCCTCGGCGCGCCGGCCCATGATCTCGATATTGCCGAGCACCACGGTCAGCAGGTTGTTGAAGTCGTGGGCGACGCCGCCGGTCAGCTGGCCCACCGCCTCCATCTTCTGGGCGTGGGCGAGCTGCTCCTCCAGGGTGTGGCGGTCGGTGGAATCCATGATCACGCCCAGGATCTGGCGTTCGCCTTCGCGATCGCCGTCGCGGTATTCGGGGCCGAGCACCCCCTGGTCGCTGAGCCAGCGGTAGCCGCCGTCGGCGCACTGCCAGCGGAACTCGCAGGCGTAGCTGCCGGTCTGGTTGGCGGCCGACACCGTCTCCACCACCCGGGCCAGGTCATCGGGATGGATCCGCGACGAGCCGAAGCCGGGCTCGGCGACGAAGCGCTCGGCCGGGAAGCCGGTGATGGTCTCGACGCTGTCGCTGACGAAGACCGGCGCGAACGGCGGCTCGGCGACGCGGGCGTGGAAGACGATCGGCAGGGAAGTCAGGATCGCCTGCTGGTGCGCCTCGGATCGGCGCAGCGCCCGCTCGGCCTGGGCTTTCGAGGCCTCGATCTTGGCGTTCTCCTGCAGCAGCCATTGGCGGTGGGCGGCCAGGCGGTGCGCTTCCTCGGTCCGGCGGTAGATGTCCACGAACACCGACACCTTGGCGCGCAGAATGAAGGGGTCGACGGGCTTGAAGACCATGTCCACCGCGCCGGCCGAATAGGCTTTGAAGATGTGCGCCTCGTCGCGGAAGATCGCGGTCAGGAAGACGATCGGCGTGCGGGCGGTCTTCTTGCGCCCGCGGATCAGGGCGGCGGTCTCGAAGCCGTCCATCCCCGGCATGTGCAGGTCCAGCAGGATGACCGCGAACTCGTCGGTCAGCAGCCTGCGCAGCGCGTCCTCGCCCGAGGAGACCACCACGACCTCGCAGTCCAGGCCCTCCAACGCCTGCACCGCGGCGAACCCGTTGCGTTCGTCGTCGTCGACGACTAGCACCTTCGGCTGGGGAAGACGCGACAGGTCCGGCGGCTCCGGCGGAGCCGCGACGGCCAGCGGCTTTTCGCGCCGGCCCATGCTCACCCGGCCGCCGGCGCCAGGGCCATCGGCTCGCTGGCCAACCGGGTGGCGTCGGACTTCTGCACCGAGACCCGCAGCACCGAGACCAGGTGGTCGATGTCCACGGGCTTGGAGACATAGTCCGAGGCGCCGGCCTGGATGCACTTCTGCCGGTCGCCCTTCATGGCCTTGGCGGTGACCGCGATCACCGGCAGGTCGGCGAGGCCTGGCCGCGCGCGGATCTCGCGGATGGTCTCGTAGCCGTCCATGCCCGGCATCATGATGTCGACCAGCACCACATCGACCGTCGGATCGGTGTCCAGCAGGTCGAGGCCGGCGCGGCCGTTCTCGGCGTAGGCCAGGTCGACCCCGTATTCCTCCAGCGCGCTCGCCAGGGAGAAGATGTTGCGGATGTCGTCGTCGATCACCACCACCTTGCGGCCGGTCAGGATGGCGTCCTGGGCGCGGCTGCGGATGAGGGTGGTCTTGACCGGATCGGACAGGCTCTCGGAGGGCCGGTGCAGCACCTGGCTGGTCTGCTCGATGAGCTGGTCCAGGGTGCGGGCCAGTCGGACCAGGCCGGCGAAGACGCCCAGCCGGAGCCGGCGATCGTCCTCGGCCGCCAGGTCGTCTGGCGCGAACACCACCACGGCGGACCGCTGAGCGCCCTGTTTCAGGGCCTGGATCAGCTCGCCCGTCGGCACGGCCTGGGCCTCGATGACCAGGGCCGCGGGGCGTTCGGCGGCCGGCCGGCCCAGGACCGCCGGCAGATCGGCGGACAGCTCGATCTCGCCGAAGCCCTCGCGCAGCGCATCGGCGGCCGGGCCCTCGGCGCCCACCAGCACCACGCCGCGATCGGTGGAGGCCACGAAGGTCTTCACCTCGCGCAGGGTGGATTCCACCACCTCGCGGTCCACCGGCTTGTGAGTGAAGCCGAAGGCGCCCATGGCCAGGCCAAGTCCCTTCTGGTCGTCGGCGGAGATCACATGCACCGGGATGTGCCGCGTCTCCGGCGTGCGCTTCAGCATGTCGAGCAGGGCCAGGCCGTCCATGTCGGGCAGGCCGATGTCGAGCATGATGGCGTCGGGCGAGAAGCGCCGGGCCAGCGCCGCCGCCGCGCCGCCCTCGCCGGTCACCACGCCCATGAAGCCGCCGTCGCGCACCAGCGACAGCAGGATCGAGGCGAAGCGCGGATCGTCCTCGACGATCAGGATGGTGGAGTCGCCGGGCTTGATGTTGTCGCGGTCGTCGGCCACCGGCTCCGGCGCCTGGTCGGCGAGCGCCGAGGTCGCCATCAGGCGCGGGCTGACCGCCAGGGCGCGATCGGCCGAGATGGCCTGCGCCTGCGGGCTGAAGTTCAGCGGCAGGAAGAGGGTGAAGGTCGAGCCTTCGCCCGGCCGGCTTTCCACCTTCAGCTCGCCGCCCAGCATGCGGCTGATCTCCCGGCTGATCGACAGGCCCAGGCCGGTGCCGCCGTAGCGGCGGCTGATCGAGCCTTCGGCCTGCTGGAAGGATTCGAAGATGATCCGCTGCTTGTCCTCGGGAATGCCGATGCCGGTGTCGCTGACCGAGAAGGCCAGGACCTGGCCGGCGGTGTTCAGATGGTCGTTGCTCGGGCTCCAGCCGGACTGGGCGCGCTCCACCGACAGCTTCACGACGCCCTTCTCGGTGAACTTGAAGGCGTTGGAGAGCAGGTTCTTGAGGATCTGCTGCAGCCGCTTGTCGTCGGTCAGCATCGAACGCGGCAGGGCCGGGTCGAACTCCATCTGGAAGTCGAGTTTCTTGTCGGCCGCCACCTGGCTGAAGGTGCGGTCGGTCTGGTCGCGCAGGCCGGCGAACGACATCTCGCTGATGTCCAGGGTGACGGTGCCGGACTCGACCTTGGTCAGGTCGAGGATGTCGTTGATCAGGTTGAGCAGGTCGGCGCCGGCGGAGTGGATATTGCGGGCGAACTCCACCTGCTTGCCGGTCAGGTTGCCCTGGCCGTTGTCGCTGAGCAGTTTCGACAGGATGAGCAGCGAATTCAGCGGCGTGCGCAGCTCGTGGCTCATGTTGGCGAGGAACTCGGACTTGTACTTCGACGTCAGCGCCAGCTGCTCGGCCTTGTCCTCCAGCGCCAGCTTGGCGTGCTCGACCTCGCTGTTCTTGGCCTCCACCTGGATGTTCTTGTCGGAGAGCAGGCGGGCCTTGTCCTCCAGTTCGGCGTTGGTCTGCTGCAACTCGTCCTGCTTGGTGCGCAGCAGCTCTTCCGATTGCCGCAGCGACGCCGCCTGCTGTTCCAGCCGGTCGTTGGTCTTGGTCAACTCCTCCTGCTGGGCCTGCAGTTCCGACGTCAGGAGCTGCGACTGCTTGAGCAGCCCCTCGGTGCGCATGTTGGCCGCGATGGTCGACAGCACGATGCCGATGGATTCCATCAGCTGGTCGAGGAAGGCCTGCTGGGTCTCGTTGAACTCGCCGAAGGTGGCGAGCTCGATCACCGCCTTCACGTCGCCTTCGAACAGGGCGGGCAGGACGATGATGTTCTGCGCCGGCGCCTCGCCCAGGCCGGACGAGATCTGCACATAGTCGGTCGGCACATTGGTCAGCAGGATGCGCGACTTCTCATAGGCGCACTGCCCGATCAGCCCCTCACGCAGCCTGAATGAGCTGGCCAGGTGCTTGCGGTTGTTGAAGGCGTAGGCCGCCGCGAGGTTCAGCACCTCGACGCCTTCGCCATCCACATCGGCCACATAGAACAGGGCGTGCTGGGCGTTGATCAGCGGCGCCAGCTCCGACAGCACCATGTTCGACACCGTCGACAGGTCGCGCTCGCCCTGCAGCATGCGGGTGAACCGGGCGAGGTTGGTCTTCAGCCAGTCCTGCTCGGTGTTCTTCAACGTCTGATCGCGGAGGTTCCGGATCATCTCGTTGATGTTGTCTTTCAGCACGGCCACTTCGCCCGACGCTTCCACGGTGATCGACCGGGTCAGGTCGCCCTTGGTCACGGCGGTCGCCACCTCGGCGATGGCGCGCACCTGCGTGGTCAGGTTCGCGGCCAGCAGGTTGACGTTGCCGGTGAGGTCCTTCCAGGTGCCGGCCACGCCAGGCGCCTGCGCCTGGCCGCCGAGCTTGCCTTCGGTGCCCACTTCGCGCGCCACGCGGGTCACTTCCGAGGCGAAGGCGTTCAGCTGGTCCACCATGGTGTTGATGGTGTTTTTCAGCTCCAGGATCTCGCCGCGCACATCCACGGTGATCTTCTTGGAAAGGTCGCCCATGGCCACGGCTGTCGAGACCTCGGCGATGTTCCGAACCTGGCCGGTCAGGTTGCAGGCCATCAGGTTCACGTTGTCGGTGAGGTCTTTCCAGGTGCCGGCGACGCCATACACCAGGGCCTGACCGCCGAGCTTGCCTTCG
>NZ_DASYAF010000185.1:0-4651 GCF_036501465.1 Phenylobacterium sp.
GACGCTCCCCGTGCGCTCGCGGATCAGGCCGCGCGCCAGGGTCGACTTGCCGGCGCCCAGCACGCCCTTCAGGCAGACCGCTTCGCCGGCGGCCAGGGTGCGGGCCACCGCCGCGCCCAGCCGCGCGGTGGCGGCCTCGTCAGCCAGGCGGAAATCCCCCTCGGCCGGGAGGATCATGCGCGGCTCCGGTCCGGATGCGGTCATGACCGCGAACATGCGCCGCCGGCCGCGGCGCGGGCAACCCCTACCGCCGCCGCCGGGGTCGGCCTAGAAGGTCGGTTTCCTCCGTTGGTTCGAGACCTTGCCATGCGTGACATCACTCATTTCGTGAACGGCGCCGCCGTCGCCGGCCGTTCGGGACGGTTTAGCGATGTGTTCGATCCCAATACCGGCGAGGTCCAGGCCCGCGTGGCGCTGGCCGACGCCGGCGAGGTGGACGCGGCGGTGCGAGCGGCGGCGATGGCGCAGATCGGCTGGGCGGCGACCAATCCCCAGCGCCGGGCGCGGGTGATGTTCGAGTTCAAGCGCCTGGTCGAGGCGCGCATGGACGAGTTGGCCAACCTGCTGTCGTCCGAGCACGGCAAGGTGGTCGCCGATTCCCGCGGCGACCTCCAGCGCGGCCTGGAGGTGATCGAGTTCGCCTGCGGCATCCCGCACGCGCTGAAGGGCGAATACACCGAAGGCGCCGGGCCGGGCATCGACGTCTATTCCATGCGCCAGCCGCTGGGCGTGGTTGCCGGCATCACGCCATTCAATTTCCCGGCGATGATCCCGATGTGGATGTTCGGCGTGGCGATCGCGGTCGGCAACAGCTTCATCCTCAAGCCCTCGGAGAAGGACCCGAGCGTGCCGGTGCGGCTGGGCGAACTCTTCCTGGAGGCCGGCGGCCCGGCCGGCGTGCTGAACGTGGTGCATGGCGACAAGGCGGCGGTCGACGCCATCCTGGCCCATCCGGACATCAAGGCGGTCAGCTTCGTCGGCTCCTCCGACATCGCGCACCATGTCTATACGACCGGCACGGCGAGCGGCAAACGCGTCCAGGCCATGGGCGGGGCGAAGAACCACGCCATCGTCATGCCCGACGCCGACCTGGACCAGACCGTGGGCGACATCATGGGCGCGGCCTACGGCTCGGCCGGCGAACGCTGCATGGCCCTGCCGGTCGCGGTGCCGGTGGGGGTCAAGACCGCCGAGGCGCTGCGCGAACGGCTGCTGGGCCAGATCGAGACGCTGAAGGTCGGGGTCTCCTCCGACGCCGCCGCCCAGTACGGGCCGGTGGTCACCGCCGCGCACCGCCGGAAGATCAGCGACTACATCCAGCTGGGCGTCGACGAGGGCGCCGAACTGGTCGTCGACGGCCGCGACTTCCATCTGCAGGGCTTCGAGGCCGGCTTCTTCATCGGCCCGAACCTGTTCGACCACGTGAAGCCGGACATGCGCACCTACCAGGAAGAAATCTTCGGCCCGGTGCTGCAGCTGGTCCGCGCCGAGAGCTTCGAGGAGGCTGTCGCCCTGCCGTCGAAGCACCAGTACGGCAACGGGGTCGCCATCTTCACCCGCAACGGCCGCGCCGCGCGCGAGTTCGCGGCCAGGGTCGAGGTCGGCATGGTCGGCATCAACGTGCCGATCCCGGTGCCGGTGGCCTATCACAGCTTCGGCGGCTGGAAGCGCTCGGCCTTCGGCGACGCCAACCAGCACGGCATGGAAGGCGTGCGCTTCTTCACCAAGGTCAAGACCGTCACCGCCCGCTGGCCGGAGGGGATGAGCGAGGACTCGGCCTTTGTGATCCCGACCATGCAATAGTGCGCCAGGGCAGGGGGGAAGGCCGATGAAGCGACTGCGGCTCTGGGCGATGCTGATCGGCTGCATCGCCATCGTCTTCGCGGGCCTCTATCTCTGGTGGGACATCGACGTCCGCTGGCGGCCGCACCTGATCAAGAGCCACCAGGCCGACATCGCCAAGCTGCTGGCCGGCGCCGGCTGGGTCTCGCCGGGCCTGAGCGGGCCGAAGCTCTATGTCATCGCCACGCGCGACTGCCCGGCGTGCGACGCCTACGAACAGAGCGAGTTCGCGCGCCTGCAAAAGGCCGGCGTCGATACGAGGGTGATCATGATCGCCCCGCCGGACGTCAATGGCGCGGCCAGGTCCACGCCGGCCGAGCGTTCGACCGTCGCCGAACTCTGGGTCAACCGCAGCTGGGGGCTGTTCCAGACCTGGACCTCCGCCCCGATCGACGCCTGGACCGCGCCTCACATCGCGCCCGCCGACGGCGACGTCGCCCGCACCGCCGTCATCGCCGCCGGCCGCGACCTGGTCGACAGCCTGAAACCCCTGCTGGGCGCCAACGGCGTCAAGCCCGGCTACCCCACCCTGATCTGGTGGGCCAAGGACGGCACGCTGAACGCCTGCGTCTGCACCGCGCCGCAAACCTACCCGTACGTGCGCAGGGAATTGGGCGCGGACTGAGCTACTGCGTCCCTTCTCCCCTCGCGGGAGAAGGCGCCCCGCGAAGTCGGGGCGGATGAGGGGCCGCGCCGGCGGTTGGGAAGAGGCCGTCTGAATCCTGCGGAGAGCTCAGCGCGGCCCCTCATCCGACCGGTCCTTCGACCGGCCACCTTCTCCCGCGAGGGGAGAAGGGTCAGAAGCCGGCGTTTCTCGATTTCCATCTCTATCGCCACTCAACCGGATATGATGGCGGAGCCGAACTTTGAGAGCCCTTCGGCCGGAGACCCACCCCATGTTGCTGCAACTCTCCACCTGGCAGGAGACCGAGGCTTTTCTCGAACGCTCCAGGACCATCGTCATCCCGATCGGCTCCAACGAACAGCATGGTCCGACCGGCCTGCTCGGCACCGACTGGCTCTGTCCCGAGATCATCGCGCATGAGGCGCAGAAGACCGGCGACCTGCTGATCGGGCCCACCTTCAATGTCGGCATGGCCCAGCACCACCTGGGTTTTCCGGGCACCATTTCGCTCAGGCCCTCGACCTTCATCGCGGCAATAGGCGACTGGGTGCGCTCGCTGTCGCTGCATGGATTTGAGAAGATCTATTTCCTCAACGGCCACGGCGGCAATGTCGCCAGCATCGAGGCGGCGTTTTCCGAGATCTATGCCGAGGCCAGCTTCGCCCACCGGCCGGCCGGGTTTGCGCTGAAGCTGCGCAACTGGTGGGACCTGAGCGGCGTGACCAAGCTCGCCTACGGCCAGTTCCCCTCCGGCCACGGCAGCCACGCGACGCCGTCCGAGATCGCCGTCACCCAGTGGGCCTATCCGGACGCCATCAAGTCGGCCAACTACGCGCCGCAGATCGCCGCCTCCGGCCCCATCCGCGAGGCGCTCGACTTTCGCGCCCGCCATCCCGACGGCCGCATGGGCTCCGATCCGGGCCTGGCGACGCCGGAAAAGGGCGGCGAACTGGTGGCGCTGGCCGTGCAAGGCTTGATCGCCGAGGTGGCGGCCTTCGGCGCGGAAACGCCGCCGGCTTGACCGGCGCCGCCAGGTGGCGGCAAGCTCGACGCCTGAAACCTTTTGGGGAATCGCCATGAAACCCAGCCTTTTCGCCACGATCCTGTTCGCCAGCGCGCTCGGCGGGACCTGTCTTGCCCAGGGCGCCCCGGCCGCTTCGCCGAACGGCGCGGCCGCGCCGCCGGCTGGCCCAACGCCCGTCGCCGCCGTGACGCCGCTTAAGCACGGCTACGACCCGAACACCCAGATCTGCAAATGGACCGAGGAGATCGGCACGCGCCTGGGCCGAAGCAAGGTCTGCATGACCCGGGCGCAATGGGACCAGCAAAGCCGCGACGCCCAGGACGATCTCAATGACACCGTCCACCGCGGCGCCGAAGGCGCTCCGCCGGGAGGCTGAGCGGCGACTATCGCGCTGTCAGCACCTCGCTTCCGACGACGGCCACCGGCCAGGGCCACAGCGACCGGCCTTCGCAGGGGCCGGCCAGGCAGAGGCCGTCCCTGGGTCGGAACATCGCCCCGTGGGTCGAGCAGACGATCAGGTCGCCCTCGCGGGTCAGATAGCGGTCGGGCAGGGCGGCCAGCGGCGTTCCCGTATGCGGGCAGCGATCGATGAAGCCGGCGACCGCGCCGCCCTGGCGCAGCACGAAGCCCAGGAAGATCTGATCGCCGGCGCGGAAGAAGAAGCCCTTGGCGCCCGGGTCGGGAATGTCGGCCAGGGCGCAGAGCCGCGTATCGGGCGCCGGTTGGGCCGGATTCACGCGATGGCGCCCACGCTGACGCGCCAGGGCCGAATCTCGACCCGCTCGAACAGGTCGGCAAGGACATAGGGATCGGCGGCCGAAAAGGCCTCGACGGCGGCGCGGTCGGGCGCCTCGATCACGAACATCGAGCCGGCCATCCGGCCCTCGTCGTCCAGATAGGGGCCGGCGAGCCGCACCAGGTCGCGGTGGGCCGCGACATAGGCGAGGTGCGCCTCGCGCGCGGCCATCCGCCGCTCCAGGCTGTCCGGGCGGTCGATGCAGCTCAGCACGAAAAGGGCCATCGGGTCAGTCCTCCAGTTCGGAACGCAGGGGGCGGGAGAGCAGGCCGCCGATCGCTTCGTCGAGGTCGCGCTCGCCGGCCAGCACCGCCGCCACCGCCTCGCAGATGGGGGTCTCGACGCCAAGCCGGGCGGCCAGCGC
>NZ_DASYAF010000186.1:0-36962 GCF_036501465.1 Phenylobacterium sp.
GGCGGCGCTGCGGGCGGCGGAAACCCAGGCGAGCGACGGTGCGGCGAGCCCCGCCAACACCGCCGGCAAGGCCACGACCGGTCAGGCCAAGACCGCCTCCGACGACGACAAGACCAAGGACTCGTCCAAGGACGCCAAGACCGCCACCACCGACCCGAACGCCGCGGCGACCCCGGCCGTCACCGCCTTGGCCGCCGTCAGCGTCCAGGTTCCCGTGCAGGCGGCGCCCGCGACCACGACCGGCGCCACCGGCCAGGCGGGCGGCGCGACGGGCTCACCGGCCGGCCAGACGACCGCCGCCACCCCCTTCGCCCTGGCCCAGACCGGCGCGGCGACGGACGCCGCGGGCCAGGCCAAGGCGGCCGGGGCGCAGCAGGCCGCCAGCGCGGCGGCTGACGAGGCCGAGGACGCCAACGCCACGGCGAGCGCGGTTACCGGCAAGCCGACCGCCGTCAGCTTGCCTGCCACACCGACGTCGACGACCGCCGCCCAGGCGCAGGCCCAGACCCCGGCGCCGGCCCAGGGCGCGGCCCAAACCCCACAGCAGCCCCAGGTCCAGGCCCAGCCCACGGCGGCCCAGACCCAGGCGCAACAGGCCCAGGCGCAACAGATCCAGGCGCAACAGGCCCAGCCGGCCGACACCACGCCCAAGGCGCCGGCGCCGCGCGGCGCCCGCGTGGACCTCACCAAGAGCGCGACCGGTTCGACCGGCTCGACCAGTTCCAGTGGGACCGCCGGCGCGGCGAGCCCCGGCGCCTCGGCCAAGGCGGCCGACGCGGTGCAGAACCTGGCCGACACCGCCGCCCAGCTGAACGCCGCCGACAAGGACGTGCTGGTCGCCCAGGCCGCCCAGGCCGCCAAGGGCGGCGGCGGCCCGGCGGCCGACGCCCAGGGCGCCGACGCCGCCACGATCGCCGCCGACCCGACGAGCGACCCGCAGGCCCCCGCGCCCGGCGTCACCGACCCGAACGCCGCGGCGGCGAACGCCACCAACCCGAACGCGCTCGCCGAGGCGGCCGCCAATGTCGTGCGCGGCTCGCCCGAGACCGTGGCCAACCTCGCCGCCCAGATCGTCAAGAACCTCAACAGCCGCTCGACCCAGTTCGACCTGCAGCTGACCCCCGCCGGCCTGGGCAAGGTCGACGTCAAGATGACCATCGGCGCGGACGGCAAGATGAGCGCCTCGATGTCCTTCGACACCCCGCAGGCGGCCGCCGAGCTGAAGGCCCGCGCCGGCGAGCTTCAGCAGCAGCTGGAGCAGCAGGGCTTCGACCTTTCGGGCGGCATGTCCTTCGACGTCGCCAATGGCGGCGGCCAGGGCGGCCAGGCCCAGCAGCAGCAGGACAACGGCGGCGCGGTGTTCCGCGGCCGCGCCTTCCAGGCCGCCATCGACAACTCCGACGCCGCGCTCGCCCCGCAGCTCGCCCCGCAACGCTCAACGCGCTCCGGCGTCGACATCCGGATCTGAGGCTCTCATGACCACCACGACCGCCCCCGTGACGACGACGCCTCCGCCGACGACGACGCCATCGACGTCGACGTCCGGCGGGACGACGAACACCAACACCCTGGCCGGCCTCGACAGCCTGACCAGCAACTTCACGACCTTCCTGACCCTGCTCACCACCCAGCTGCAGAACCAGGACCCGACCGCGCCGCTGGATTCCAACCAGTTCACCCAGCAGCTCGTGCAGATGACCGGCGTCGAGCAGCAGCTCAACACCAACAGCCTGCTGCAGCAGCTGGTGAACAACACCTCCGGCGGGGTCTCCACGGCGGTCAGCCTGATCGGCAAGCAGGTCAAGGCGACCAGCGACACCGCCAACCTGACCGGCGGCCAGGCCCAGTGGACCTACAATCTGCCGGCCGGCGTGGCCGACCTGAAGGTCCAGGTGGTCGACGCCAACGGCACGATCGTCAATTCCGTGGCGCCCACCGACATGGGCTCCGGCGACCACGCCTTCTCCTGGAACGGCAAGAACCTGGCCGGCAGCCAGCTTCCCGACGGGGGGACCTACACCCTGAAGGTCACCGCCACCGACTCCGGCGGCAACACACTCGCCACCACCAACTACCAGTCGGGCGTGGTCACCGGGGTCACCCAGAGCAACGGCTCGACCTTCCTCACGATCAACGGCTCCCAGGTGCCGTGGTCGAACATCGTCAGCATCAACCAGGTCGCCAGCACCACGACGACCCCGCCCACAAGCAGCGCGAGCGGCTCATGAGCCGTCTCCCGCCCCTCCCATCAACCGGACGGCAAAAGGCTGTCCCCGCATCGGCCTAGTGGCCCGCACCTCCCCGCAGCAGGCGGGCCCTCTAGGAAAGAACGGATAGAACCATGAGCATCAATTCCGCACTGCTCGCCGGCGTCTCTGGCCTGACGGCCAACTCCTCGGCGCTGGCGGCGATCTCCGACAACATCGCCAACGTCAACACCACCGCCTACAAGCGCAACGGCGTCGACTTCTCGACCATGGTCACCTCCCAGGCCGTGACTGGCGACTATTCCGCCGGCGGCGTGCAGGGCAAGGTCCAGCAGTTCGTGTCGACCCAGGGCCTGATCCAGGGCGCGACGTCCTCGACCGACCTGGCGATCAGCGGGGACGGCTTCTTCGTGGCCGCGAACTCGTCCACCGCCACGCCGTCCGAATTCACCCGCGCCGGCGCCTTCGAGCCGGACGCCAACGGCTTCCTGGTGAACGACGCCGGCCTCTACCTGATGGGCTGGCCAGTGCAGGCCAACGGCTCTTTCGACACCGACCCCTCGGACCTCAGCAAGCTGCAGCCGATCAACGTCAAGAACCTGGGCGCCGCGGTCGAGCAGACCGGCAACGTCGCCATCAGCGCCAACGTCGACCAGACCACCCCGCTGGGGGCAGGCGCGGGGAGCTACAACCTGACCACCGGCTCCATGGCCGCCTACGCCAACAGCAACGGCGCCTCCGGCACCGCGCCCGACGCGCCGCCGGTGGAATTCAGCGTCATCGACTCCGTGGGCGGGGTGCACAAGTTCGCCCTGGCGATGGAGAAGACCAGCACGCCCAACACCTGGAACGCGGAAGTCTATGCGGTCCCGGCCAGCGATGTGACCACCGCGGCGGGCACCCCGACGCTCTCCGGCAAGATCGTGTTCAACACCGACGGCACGATCAACACGGCCTCCACCACCTTGCCGACCACCCTGGCCCTGGCCGCTTCGGGCGGCGCGTCGCCGGCCTGGGGAACGAGCCTGGGGATCGGAGCCTCGTCGGTTAACATCGACCTGTCGCAGCTCGGCCAGCTCGCCGCGCCGTCCACCGTGAACCAGGTGAGTTCGGACGGCGCCAGCGCCGGCAACATCGTCGGCGTCCAGGTCGGGACCGACGGCGTGGTCTCGGCCCTGTTCGACAACAGCCAGGTGCGCAAGATCGCCCAGGTGGCCATCGCCACCTTCCCCAACGCCGACGGCCTGCAGCCGCTCAGCGGCAACGCCTACGGCGCCACCCTGGCCTCCGGCACCATGACGCTGAAGGCGGCGGGCACCGGTGGCGCGGGGAAGATCGACCCCTCCAGCCTGGAAGCCTCCACCGTCGACCTGTCGACGGAGTTCACCGGCCTGATCACCACGCAGAAGGCCTACTCGGCCTCCTCGAAGATCATCACGACGGCCGACACCATGCTGGACGAACTGATCAACATCATCAGGTAGCCGTAGTCTTAATACAGCTTAACTAAGTCTGAAATCCACATTGTGCCGAATTAATACACGGAGCCTCGAATGATTATGCCTTCGTTCACTAATACGATTCAGCGGCTGTTAGTAGCCGCGTCGTATTACTCTCATCAACAGTGATGGTGGGAAAGGCGTAAAGCCATGTTGCAGCAACAGCAGACGCGCACGAACAGCCGTGGGGAGGCCTATGTTATCGGGCCCACGGGCGCGCCGTTGACGCTGAGGGATCTGCCGCCGGCGGAAACCGGCCGGTGGGTCATCCGCCGCAAGGCCGAAGTCGTCGCCGCCGTGCGCGGCGGCCTGCTGACGCTCGAGGACGCCCTCGAGCGCTACCGGCTGACCTCGGAAGAGTTCCTGGCCTGGCAGCGGTCGATCGACCGCCACGGCCTGGCGGGTCTGCGGACCACGCGTCTACAGCAGTACCGCTGAGCCCCTCCCCGTTCCCCCGGGAATGGCTACAGCTCGTCGCGGCCGCGCCCTGGCCACAGGGGCGCGGCCGTTTCGCTTTGGGCGTTCGGCCTAAGCCGCGTGCAGTCCAGGGCTCAGCCCAATTAGGGTTCAGCCGAGGTCGCGCTCGACGTCATCGATGATCCGCCGCGCCTGGGCCGCCTCGTCGTCGGGGATCTGCAGGCGCGCCGGCAGGACGCCCGGATAGGCCGAGGCCTCCACCAGCACCGGATGCAACCCGGCCTCGGTGAGCAGGCTCTTGAAATAGCTGAGCCGCACCGGATCGGTGGTTTTCAGAAGCTCGATCAAGACCGCACCTCGCTCGCCCGGAAGCCCGGCGCGACCCGGCCCTCCCCCTCCAGCCGCCGCACCGTGACGCAGATCCGCTCGCGGTCGCCGGGCGCGCGCTCGACCAGCAGGCGCGCCACCTGGGCGTCGTCGTGGAAGGCGTAGCCCTTGATGGCGTCCAGGATCGCCTTGGCCAGGTTGTCGAGGTCGAGCCAGGGCGGATCGCCCACATAGTCCATGCGGATCTCCACCGAAAATTCGCCCCAGCTGGGCCGCGACCCGCGCCAGACCTTGCGGAAGAACTCGTAGATCAGCGGCTTGTAGTACTTGGCCTGGGTGGTCAGGCCGTCGACCTCCACCTCCAGCACGCCGCCCGCCTCGCGGGCGCGGACCTTGCCGTGCTGGGTCCAGGCCGCGTCCACGCCGCGAATTCCCGGAGAAGCCGTCAGACCCGCTCGACCTTCACCGCCGTGCCATAGGCCAGGACCTCGGTGATGCCTTCCATGATCTCGTTGGCGTCGTAGCGCATGCCGATGACCGCGTCGGCGCCCGCCCGCTGGGCGTGCTGCACCATCAGGTCATAGGCCTCCTGGCGGGCGTGGTCGGCCAGGTCGGTGTAGATGGTCAGGTTGCCGCCGAAGATCGACTGGATGCCGCCGGCGAAGGTGCCGATCACGCTGCGCGAGCGGACGGTCACGCCCCTGACCAGGCCGATGTGGCTCAAGACCTTGTACCCGGCGACGTCGTTGGTGGTGGACACGAGCATGGGTTCGGCTCCCGATTGAGACGCCACCTATACCGTTGGCCCGAAGCCCGCGCCAACCGTTGCCGCTTGGCCCGCTCGGAGCTAGACCCGCCGCATCGCAAGCCTGGGACGCCCCGATGACCGCCACCCGCACCGAAACCGACACCTTCGGCCCGATCGAGGTCCCGGCCGACCGGTACTGGGGCGCCCAGACCCAGCGGTCGCTGCAGAACTTCAAGATCGGCTGGGAAAAGCAGCCGAAGCCGATCGTCAAGGCGCTGGGCGTGGTCAAGCGCGCCGCGGCCGAGGCCAACATGGCGCTGGGCAAGCTGGATCCGGCGATCGGCGCGGCCATCGTCGCCGCGGCCCAGGAGGTGATCGACGGCAAGCTGGACGACCATTTCCCGCTGGTGGTCTGGCAGACCGGCTCCGGCACCCAGTCGAACATGAACGCCAACGAGGTGATCTCGAACCGCGCCATCGAGATGCTGGGCGGGGTGATGGGCTCCAAGAGCCCGGTCCATCCCAACGACCACGTCAACATGAGCCAGTCGTCGAACGACACCTATCCCACGGCCATGCACATCGCCTGCGCCGAAGAGGTGGCCAGAAGCGTCATGCCGGCGCTGGAGCACCTGCACGCGGCCCTGAAGGCCAAGGCCAAGGCTTTCGACCACATCATCAAGATCGGCCGCACCCATACCCAGGACGCCACCCCGCTGACGCTGGGCCAGGAGTTCGGCGGCTACGCCCACCAGACGGCGATGTCGACGCGGCGGCTGAAGGAGACGCTGTACGGCCTCTACGAGCTGGCGCAGGGCGGCACGGCGGTGGGCACGGGGCTCACCGCGCCCATCGGCTTCGCCGAGAAGGTCGCCGAGCGGATCGCCGCCATCACCGGCCTGCCCTTCGTCACCGCGCCCAACAAGTTCGAGGCCCTGGCCGCCCACGACGCCATGGTGTTCAGCCACGGGGCGCTCACCGCCACCGCCGCGGCCCTGTTCAAGATCGCCAACGACATCCGCTACCTGGGAAGCGGCCCGCGCGCCGGCCTTGGCGAACTGGCCCTGCCGGAGAACGAGCCCGGCTCCTCGATCATGCCGGGCAAGGTCAACCCGACCCAGGCCGAGGCGCTCACCATGGTCTGCGCCCATGTCATGGGCAACCAGACCGCCATGGGCTTCGCCGGCTCCCAGGGCCAGTTCGAGCTCAACGTCTACAACCCGGTGATGGCCTACAACTTCCTGCAGTCCTGCCGCCTGCTGGCCGACGCCGCGGTCAGCTTCACCGACAACATGGTGGTCGGCATCGAGGCCCGCGAAGACAACATCAAGGCCAACCTCGAACGCAGCCTGATGCTGGTCACCTCGCTCAAGGAGCACATCGGCTACGACAAGGCCGCCAAGATCGCCAAGACCGCCCACGCCAACGGCACGACCCTGCGCGAGGAAGCCGTCGGCGGCGGCTATGTGACCAACGAGCAGTTCGACGCCTGGGTGCGCCCCGAGGACATGATCAAGCCGGGGTGACGGCTGTCGCTAGGGCCGAACCGCCTCGCCGAACGCGGCCACCACCCGATCCAGCCGGCCGGTGACGGCGGCCAGCAGCAGGTGGTTATGGTAGTCGCGCGACTCCACGATCAGGCCCTCGCGCACCCGGCTCACCTGGATGTTCGGCGCCTCGAAGCGTCGCCCCGTCGTGGTGACCTCGCCGTCGTAGGTCCATTCGACCACCACCACCTCGGGATCGTCCGTCGCGCGGACGACGATGTCGCGGGCCACCAGCGACAGGGGCGCCTTGGAGACCGCCGCGAAATAGGCCTGGATCGCCGCCCGCCCGTCGAGCCGCGACGGGGTCGGCAGGCCGAACGGATAGTCGACCGTGGCGTCCTCGGCGTAGAGCGCGTGCAGATCGGCCCAGTCGCGGTTCGCGATGCCCGCGAGCAGGCGCCGCAGAACCGTTTCGGGGCTCGCCACGGACAAGCGCGCTAGGCCCGTCGCGACACTGCCACGTCGGCGAGGTCTTCCAGCGCCGGGCGCCAGGGGTTGGCGCCGAAGTCGGCGAGCGCGGCCTTGGCGCTGTCGGCATAGGACCGGGCGAGGTCCAGGGTCGACTGCAGGGCGCCGGTGCGGCGCATCAGCTCGCGGGCGCGCTCGAAGTCGGCCTCGGTCTGCTCGCGCCGGTCCACCGTGCGGACCCAGAAATCGCGCTCGGCGGAGCCGGTGCGGGCCATCACCAGCAGCAGCGGCAGCGTCGCCTTGCCTTCCCGGAAGTCGTCGCCGGGGTTCTTGCCCAGGGTCTCGCTGTCGCCGGAGTAGTCGAGCGCGTCGTCGACCAGCTGGAACGCCAGCCCCAGGTCCTGGCCATATTTGCGCAGCGCCCGGCAGCGCTCGGGCGGCGCGCCGGCGGATACCGCCCCGGACTCCGCGGCGGCGGCGAACAGCTCGGCGGTCTTGGCGCGGATGATCTCCAGGTAGACGTCCTGGGAAAGGTCCAGGTCGTGGGCGCGGGTCAGCTGCAGCACCTCGCCCTCGGCGATCACCCGGGAGGCGCGGGCCAGGATCTCCAGCGCCGGCATGGAGCCTGCGCCGACCATCAGCTCGAACGCCCGGGCGAACTGGAAGTCGCCGACCAGCACCGACGACGGCGCGCCCCAGATCAGGTGCGCCGCCACCCGCCCGCGCCGCAGCTGGGAGGAGTCGACCACGTCGTCGTGCAGCAGGGTCGCGGTGTGGATGAACTCCACGGCGGCGGCCAGCTTCAGGCAGGCCTCGTCGCGGGCGCCGGCGATCCGCGCCGCGGCGATGGTCAGCAGGGGCCGCAGGCGCTTGGCGGAGCCGGCGATCAGATGGTCGGCCAGCGCCGGGATCACCGGCACCGGCGAGTCCATATGCCGGCGGATCAGCGCGTCCACCGCGGCCATGTCGGTTCGCGCCAGCGCCAACAGGGCGTCCAGCGAAGGGGGTCTTTCCGCTACAACGGGCGTGGCGACGGCCAAGCGAACCTCAACTCGTGGGCGCGACGGCCGGACCGAGGGAGGCCGGTCGCCGTTGCGTCGGACAATGGTGACGCGATACGGCACGGTCAAGCGCGCCGGCCTGCTGGAACGGTGTAAGACGACGAACGGACATGGTTGAGACCACCGAAGACCGGGTGCTGGGGGGCCAGGTGCGGCTTCTGCAGCCTGCGCGCGGCTACCGGGCCGGGCTGGACGCTGCCCTGCTGGCGGCGGCCTGCGATGCAGCGGCCGGCCAACGGGTGATCGAGGCCGGCTGCGGCGCGGGCGGGGCCCTGCTCGCGGCGGCGGCGCGGCGGCCGGGCGCGCGTTTCCTGGGCGTCGAGCGTGACCCGCACGCCCTGTCGCTGGCGCGGGAAAACATCGCGCTCAACGGCCTCACCGACCGGGTGGAGGTTGCGCCGGGCGACGTCGGCCTGAGGTTCTCCGGCCTCGGCCTGCCGCCTTTCGACGCCGCCCTGGCCAATCCGCCGTTCTTCGACGACCCGGACGCCCTGCGCGGGCCATCCGAGGCGCGCCGCGCCGCCTGGATGGCGGACGATGGCCTGGGCGCCTGGGTCCAGTTCCTCGCCAAGGCGGTGCGCGAGGGCGGGACGATCACCCTGATCCACCGCGCCGACCGGTTGGGCGACCTGCTCGCGCTGCTGGCGCCCAAGGCCGGCTCGATCCAGATCCGTCCGGTCCAGCCCTTCGCCGACCAGCCGGCCAAGCGGGTGCTGGTGCGGGCGGTCAAGACCGGCAAGGCGCCGCTGCGGCTGCTGCCGGCGCTGGTGCTGCACGACCATGACGGCGGCAAGCACGCCGCCGCGGCCGAGGCCATCCTGCGCGGCGAGGCCGATCTACCCTGGCTCTAGGTCCCTGGCTCTAGGTCCCTGGCTCTAGGTCCCTGGCTCCAGGTCCCTGGCTCTAGGTCCCTGGCTCCAGGTCCCTGGCTCCCGGTCAGCGGTCTGCGGCCCTGGCCGCCGCCGCCTTCTCCACCGCCCGCGTGCCCTTCAGGATGTCCACCAGGGCGTAGTTCGCCTCGTGGCAGGCATATTCGTAGATCGGACCCTTGATGGCGCTGAGGCTCATCTCCGCGCGCCAGGGGCGGGTATAGTAGACCGGGTCCTCGACCGCGAACTCGTAGAAGATCTGGTCCTTGGACGCGCGGGTCAGCCGCTCGGTGACCCGGGCCTGCGGCGTCAGGAAGATCGGCCCGGCGCGGCCCTGCTCCGCGTTCACGTTGACCGTCTCGATCACCAGGGTCTCGCCCTCCCACCAGGCGGTGGAGTCGCCCAGCCACGGATGCAGGGCGGCCGGGCCGTGGGCGGCCTGGGCTGCGGCCTTGCTCGCGAACACCGGGATGGTGCGCGCGTCGTGGATCATCTCCGAGACGATGGCGACGCCGCCCGGCGTCTGCAGGATCTGGTAGTTGGAATTGTAGATGTTGTTGAGCATCCCCGGCCCGCCGGAGCCGCGCGAGCCGATGATGCAGCGGTCCCAGGGCTCGAAGGAGTCGGGGCCGGCGGGCGTGTCGGCGCGCCGCGCATAGGCCGCCGCGGCGGCAACGCGGCGTTTGCCTTCCGCCGTCAGCGGCAGCTGGCCGTCGGCCGGATCGACGATCCAGGAGGTGCGGAACTGGCCCTTCACCTGCCCGAGCGTCGCGCCGGGATCGAGCCAGTAGGCGTTGTAGCCGCCCGGATCGCCCTCGCCGGGCGCGCCGGCCGCGGCGTTCGACGGCTTGGCGTCGTTCTCCTGGCGGCGGACCTGGGCGCTGGTGGCGGCGAGCTTTTTCGCCTCTTCGGCGCTGACCACCAGGCCGCTCGTGCCCGGCATGCGGGTCAGGTGGGTGACCGAGGCGTTGGTCCAGACGCCGGAGAGGTCCAGGTGGCCGTCGGCGGCGCGCGGCAGGGCGTCCGCAGTCAGGGCAGGCGCGGCCAGGGCAGGCGCGGCGGACAAGGCCACGAGCATGACGGCCAGGCGGACAGCGGTTCGGATCACGCAGCTTCCCTCACGAACCGAATGACTTAACCCATTCCCAGGCGCGGCGCGCAAGCACCTGGCGACGCCGGCCGGGATCAGGCCAGATGCTCGCCCACCAGGCGGCCGATGTCGGCGAACACCGCCGCGATCCGCTCGGCGCTCGGTGAGCCGCCCTGGACATAGGCGCAGACCACCACTGGCCGGTCGGGTCTCGGCCAGGCCAGGGCGAGGTCGCCGGAGGCGTCCTTGCCGTTGTTGCCGGTCTTGTCGCCGATCCGCCAGGCCTTGGGCAGGCCGCCGCGCAGGCGGTTGTCGCCGGTCTTGCAGTCGATCATCCAGCCCGTCAGGCGCTCACGCGACGCCGGCGACAGCACCGCGCCCAGCAGGAAGCGGCGCACATTGCCCGCCATGGCGCGGGGCGTGGTGGTGTCGTGCGGATCGCCGGGCGGCGAGCGGTTCAGCACCGGCTCGTTGTGGTCCAGGCGGCTGACCGCGTCGCCGGTCGCGCGCCAGAAGGCGGTCAGGGCGGCCGGGCCGCCGATCCGCGCCAGCAACAGGTTGGCGCAGGTGTTGTCGCTCTGCTCCACCGCCGCCTCGCACATCGCGCCCACCGACATGAACCCCTTGGCGAGGTTCTGCCGGGCCACCGGCGCATACCAGTCGCCGTCGAAGTCGCCGGGGCCATAGTGGATCAGCTCGTCCAGCCGGTCCCGGCCGCGATCGACGTGGGTCAGGACAAGGGCGGCGAGCGACAGCTTGAAGGTGCTGCACATGACGAAGCGCTCGTCGGCGCGCCAGGCGATCCGCTCATGGCTGACAAGGTTCTCGGCGAAGAGGCCGATCTTGCCGCCCGTCTCGCGCTCATAGGCGCCGAGCAACGGGGCGGCCGGCGCCGGCGGCGCCTCCGGTTGGGCGAAGGCTGGCGCGGCGAGGCGCGCCGCCGGCGTGGCGGCCAGGACGGCGCGGCGATGCAGGGCCATGCCGCTCAGAGCTCCAGCCGCTTGCGCCAGGCCGGGTCCACCAGGTCCTGAACCTCGGGGTGCTTCTTGATGTAGCCGGCGATGAACGGACAGGCCGGGCGGACCATCAGCCCATGGTCGCGGGCGTAGCCCAGGGCCGCCCTGGCCAGGCCGGAGCCCACGCCCCTGCCCTCGAACGCCGGCGGGACCACCGTGTGTGGCAGGCGGATCGCCCCGGGCTCCAGTTCGTACTCGGCGAAGGCCACGTCATCGCCCAGGGTCGCCTCGAAGCGGCCGGTCGCCGCATTCATCACCACGTCGATCGGCTCGGCCATGCGGCGCTCCTGGGTTGGGCCTCTTCTTGACCCAGCCGGGGCCGCAGGCCAAGGTCTACAAACGCCGACGACACGCAGAAAAGGAGGCCGTGAACATGCAACCCCTTGCCACAGCCCTTCGCGTCGTCGTGCGCGCTGCCTAGGGCAGCGATCCGCTCTCCAGATCGGACGGGATTTCCGCACGGTCGACGCCGAACCGGCTTCTGACCTCCACATCACGGACATCTCGACATGCTCACCCACTACGGCTGGAGCGATGCGCTCCAGCACGACTTCGCGCCCTACGCGGCGCGCGGGCTCGCGCCCGCACGCGTCACCGCCCAGCACCGCGGCCTCTGGCGGCTGATGGGCGAGGCCGGCGAGATGGAGGGGCGGCTGTCCGGCCGCTTCGTCCATCAGGCCTTCGAAGGCGGTTACCCGGTCACCGGAGACTGGGTCGCCGTCGAACCGCACGGCGAGGGGGCGACCATCGCCGCGGTGCTGCCGCGCGCGAGCGCCTTCACGCGCCAGGCCGCCGGGACAGGCCAGGCGGCGCAGGTGGTCGCCGCCAACGTCGACGTGGCCCTGCTGACCGCCTCGCTGAACGGCGACCTCAATGCGCGGCGCCTGGAGCGCTACCTGGCGACGGCCTACGCGAGCGGCGCCGAGCCGGTGATCCTGCTCACCAAGGCCGACCTCTGCCCCGACCCCGCGCCGCTGGTCGCCGAGGTGGAAGCCATCGCCTGTGGCGTGCCCGTACTGGCGGTCTCGGCGGCGAACGGCGAGGGCTTGGCGGCCCTGGCGGGGTGGCTGAAGCCGGGGCGGACCGCGGTCCTGCTGGGCTCGTCCGGGGTCGGCAAGTCGACCCTTGTCAATGCGCTCTCCGGTGAGGCGCGGATGGCGACGGCGGCGATCCGCGAGGCCGACGCGCACGGGCGGCACACCACCACGCACCGCGAGCTGATCGCCCTGCCGTCGGGCGCCCTGATCCTCGACACCCCCGGCATGCGCGAACTGGGGCTGTGGCAGGCCGAGGCGGGTGTCGAGGCGGTGTTCGCCGACGCCACGGCCGAGGTCGAGCGGCTGGCCGAGGCTTGCCGGTTCCGCGACTGCGCGCACGGCCGCGAGCCCGGTTGCGCGGTGCAGGCGGCGCTGGCCGACGGGACCCTCGACGCGGCGCGCTGGCGAAGCTTCCAGAAGCTGCGCAAGGAGCTCGCGCACGCGGTTCGCCAGGAAGACCCGCTGGCGCGGGCGGCCGAGCGCAAGCGCTGGGCGGCGGTCCACAAGGCCGGCCGGGCGCGGACCAGGGCCAAGCGCGAGATGGACGACTGAACGGCGGTCCGGCGCTTCCGCCGCCGTCTCCACGAATTCGCTTGCGCGCGTCGCCTATTTCTGTAATTTCTGTTTCTACAGAAATTGGAGAAGGTGATGCAGCTCACGCCGGTCATGCAGCGCTACGTCCTGCACTGGGGCGAGATGGGCCAGCGTTGGGGCGTCAACCGCTCGGTCGCCCAGATCCACGCCCTGCTCTACCTGGCGGACCGGCCGCTGAACGCTGAGGAGATCGTCGAGCTCCTGGGGATCGCGCGCTCGAACGTCTCCACCAGCCTGAAGGAGCTGCAGGGCTGGGAGCTCGTGCGCATGCTGCACCTGCCCGGCGACCGCCGCGACCACTTCGAGGCCAAGCAGGACCCCTGGGACATGCTGATGACCGTGGTCGAGGGCCGCAAGCGGCGCGAGATCGACCCGACGCTGGAGATGCTGCGCGCCTGCGTCGCCGAGGCCGAGAACGACAAGGTCACGCCGACGGACGTGAAGGCCAAGATGGTCGCCATGAAGAGCTTCATGGAGGAGTTGACCGGCTGGTACGAGCAGATGCGCGACGTGCCCCAGCCGGTGCTGCGAAAGCTGTTGAGCCTGGGGGCGAAGATCACCGCCTTCCTCGCCCGCTAGAGGCGCGCCCGCCATGGTCGCCGCCCTCGATCTGCCCGGCCCGATCGTCCTCGGGGAACCGCTCCCGACGGTCTGCCGGCCGGTGGATTTCCACCGCCTGCTGGGCGGCCCGGCCTGGCGGAGCCTGCCGTTCGCCGTGCAGCGCCGCTTCGGCCCGGCCGCCCACCTCGCGCCGGTGCGCTACGCCGGCGCCATGCAGGTCCGCGCCTCGCGGCTGGGCTGGCTGATCGCCCAGGCGTGCCGCCTGCTGGGCACGCCGCTCGCGCCGTGGACCGGCGAGGACGTGCCGGTGGCGGTGGACGTCCACACCGACCGCAAAGGCGCCCTGGTCTGGGACCGCACCTACGCCTTCGAACGCCATGGCCTGGTGAAGGTCACCTCGCGCAAGGTGCTCGGCCGCAAGGGCGAGCTGATGGAGGTGATCCACGGCGGCCTCGGCATGACCCTGGCGCTGACCGTCGAGGACGGCGCCCTGCACTTCCGCTCGACCGGCTACTTCCTGAACCTGCTCGGCCTGCGCCTGCCGATCCCCTGGCCGGTCACCCCTGGCGACGCCCATGTGGTCCACGAGGACCAGGGCGGCGGCTGGTTCCGCTTTACCCTTCGCTTCACCCACCGCCTGGCCGGCGAGACCTTCTTCCAGACCGGCCTGTTCCGCGATCCGGGAGACCTGCCATGACCACCGTGCTCATCCTGCTGCTCATCCAGGGCCTGATGGGGGCCAGCGACACCCTCTGGCATCACGAGCTGGGCGGCCTTCCCGGGCGCAGTTCGGCGCGCCGCGAGATCGGCCTGCATGCGCTGCGCGAGGCGGCCTATGCGGTGGTCTTCCTCACCCTGCCGTGGCTGGCCTGGCGGGGCGCCTTCGCGGGCCTGATCGCCCTGCTGCTGGCGGTCGAGGCGCTGATCACCCTCACCGATTTCGTCGAAGAGGACCGCACGCGCCGCCTCGCCCCCACCGAGCGGGTGCTGCACACCCTGATGGCGATCCTCTATGGCGTTTTCCTGGCCGCCTTCGCCCCGGTGCTGCTGGCCTGGGCGCGGGCCCCCACCGGCTTCGCGGTCCAGGGCCACGGGCCGATCTCCTGGGCGATCAGCCTGATCGGCCTCGGCGCCGCGGCCTGGGCGGCGCGCGACGGGCTTGCGGCGCGCGCGCCCATCCCCCTGGCGCCCACCGCGGCGCGCCCCACCGGCCGCACGGTGCTGATCACCGGCGCCACCGGCTTCATCGGCGCCGCCCTGGTGGCGGACCGCAGGGCGAAGGGTGATCGGGTGATGGTCCTGGCGAGGGACATCCTGGCGGCGCGCGCCCGCTTCGGCCCGCAGGTGCTGGTCTACGACGACCTGGGCCAGGTTCCGGCCGAGGCGCGGATCGACGCGGTGATCAACCTGGCCGGCGCGCCCACCATCGGCGGCCTGTGGACCCGGGCGCGCAAGGCCAGGCTGCTGGGCAGCCGCCTGGCGGTGACCGGCGCGGTGGTCGACCTGATCGGACGGCTGGCCCGCCCGCCGCGGGTGCTGCTGAGCGCCTCGGCCGTGGGGTTCTACGGCGACCGGGGCGAGGCGCCGCTGACCGAAAGCGCCCAGCCGCAGCCGGGCCGCTTCCTGTCGGACTGCTGCCGCCTGTGGGAAGCCCGCGCCCTGGAGGCCGAAGCCGCCGGCGTGCGCGTGGCCCTGCTGCGGCTGGGCATGGTGCTCAGCTGGACGGGCGGGCCGCTGCAGCTCCTGGCCCTGCCGGCGCGGTTCGGCCTGGGCGTGGTGATGGGCGCGGGCCGCCAGCGGTTCCCCTGGATCCACCTGAGCGACGTGACGGCGGCGGTGGACTTCGCCCTGAACGAAGAGCGGCTCCAAGGACCGGTGAACCTCGTCGCGCCGCAGGACATCACCCAGGCCGGCTTCGCCCGCGCCCTGGCCGGCGCCCTGCACAGGCCGCAGTGGCTGGCGGTTCCCGCGCCGGTGCTGCGCGCGGCGCTGGGCGAGTTCGCCGACATGTTCCTGGCGAGCCAGCGCGCGGCGCCGGCGCGGCTGACGGCGCTGGGCTTCCGCTTCGGCCGGCCCGACCTGGCGACCGCCCTGGCGCGCGACGTCCGGCCGGCGGCGGAGAGGCCGTTCGCGGCCGGGCTGCCAGGGCGCGCCTAGACGACCACCTTGCGATAGAGGTGCCAGGAGGCGTGGCCCAGCACCGGCATGACGAACACCAGGCCGACCAGCGCGGGGATCGAGCCCGCGACCAGCAGGCCGGCGAAGATCAGGCCCCAGAGCGCCATGATCCCGGGGTTCTTCGCCACCGCCTTCACCGAGGTCCCGATCGCCACCCACATGTCCACGTCGCGGTCCAGCATCAGCGGGAAGGAGACCACGCCCATGGCGAAGGCGGCGACGGCGAACAGGAAGCCGATGCCGATCCCGCCGGCGATCAGGGTCCCGCCCGCCTGGGTCCAGAACAGGTTCTGCTCGAAGGCGCGGATGGTGGGCGGGGCGGCCGGGCCCAGCAGCGCCAGGTTCAGCTCGTAGGCCGCGGCCATCCACAGGCCGAACAGCAGCAGGAACAGCGCGCCCAGCCCCAGGATCGAGCCGATGGCCGGCGACTGCAGCACCTTGAAGCCATCGGCCCAGGTGACGTGCTCGCCCCGCTCGCGGCGGCGGCTCATCTCATAGAGGCCGATCGCGGCCACCGGGCCCAGCAAGGCGAAGCCGGAGGCCAGCGGAAAGACCATGGGCAGCAGGGCGTAGTCGGCCGCCAGCCGCGCCAGCACCAGGCCGGCCACCGGATAGATCAGGCCGATGAACAGGATGTCGTCGCGCAGCGCGCCCAGGTCGGCGACGCCCGCCCGCAGGGAATCCTTCAGGTCCTGCACAGTGATCCTGCGCACCTGCGGCACGGCCTGGCCGACGTGGCGCGCCGGGTTCGGCGTCAGGGCGTGGACGGCGGCGGACACGTTGTGGCTGAAGTTCTCCAGCGCATATTCGGCGGGGTTTTCGACGTGGTTCTCGGGCGCCATGGGCGACCTCCCGGTTTACGCCCGGGCGATGGCTTGGTGGCGTCGTGGGCCCGCCGGCCAGAGGGTCAGCGGGTCGCGCGGCGGAACCGCCACAACCCAGACTATTGGAGGCAGCCTAGCACGGCGCGCCAACGGCGTCCTCCTGGGTTCAGAAGAACGCCGCCAGCCAACTGTTCGATCCGTTTCGCCTCGTCTGGCTCCCCGCCTTCGCGGGGATGAGTCGGCGCTGCGTGCGCGCTCAGTTGCGGGCGGTGTCGACCAGCTTGTTCTTGGTGATCCAGGGCATCATGGCGCGCAGGCGCTGGCCGACTTCCTCGATCTGGTGCTCGGCGCCGCGGCGGCGCGTGGCCTTGAAGCTGGGCGCGCCCACCGCGTTCTCGGCCATGAAATCGCGCACGAAACGGCCGGACTGGATGTCTTCCAGCACCCGCTTCATCTCGGCCTTGGTCTCGGCGGTGACGATGCGCGGGCCGGTGACATATTCCCCGTACTCGGCGGTGTTGGAGATCGAGTAGTTCATGTTGGCGATGCCGCCCTCGTAGATCAGGTCGACGATCAGCTTCACCTCGTGCAGGCACTCGAAATAGGCCATCTCCGGGGCATAGCCGGCCTCCACCAGGGTCTCGAAGCCGGCGCGGATAAGCTCCACGAGGCCGCCGCACAGCACCGCCTGCTCGCCGAACAGGTCGGTCTCGCATTCCTCGCGGAAGTTGGTCTCGATGATGCCGGAGCGGCCGCCGCCGATCGCCGAGGCATAGGCCAGGCCCAGGTCCATGGCGCCGCCGGTGGCGTCCTGATGCACCGCGATCAGGCAGGGCACGCCGCCGCCCTTCTGGTACTCGCCGCGCACCGTGTGGCCGGGGCCCTTGGGCGCCACCATCAGCACGTCGACGCCGGCGGCCGGCTCGATCAGGTTGAAATGGACGTTCAGGCCATGGGCGAACAGCAGGGCCGCGCCATCCTTCAGGTTCGGCGCGATCTCGGCGTTGTAGATGCCGCGCTGCAGCTCGTCCGGCGCCAGCACCATCAGCGCGTCGGCCCATTTGGCGGCCTCGGCCACGCTCATCACCTCCAGGCCGTCGGCCTCGACCTTCTTGGCGGTGGCTGAGCCGGGCTTCAGGGCCACGGCGACGTTCTTCACCCCGGAATCCTTGAGGTTCAGCGCATGCGCCCGGCCCTGCGAGCCATAGCCTACGATGGCGATCTTCTTGTCCAGGATGCGGGAAAGGTCGGCGTCGCGGTCATAGTAGACGCGCATGATTGTTCTCCTGGAAGGTCAAGAAGCGCCGCATGTGCGCAACGGCAGTGCAGCAAAGCGGCCGTTCTGAAGCGGTTTTTTGCCGGAAGGTCAAGGGTTGGGCCGGGGCTGGGGCGGTCACAGCCGCAGCCTCGCCATGGCGATGGCGTCCACGTGGCGGCCGTTGCGCCAGGCATAGGCGCGCATCAGGCCCTCGCGCTCGAAGCCGAAGCGTTCGTACAGCGCGATGGCGCGAGCGTTGTCCGAATAGACCGACAGCTCCAGCCGCTTGAGCTGCAGCCAGTTGTCGGCAAGGTCGATGACCGCGTCGAGCAGGGCCGCGCCCACGCCTCGGCCGGCGTAGGCGTCGTGCACCGCCATGCCGATCGAACCCACGTGCGCGCGGCGGGCCTGTTCGCGGACGAGGAAGATCATGCCCACCGCCTTGCCGTCGACCACGCCGACCAGGCGGGTCGAGTCCGCGTTCGCGGCGAACCGCGTCTGGCGCGCATCTACCGAGGTGTAGGGAAGTTGCAGGGTGCCGGCGTAGGCGTCGGGCTGGTTCCAGGCCTCGGTCAGGTCGGCCACGTCGGCGGGCTCCATCGCCCGGACCAGGATGTCGGGCCTGGCGCTTCGCGCTCGGGGATCGGGCGGGTCCATCGGTCGTCTCCGGTCGGGGCGGGAGGCGGACGGGCGCTCATGAAAAAGCCCCGTCCGGATCCGGCGGGGCTGTGCGGGTCGCTCTGTGCTGTTCGGGTCTAGCGCACAACGTCCCTCACCGGCCCGCCGGAGGCGGTCGGAATAAGGAGTACGAAGAGCGGGCGCATCGAACGCATGGCCGCCTCATAGCGGCTTGGACGAAGCTTGGCAAAGCATGGCAGCCTCGCGCCATGATCGAGGTGACCCCCACGATCCAGCTCGCCGACGATGAGTTCCAGGTGCGCGCGGTGCGCGCCTCCGGGCCGGGCGGCCAGCATGTGAACAAGGTCTCCACCGCCGTGGAGCTGCGCTTCGACGCCCGTGGCTCGCCCGGCCTGCCGGAGGATGTGCGCGCCCGCCTCTACCGGCTGGCCGGAAGCCGGCTGACCCAGGACGGCGTGATCGTGCTGGTGGCCCAGACCCGGCGCAGCCAGGAAATGAACCGCGCCGAGGCTGTCGGCCGCATGCTGACGCTGATCCGCAAGGCCGCCGAGCCGCCGCCCCCGCCGCGCAAGAAGACCCGGCCGACCTACGCCTCGAAGCTGAAGCGCCTGGAGGGCAAGTCCAAGCGAGGGAATGTGAAGGCGATGCGCGGGCGGCCGCGCGGTGACGACTAGCCCTCCGCCGCTCATCCCGGCGAAAGCCGGGATCCAAGCCGAGCCTGTGACTAAGCCCGGCCGGAGCCACATCCTGGACCATCGCTTGGGTCCCGGCTTTCGCCGGGACGAGCGGAAGGGGGATACGCTAGTGTCCCGTCGACTTGCGTCGAGGGAGCTTCGGTGAGCATCGAGCTGGAAGCGGCGGCGGCGGATTCGCTCTCGCACCTGGTCGGTGGCGGCCGCAATCGCCACATGCCGCCGCACGGGTCGCACTGCAAGAACTGCGACGCCGAGCTGGTCGGGCCGTTCTGCCACGTCTGCGGCCAGGGCGCCGACCTGCATCACCGCTCGATCCTGCATCTGATCTATGAGGCCTTCGAAGGGCTGTTCGAGCTGGACGGGCGGCTGTGGCGCACCCTGCCGGCGCTGTTCTTCAAGCCCGGCGGCTTGGCGCGCGACTACATCGACGGCCGCATCGTGCGCCACATCCCGCCGTTCCGCTGCTTCCTGGTGGCCCTGGTGGTGTTCATCTTCGCCGCCCAGAACATGACCCACCGCTCGACGGTCATCAGCCAGCGGAATGTGGCGCGCGAGAACGCCAGGCTGGCCACGCCCCAGGGCCGCGCCGAGGCCGCCGCCAAGCGCCGCACGGAGGCCGCCAAGGACCTGCGGGACGACCTGAAGGAGGCGGCCGCCGACCGCGACGAGGAGCTCAAGGACAAGGACGTCAGCCCTCAGAAGACCCTGGCGGCTTACAACCGGCGGATCGGCAGGGTCCAGGCCCGCTACGCGCGGTCGATGCACCACGCCGACCGCGTGGCCCAGGGCCTGCCCGCCAAGGATCCCGCCGAGGACGCGGCCAAGCCCGCCCGGCCCGACAAGACCCGCTGGTTCGAGAAGGGCATCAAGAAAGCCGCCGACGACCCCGACCAGTACTGGAACGTGGTCTTCAACTGGGGCCACCGCGGCGCCGTCGGGCTGTTGCCGATCGTCGGCCTGTCGCTGGCGCTGGTCTACCGGCGGCGCAAGGACCTCTACGTCTACGACCACCTGATCGTGGCCATGAACCTGATGTCGTTCGGCTTCCTGGTGAGCGCGGTGGGGTTCCTGCTGCCGTTCAGCGCGATGGGCTGGTACTTCGCCGCCGCCGCGGTCTGGAGCCTGGTGAACCTCTTCCAGACCCTGCGCGGCGGCTATGGCTCGAGCCTGCTGGGCGCGGGGATCAAGACCCTCGTCGTCTGGTCGATCACCGGCTTCGCCTCCGTGTTGCTGCTCACCGGCCTGCTGGTGCTGGCGGTGGCGACGATCTAGGCGCAGGGCATCTGGCCACGCGGCGGGCGTCTGGCGCGATTTCGCCGCAATGGCCTATAAGCTGGCGGACATGGCCGCTCGCCCCCTTTCCACCTCAGTCCGTCTCCTCGCCGCCGCCGCGCTGTGCGCGCTCTCCGCCGCCGCCTGCGCGCCCGCCCTGGGCCCGCCGCCGCCCGGGCGCCTGCCGTCGGCCCCGCCGCCGCCCCCGCCGCCGGCCGACGACGCCTTCCGCGCCAGCGACTTCGCCTGGTCGCAGGTCCCGGGCAAGAACACGCTCTCCGGCGTCCTGGCTCACCCGCCGGGCGCCGCGCGCTACACCTGCGCGGGCCTGACCGTGGTCGCGACCCCGGAGACGCCGTGGTCGCGTCGCCGGATGATGGTGCTCTACAAGTCCGACCAGCGCGCGGCCCTGCCGGTCGACGATGTGCGCAGCCGCCAGAACATGGCCCCGCCCGGCGATTCCGACCCCTATGTGAAGCGCGCCAAGTGCGACGCCGCCAACCACTTCGTCTTCCCCGGCCTGCCGGACGGCGCCTGGTACCTGGTGACGCTCGCCAAGCCCGCCGCCGGCCAGAGCGGCCCGAACCTGGCGATGATGCGCCGGGTGGTCACCAAGGGCGGCAAGGTCACCCCGTTCGAGCTCTAGGGACCAGCGTCGCCCTAGGAACCCCATCCGTCTCCACGCGCTTTCCCCGCCCCGAGGGATGTCTCGAAAGGAGATGGAGATGCGTAAGCTCATCCTGACGAGCGCCGCCGCCGCGATCGGTGGCCTGACCCTGGCGGCCACCACCGCCGTCGCCCAGCCCTATCCCTATGACGAGCCGGGCTACTACGCGCACCATGACTACAACTCTGGCTACGACCGCTATCTGGACGATGGCTACGCCGCCCCGCGCGGCGAGGTGCCGGTCGACCGGTTCGGCCCCGACCCGAACGGGATGATCGCCCGCGACGGCCACGTCATTAAGTGCAAGCTGCGCGACCGCTTCGACGACTATCTCGACCACTATGTGACGCGCAGGGTCTGCGACTGACGCATGAGCGAGCCTTCTCCCCTTGCGGGAGAAGGTGGCTTGCCAAGCAAGTCGGATGAGGGGTCGCCCGGCGGCCCCTCTTCCTTAGGCGGAGGGCGTGGTCAGTGAACCTTGGCCCGGCCGATCACCAGGCCGTCCTGGTCGGCCGTGACGTCGATCACCGCCCCGTCCTCGAACTCGCCGGCCAGCAGCTTGCGCGCGATCGGATCGACCAGGTCCTTCTGGATCACCCGCTTCAGCGGCCGCGCGCCATAGACCGGATCGTAGCCCTTGTCGGCCAGCCAGTGGGTGGCCGCCGCGTCGAGCGCGATGGTCATGCGCCGGTCGGCGAGCAGCTTGTCGACCCGCAGAAGCTGGATTTTGACGATGTCGTCCATCTCCGCGCGGCCCAGCCGCTTGAACAGGATGGTCTCGTCGATCCGGTTCAGGAACTCTGGCCGGAAGTGGCGGCGGACGACGTCCATCACCGAGGCGCGCGCTTCCTCCACGTCCTGGTCGTCGCCCAGGGTGGCCAGGAACTCCGAGCCCAGGTTGGAGGTCATGACGATGATCACGTTGCGGAAGTCCACGGTGCGGCCCTGGCCGTCGGTCAGCCGGCCGTCGTCCAGCACCTGCAGCAGCACGTTGAACACGTCCGGGTGGGCCTTCTCGACCTCGTCGAACAGCACCACCTGATAGGGCCGGCGGCGCACAGATTCGGTCAGCGCCCCGCCCTCGTCGTAGCCGACATAGCCGGGCGGCGCCCCGATCATCCGGCTGACCGAGTGCTTTTCCATATATTCGCTCATGTCGAGGCGGGTGATCGCCTGCTCGTCGGCGAACATGAATTCGGCTAGCGCCTTGGTGAGCTCGGTCTTGCCGACCCCGGTGGGGCCCAGGAACAGGAAGGAGCCGATCGGCCGGTTGGGATCGTGCAGGCCGGCGCGGGCCCGGCGCACGGCGTCGGAGACGGCTTCCAGCGCCTCCTCCTGGCCGACCACGCGGGCGCGCAGCGCGTCTTCCATCGCAAGAAGCTTCTCGCGCTCGCCTTCGAGCATCTTCTCGACCGGCACCCCGGTCCAGCGGGAGACCACCGCGGCGATCTGCTCGGCGTCGACCACCTCGGGTGAGACGGCGTCGGCGTCGGCCTTGGACTCCTCTTCGGCGAGGCGCTTCTCGAGCGTCGGGATCTCGCCGTAGGCGATCTCCGAAGCGCGCTGCAGCTGGCCGTTTCGCTGGGCGTTCCCCAGCTCGGCGCGCAGCCGCTCCAGCGCCTCGCGCAGCTGGGCGGACGAGGAGACCTTCTCCTTCTCGGTGCGCCAGCGGGCGGTCATTTCGGCGGACTGGCCTTCCAGGTCGTCGAGTTCGTCCTCAAGCTTCTCCAGCCGCGCCTTGGAGGCCGCGTCGGTCTCCTTGGTCAGCGCCTCGCGCTCGATCTTCAACTGCACGATGCGCCGGTCGATCTCGTCCAGCTCCTCGGGCTTCGAATCCACCGCCATGCGCACCCGGCTGCCCGCCTCGTCCATCAGGTCGATGGCCTTGTCCGGCAGGAAGCGGTCGGCGATGTAGCGGTTGGAGAGGTTGGCCGCGGCGACGATGGCGCCGTCGGTGATCCGCACCCCGTGGTGCAGCTCGTACTTCTCCTTCAGGCCGCGCAGGATGGAGACGGTGTCCTCCACCGTGGGCTCGCTGACGAACACCGGCTGGAAGCGGCGCGCCAGGGCGGCGTCCTTCTCCACATGCTTGCGGTACTCGTCCAGCGTGGTGGCGCCCACGCAGTGCAGTTCGCCGCGGGCCAGCGCCGGCTTCAGCAGGTTGGAGGCGTCCATGGCGCCGTCGGTCTTCCCGGCGCCCACCAGGGTGTGCATCTCGTCGATGAACAGGATGATCGAGCCCTCGGCGGCGGTGACCTCGCCGAGCACGGCCTTCAGCCGCTCCTCGAACTCGCCGCGGTATTTCGCGCCGGCGATCAGGGCGCCCATGTCGAGCGCCATCAGCTGCTTGTCCTTCAGGCTCTCGGGCACGTCGCCGTTGACGATGCGCAGCGCCAGGCCCTCGACGATGGCGGTCTTGCCGACGCCGGGCTCGCCGATCAGCACGGGGTTGTTCTTGGTGCGGCGGGAGAGCACCTGGATCGTGCGGCGGATCTCCTCGTCGCGGCCGATCACCGGGTCCAGCTTGCCGTCGCGGGCCGCCTGGGTGAGATCGCGGGCGTAGCGCTTCAGGGCGTCGTAGCCCTCCTCGGCCGAGGCGCTATCGGCGGTCTTGCCCTTGCGCAGCGCGACCGCGGCCTCTTCCAGGCCCTTGGGGGTCGCGCCGGCGTCCTTCAGCGCGCGCGCCGCCTCGCCGCCATCCTTGGCGATGGCGATCAGCAGGCGCTCGGTGGTGACGAAGGCGTCGCCCGCGTCCTTGGCGCCCAGCTCGGCGCCGGCGAACACCCGGGCCGTTTCGGGCTTCATGTAGAGCTGGCCGGAGCCGCCCTCCACCTTCGGGACCTTGGAAAGCAGCTGGTCTGTGGCCTTGTCGGCCTCGTCGGGCCGCCCGCCGGCGCTCTGGATCAGCGCGCGGGAAAGGCCGTCCTTCTCCTCCAGCAGCACCTTCAGCAGATGTTCGGGCGCAAGCTGCTGGTGGCCGCGCGCGAGCGCCAGGCTCTGCGCCGACTGGATCGCCTGCTTGGCGCGGTCGGAATAGACGTCGATATTCATCAGGTCCCCTTGGTAGGCGGATTAGCCCAAGGAAGCCTTCAACAAGCACAACCCCGGGCCATCCCGATGTAGTGTGGCGCATCGGCCACACAACCCTCATCCGCTCATCCCGGCGAAAGCCGGGACCCAAGCTGAGGCTCAGAACGTGGCTAGGCCCGGCGCCACCCTCGGACGCGGCATTGGTCCCGGCTTTCGCCGAGAACACGAAGTTAGTTCAGCTGGCCCTTCTTCACCGACCCCGACGGCCTGTTCTTCGGCCGCCCGCGCTAGGCCGTCAGAACGCGGCAACGAAGTGTGTCCCGGTGTGGGTGGGAAAAAAGTCGACGTGGATCGCCGTCTGCTGGCCGCAGCTGAAGAACGTCCACGTCTCACGCCACTGGCGCGCGTCCCGGCCGGCCGGGACATCCGCGTTCACCGGCTCGCCGTAGCCGTCGAAATGGGTGTCGATGACGTGCAGGGCGCCGCATCCGGCCGGCGTCTTTCCCGCGACAAGGGCTCTTGCGCTGACCAGGGCGTCGCGCTGCAGGGCGATGTCCGCGTGCGTGTCGCCAGGCAGCAGCATGCCGACCAGCGGCGGCGCACCCGGGCGGAACATCGTCAGGATATTGAGGGCGCCGGAGGTCGCGCACCCATCGATCTTGATGTTCTCCTTGAAGACACCCCCGGTCAGGCTTCCGTCGCTGGCGAACGTCGGGGGCGTGTAGATGTTGACCGACACCGACCGCGTCGTCGCCGCCTGGCATGACGGCACGTCCGCGAGGTACGGCCGGACCGAGGCGGCGATCTCCGCCCGATGCGCCGGCGTCCTGATGAAGGCCTGCAGCTCGGGCGGGAGCTGCGCCGAGGCGCTGGAGGCCGCCACGGCTAGCGCGGCGACGCCGCAGCAGAGCAGATCGAGGCGCAAACCGGGGCTCCAATGGCATGGGGACGCGTGTGTGGCCCCGCATTCTTGCCACCTATCCGGCATTTTTGCGGTGGCATTGCCGGCAGGCCGAAGAGCCCCGCGGGTTTCAAATATGCGTGGTCGCCAGCCAGTCGCCGGACGCCCCGCGGACCTGTCCGCAGTTGCAGCCGCTACAAAGCTTTATCGGGAAAGTTTCATCCGTTGAGCGCGGCCTTCCCCGTCGTCTGCGCGACAGGGGAGGAGCGGCTAGTCCGGCGGATTGTTCTTCTCCACGAAGGCCATGGCCGCCTGCAGCATGGCCAGCCGGGTCGCGCCGTTGGTGAGCCAGTGGTCGGTGGAGTCGAGCGTGACCAGCTCCACCGGCTTGCCGGCCGCCTTGAGCGCGTCGGCCATGATCCGGCTCTGCTCCAGCGGCACCACGGTGTCGTCCTTGCCGTGGATCAGCATGACCGGGATCGCCACCCGGTCGATGTGGGCGGCGGGCGAGACCTCGGCCAGGGTCGGGTCCTTGCTGCTCTCCGCCCCCAGGAAGCGCAGGAAATAGCGCTGGCTGGCGAAGCCGTTGTTGTGGCCGACCCAGGCGTTGAACTTCTTGAGGTCCGAAATGCCGCCGTAGGAGACGGCGCAGCGGTAGACGCCGGTGTCCAGCGCCGCGCCGGCCAGGGCCGCATAGCCGCCGTAGCTGGCGCCCACGATGCAGACCCGCTTGGGATCGATGGTCCCGTCCGCCGCCAGGTAGCGCACCCCGTCGGAGAGGTCGGTCTGCATCTTGCGGCCCCATTCGCCGAAGCCGGCCTTCAGGAAGTCCCAGCCGTAGCCGTCCGAGCCGCGGAAATTGACCTGCAGCACCGCATAGCCGCGAGACGCCATCGCCTGCGCCCACCAGTCGAAGCCCAGGGTGTCGCGATCGGCGGGCCCGCCGTGCGGGAAGACCACCAGCGGCAGGCCCTTGGCCGGCTTGCCCTTCGGCGTGGTGAGATAGCCGTGCAGCTCCAGCCCGTCCTTGGCCTTGAAGCGGATCGCCTTGACCGGCGAGATGTCCTGCGGCGCGACCTTCTCGTATTCGCCGCCCAGCCAGTGGGCGTCGCGGTTGTCGAGATTGACCAGGGCGTAGGCCGCGCCTTCGGACGCGGAATCCACCCGCACCACCATCTTGCGGTGGTCGTCGGACCAGGACACCAGCTGCACCTGCTGACCGGGATAGGCGGCCTTCACGGCGTCCCACAGCTTCTGGTCGGCGGCGTCGAAGAAGGTGTAGCGGCCTTCGTCGCCGATCAGGGCGTAGTAGCCGATCAGGTTGTGGCGGGCCGGATCGAAGATCGGGCCGTCGGCGTCCTGTAGCACCAGGGGATCGCCCCAGGCGCCGTCGGAGGACACCTCGCGCAGGGCCGCGGCCCCATCCTTCAGCTCACGCATCAGGATGCTGCGCCCGTCGCGGCCAAGGCCCAGCATCTGGGGCGGATCGTCGCTCACCAGTTCCTTCGTCTCGCGCCAGCCGCCGCCGATCTTCTGCTTCAGGCCCCACTTCCCCCGGCGGTCGTCGAAGACGACCTGGGCGAGCGCGGCCCCGTCGGAGCCGACCACCCAGTCGCGTGTGCCCTCGGACCCCTCCTCGACCGGCCGGGCGATGTCCCTGTCCAGGTTCACGCGATAGAGGGTATCGACGCCCTGGTGCTGGACGAAATGGATGCCCTGCAGGAAGACCACGGGCTTGCCATCCAGGGTGCGGACCAGCGGCCGGTCGACGATCACATTGAGCGAGTTCTCCACGTCGGCCAGCAGGCCGTGCAGCTTGTGGGTCGTCAGGTTGAGGTCGAACGCCACGTGCCATTCGCCGCGCGGCGCATCGACCCCCATGATGGTGGTGGTCTGCGAGGCGGTGATGATCAGGTGATCGGCGCCCGCCCACTGGATGTTGCGGACCTTGGCCGGGCCCAGGTCGACGCCGCCCATGGGCTTGAGGTCGGCGACCGTCTCCAGGATCAGCCGGCGCTGGGCGCCGTCGGTCCAGACCACGCCCAGCCGCGCGCCGTCCGGTGAAATCGCCACCTGCTCGATGCTCGGCAGCCGCCCGAACGCCTCAAGCGGCGCGGCGCGCGCCGAAAGGCCGACCGCCGCCGCGGCGACAGCCAGGATCAAGCCCAACCTGAACATGCGCGACACTCCCCCTCAGCGGAAAGTTGTCGAGCCTCGCCCTGGAAGGCAAGAGCCTTGCGGGCGCGCGCCGCGCGTCAGTTGAGCGCGGCCTTCTTCGCTTTCGGATCCGGCGGCAAGGGCGCGATCGGGACGCCGTCCTCCACCAGCTCGCGCACCTCGGCGGAGGTGGCCTGGCCATAGATGCCGCGGTCCTCCGCCCGGCCCTCGTGGATGGCGCGGGCCTCCCGCGCGAAGGCGTCTCCGACGTCGTCGAAGGTCTCTTCCACGTGCCGACGCACCGCGGACATCGCCTGCATCATCATCTCGTGGTTCTGGGCCGGCGAGTTGTTCTGGCTGCGGCGCTTCGTTCCCGCCACCGCCGGGGCCATGATCGCCTTGCGCACCGCCTTGGAGCCGCACATCGGGCAGTCCAGCAGCCCGCGCGCCTGCTGGTCGTCGAAGTCGCCCGAGGCGCCGAACCAGCCCTCGAACTCGTGGTCGTGCTCGCAGAGGAGGGCATAGCGGATCATGCGAGGGCCGCGGGCGCAGTGAAGGACCTGGCGTTGACCAGGTTCGGGATGGCGGCGCGCGCCTTGGCGGCGGCGGCCAGGTCCAGGTCCGCGATCAGCACGCCCGGCTCGTCATGATCCAGATGGGCTATGACCTCGCCCCAGGGCGCGACGGCCAGGGAATGGCCCCAGGTGCCGCGGCCGTCCTCGTGCTTGCCGCCCTGGGCCGGCGCCAGCACGAAGGCCCCGGTCTCGATGGCGCGGGCGCGCATCAGCACCTCCCAATGCGCCGCCCCGGTGGGCCGGGTGAAGGCGGCGGGGATGGTCATCACCTCCGCGCCGGCCAGCGCCAGCGCCCGGTAGAGGGCCGGGAAGCGCAGGTCGTAGCAGACGCTCATGCCGAGCTTGAGGTCGCCGGCGCGGGCGGTGACCGCCGCGGCGCCCGGCTCATAGGTCGCCGACTCCCGGGCCGTCTCGCCGGTCGGCAGGTCGACGTCAAACATGTGCAGCTTGTCGTAGGTGGCCGTGATCGCGCCGTCGGGCGCGATCAGCGCCGAGCGGTTGGCGGCCTTGCCGTCCTGCCGCCTCACCAGGGCCGAGCCCACCAGGATCCAGACGCCGAGGTCCCTGGCCGCCGCGCGCAGGCCGGCGACCACCACGTCGTCCTCCAGGCCGACCAGCAACGGCAGCAGGGCCTCGCGGTCCTTCTGCAGGATGTTGGTCCCCTCGGGCGTGGCGATGAAACCGGCGCCCTGCGCGGCCGCCTCGCGCACCAGCGGCAGCACATGGGCCAGGGCCGCGGCCTGGGTGGCGGGCGTCCGGGTCTGGATCAGGCCGACTTTCATGGGGTCAGCATATAGCCGTCCCTCCCCATCTAGGGGAGGGTGTCAGGCCGCCTGCTGCAGCAGCGGGTCCAGCTTGCCCTCGCGCTCCAGGGCCATCATGTCGTCGCAGCCGCCGATGTGCCGCTCGCCGACGAAGATCTGCGGGAAGGTGGCGCGGCCGCCGGCGCGCTGGATCATCTCCGCGCGCTTGGCCGGATCGAAGCCGGCCTCGATCTCGGTGAAGTCCACGCCCTTGCGCTCCAACAGCTCCACCGCGCGGATGCAGTAGGAGCAATAGGGCCGGGTGTAGATGGTGACGTGCAGCTTGGCTTCGGGGGTCATGGCGGCGGGGACAGCACTCGGATTCGATCGCAACAAACCTAGTCGTCGCAGGATGTTCATATAGCGAGTCTGGACATCTCTTTAACCCGGGCGACCACTGCGACATCCACCCGCACGGCGCCGGCGGCCTTCAGCGCCCGCGCGCAGCCCTCGGCCGTGGCCCCGGTGGTCATCACGTCGTCGATCAGCAGGATGCGCCGGCCGGCCACCCGTCCCGCGCGGCGGGCGGGAACCTCGAAGGCGCCGGCCACATTGCGCCGCCGGCCCGTCCCGGACTTGCCGCCCTGGGTTTCCGTGGCGCGGCGGCGGACCAGCGCGTCGGGCAGGTAGGCAAGGCCGGTCATGGCCGCCAGCGGCCGCGCGATCTCGGCGGCCTGGTTGTAGCGGCGCGAGAGCAGGCGCGCGGGGTGCAGCGGCACGGGCGCTATGGCGTCGGCCCCTTCGATCAGCGGGCGCGCGGCGCGCGACAGCCAGCGGGCGAACAGCGGCGCGAGGTCGGTGCGGTCGGCGTGCTTCAGCTTCAGGATCGGCTCGCGGCTGGTCTCGTCATAGAGGCAGGCGGCGCGGGCGGCGTCGAAGGCGGGCGGCCGGCCCAGGCAGGCCGCGCAGCGCGAGCCGATCTCGAACTCGAACGGGACCCCGCAGCCGTCGCACACCGGCCCGTCCAGGAAGTGGATGCGGCTCCAGGCGGCCGCCGACAGCCCGCCGGCCAGCGCCGCCCCGCCGTCGATGGCCTGCGGCGGGAAAATCAGGTCGAGCGCGCCGCGTGTCAGGGCCCGCACGCGCGGTCCGGGTTTCAAACGCTGAAGGAAGACGCCATCTTCCGCCCGCAATGTCGGCTCCCCCTCGCCTCTTCGACCGCGCCCTGCACCGCCGGCGCCTCGACCGCGCCGCCGCCGGCTTCGCCGGCGCCGACTTCCTGCAGCGCCGCGCCGCCCTCGACCTGGTGGAGCGCCTGGAGGCGATCATGCGGGACTTCCCGGTGGCCGTCGACCTCTCCGCGCGCCGGGGCGCCTTCCGCGAGGCCCTGGCCGGCAGCGACGCCGCCGCGCGCGTGGGCCTGCTGATCGAGGCCGAGCTGTCGCCGGCGATGCTGGCGGGCCGCGCGGGCCCGCGCCTGGTGGCCGACGAGGAGCGCCTGCCCTTCGCGCCGGCCAGCCTGGACCTGGCGGTCGGCGCCTTCGGCCTGCACTGGACCAACGACGTGGTGGGCGCGCTGATCCAGGTCCGCCGGGCGCTGAAGCCGGACGGCCTGCTGCTCGCCGCCTTCCTCGGCGGCTCGACGCTCACCGAACTGCGCCAGGCGCTGACCCAGGCGGAGGACGAGCTCTGGGGCGGCGCCGGCAGCCGCGTCTCGCCCTTCGCCGACAGCCGCGACGCCGCGGGCCTGCTGCAGCGCGCCGGCTTCGCCCTGCCGGTGGCCGACGTGGACCGGGTGAGCGTCCGCTACGACCACCCGCTGAAGCTGTTCGCCGACCTGCGCCAGATGGGCGAGACCAATGTGCTGGCCGAGCGCCATCCCCGCGCGCTGACCCGCGCCCTGATCGCCCGCGCCGGCGAGATCTACGCCGAACGGTTCGCCGGGCCGGACGGGCGCATCCCCGCCACCTTCGAGATCGTCACCCTGACCGGCTGGGCGCCGCACGAAAGCCAGCCCCGGCCGCTGAAGCCCGGCTCGGCGAAGATGCGCCTGGCCGACGCCCTGGGCACGATCGAGCATCCGCTGCCTCGAAACTGAAGGGGTGAGGCGACGGACCGCAGGCCTACGGTTGAGCTCGCTAACACCGCGGTAAGCGAACCTCGCGACAACTGGCCACGGCGGCGCCACGAACGGCTTCGGCCACGGTGGCGCCTGAGGGGGACGCCTGCTTGCGGGGGTCTAAGATGACGAACCGATTGAAGACGCCGGTCCTGACTGGTCTTGCAGCGCCGCTGGCCCTGATCCTGGCGAGTTGCGCGAGCCAGCCTGCGCCACGCCACGTGGCGACGCGCGCGCCGATCGCCCGCGCCGCGCCCACGCCGGCGCCGATGGCGTCCGCGGCCCCGGCCGCCGCCGAGCGCAGCCTGGCCGCTGAGGCCGCCGCCTTCGAAAGCTTCATGCGCCACGCCCGCGGCATCGATCCGGCCTTCGCCGGCCCGAGCGAGGTCAGCCAGGCGCTGCAGACCGCCGCCGCCCACGAGCCGCACGAGTTCGAGGCCGGCATGGTCGCCTATGCGGCGCTGGCCGCCTTGCAGGAGCCGCGCTTCGTGGCCGCCCTGAATGCCGAAAAGGGCCGCGCCGAGCGCGACCGCGGCGAGCTTTCCCGCCGCCTGGTCGCCGACCCGCAGGCCGTGCTCGCCATCCCCGCCGCCGACGCCGCCGCCGCGCGGGCGGCCGGCGCGCTCTACGCCCAGGGCTCGGGCCTCGCCACCGATGGCGAGAAGGTCAAGCACGCCGCCTACACCCTCCAGAAGCAGGCCTGGTCCAAGACCACGGCGCCCGACCACGCCGGCGAGCTGGCGCAGGTCAAGCGCATCTCCCAGGCCGCCTATCGGCCCGGCCGCGAGGACGACGAGGCGCTCAGGGCCGCCCTGGCGCTCGGCCCGCGGCGGCCGGGCGCGCCCAGCCCGGCGGTGACCCGCGGCGTGGCGCTGGCGGCGCTCTCGGTGCTGGGCGAGGAAGCCCGCGGCCGCAGCCTGATGAGCGAGCCGCGCACCGGCTCGTGCCTGCACATGGCCAAGCTCAACCTCTACCAGTGCCTGGCCAGCGCCGGGCCGCGCTACGAGGACGTCTACTGCCTGGGCCAGCACGCCATGATCGACACCGGCCAGTGCGTGGTCGAGGCGACCCGCGCCCCGCGCCAGGTCGCCAGCCGCTGAGGAACGCCCGCCGCGCGCCGCCCGTTAGCTAGGCCTCACAAGAGGAGGCACACGATGGGTCAGCAAACGCCGAGCGGCCAAGGCAAGGACAGCAAGGACCTTCACCCCGGCATGATGGGTGACGGCACCGAGGAGCAGAACCTGAACCAGAAGGGCGATCCGTCCGCCCGGATCACCGAGGGTGAGGTGAAGGACGCCTTCGAGGACGCCGGTAAGGACGGGGGCGGCAAGTCCAAGCATTAGGACCCGTCCACGCCATGCGCCCGGCGTGCTAAGCGGGGCGCATGGCGATCTCCTTCGAAGCCGCCGCCGCGGCGCACCAGGCGGGCGACCTGGAGACCGCCGAGCGGGGCTACCGGGCGTTCCCGAACGCGCGAAACGCCATCTACAACCTGGCGCGGATCTACCGCGATACGGACCGGCTGGCCGAGGCGGAGGCCGCCTTCCGCCGCCTCCTGAAGCACGACGCGGACTTCGCGCTGGCCCGGCGCGGCCTGGCCATGACCCTGCTCGCGCAGCGCCGCGAGATGGAAGCGTGGCCCTACTACGAAGCGCGCCGCGAGATTCTGGGCCTGAAGCCGCCGCCGCTCGATATCCCCGAGTGGCAGGGCGAGCCCATGGCCGGCAAGACCCTGCTGGTGCTGGGCGAACAGGGACTGGGCGACCAGCTGATGTTCGCCCGCTTCGCCGCGATCCTGCGCGACCAGGGCGTGCGCGTGGTGATGGCTGGCGACCCGCGCCTGCGGCCGCTGTTCGACGCCGCCGGCTTCGTGGTCCCGCCACAGCCTTCGGCCGACGCCTGGGCCCACGCCTGCTCGCTTCCGCTGCGGATGGGGCTGGAGGGCGTCGCGGGCGAGCGGGCGGCCTATCTGCGCGGACTGGGCGGCCCGGGCGGCGGCGGCGTGGGAGTCATGGCGCGCGGCAACCCCGAACAGCACAATGACCAGAACCGCTCGATGGACGCCGCCTCGGCGCAGGCGCTCACGGCGCTCGGCCGCGACCTTTCGCCGGAGGCCACGGGCGCGAAGGACATGGCCGAGACCGCCGGGATCATCGCCGGCCTCGACCTGGTGGTCAGCGTCTGCACCTCGGTCGCCCACCTGGCGCTGGCCATGGGCAAGCCCTGCTGGCTGCTGGGCGCGCGCACCGGCCTGGACTGGCGCTGGAACGACGGGCTGCGCAGCGACTGGTATCCGGCCGTGCGCATCTTCCGCCAGGACCGGCCGCGCGAGTGGGGCCCGGTGCTCGAACGGGTCCGCGCGGAACTCGCGGCCCACGGCCTGGCCTAGCCTGATGACTCAATCATCTTTCAACCGTCAGGGCCGGGGCGGCGGCGGGCCTTTGAGCTTGTCGCGCGGCGCCTTGGCGACGTCCTCGATGAAGCCCGCGTAGAAGGCCGCCGCCCGCTCCAACCCCGGGACCGAGATGGTCGACGGCGTGTCGCCGGAGGAGTGGTAGTAGACCTCGCTGGAGATCAGCTGGGCGGAGGTGACGCCCGCGCGGATGTAGGCCCCCAGGTCGCCCGGCGCGCTGGGCGTCGGCTCATAGCTGGTCACCACGCCATATTGCTTCGAGGCCTTGCCCATCAGCGCCCAGACGAAGGGGGTCGCGTTCACCGCGCCCGCCTGTTTGGTGGTCTCGGTGGTGTTGGCGGTCCAGACGCCCGAGCCGTAGCCGCCGGGCGCGGGTTGACCCGTCGGCCCCGGCGCGCCGCCGCCGGGATCGGTACGCGCGGCCTGGGTGACGTTGATCTGCGCCAGGTGCTCCAGGTTCATCACCAGCACGGTGTTCGCGATGATCTCCGGGTGGGCCTTGATGAAGGCCGCCGCGCCGATGGCCGTGTGGTGGCCGCCGGAGACCATGAACACCAGGGTCCGGGCCGGCTTCTCCTTCCGGTGGGCGAAGTAATCCGCGAGCCCCAGGAACACCGCCAGGCCGTCGGCGTTGTCGTCGGCGCCGTCGAACCAGGCGTCGGCGTGGGCGTTGACGATCACCACCTCCTTGGACTTGCCGGGGATGGTCGCCACCCCGTTCCAGGCGGTGAGGCCCGTCCGCTCCTCCGCCTTCAGCGACAGCTTCATCCTGACCGGCTTGCCGGCTTTCGCGGCGCGGCCGATCACGCTTTCCAGGAAGGCGCCGTCGTCGCCGCCCACCAGGAAGCAGGGGATGGCGTCGCAGCCATAGCGGTTGTCGTAGAACAGCAGGTTGCCGGGGCTCTCGACGGCGTTGATCACCCCCACCGCGCCGAGCCGCTCCAGCGCGCGCGCCACGCCCTTCTCGCGGGCGGCGAACAGGCTGTCGTCGGGCACGACGTTGACCACCGCCACCTTGCCGCGCACGTCGATGTTGGCGAGTTCGGCGGGCGAGCCGCGGCCCACGAACACCAGCGGCCCCTCGGCGGTCGCGGGCTTCACGGTGCGGTTGCGGATCGGCATGGCCGAGGCCAGCACCACGTCGGGGCTGCCCTCGCTGGTGACCCGCGCCTCGAAGCTGACCGGCAGCCACAGCGGCGCCTCGGATGGGTAGGGCTCGGCGTGGGCGTCCTTCAGGCCGGACGCCTTCAGCTTGCCCACCGACCAGTCGACCACCGCCTTCTCCGCCGGCAGGCCGCTGATCCGCCCATAGAGCAGGTCGCCCGCCCGCTTGCGCTCCAGCGAGAAGTCCACGATGCGGCGCACGTCGGCCATCATCGCCTCGCCCTTGAGCGATCCCCGCGCGTCGTCCTTCGGCCGCACGTGGGCCGGCGCGGGCCCAT
This sequence comes from Phenylobacterium sp., assembly GCF_036501465.1. Taxonomy (GTDB): domain Bacteria; phylum Pseudomonadota; class Alphaproteobacteria; order Caulobacterales; family Caulobacteraceae; genus Phenylobacterium. Next base: position 34,295 of record NZ_DASYAF010000186.1, read on the forward strand.
AGGCCCCCGGCCCGGTGCGGAAGGTGGGCTTGTCCGGCGCGCTCACCGGCCCCGGCGTCGGCACGCCGAACCAGGGCGCATTGGACGGGGATTGGGCGGACGCCGGGCCGCCGATCAAGGCCAACGCCGCTATCGCCGCCAGAAGTCCCCGATGTCCCATGCGCCCTGCCCTCCCTTTGTAGACAGCCCAGCCTATCGGATCGCCCCCAGCTGTCATCCCGGTTTCGCCACAGGCGAAGACCGGGACCCACGGACTCCGCGTTGCGCAGAGGATCGCGGCGACGGCGCCCCATTCCCTCGGTTCGAGTTGCCTGGGTTCGGGCCACTGAATCAGAAGCCCTCCTCCTCGATGGAGAGGGGAGCGCCAAGATACCAGGACTGGGAATGTCGATCGGCCCTAGGTTGAAAACTCAATCAATACGTTGATTTTCTTATATAACGTCATGGCCGGGCTTGTCCCGGCCACCCATACGCCCCGACGGGGCCAGATGAAGAGCAGCGTCGATGCAGCGGTCTCGCTTGCGAACGGCGGTGTCTATGGGTGGCCGGGACAAGCCCGGCCATGACGGTTGAAGAATGATTGAGTCATCAACCTAAGCGCTATTCCCCGATCAGGTGCAGCACGACCTCGCGCCGGTGCGGCCGCGCGCGATGCTCGAACAGATAGATCCCCTGCCAGGTCCCCAGCGCCAGGCGCCGTTCCATCACCGGCACGGACAGGCTGACGCCGGTCAGCGCCGCGCGCAGGTGCGCCGGCATGTCGTCCGGCCCCTCGTCCTGGTGGCGATAGCCGGGGCTTTCCGGCGCCAGCTTCGCGGCCCAGTCCTCCAGGTCGCGGGCCACGTCGGGGTCGGCGTTCTCCTGTATCAGCAGGGAGGCGGAGGTGTGGCGGCAGAAGAGGGTGATGAGGCCCGTGCGGATGTCCTGGCCCGCGACCCAGGCGGCGACCTCGCCGGTGATCTCGTGCAGGCCGGGCCGCTCGGTCCGCACGCCCAGCGCATGGACCGCCTGGTGCATCAGATGAGGTCGCGCAGCCAGGCCACCAGCGGCGCGTCGGCGGGCGGCATCGGATAGTCGCCGAGCTTGCCGGGCTTGGCCCAGGCCAGAGCCTTGTGCTCCTTGGCGACGATCTGGCCGGACCAGCGGCGGCAGAGGTAGAGCGGCATCAAGAGGTGAAAGCTCTCGTATTCGTGGCTCGCGAAGACGAAGGGCGCGAGGCAGGCCTGGGTCACCGAAATACCCAGCTCCTCGGAAAGTTCGCGGATCAGGCAGGTCTCCGGCGTCTCGCCCGCCTCGACCTTGCCGCCCGGGAATTCCCACAGGCCCGCCAGCTGCTTGCCCTCCGGCCGCTGGCAGATCAGCACCCGCCCGTCGGCGTCGATCAGGGCCGCCGCGGCGACCAGCAGCAGGGGTTTGGCGCTCATGCTTCTCCATGCCGGAGCGGGGACCTACCAGCAAGCCGCTGATCCGAAGGCCCCGGGGGTCCTGCGACCGTCCCGGTCCTCCCGTTTCGAACGCTGGCACAACCAAGCTAGAGCGTTGCGACCTGGGTGAGAGTGCGCGCAGGATCGGGGGAATGGTCAAGAAGCCCTCCAAGACACTCCTCACCGGCGAGTCGATGCAGACCATTGGCTTGGCAGCTCTCGCATTCACCTGCGAGGCCTTCATGCTGATCGGTGGAGCTTTCATTGCACTCGGGTTTATGCTTGCCATTTTATGTTGTTTGGTAGTAATATGGATACACTATAGTGAAATAAATTCGTCAATTAAAGCAAATAAATTTTCTAATATCTTAGCTTTACCGCTCTTGACGGTAGTCATTGTATTTATGTTTGGAATATCCCTATTATACAAAGACGAAATACTTTTCATGACAGATCAAAGAGGATCTAACATATCTATTATAAAAATAGAGCCATGGTTTCCCGATAGTGGTGCGGCTGGATTTAACTATACATTTAGAAATGTAGGTAAATCCGCCGCCACAAATATGCACAAAATGGGAGTCGTATTTTATAGAGAACAACTAGCGTCTAATGAGCTACTAGATAGATATTTCTTTGGATTGCAGGCCAGTCTGTCTACCGAAAGAGAGGGCGGTCAGGATGAAATCCCGCCACGCGGGCGGGAGTTGCAATACAGCCTTCCAAACGAACACGACCCGATACAAGATCACATACTAAGGGAATATTGGCGGTCACAGTCAAGAGAAATGGGAGTGATATACACCCTTTCAGTCTATAAATTTAGAGATGAACGAATGTCTAATGGCGAATGGAAGGTAGTTGAACTATGTCATTACTGGTATGCGAACTTGGCACATCCGTGTGGATCACACAATCGGGAATTTCTTCTAAAGAATTAATCATTATACGCATCGATGGTACGCCATAGCGACTAGACATTGGATCAAAGCCCCGGTGATCCGCCCCGGCTGATTTTATTGCGTAGGTTGCGCTCCAATGCGCGAAAATCCTTGACTCTGGGCTCGATCTATGTTCTCGTTTTGTTCATGTCGGATGCAGTGGCCAAGCGCGAGAGAGCCGAGCAGATCCTGGGCGAGCTCGCGGAGCTCGGCCTGATGCTGGCCCGTGATCTTGCGGTGCAGGCCCGTGCGGCCGAGACGCCGGAAGAACGGGCGGTCCTCACCGAAGCCTTCCACAAGACC